>NZ_JBICYI010000002.1:0-816321 GCF_043200825.1 Streptomyces sp. NPDC048370 | reverse complement strand
GATGGTGGAGTCGAAGAGTTTCTCCGGCACGGTGGCCCAGCGGACGTTGCCCTGGGAGAAGGCGTAGCCGAGGAGGACCAGGAGTGCGACCACGAAGACGCCGGCGACCCAGCGTCCGTAGTGGCGGACCGGGATGGCCTTGATGGCCTCCGGGGGGAGGTCCGACGGGGCGGGCGACGCCCCGTCGGGAACCTTGTCGAGCTTGTCAGTCACAACGACTGCCCTTCAGCGGTGCGTGGGGTTCAGGAGCCGCCGTTGATGCCTGCGGAGGTGACCGCCCCCGACCCGGCGCCCCACTTGTCCAGTGCCTTCTTGTACGTACCGTCGTTGATGATCACGTTCAGCGCGTCCTTGATGGCGTCGCGCAGTTGCGTGTCCTTCTTGTCGACCGCGATGCCGAAGGGGCCGGCCTCGATCTGGTCGCCGACGATCTCGAAGGCGTTCCCGCCGCCGGCCGTGCGCGTCAGGTGCAGGGCGACCGGGTAGTCGTTGACACCGGCGACGGCGCCGCCCGCCTTGACGCGGGTCTGGGCCTCGGCGTCGGTCGGGAACGACTCGATCCTGAGGGCCGGCTTCCCCGCCTTCTCACAGGCCTTCGACTGGGTCTTGGCCACCGTCTCGAAGGTCGTCCCACGCTGCACGGCGGTCGCCTTCCCGCACAGGTCCTCGATCGACCTGACCTTCTGCGGGTTGCCCTTCTGGACGTACACCACGGAGCCGGCGATGAAGTAGTCGACGAAGTCGACCCCGGCACCGGTCTTCTGGCCCTTGTCGTCCAGGCCCTCCTGGCGTGCCTTGGTGTCGGTCACGGACGACATGACGACGTCCGTACGGCCGGTCGTCAGCGACGTGAGCAGGGTGTCGAACGTGCCGCTGGCGAACTCGAACTTCACACCGAGCTGCTTGGACAGGGCGGCGGCGATGTCCGGGTCGACACCGACGATCTTGTCGCCCTCCTTGAACTCCATCGGCGCGTACGTGGCGTCCGTACCCACCTTGATGACGCCGGCCTTCTGGATGTCGGCGGGCAGCTTGGAGAAGAGCGGGGCGTCGGAGACGGCGCCGTTGCCCGTACCCCCGGAGGAGGAGCCGCCCGCGGTCTGGTCACCGCAGCCGGTGAGCACGGCGGCGGCCGTGGTCGCGACGATGACGGCGGGGGCGATGCGGCGTCTTGCGATGGCTCGGTTCATTTCTCGGGGGACTCCTTCGGCGGTGGGCACGGCAGCGTGCGAAATGGGGAAGGCGGCGGAACGGGGGAGTAAGAGCAGGAGGGGGAGGACGTACGGGTCGGGCGTCGGGTCAGGCGCCGGATCGGACCTCGGCCGGACCTCGGCCGGGCGCCGGATCTGGCGTCGGGTCGAGCGTCCGCTCAGGCGTCGACCACGCGCAGGTGGGCCACGGTCGGATCGACCGCACCCCGCACGTGTCCGTTCGGGGCGGCCGCGGTGAGTTGGAGGAAGCGCACCGTCTCGGAGGTGATGACCTCGCCGGGCAGCACGTTGGGGATTCCCGGCGGGTAGGCGGCCAGGGTGTCCGTGGAGACCCGGCCCACGGCCTCGACCGCGGGTACGACCCGGCCGGGGCTCATGAAGGCCTCGCGTGCGGTGAGCACCGCCTCGCCAGGCGTGGGCAGGGACAGCCGAAGGTCTCGGTCGAGCTGATCGTCGAGCGGGCGCGGGAGGGTGTGGAGCGCTTCCAGGAACCGCTCGGTGTCCGGGGCGCTTCCCGCGCCCACGACCGCGACGATGGCGGACTCGGTCGACACCTCGACCATGATCTGGTGGTCGCGGAACAGCCGTTGGCGGGCTTCGTGGCCACTGATCCCACCGGCCCTGGTGTCGATCGCGACGCGCAGCGGGTCCGCGGCCGCGATGTCGGGGAACCGGCCGAAGCCGTCGCTGACCACTCCATGACGGCCCATGCGCCGCACGACGTGGCGGATTCTGTCCGCGGCCTCCACGGAGGCGCCGATCGCGTCGTGTCCCGATGCCAGGTTCCTGCGGGCGATGTCCAGGGAGGCGATCAACAGCGCGCTCGCACTGGTGGATTGCACGAGTCGGAAGGCGCGGTCGATCAGGGGTTCCAGGCGGTCGGCGAACGGCCCGTCGCCCAGGTGCAGCATCGCGGACTGCGTGAGGCTCCCGCCCAGCTTGTGGGTGCTGGAGGTCACCAGGTCGGCCCCTTGGGACAGCGCGCCGGCCGGAAGGTCAGGGTGGAAGCCGAAGTGGGAGCCCCAGGCCTCGTCCACGATCAGCGGGATCCCGGCCGCGTGGGTCACGTCGGCGATGGCGCGGATGTCGGCGACGGCACCGAAGTAGCTCGGGGAGACGACGTACACGGCGGCGGCGTCGGGATGCCGGGCGATCGTCTCCGCCACGGCCTCGGCGGTGACGCCGTGGGCGATCCCCTGGACCGTGTCGAGGGAGGGCTGGACGAAGGCGGACTTGAGGCCGGAGAGGACCAGCCCGTCGATCACGCTCGAATGCACGCTGCGCTGCACGATGAGGGTGCGGCCGAGCATGGGGGTGATCAGGGAGGCTGTCTGGTTGCCCTGCGAGGCGCCGTTGGTCAGGAACCAGGTGCGCCGTGCGCCCCAGGCCTCGGCGGCCAAGCTCGTGGCCTGGTCCATCGGGGTGTCCGAGCCCAGGTCGAGTCCTTCGAGCAGGGGCGGGAAATCCATCCGAAGGACACCGGGGCCGAACGCCTCCACGAGCGGGTGGCCGGGCGTGGCCTCGGCGGCGTGACCGGGAACGTTCAGCCGGACCCAGGACCGGTCGGCGTGGGCGCGGAGCGCCTCTGCGTACGGTGCGCGGTCCTGGTGTGTACCGGCGGTAAGGGGGCGGGGAGCTAGGGAGCTGGGGCTGTTCACGCCGCTCAGTGTGAGGGGCGAGAGCTATTCAAGGAATCATGCATTCCTCGAAGGGGGTCCATAGAATATCTATATGCTTGAGATCCGGCATCTTCACGTTCTGCGCGCCATCGCCCACGAGGGTTCCCTGGCGGGCGCGGCCCGCTCGCTGCACTACTCGCAGCCGACGGTCACGCATCATCTGGCCGTTCTGGAACGCCACTTCGACGCGATGCTCGTGCAGCGCGGCCCTCGGGGCGCCACCCTCACCGAGCTCGGGGAGACCCTGCTGCCGCACGCCGAGATGGTGCTGTCCCGCCTGCAGCTGGCCGAGCACGAGGTGCGCGCCCAGGCCGTCCGCGGGACGCGCGCCCTGCGCGTCGGTACGTTCCCCACCGCCGGCGCGCTCCTGCTCCCAGGCGCCGTGAAGTCCCTGCGCCGGCAGGGCGTCCACGTCTCCCTCGTGGAAGGCGAGCTGCCGGTGCTCCTGGACGGGCTTCGGTCGCGGGAGCTGCACGCCGCCCTGGTGTTCTCGCAGCCGGGCGACCGGCTCGACCTCGACGACGCCTTCGAGGTGCACCCGCTGCTGACCGACCCGTTGCTGCTCGTCCTCCCCGAGGACCACCGCTGTGTGGCGATGGAGCGCGTGCCGCTGGACGAGCTGCGCGACGAGGAGTGGGTGGGAGCGGCCGACCCGCGCGACCCCTGCGACCGACTGCTCTCGTGGGCCTGCGCGCAGCAGGGCTTCGAGCCCGTCCACGTGATGCGCAGCGACGACTACGGCGTCGTCCAGGGTTTCGTCGCCGCGGGCACGGGGGTCTCCCTGGTTCCCCGGCTGGCTCTGGGGGCACCGCGCGGCGACATCGCCGTACGACAGGTGGAAGGCCCACCGCTGGCCCGCGAGATCAGCGTCGCCGTCCTGGCGTCCACGGCCGCACTCAGCGCGCGGGACCTGGTCGACTCCCTCAAACTCCAGGCGGCCCGCGTCACGACGGATTGGGACCGGGAGCCTCTGGGCTGACCTGGGGAGTCCGGCATGGCACCCTAGGCCGCCGACACACGGTGGGTAGCCGTCGGGGGAGCGCTGCGTCCTGAGAGGGGTGTGGTGTGTGGGGATGCCCGTCGGATCAGATCCGTCCCCGAGCGCCAGGAGGCGACAACCGTGACTCGCTCCTTCGACGTCATCGTGCTGGGCCTCGGCGGAATGGGCAGCTCCGCCGCCTACCACCTCGCCCGGCGCGGCCGGCGGGTGCTCGGCCTGGAGCGCTTCGGTCCCGCCCACGCGCTCGGGGCGAGCCACGGCGGTTCGCGCCTCTACCGGCAGAGTTACGCCGAGGGCGAGTCGTACGTGCCGCTGCTCCTCCGAGCCCGTGAGCTGTGGGAGCAACTGGCCGTGGACTCGGGGCGCGAGGTGTTCACCACCACGGGAGGGCTGATCATCGGCCCGCAGGACAGCGCCATGGTGGTCGGCAGCGTGCGGAGCGCAAAGGCGTGGGACCTGCCGCACGAGATCCTGGACAGCGCGGAGATCCGGCGCCGGTTCCCCACCTTCTCCCCGGCCGCCGACGAGGTGGGCTTCCATGAGCGCGAGGCGGGCGTCGCCCGGCCCGAGCTGACGGTCTCCGTACACCTCGACCTGGCGGCGGCCCACGGCGCCGAACTGCACTTCGAGGAGCCGGTACTGCGCTGGGACGTCGACGCCGTCGGCGGAGTCCGGGTGGTCACCGCCCGCGAGACGTACATGGCGGATCGGCTCGTCATCGCCCCGGGCGCATGGGCGCCGCAACTGCTCGCGGACATCGGTGTCCCCGTGCGCGTGGAGCGCCGCGTCATGTACTGGTTCGCCCCCGAGGGCGGCACGGCGCCCTTCGAGCCGGAGCGGCATCCCGTGTACGTCTGGGAGGACCGCACGGGCAGCTCGATCTACGGCTTCCCCGCCCTCGACGGTCCGAACGGCGGTGCCAAGGTCGCCTTCCATGAAGGCGGCGCGCCGGTCGACCCGGACCTCCTCGACCGGGAGATCCACCCGGAGGAGGTGGAGGAGATGCGCACGTACCTGCGTACGCGCATCCCCACGCTGGCCGGGGACTTGCTCAAGGGCGCCGCCTGCACCTACTCGCTGACGCCGGACGAGCACTTCGTCGTGTCCGCGCACCCCCGCCACCCCGAGGTCGTCGTGGCGTGCGGGTTCTCGGGGCACGGCTTCAAGTTCGTCCCCGTGATCGGCGAGATCCTCGCCGACCTCGCCGTCGACGGCACTTCACGTCACCCCATCGACCTCTTCGACGCCGGGCGCCCCCGGACCGCGGACGCCTGAGTACCCCTCAGCATGCGCCGGGCCGGTGGCCCTTCAGGTTTCCGACCTTTCTGCAAACGTTTACATCGGTGGCGAGGTCGCGGTGCGGCCTTCGAGTGGGTCGAGACATGCGCTGGCAGTCATCAGGCCACTTGTCGAAGTCGCGGCTCTGAAGGGCGGGTTACGAGAGTATTTACACCGCTTTGCCGAACCTGGAGCGGCTCGGCGTTCCAAAAGGGTCGGGCCAATCTCTTGCCGTGAGGCATGCAACCGATCTACTTTCCTTCCGCACCTGCTACTGGAAAGGGGCGGAGCCTTGGCTGTCACAGTCGGCAAGCCACGGACCGCTGACGAGTCGGCGGTTCGCAACAACGGGCCGGCCGGGCCACAGACCCGGCACAAGGGCGGGCTCGCCGGGAGGATCCGTAGGGACAGGACCCTGCTCCTGCTGATGGTCCCCGGGGTGTTGTACTTCCTGGTCTTCCACTACCTGGCGATGCTGGGCAACGTCATCGCGTTCAAGGACTACATCCCGTTCGTCGGCATCGCGGAGAGCGAGTGGGTCGGCTTCGGCAACTTCCAGGTGCTGCTGTCGGACGCGGCGTTCTGGGGCGCCGCGCTGAACACCGTGCTGCTCTCGCTCCTGCAGCTGGTCTTCTTCTTCCCGCTGCCGCTGGGCCTGGCGCTCGTGCTGCACAGCATCACCCGCGGCCGGGTCCGCAACCTCGTGCAGAGCGTGGTCTATCTGCCGCACTTCGTCTCGTGGGTCATCGTGGTGGCCCTCTTCCAGCAGGTCCTGGGCGGGGCGGGGCTCATCAACGGCGTGCTGGGCGACGGCAGTCATCTGATCGACGTGTTCGGCAACCCGACGGCGTTCAAGCCGCTGATGGTCATCGAGCTGATCTGGAAGGACTGCGGCTGGGGCACGATCATCTTCCTGGCCGCCCTGCACAACATCGACGAGCACCTCTACGAGGCCTCCGCCATCGACGGGGCAGGACCGTGGCGCCGCTTCTGGCACGTCACACTGCCCTCGATCCGCCCCGTCGTCGTACTGCTGCTGATCCTGCGGCTCGGTGAGGTGCTGAACGTCGGCTTCGAGCAGATCCTGCTCCAGCGCGACGCCTTCGGCCCGGACGCGGCCGAGGTCATCGACACGTTCGTCTACTACCAGGGCATCGTCCAGGGCAACTGGGGCATGGCGACAGCCGCGGCGCTCCTCAAGGGAGTCATAGCGGCCGCGATGGTCTTCGCCGCGAACAAGGTCGCTCACCGCATGGGCGAACAGGGGGTGTACCGCTGATGAGTCTCACGATCGACAAGGAAGAGGAAGCGGACAAGCGGTCCGAGCGGCGGGCGACGCTCGCCCCGGGGCGCGACCACCGGCCCGCGTGGATGGAGAAGCCGAAGCTCATCACACAGATCCTGAAGGCTGTCGTGCTGACCTTCACGGTCGTCGTGGTGGTCGTCCCGTTCTGGGTGGTCGTCGCCACCAGCTTCGCGCCGGACCAGCAGATCATCGACAACGGCGGCTGGGCCTTCTGGCCCGAGCAGTGGTCGTTCAAGGCCTACGACAAGATCCTCAACGGCGGAGTGGTCGGCCACGCCCTGTGGGTCTCGGTCGGCGTGACGGTCTTCGGCACGCTCGCCAGCCTCACCTGCACGGTCCTGCTCGCCTACGCTCTCGCCCGCCCCGGGGTCGTCGGCGGCAAGCCGGTGATGCTGCTCGTCCTGTTCACCTTCCTCTTCCCGCCCGGCATCATCCCGAGCTTCCTCGTCGTCGACGGCCTCGGGCTGCGCAACACGTACTGGGCGCTCGTGCTGCCGGTCCTGGTCAGCGCGTTCAACCTGGTCGTGATCCGCGGCTTCTTCCAGGGCATCCCCGAGGAGCTGTACGAAGCGGCCAAGCTGGACGGCGCCGGCGAGCTGCGCATCCTCGTCACCGTCGTGCTGCCGCTCTCCAAGGCGGTCATCGCGGTCATCGGCCTCTTCTACGCCGTCGGCTACTGGAACGACTTCTTCCGCGCCGTCCTCTACCTGGATGACCAGGGCATGTGGCCGCTGCAGACCGTGATGCGCCAGTACGTCACCCAGGGCGCCAAACTCGCCGACGAGGCGAGCGCCGAGGAAGCCCTGATCGCGGCGCCGCAGACCTTCCGGATGGCCGTGGTCGTCCTCGGCACGCTGCCGATCCTCTGCCTCTACCCCTTCGTCCAGCGCTACTTCGCCAAGGGCGTCCTCACCGGCGCGATCAAGAGCTAGGGCCTTTCGTTCGGATCAATGCCGGGCTCGCGGGGTCTGATCCGGCCTGATCCGAACGAAAGGCCCTGGTCCAGCTGCTCCACCGGACCGCAAGGCTCCTCACCTCCCTCCCCACCGCTGTTCCCCGGTACCCGGGGCCGTCTCCCTAGGATCGTCATGTCTTCTGGTGTCTCCCGCAGATCCGTCCTGCAGGCCATCGGCGCCGGCACTGCCCTCGCCGCCACCGGTACCTCGCTGACCGCGTGTTCCTCCTCGGGCTCCTCGGGGGGCTCGTCCAGCAACGTGGGTGCGAAGCTCGCGCCGTACCCCACGTGCGTTCCGTTCGCGGGACCGGTTCCCGACCTCGCCCCCACCAAGGAGGGCGTGCAGGCCGGCTACACCGCGTACCCGCAGAAGCTCGTGAAGTCCGTGGCCGAGAAGCCGGGCGACGGCAAGAAGGTCACGGCCGTCGTCATGTCGTACGGCGCACCGCCGAAGCCGCTCGCGAACAACAAGTTCCACCAGGCGATCAACGCGGCCCTCGGCGTCGAACTCGAGCTGACCGTCGTGCCGTTCGACCAGTACACGACGAAGCTGTCGACCATGATGGCCAGCGGCGACATGCCCGACATCATCAGCATGAACGCGGGCGGGTACTTCCTGCCCAACGAGGCCCGGTTCGTCCTCTCCGAGTGCGCCGACCTCACCGAGCACCTCTCCGGCGACGCGATCAAGAAGTACCCCAACCTCGCCAACATCCCCACCTACTCCTGGGAGGCCGTGGGCCGCTTCAAGGGCCGGCTCTACGGCGTCCCGATCGAGCGGCCCCTGCCCTGGATCGGTCTGTTCGCCAACCAGGAGCGGCTGAAGCAGGCCGGCATCTGGGTCCCGGAGGTCGGCGGACTGCCCGTCGCCGACCTCACCAAGGGCATGAAGCAGCTCACCGGCAAGAACAAGTGGGCCCACGGTGCCTCCAGCAGCGGCGAGTTCGGCTGGACCGCCCACGCCGCCAACCACGGTGCCCCCAACATGTGGGCGCTCAAGGACGGCGCCTTCAGCCACACGCTGGCGTCCGACGAGTTCAGGGCCGCCCTGGAGCAGATGAACGCCTGGTACAAGGACGGCCTGTACCGTGCCGACGCCCTGTCCATCGACGGCAACACCCAAACCCTGGACTTCCAGAACGGCACCACGTCGATCGTCGCCAACGCGGCACAGCTCCAGGGCGCCGCCCTCGCCGTGAAGGACGGCTTCACCGTCGACTTCGCCCGCCCGTACAAGCCGGCGAACGGCGCCTCGTACAACCAGTGGTTCGGCAACGGCTTCTTCAGCTACACCGCGCTGAAGAAGGCCCCCAAGGAGCGCATCGAACTCCTGCTGCGGGTCATCGACTTCCTCTCCGCGCCGTTCGGCTCCGAGGAGTGGGAGCTGAACAACTTCGGGACCGAGGGCACGCACTTCACCCGCGCCAAGGGGGACAACGGTCCGGTGCAGACCGAGCTCTCCGTCTCCGGTGAGAGCAAGTCCACCCTGCCCGTCAACTACATCGGATCCGGCCCCCAGGTCATCTACATGGGCAGCTTCGAGGGCTCGGTCGAGGCGACCAGGCGCCAGCACGCGTGGCAGCAGCAGATCGTCCCCACCGGCATCCGCAACCCCATCGTCGGCCTGCGTTCGGACACCTGGTCCACCAAGGCGACGACCCTGGACAAGCTGCGCGCCGACTCCATCAACGCCGTCGTCAGCGGGAAGCGTCCACTGTCCGACTGGGACTCCATCGTGAAGGACTTCAAGGCCAAGGGCGCCGACAAGGCGGCCGAGGAGTTCGCCAAGGAGTACGAGGCCTCCCGGAAGGCCTGACCCCGACTTCGGCCGGGCCGTCGGTTCTCCCCAACGGTTCTCCCCGTCACGACGGCCTGGCCGAAGCCCCGCACCACAGCCATGCATCGGCAGCGGCACCCCCGAGAGGTTCCGACGTGATCCGATACTCGTCCTCCGCGCTGCGTGCCGCCCTGGCCGCTGCCGCTCCTGCTCCTGTGCACCGCGCCGTGCCCAAGCCGCTCACCGGCCCCCATCTCGACGCGCTCTGGGCCGAGATCCGGGCGGAGGCGTCCCGTGGCGCGGACACCGCCACCCCCTCGTGGTCGCAGCTCCACCGCTTCGAGGCGGACGGCGACCGGGTTCCGTACGAGCGCGTGTACTTCGGCCGGCGGGGCAGGCTGAACGCGCTGGCCGCGGCCTCCTGGCTCGACGGGGATCCGGCGGTGCTCTCCGCGCTCGCCGACATGATCTGGTCCGTCTGCGAGGAGTACACCTGGGCGGTGCCCGCGCACCGCTACCTGGTCACGCCGACGGGTCGGCCTATGGAGGAGTGCGTCGATCTCTTCGCCGCCGAGACGGCGCACGCCCTGGCCGAGATCGTGACGCTCCTCGGCGACCGGCTGCCCTCCGCCGTCGCGGACCGGGCCCGCGCGGAGGTGCGACGGCGGGTCCTGACCCCGCTCTTCGGCAGTGACCAGCCATGGCTCTGGGAGAGCACGGCCACCAACTGGGCGGCGGTCTGCGCGGGAGCGGCCGGGATGGCCGCCCTCGCGCTCGTCGACGACCCGGGCGAGCTGACCGCCGCCGTCGAGCGCTGTCTGCGTGCCATGGACGTCTACCTGAGCGGCCTCGGCACCGACGGCACGTGCGTGGAAGGGGTCAACTACTGGGTCTACGGCTTCGGTTACTTCACGTACTTCGCCGAGGCGCTCCGCGAACGGACCGGCGCGGCGGGCACGGGCGGCGCGGGCAGCGCACACGGCGCGGACTGCGTGGACCTGCTTCGCGATCTTCCGTCGGCGACCGCGGCGGCGGCGTTTCCCGCGGCCGTCCAGACCGGCGGCAGGCGGTTCGTGACGTTCGCAGACGCCGTCGACTCCCAGCCGCTGCCGACCGGGCTCGTCTCCCGGCTGCGGGACCGCCTGCGATCACCCGTGCCGGGAGCGGTGGGCGTCCCCTCGTTCGACGCCGACCACTGCCACCGCTGGGCCCATCTGTCGCGCACCCTGACCTGGACCGACCCCGCCGTGCTCGACGCGCCCACCACCGACGGCGTCGCCTGGCTGCCGGACGCGGCCTGGCTCGTCGACCGGCGCACGGTCGACGGCGTACGGATCACCTTCGCGGCCAAGGGCGGCCACAACGACGAGCCGCACAACCACAACGACCTCGGCCACTTCACGCTCAGCGCGGACGGCGAGGAGCTCCTCGCCGACCTCGGCGCCGGCAGCTACTCCCACGGCTACTTCGGGCCCGACCGCTACACCGCCCACCTGCACCCCTCCGCCCGGGCCCACTCCGTTCCCGTCGTCGACGGAGTCGCCCAGGAGGCGGGCCGCCACGCCGAGGCCGTCGTCCTGGCCGCCCGCGCCGACGAGAGCGGGTCCGTGCTGCGCCTGGACCTGGCGGCGGCGTACGCGGGCCGCCCCGTCGTCCGCTCGTTCGCCTGGCACCCGGACGCCAGGTTGGTCGTCCACGACACGTTCGACGGCGCGACGCAGGTGGAGGAGCTCTTCATCAGCCGCTTCCGCCCCCGCCCGGCCGACGGCACCGTCACCTGGGCCGGTACGCGCGCCGCCGCGACCCTCGCCTACGACCGGACGGCCTGGAAGCCCGATGTCGAGCGGATCGAGACCACCGACCACTTCGGCCGGCCGGAGACCGTGTACCGCCTGAGGCTGCGCAACGTGGGCCGCCCGGCAGCCGTCTTCGAGCTCACCGTTCGGCCCATCTGACCGCCTTGGAGGGGTTTGTTGACGTCCCGCTCTCCCGCTGAAACCATGCAAACGATTACTCCTGTTCCACGGAGCAGGACGGATACGGACGAATCGGGGGATGATTCGGTGCCCACAGAGACGCGCGGAGGGTCGAAGCCCGCGCGACGGCAGGCCACCATGCAGGACGTTGCCGACAAGGCCGGTGTGTCGACGGCCACGGTGTCGCGCGTGCTGGCGGGCAAGCGCATGGCCGAGTCCACGCGGGCCAAGGTGCTGCACGCGGCGAAGGAGCTGCACTACGTCGTCAACGCCCACGCCCGGGCCCTGAAGGGCGGCCGCAGCAACACGGTGGGCATCGTGCTCGTCACCTTGAGCGGCGGCGCGTTCAACGAGATCGCGCGCGGGATCGAGCAGCAGTCGGCGGCGGAGGGAATGCGCTGCATGGTCGCCTCCTCGCAGGCGGATCCCGACCGCGAGCTCTTCCTGGCCGCCTCGATGGCCGAGCAGAACGCGGACATCGTGATGCTGATCGGCGGTGTCAGGGACACGCCCGGCTACCGCTCGAAGGTGGCCGCTCTCGCCGGGGAGCTCGACGCGGCGGGGTCCCGGCTCGTGCTCGTCGGACGGCCCTCCCCGGGCGCCGACCTGCCGGTCACCGTGGTGGACTACGACAACGAGGGCGGGGCCCACGCGGCCACCAGCCATCTGCTCTCCGCCGGCCACGAGCGCATCCTCTTCCTCGGCGGCCCCGACAACACGACCACCGCGTCACGGGTCGCCGGCTACCGCGGGGCGCTCGAAGCCTACGGTCTTCGCCCCGACCCGGAGCTGATCGTGGGCGGCGGCAACCACAACGCACTGGGCCCGACCGGCATCCGCGAGATCCTGCGCGGCATGCCCTCCGACGTCACGGCCGTCTTCGCGTGGGACGACGACATCGCCGGCTGCGTCATCGCCCAACTGCGGGCGGACGGGGTGTCCTTGCCGGAGGGGATGTCGGTCGTGGGCTTCAACAACGCCATGCCCTACGCCGAGCACCTGCTGCCCTCGCTCACCACCGTGCAGGTCCCCTTCCTCGAACTGGGCCGCACCGCCGTGAAATTGGCCGTCCAGCGCGAGGAGCCGGACGTCCGCCACGCCCAACAGGTCGTGCTCGGCACCCACGTGGTGGTCCGTGACTCGGTCCGACCCAGGATCCGTCGCTCCTGAGGCACGGCCTCGATGCTCCCCGCCACGGGCCCGTCCCCTCCGCGCGAGGGCGGGCCGGCCCCTTCACACCGCGGGGTCAGGGGACGGGCGGCGTACCGTCACCGGACGACGACGGCCCACCTTGTGTCGCTGATCCCCGTCCTGATGCGCAGCAGCGCGGTGCTGAAGCTCTGCGACGACGAGACGTCGAGATACAGCGTGGTGGTGAAGCTCGCTCCGGGCGCCAACGCCGGGACGTTGTACCACTGCCAGGTGCCGGAGATCCCCCCGCTGGAGAAGGTCTGCATCTGGGTCGCGGCGGTCGTCGAACCCGAGGTGTTCGTGACGGTCACCGGTATGTTCGTCGTGGTGCCCCGTGACACCGTGCAGTTGCCGCTGGGCAGCGTCGCGGAGGCGGCCAGCGGGCCGCTGCTGGACGTCGCCGTGATGACACCCATCTCGTAGGAGTTCTGCGAGACCCAGTTGCAGGCGTTGGCGGTGGTCGCGGAGGGCTCCCAGACGACGAGGCCGTCGGTCTTCGCCTTCAGTTGCCCGAAGATGAACGCCCAGGTGTTGCCCGGCAGATAGTCGCCGTTGATCGTCTTGGGGTGGATGTAGGGGTAGATCGGCTGGCCGGGGGCGAGCGCGCGGTCGTTGGCGACGGCCTGGTCGAGCTGCGTCTGCCAGCTGGACTGCGTCTCGCCGACGTCCCAGTACATGCGTGGCGCGAAGAAGTCGAACAGGCCGTTCTGGTGGAGCTGTTGGGTCAGGTTGTTGTTGGTGGTCGACCAGTCGTAGCCGTACATCCCGACCGGGTGGCCGGGTGCGGCGTTCTTCGTCCAGGCGATGAGCTGCTTCCAGAGGTCGAACGCGTGGGTGGCGGCCTGGCCGGAGAGTGCGGTCACGACGATGTCCTCGAAGTCCAGCACGACCGGCGTCCCGGCCGCCGCGCCGAACTGGCCGGAGCCCATGTACTCCTTGACCTTGGCCTCGTACGTGGCCTGCGAGGGCAGCGGCCCGCCGTTGGACGTGCAGCCGCTCGCACTGCACCGGAACGCGAACACGTCGTAGACGACCGTGGACCGGACCGCGCCGAACTGTTCGAGCCCCGGGCGGTCCGCGCCGCGCTCGTTCACGAAGACCCGGAAGGCGGCGGCTTGGGCGTCGGCCGCCGCGGGGGACGCCGCAGCGGGGAGTACGAAGGCCACGGCGGCCGACACCGACAGGACCGTCCTGCGGATGCGGCGCAGCACGGACGGCGTTCTGCGCGGGGCGCGCGGCCGGGACGGGACGTTGCGTCGTTGCAAGGCTCCTCCTTGTGTGTGGGCAGGGCCGGCCCGCCCCCGCGCGGAGGGCGGGCCGACCGTCTTCCCGTCCCGCGTCAGGGGGTGGGACGGAAGTTCTCGAGGTCGGTGAGGTCGTAGGTGGTGGTGCCCAGGGTGAGGGTGATGCCCGTCGAGGTCGCGGTAGGCAGGGCGCCCTTTCCGACCGCGAGGACGATGCGGAAGTCGGCCTCGGACCCGGTACGGGTCACCTTGAACGCGCCCTTGTCCACGGAGAGTTCGGTGCCTTCGGGGTTCAGGACCCAGCCCTTGAGCCAGCCGTCGCCCTTCCGGAACAGGAAGGTCTTCGCGCCCGACTCCGTCTCGCCGAAGGTGATCGCGGTGCCCGACTCGGGGGCGAGCTGCCACGCGTACGCGTGTGAGGCGGCGTCGGCGAAGGTGTCGTGGACGGCGACGACGGAGTCGGCTCCGCCCACCGGGCGCAGATCCACCGCGATGTCCCGACGGGCCGTGGACAGCTGGTAGTTGCCGCTGCCGTCCAGGGAGACGAAGCCGCCGCCCTGCCCCGGATAGGCCCGGGACTCCAGCGTCCGGCCCCGGCCTGCGAGGGGCTCGGCCCGGCCGTCGACGAGCGGCTTGGAGAACAGCTCCGGCCGCGTGTAGTTCTTCGCCGGCTGCTGCGCCCAGGTCACGTCCTGGCCGAGCAGCGAGAGGGCGAAGGTGTCGGAGCCGCCCCAGCCGATGTGGTGGTCGTTGCGGTTCTGGACGCCCACCAGGACGTCGTCCTTGTCCTGGTGGCGGCTGCGGAAGAGGTACGAGCCGACATGGTCGTCGAGCAGCGCGGCCCGCACGGACTCCGGTGCCTCGTCGGGGTCCTGCGGGCTGACCCCGTACGGGTAGTACAGCAGCCCGTAGGTGCCGCCCCCGCCGCCGACCGTTCTCTCGTACTGCCACAGCCACGCCGGGCGCTGCTCGGCGGGTACCTGGGTGAAGATCAGGCCCGGGATCGGCACGGCGCCGGTCGTCGTCGCGACACCCCACTGCAGACGGGCCTTGTCCGGCTGTGCGGAGATGCTGTGCAGGAGGAGGTTGGCGAACTGGGGCCGCCGCCACTTCTCCTGCAGCGCGCCGATACCGGCGTCGAGGGAGCCGATGATGCCCGGGGCGCCGACCCCGAGCCCGTAGCTGAAGTAGTCCAGGCCCTCCTGGTCCCAGCCGGTGTCCGCGTACGCGGTGTCCAGGTGCCGGCCGACCTCGTCGATCAGCTGGGGGAGCCGCTCCTCCGCAAGGTCGAAGGGGCCGTCGCCGCGGACCGCGAGCCGCAGCGCGAGCTCCGCTCCGCGCACCACCGCCGTCCAGTTGCTCTGCTTGGTCGGGAGCGCGAAGTTCGGGTGGTACGCGACCTCCAGGTACGCGGCGACCCGCCGCAGCACCTTCTGGGCCTCGGCACGCTGCTCCTCCGTCAGGCCCGGGTACGCCCAGTCGTACGCGGTGGCCAGCGAGGTCGCCGCGTTGGCGGTCTCCAGGGCGGCGGCCCCCGCGTGCCCGGTGCCGTTGACGAAGGGCATGGTCCGGCCCGACTCGACGATCGCGGCGTAGGCGGTCTGCGCGTACGCCGGGTCCTGGGAGACCTGGTAGAGGAAGGCCGCGTCGTGGGCCCAGGCCGCCTGCGCCTCGCCCGGGCGGTAGTTGTAGCCGGGCAGCCCCTTGGCGACGCGGTTCACGAGGGCGTCGTACGTCGACCTGGGGGTGCCGGGCTGCTGGATCGCCGCCCGGATCGCCGTGAGCCTCGCGTCGGTCACGCCCGTCCGGGGGTGCTGGAGCCCCGCGAGCGTCGCGGTGGCGAGTACGTCGCCGTGACGGCCGGTGACCGCGAAGCCCGTGGCCCCCTTGAGCTCCCCGCCCTTCAGGGTGAGGGCTCCGGAGAGCTCGTGGGCGCCGTACGTGGCGACCTTGCGGGCCTTGCCGAGCTTGCCTTCGGCCACCTCGGGGCCGCCCGCGTACACCTTCACCGGGCCCTTGGTCCCGGCCGCGAGGCGCCAGGCGAGGCGGGCGCCCTCGTCGGTGCCGGTCGCCGTCAGTACGTCCGTCCGCTGCTCGTCCAGGAACGTCGGGGGCATGGTCACGGTCTCGGCGCCGGTGGTGGCGAGCCTCGTGCCGTCGGCGGCGAGGGCCACGACCTTGTACGTGTACCGCTTGCCGGGCCGGGCCGAACCGTCCTCGGCGGTCCAGGCCGCCGGAACCTCCCGTATCAGGGTCTCGTCGCTCGGGGTGAAGTCCCCGCCGGCCGAACGGTGCACCTCGTACGAGGCGGGGGCCTGGGGGACCGTACCGAAGTGCCAGGTGAGCTGCACGGCGCCGGTCGGCTGGACGTTGGCGCCCACCGCGTCGCCCTCGACGCGCTCGACCCTGACGTTGTCGACGAGCATCCGCCCCGTGCTCTGCTCCAGGGCGAGCAGCAGGTTGATCGTGGGAGCGCCCGGGCGGGCGAGGACGACCGCGCCGGCCCTGCGCCAGCCGGTGTCACCGGTGACGCGCCCGACGATCGCGTCATGGCCGAAGTTACGTGCCCACAGGTCGCCTCCGTAGCCGGAGAGGCCGACGGCGCGCTCGTCGAAGGTGATGCGGTACGCGCGGAAGGCGCCGGTGTCGGGGATCGGCACGTCCTGGCCGATCGCGGCCTTGTCACCCGGATCACCGAGGTCGAGGGCGAGAGCGCGGCCGCCGTCGGGTCCCGCGCCGTCGACGACGGTGGCGCGGCCGCTGGCCCGGGTCTCGCTCTGTGGCCAGCCGGGGATCGAGCCGTCGGCGCCGACCTGCTCGAAGTCACCGTTGACGACCAGGTTTCCGGCGGCCTCGGCATGGGCGGGCGCGGGAAGGGACACCGCGAGCGCCCCGGCGGCGACTACGCCGGCGACGGCGGCCCTGCTCAGGCGAGGAGGTATGGCTCTGGACATGGTCTCTCCGTCGGTCAGGGAGGGGAGGGCGCTGGCCACGACGCGTCCTGCAATCGTTTGCCCGGCGGTGAGGCTAGGTGCGGATCTCGGGCGTGGTCAAGGTGTCGTGCACTCAGTCATCAGCTCACATGGGGAAGTTGTGTGATCGGGCGCGGCGTTTCATCCCTATTTCAGGCAAAAGGCCGTCGCATGGCGGCGCTTCTCCGAAAGATTGATCCGACAACTCTGTTGACCTGGCCGTGCAATCGACCTACGTTCCTAGCCCATTCGCACGAGGACGGCACGGTGGAGTGGCGCGCGCAGATGCCGCCCAACCACGACCTGTTCGGCGCCCTGTGGCTGATGCCGCCCGGCGGCGTCAACGGGGTGGACGGGACGGCCCGCGTAGCCCGGTCGGCCTGGGCCCGCGCCCCTACGCCGTCGCCAGACCGTACACACGCGTCGCCGTTCCGGCGAAGATCGACGACTGCTCGGCGGCGCTCAGCCCTGCGGTCAATTCCCGTACCGAATCGACCACTTGACCGTACGAGGCGGCCAGTCGGCAGACGGGCCAGTCCGAGCCGAACATGAGCCGGTCCGGGCCGAGGGCCTCCAACGCGGTGTCGGTGTACGGGCGGAGGTCGTCCACGGTCCAGGAGTCCCAACGCGCCTCGGTGGCCAGGCCGGAGAGCTTGGCCACCGTGTGGGGAAGCTCGGCCAGGAGGCGTAGACCCCGCGCCCACGTCTCCCGTTCCTGGGTGGCGATGGGCGGCTTGCCCAGGTGGTCCAGGACGAAGGTGAGCTGCGGCAGCAGGAACGCCGCCGATGCGGCGGCGGGCAACTGGTGCGGAAGCACCACCAGGTCGTAGGCGAGTCCGGCCTCGGCCACGGCCCCCAGCCCGCGCAGCACGTCGGGCCGCAGCAGCCACAGCGGGTCGGGCTCGCTCTGGACCTGGTGCCGGATCCCCACGAGCCGGTCGCCGCCGGGCAGTTCACGGAGCCGGGCGAGTTCGTCGGCCACATCGGGCGCGGTGAGGTCCGTCCATCCGACGACCCCGGCGACGAGCGGGCCTGCCGAGGCGAGGGCGAGGAGTTCGGGTGTCTCCTCGGCCACCGTGACCGTCTGCACCAGGACGGTCGCCGTCACACCGGCCGCACGGGCCTCGGGTTCGAGGTCGGCGAGGGTGAAGCCACGCCGCAGGGAGGCCAGTTCGTCGCCGACGATCCAGTCCTGGTCCCGTACGGAGAGGTCCCAGACATGGTGGTGGGCGTCCACGATGCGCACGGCGGTCACAGCTCCCAGACGACGGGCAGCCCGGCGTCCGAGCCCTCGGTCGAGTAGTCGTGGACCACGTCGAGCAGCTCCGCCATCCGCGCCTGCCAGGCGACGTTGACCGGCAGCTTCTCCAGTTCGGCGAGCAGCCGGCCGTAGTCGGCGCACTCCAGGACGTGGAAGAGGTCGGTGTCGCTGCGCCAGATCGTCCAGGAGTCGGCACCGGCGGCCCGGATCGCGTCGGTCAGCTCCTCGGGTACTGCGCGGTGCGCGGTCTCGTACTCCTCGACGCGGTCCGCGCGGACGCGGGTGTGCAGGGCGATTCTCATGAGGGCTCCTCGGTGGGGTGCGCGGCGACGACGATCACGTCGAGGGTGCGGGGGCCGTGCACGCCCTCGACCCGGTCGAGTTCGATGTCGCTGGTGGCGGACGGTCCGGAGACGAAGGTGAGCGGGGCGGTCGGGTCGAGACGGGAGAGGGCTTCCGGGACGTCGCCGACGATCCGGTCCTCGTACAGGACACAGAGGTGGTGGTCGGGCAGCAGGGTCAGTGCCCGCCGGCCCTGGCCCGGTCCTGCGTCGAGGACGATCGTGCCGGTGACGGCGATCCCCACGGCGGCGGTGGTGAGCACCGCGTCGGCGCTCTCCAGGCTCTCGACCGAGAGCCGGGGGATGTCGCCCAGCCGCGTCCAGTCGCCCTCGGGCAGCAGCTCGGGAGGAAATCCGTCGGGGACGACGAGACCCTGGGTGCCCCGCTCGGTGAGGGCCGCGGCGAGGGTGCGGGCCACGTGCTCCTCGGTCGTACGGATCACGGTGGCCCGGTAATCGGCGACGCGCTCCATGAAAAGACCGACCGGGTCGGCGCCCGCGTGGCTCGCCCGGTAGCCGCGGGGGACGGGGAGGCTGTCGGGCGTCTCGGCGGCGGGCACGTCCGTCAGGGCCGCCGCGACACGGGCGAGTACGGTCTTCCGGGTACTCATCGGGAGGCTCCTTCGCGGGTACGGAGGGTACGCAGCCACCAGTCGCGGAACGACTCGCGGGGCGGCACGGGGGTGTCACGGGTGTCGGACCAGGGGCGCAGCGGGCCGGGAAGGCGCCGGATCACGCCCCGCCGGGAGAGCACACGGGCCACGGACGCCCCCGCCCGCCGGACGAGGGAGAGCCGGCCCGGTGAGCGCAGGACGGCCGCGGCGGCGCCCATGACCAGGGCTTCCGCCGTCGGGACGACGCGTCTGTCGCCCTCGGCCTCGACGGCCTTCGCACGCAGATGGACCAGGACCTCGGGGATGTCGATCCGCACCGGGCAGGCGTCGTAGCAGGCGCCGCAGAGCGTGGACGCGAACGGCAGCGTATCCGCGTGCTCCACGCCGACGAGCTGCGGTGTGAGGACGGCGCCGATGGGACCGGGGTAGACCGAGCCGTACGCGTGGCCTCCGGTCCTCTCGTACACCGGGCAGACGTTGAGGCAGGCCGAGCAGCGGATGCAGGCCAAGGCCTGCCGGCCGACGGTGTCCTCGAGGGTGTCCGTGCGGCCGTTGTCGAGCAGGACGAGATGGAACGCCTGCGGACCGTCGCCCTCGGTCGTGCCGGTCCACATGCTGGTGTACGGGTTCATCCGCTCGCCCGTGGAGGACCGCGGCAGCAGCTGCAGGAAGATCTCCAGGTCGGTGAAGGCGGGCAGGACCTTCTCGATGCCCATGACGGTGATGAGCGTGTCGGGGAGGGTCAGACACATCCGGCCGTTCCCCTCGGACTCCACCACCACGACCGTTCCGGTGTCGGCGGCCGCGAAGTTGGCGCCGGAGACGGCGACCTTGGTCCGCAGGAACTTCTCACGGAGGTGCAGGCGGGCGGCCTCGGCGAGGTCGCGGGGGTCGTCGGTAAGGCCCGGCGGGGCCGGGCGGCCCCACTTCCCCATCTCGCGGCGGAAGATGTCACGGATCTCGGCTCGGCCGCGGTGGATGGCGGGCACCAGGATGTGCGAGGGCCTGTCCTCGCCGAGCTGCACGATCAACTCGGCGAGGTCCGTCTCGTAGGCGCTGATCCCGGCCTCGGCGAGCGCCTCATTGAGACCGATCTCCTGCGTGGCCATGGACTTGACCTTGACGACCTCTCTCTCGCCGGTCGCCCGCACCAGGTCCGTGACGATGCGGTTCGCCTCGGCGGCGTCGGCGGCCCAGTGCACCGTGCCGCCGGCCTTGGTGACCGACTCCTCCAGGCGTACCAGATGGTGGTCGAGGTGCCGCAGCGTTCGCCGTTTGACGGCCTCGCCCGCCTCGCGCAGCTGCTCCCAGTCGTCGAGTTCGGAGGTGACGGCGAGTCGCTTGTCGCGGATGGTGCTGGTGGCACGGCGCAGGTTCGTGCGCAGACGGGTGTCGGCGAGCGCGGTGCGCGCGGCGTGAGGGAAGGGGGGCGAGCCGAGCCAGACCACGTTGGTGCCTGGGCCGTCGGGGCCGCTCATCGTCGGTCTCCTTCCGTCGAGGCGAGGATCTCGGCGAGATGGCGGGTGCCGACCCCGGTGCGCAGCCGGGAGAGTCCGCCGCCGATGTGCAGCAGACAGGAGTTGTCCCCCGCGGTGAGGATCTCGGCGCCCGTCCCCTGCACATGGCGCATCTTGTCGGCGAGCATGGCGTTCGAGGTGTCGGCGTTCTTCAGGGCGAAGGTGCCGCCGAAGCCGCAGCACGACGTGGCGTCGGGGAGCTCGACGAGGTCGATGCCCTTGACCGCGCGCAGCAGGCGCAGCGGCCGGTCGCCGACGCGCAGCATCCGCAGCGAGTGGCAGGTGGGGTGGTACGTGACGCGGTGCGGGAAGTACGCGCCGACGTCGGTGACGCCGAGCACGTCCACGAGCAGCTCGGACAGCTCGTACACCGTGGGCGCGACACGCTCCACCGCGGCGACGAGCTCCGCGTCACCGTACTGCCGCGCGACCGTCCCGTGGTGGCCGCGGATCATCCCGGCGCAGGACCCGGAGGGGGTGACGACGGCGTCGTATCCGGCGAAGGCCTCGGTGAAGCGGCGCACCATCGGCAGGGTCGCGGGCCGGTAGCCGGTGTTGAAGTGCATCTGCCCGCAACACGCCTGCGCCTGCGGGAAGTCGACGGTGTGGCCGAGCCGCTCCAGGAGCGCGACGACCGCCTGGCCGGTCCGCGGGAGCATTGTGTCGTTGAAGCACGTGATGAACAGGGCGATGCGCACGCTAGGTCCCCTCCGGCACCGGTACGTCGTCCGGCAGCAGACCCTCGGCACGCAGCTCCGCCCACAGGTCCGCCGGGATTGGGCGGGCGAGCAGCTCGGCCGCGTCGCGGACCTCGTTGCCGGAGCGGGCGCCGACGAGGACGCTCGCGACGGCCGGGTGGCCGTACGGGAAGTGCAGCGCGAGCGCGCGCAGCGGGACCTGGTGGCGCCCGGCGACGGCCTGGAGGCGCAGGGCGCGATCCAGGACCTCCTGGGGAGCGGTGGCGTAGTCGTACGTCGCTCCTGGCCTGGGGTCGGCGAGCAGCCCGGAGTTGAACACACCGCCGATCACGACGCTCTTGCCGCGTGCCGCGGCCTCGGGCAGCAGCTCGGTGAGCGCGCTCTGGTCGAGCAGGGTGTAGCGACCGGCGCACAGCACCACATCGACATCGGTGTCCCGGACGAAGCGGGTCAGCATCTCCGTCTGGTTCATTCCCGCGCCGATCGCCCCGATCACGCCTTCGGCGCGCAGCCGTTCCAGCTCGGGGTAGGCCGTACGGAAGGCCGCTTCGGCGTGGTCGTCGGGGTCGTGCAGGTAGACGATGTCGATGCGGTCGTGGCCGAGCCGGCGCAGGCTCTCCAGGAGGCTGACGCGGACGCCGTCGGCGCTGAAGTCCCAGACCCGGCGATGGGTCGCCGGTACGGCGAAGCCGTTCGCGAGGTCGCTCCCGCCTCCGGTGGTGGGGCGCAGCAGCCGGCCCACCTTGGTGGAGATGACGTACTCGTGGCGCGGGCGGGTGCGCAGGGCGGCGCCCAGACGTTCCTCGGAGAGGCCGAGGCCGTAGTGCGGGGCGGTGTCGAAGGCGCGGATGCCCGCGTCCCAGGCGGCGTCGACGGCGCGCCCGGCCTGGGCCACGTCGACGGGGGTGAAGAGGTTGCCGATGCCGGCCGCGCCGAAGGACAGTTCGGTGACGGAGACGGCGCTGGTGCCGAGAGCGAGGCGTCGCATGGGGTGTCAGACCTCTCGCTTCTCGGCGGGGCGCAGGCGGAGCCCCTGCATGCCGCCGTCGACGGCGAGGGCCGTCCCGGTGACGGAAGCGGCGGCGGGGCCCGCCAGATACACGATGGCGGCGGCGACCTCGCCGGCGGAGACCAGGCGCCCGGTGGGCTGGCGTGCGCCGAGCGCCGCCCGCTCGGCCGCCGGGTCGTCGGCGGCGTCGAGGAGCCTGCCGACCCAAGGGGTGTCGACGGTCCCCGGGTTCACACAGTTGACGCGGATTCCTTCGCGGACGTGGTCGGCGGCCATGGCAAGGGTGAGGGAGAGCACCGCGCCCTTGCTCGCGCTGTACAGGGCGCGTCGGGGCAGTCCCGCGGTGGCGGCGATCGAGCAGGTGTTGACCACGGCGGCCGCTTCGGAGGCGCGCAGATGTGGCAGGGCCGCACGGGTCGTACGGACGATGCCGAGGACGTTGACGTCGAGGACGCGGTGCCAGTGTGTGTCGTCGTTGTCCTCGACGGTTCCGACGGCGCCGATGCCTGCGTTGTTCACCAGGATGTCGATGCCGCCCAGTTCGGCGGCGGCCGCCGCCACCGCCGTACGGACGGAGGTGTCGTCCGCGACGTCGGCCCGGTGGCCGCGCAGCGGAGCGGGCAGGCCGTCCGGTGCGAGGTCGAGCACGGCGACGGCTGCGCCGCGCGCGGCGAGCAGTTCGGCGGTGGCCAGGCCGATCCCGGAGGCGCCTCCGGTGACGACAGCCCGGAGTCCGGTGAGGTCGCTCATGCCGGGGTCCCTTCCTGTGCGGCGCGGTCGGCGGCCCAGAAGGCGCCGTCGGGATGGCGGAACTCGTCGATGGACGCGGGGTGCATCTCGGCCGAGAACCCGGGGGCGAGCGGGGCCCGGTAGTGGCCGTCGCGGATCTCCACCGGGTCGAGGAAGTGTTCGTGGAGGTGGTCGACGAACTCGATGACCCGGTTCTCGGTGGTGCCGGACAGGGCGACGTAGTCGAACATCGACAGATGCTGGACCAGTTCGCACAGACCGACGCCGCCCGCGTGCGGGCAGACCGGCACGCCGAACTTGGCGGCGAGCAGCAGGATCGCCAGATTCTCGTTGACGCCCGCGACCCGTGCCGCGTCGAGCTGCAGGACGTCGACGGCACCGGCCTGCAGCAGCTGCTTGAAGACGATCCGGTTCTGGACGTGTTCGCCGGTGGCGACCTTGACCGGCGCGACGGCCTCCCGTACGGCGGCATGGCCGAGGATGTCGTCGGGGCTGGTCGGCTCCTCGATCCAGTACGGGTCGAACTCGGCGAGCGCCTTGGTCCATTCGATCGCCTCGGCGACGTTCCAGCGCTGGTTGGCGTCGATGGCGATACGGATGTCCGGGCCGACCGCGGTGCGCGCGGCGCGCATCCGGCGGATGTCGTCCGCCAGGTCGGCGCCGACCTTCAGCTTGATCTGGGTGAACCCTTCGGCGACGGCCTCCCGGGCGAGCCGGGTGAGCTTCTCGTCCGAGTAGCCCAGCCAGCCGGGCGACGTGGTGTAGCCCGGGTAGCCGCGCTCGCGCAGGACCTTCACCCGGTCGTCGGCGCCTGTCCTGCCGCGGTGCAGGAGGGCGAGCGCCTCCGCCGGGGTGAGCGCGTCCGTGAGGTACCGGAAGTCGATCTGCGAGACGAGCCACGCGGGCTCGGCGTCCGCGAGGAGCTGCCACAGGGGCACCTCGGCCCGCTTGGCGGCGAGGTCCCAGACGGCGTTGACCACGGCACCGATCGCCATGTGCATCACGCCCTTCTCCGGTCCGAGCCAGCGCAGTTGGCTGTCCCCGATCAGGTCACGGCTCAGCGCACCGGGGTCGGCGCAGAGCGCGGCGACCGGTCGTCCGATGAGATGGTCGCGCAGGGCGTCGATGGCGGCGACCTGGACCTCGTTCCCACGGCCGATGGTGAAGGTGAAGCCGTGTCCCTCCAGGCCGTCACCCGCGTCGGTGCGCAGCACCACATAGGCGGCGGAGTAGTCGGGATCGGGGTTCATGGCGTCCGAGCCGTCGAGTTCGCGGGAGGTGGGGAAACGGATGTCATGGGTGTCGACCGCGGTGATCCGTGCGGCGGTGGGGGCGTCGGCCTGTGTCGTCACGTCCGGGCCTCTCAGGCTTGGGCGAAGGTCTGACGCTGCTCGCCGAGACCGTCGACGGAGAGTTCGACGGTGTCGCCGGGGCGCAGGTAGGGGGTGCCGGGCAGGCCGAGTGCGACGCCGGCCGGGGTGCCGGTGTTGATGACGTCGCCCGGCTCCAGAACCATGTAGTTGCTCAGGTACGCCACGAGTTGGCCGACCTCGAAGATCATGTCGCGGGTGGTGCCGTGCTGGCGGCGGACCCCGTTGACGGCAAGGCTCAGGCCGAGGCTCTGCGGGTCGTCGATCTCGTCCCGGGTCACGAGCCACGGGCCGAGGGGGTTGAACGTCTCGCAGGACTTGCCGAGGTCCCACTGGGACGAGTGGTCGAGCTGGAACTCCCGCTCGGAGACGTCGTTGCTGATGGCGTATCCGGCGATGTGCCGCAGGCCGTCCTCGGGACTCTCCAGATAGCGGGCGCGGCCGCCGATGACGACCGCGAGTTCCACCTCCCAGTCCGTCCTGACCGATCCGCGGGGGATGAGCACCTGGTCGTACGGACCGACGACCGTGCCGGGGTCCTTCATGAAGACGACCGGGCGCGTGGGGACGGGCGCCCCGGTCTCCTCGGCGTGGTCGCGGTAGTTGAGGCCGATGCAGACGACCTTCCCGGGCCTTGCCACGGGTGCGCCGACGCGCAGCCCGGCCGTGTCCCACTCGGCCAGCGCGCCCCCTTCGACGGCCGCTCGGGCGCGGTCGAGGCCACCCGAGGACAGAAAGGCTCCGTCGATGTCGGCGGTGACCGGGGAGAGGTCCAGGACGCGACCGTCGTCGGTCCGTACGGCAGGCCGCTCCTTGCCGGGGGCGCCGAGGCGCATCAGTTTCACGAGAGGTCTCCTTGCGTGATCGCTGCAGGGCGGCCCATATTTATCAGACCAATCAAGCCGATCGACACCCTGCGGAACAACAATCTGGCGCGAAATCCGGAAGTGGTCGGATCACTTTGCTGGCTAGACTGCCCGCACCTGACCAATGGAGGAAACGGTGGAGGAGCGCACCCCGCCCAAGGGGACCGTGACGCAGCGCGCGATCGAGGAGATCAAGGCGATGATCGCGGAGGGCCGGCTGCACCCCGGGGAGCGGTTGCCCACCGAGCGGGACCTGGCCGCACAGCTGGGCCTCTCCCGCAGCTCGATGCGGGAGGCGGTACGCGCCCTCACCGCCATGGGGGTGCTGGAGGCCCGGCACGGCTCCGGCATCTACGTGACCCGACTGGAGGCCGGCGACCTCCTGGAGACCTTCGGGGTGGTCGCCGACCTCTCGCGCGGCGAGCGGCTCGTGGAGCTGTTGGAGGTCCGCCGCGTCCTGGAGTCCACCGCCACCGCGCTCGCCGCCGCCCGGATCGACACCGACGGGCTGGCGGAGGTGGCGAAGCACCTGGAGGCGATGAACGGGACCGACGACCCGGAGCAGATCCTCGCCCACGACCTGGAGTTCCACCGGGTGGTCAACGCGGCCTCGGGCAACGAGACCATGGCGGCGATCCTGGAGGGGCTCTCCTCCCGCACCTTCCGGGCCCGTGTGTGGCGCGGCCATGTCGAGGAGGGCGCCCTCGACCGCACCCGCCGCGAGCACGCCCGGATCCATCGCGCCCTGCTCGCCCGCGACCCTGAGGCGGCGCGGGCAGCCGCCGCCGCGCATGTCGGTGAGGTCGAGGAGTGGCTGAGGACCCAGCTCGACACCGGGGGCGACGCGGCGGGGTGACACGGAGCGCGGCGGGCCCTGCGACTCCTCGCTGGTGAAAACGGACCAGTGATGGTGAGTCTGGCCCACGCGCCCCACCCACGGCCCGGCATAGCGTGGCGGCGCGGCGGACCCCCCGCCCGCTCTGCACCGAGGAACTGATCCCATGCCGATGCAACCCTGGTTCTCCGATGCCAAGTTCGGCATCTTCCTCCACTACGGCATCTACGCCGTCGACGGCGTCCCCGAGTCCTGGTCCTTCTACAGCCGGCAGGTGTCGCGCGAGCAGTACATGCGCCAACTGGACCGCTTCACGGCATCGGCGTACGACCCCCGCGCCTGGGCCGAGCTGTTCGCGCGAGTGGGTGCCCGGTACGCCGTGCTCACCGCGCGCCACCACGACGGCGTGGCGCTGTGGGACACCCAGCAGGGCGACCTGAACGTCGTGAAGCACAGCCCGGCCGGCCGCGACCTCGTGGCCGGCTACGCCGACGCGCTGCGCGAGCACGGGCTCAAGGTCGGCCTGTACTACTCGCACTCGGACTGGAGCCACCCCGACTACGCGAGCGTCGTCCACCCCCAACCGCCCAACGAGGACGTGGCCACCCATCCCCTCGTCACCCCCGAGGACGGGGCGGAGGACCCGGCGGCCTGGGCCCGGTTCGTCGCCTACCGCGACGCCCAGGTCGGCGAGCTCGTCGCGCGGTTCCGTCCCGACCTCCTGTGGTTCGACGGCGAGTGGGAGCGCAGCGAGGAGCAGTGGGGGATGCGGGAGCTCTCCGAGCAGATCCTCGCCGGCAACCCCGACACCGTCCTCAACGCGCGGATGCTGACCTACGGCGACTACGCCACCCCCGAGCAGGGCGTGCCGCTGCTGCCGCCGGACGGCCCCTGGGAACTCTGCCTGACCGTCAACGACTCCTGGGGCTTCCAGCACCGGGACCACAACCAGAAGTCCGTGCGCCAACTGGTGCGCTACTTCGCCGAGACGATCGGCATGGGCGGCAATCTGCTGCTGGCCGTCGGCCCCCGCGAGGACGGCACGATCCCGGCCGAGCAGGTCGAGCGTCTCGAAGGGCTCGGCGACTGGATCGGCAAGCACTCCGAGGCCGTGTTCGGTACGGTCGCCGGGCTCCCCGCCGGGCACCACTACGGCCCCAGCACGCTCTCCGCCGACCGCCGCACCCTCTACCTCGTGTGCTTCGACGCCCCGCGCGAGTCCGTCTCGCTCCGGGGGCTGCGGACACCGGTCAAGCGCGTGAGCGTTCTCGGCACCGGCACCGAACTCGGGCACCGGACCGTCGGCGGCCTGGGTGAGGTGCCCGGCGTGCTGTGGATCGACGCGCCGGACGGTGCGGACATCGACGAGCAGGCGACCGTCCTCGCCGTCGAACTCGACGGCGAGCTCGACCTCTACCGGGGCACCGGCCGGAACTGACCCCGCGGCGGGGACTCAGCCGCCGGCGCGAACCGCTCGCGGAGACGCGCCCAGTTCGCGCCGGCACGCCTTGTTGAAGGCCTGCAGGTCCTCGACGCCGACGGCCGCCGCGACAGCGGGGATCGACAGCGTCGACTCACGCAGCAGATGGCGGGCCCGCTCCATCCTCCGGCGCCGGATGTACGCCACCACGGTGACCCCGGTCTCCGCGCGGAAGAGCCGCAGGAGATGGTTGTGCGACACTCCCGCCGCCCGCGCCACATCGGGCACCGCCAACTGCCCGGCGAGATGCGACTCGATGTACGCGACGGCGGCGGCGAACGAGGCGTGCGGCCGGCTCTCGCGCCCGGCCGGCTCCGCGAGTTCGGCAAGGCGCCACAGCGCCGACCACACCTCTGCCTCCGCCTGACGGGGACTGCGCGGGGCGGCCGCGATCGCCCTCAGGAGCAGCTCCGACACGGCTGGCGTCAGCGCCCCGACGTCCTGCACCACGGGGAGCGTGACCGACGGGCCCGTACCGGGCAGCCGCAGATGGACGTAGAGATGCTCGGACCGTCCGCGGTAGCGATACCGCACCTCCGCGCCGGGCGGTACGAGACTCACGCGGCCGGGCCGGATCACATGGACCGCGCCGTCGACGAGGAGTTCCGCCGTGTACCGGTAGAGGTGCAGCTGCCACAGGTCGGGGAGCCGGAACACATCGACAGGGCCCGTCGTCCCGTGCACCCCGACGCCGAGGCTCAGCACCCGGGGCGGCTCGTCGAGCGGCACCGTGACGGAGCGCCCCGGATCGATCCAGTAACTGTCAGTCACGTAAAAAATCTACCAGTGGAGTTGAGTGCGGGACGACCGGCGCCGACTCCGGTCGTCCCGCACGTTCGAGGGGGACGGGTCAGATCAGGTTGCCGGCGTGTTCGACCAGAGTGATCAGGACCTCCTTGCCCGACGCGCGCGAGCGCGCGTCGCACAGCACCACCGGCGTCCCCGCGTCGAGATCGAGCGCGGTCGCCACATCCTGGGCGCTGTAGTCACGCGAGCCGTCGAAGCAGTTGACGGCCACGACGAACGGCAGGCGCCGACGCTCGAAGTAGTCGATCGCGGGGAAGGAGTCCACGAGGCGACGGGTGTCCGCGAGCACCACCGCGCCGAGTGCCCCCTGGGAGAGTTCGTCCCACAGGAACCAGAAGCGGTTCTGGCCGGGGGTGCCGAAGAGGTAGAGCGCCAGATCGTCACCGACCGTGATGCGGCCGAAGTCCAGGGCGACCGTGGTCGTGCGCTTCTCGGCGACGCCTTCGAGGCTGTCGGTCGGGCGGCCCGCCTCGGTCAGGATCTCCTCGGTGTTCAGCGGCCGGATCTCGCTGACCGCCCCGATCAGGGTGGTCTTGCCGACGCCGAAGCCACCGGCCACGAGGATCTTCAGAGCGAGGAAGGGGGCGTCAGAGGGCTCGGAGTCCATCGATCACTCTCTTGAGGATGCGCGGGTCGGGGAGTTGAGCGGCGGGTACGGGAGGGCTGACCCGGACGAGACCGGCCTCCAGCAGGTTGCCCAGGAGCACCCGTACGACGGCGAGCGGCAGGCCCGCGTCGGAGGCGATGTCGGCCACGGGCCGGGGGCGCGGTGTGCAGAGTCGGTGGATCTCCGACTCCTCCGGCGAGAGCACCGGACCTCGTTCGGGGCGCGGGCTGCCGTGGACGACGGTCATCAGGTCGAACGTCTCGCCGCCGCCGGCCCGTGCACGGCCCGAGGTCATCGCGTAGAGACGCACCAGCGGGCCCGCCTCGTCGTCGTACCAGCGCCGACCCTGATCAGTCATCGAGGAGCGGCGTCGCACCCGCGTCGCCGCGTGCCGGAGCACCGAGGTGGGCGCCGACGCGCTTCACCAGCCGGGCCATCTCGTACGCCACGAGGCCCACATCGGCGCTCGCGTCGCTGAACACGGCGAGACAGGAACCGTCGCCCGCCGTGACGACGAAGAGGAAGCCGTCCTCGAGCTCGACGAGCGTCTGGATCACCTGGCCGGCCCCGAAGTGGCGACCGGTTCCCTTGGCGAGGCTGTGGAACCCGGAGGCGATGGCGGCGAAGCGCTCACCGTCGTCCCTGGTCAGCGCCTCCGAGGTGCCGACGGGCAGGCCGTCGCCCGAGAGGACGACCGCGTGACGGATCGCGGGCACGTGTCTGACCAGTTCCTCCAGCAGCCAGTCGAGGTCACCGGATCGGTAGGGGGTGCCGGTCATCGGCTGTCTCCTTCACGTTCTGGGGTGTTCCCGGCGTTCCCGCGGGCCCAGCCCGCGCGGAACGCCGTCATGGCGGCCCGGGCCTGCTCGGGGGAGCGGCGAGGCCCATCCGCCACGGGCGGAGGCGCGTACGGCTCCTCCCTGGCGGATTCCGGCTGTCGTACGCGTCGCGGCAGCTCGGCCTTTCCGTCGGGCGCGGGGGCACCCGGAGGCGGAGGCGGAGGTGCAACGGTCAACGCCGGTGCCGTGGGCGGGGCCATGGTCGGGGGCGGGGTCGGGGTGGGCCGTGGCGCGATCTCCGCCACGGGGGCTACGGCTTCTCGTGCAACGGGGACGGGGTGTTCCGGCTGCCGGCGGCGGGCGATCGGCTCGGCGGGCTCCGGAGTGCGAGCCCGGTGCCGGCCACCCTGCCTGGCCGGCTGGACCGCCGGCTGCCGCGCGGTGCGACGGCGGGGCCGGCCGTTGCCGTCCCCGGCCGGATCCGGCTGCGTCGACGCCTCGCCGAGCAGGGCCGTCGGCAGCAGGATCACCGCGGCGACACCGCCGTACACCGAAGGCCGCAGCGCGACACGTACATCCAGCCGGTGGGCCAGTCGGTTCACCACGAACAGACCCAGCTGCCCGCTGTCGAGCAGGTCGATCCGGCCCGTGTCCTCGATCCGGCTGTTGGCCTCGGCGAAGCCTTCGGGGCTCATCCCGAGGCCGCGGTCCTCGATCTCCAGGGCGACCCCGGATCCCACCTGCTCGCCGCGGAACCGCACCTTGGTGCGGGGCGGCGAGAAGGCCGTGGCGTTCTCGACGAGTTCGGCCAGGAGATGGATGAGGTCGGCGACCGCGGCGCCGTGCAGGCGCACGTCCGGGACGTCGGTGACCTCCACCCGGCCGAAGTCCTCGACCTCCGCGACGGCGGACCTGACCACGTCCATGAGCGGTACGGGCTGCCGCCAGCCACGCCCCGGCGCCGCGCCGGAGAGGATGATCAGACTCTCGGAGTGCCTGCGCATACGGGTGGTGAGGTGATCCAGGCGGAACAGGTCCTCCAGCTCCACCGGGTCCTCGTTGCGGCGCTCCATGGTGTCGAGGAGCGCGAGCTGACGGTGCAGGAGCGCCTGACTGCGGCGCGCCAGGTTCACGTACACGCCGGAGATCCCGTGGAGGACCTGGGCGCGCTCCGCCGCCGACGTGACGGCGGCGCGGTGCACGGCGACGAGCGCGGCACCGACCTGCCCGACCTCGTCGTCCCGGTGCGCGCGCAGCGGAACCAGGACATCGAGGTCCACGGTCTGCCCGTCGTGCAACTTTCGGATGGTGTCCGGAAGTTCACGTCCGGCGAGGGTGAGGGCGGAGTTGCGCAGCTCCGTCAGCTCACGCACGAGGCCCCGGCCGATCCGCACGGAGATGACCAGCGAGAGCAGCACGCCGAGCAGTCCGAGCACCACGGCGACGCCCGAGCCGCCGAGGGCGGCGAAGGACAGGGGGTCGGCGTCGTCGATCGCGGCCGTGCTCGCCTTCGTCTGCGCGGCGCCGAGCTCGTGGAGCACCGCGTCGGCGGAAGCGTTCCACGTGGCCGACGCTGCGGACGCGGCCACGGATCCGGCTGCCGACGTGCTGCCCGCGGCTCGCATCCGATCCTCGGTGGTACGCAGCGCACGCATCGCGTCGCCCGCGAGGACGGTCCGGTACGCGGCGGCATCGGCCGGCCGCAGATCATCCACGGCCGCCAGGAGACGGCGCTGGGTGTGGGCCGAGCCGACGAATTCCTGGTACTGCTCACGGGTGATACGGCCCGCGGCCTGAGCGGCGCCCATCAGGGCGTCCTCACGCGCGACCATCTCCCGGGCCCGGGCCAGTTCCAGGACGACCCGGGCGGAGGAGGCGTGCTCCGGGTCGTGCAGGGAGGCCAGGGACCCCTGCAGGGCGAAGGCGTGACCGATCACGTCCCCGTAGGCGTCGTAGACGTTCTTCCAGGCCGCGTCACCGGAGCCGCGGGTCTCCTCGCGGAGCGTGCCCAGGCCGTCGAGGCCCGCCAGGAGCCGGTCGACGCGGCCCGAGAAGTCGGCGCCGACCGCCTGGACGTCCAGCGTGCTCGCCCGGGCGCCGCGGCGGATGGCCTCGGCGTCGGCGTCGGTGTCCCTCTCACGGACGTCCTGGGACTCGGCCCGCTCCGTGGTCGGGGCGGCGAGCTGGCGGAGGGCTCCGGCGCGTTCCGCCTGGAGGGAGGCGACCAGGGCGTCGATCGGCTTCAGCAGGGTGGAGTTGGCCTCCTGGACGCGGCTCAGCTCGGAGACTCCGCGCGCGGTGGTGACGGTCGCGTACGCCCACAGCGCCATCAGGGACACGGCGGGGACCATCAGGAGGCAGACAATCTTCGCCCGGATCGAGCGTGGCACCAGACGTGCGCTCATCGGTTCCTCGAACAGTCAGGGGCAGGAGTGGGGGACAGGGGTGCGGGGCGCTCGGCGTTCGGCGGGCCGGAGCGCTCGGCGTTCAGGCGACCGGAGTCGAGGCCGGAGCCGAGGTCGGAGTCGAGACCGGACCCGAGGCCGGGGCATCGGTCGGGTGGAGCGGGGCGGCGGCGGCCGCCTCCGCGGCCTCCGCGCTCTCCTTCGCGGTGGGTGACAGCGCGACGAAGGCGGACGCCAGGAAGAGGAACGACCCGAGAACGACGGTGAGGGGGAAGACGAACTCCATCGCCGTGACGCCGTCGAGGACCACGCGGCCCGGGGCGAGCTCGATCTGCACGGCGGCCATGCCCGTGTAGTGCATGCTGCTCACCGCGACGCCCATCACCAGCGAGGCGATCGCCGCGCCCGCCGTGCCCCGCACCGTAAGTGCCGCCCAGAGCGCGGCGGTTGCCGCGACGACGGCGATGACGAGGGAGAGGACGACCATGGGCGTCTCGTAGCGGACGGTGCCGTTCAGCCGCAGCGCCGCCATCCCGAGGTAGTGCATGGCGCCGACGCCGAGTCCCGTGCCGAGGCCGCCGAGGAGCAGGGACCGCCACCGGGAGCGGCCGTAGCCGACGGTGAAGACCCCCGCGCCGACGACGGCCATCGCGACCACGAGGCTGAGAAGGGTGAGCGGGACGTCGTAGCGGATCGCGGATCCGGAGACGCCGAAGCCCAGCATGGCGACGAAATGCATGGTCCAGATACCCGAGGCGATGGCGACGGACGCCGTCACCAGCCAATTGCGCCGCGAACGGCCTTCGGCCGCAAGCGCCCTGACGGTGCAGCGCAGCCCCAGTGCGGATCCGACACAGGCCATCGCATAGGCAAGGACCGGGGAAAGCCAGCCGGCGCCGAAGTGGTGCAGATGCGCCACAGTCCCTCCGTTCACGTTTCTACGGTTCAACTTCGCGGCGACGGACGCTAGCACTCAGCCCGCCGGAGGAAATTCCGCGAAAATTGTCGGGACCGTGAGTCCGTTCGGAGACGTGCACGCCGTGCTGCCCTACCTGCGAGTTCAGTGATCGTCTATGCGCGTCATCCGGACAGTTCCGTGCCCTGGAACACGCTCGATCGGATCGTCGCGTGATGCGGATCACCAGAATTCCCGGCGGCTTTTCGCGGAGGGGGACCACGGGCTCTTGACGGAATGGCTCGACGTGGAAAAGAAGCACCGCACGGAGTCCGGTTGACGGGGGATTCGGCTCTCCGTGCGGTGCGGGGCGACGCCGCGAGCCGGGGTGATGTGGGGGATACATCGCTCCGTGCGGCGTCTCTTCAATTCTGTGCGGCACACGGATACTTCCGCGCTGTCCTTGGTGGAGGGCCGCCCTGACGAAAGTCACGGGTCACCACGGATCGACGAACTCCTCGACCACCCGCAGACTCTGCCCGCCCGCGTCGGCCGCACCGTCGATCCGGCCGCCCGCCGACCGGGCCACCGTCGTGAGGAACGCCACCGACTCGGCCGTGACGACCTCACCCGGCAGCAGAACCGGGACGCCGGGCGGATACGCCGTGACCGTCGCGGCGGAGACCATGCCGACGGCGGCGGCCGAGGGCACCACCCGGTCACTGCCGAAGAAGGTTTCGCGGACCGTGAGCCTGCCCGGTCCCGGCTCCGGGAGGCTGAGCCTGAGGGGTTCGGTGAGGTCGGCGTGGAGGGCCGGCAAGGCGTGGAGCTCGGCGAGGAACCGCTCGGCGTCCGGCTCGACTTCGGTACCGAGCACCACGGCGACGACCGTCTCCGTGGCCGCCTCGACGGTGACGCCGTGGCCGGCTTCCGCGAGTCCGCGGAGCGCCTCGTGGCCGGAGATGCCGCCGTGACGGGTGTTGATGGCGATGCGCAGCGGTTCCGCCGCGGCGACGCCGTCCATGTCGGCGAAGCCCTCGTCGACAAGAGTGAAACGGCCCTCCTTCCGGACGGCAGCGCGGATCGAAACGGCCGCCTCCAGCGAGTCGAGGACGTGGTCCCAGCTCCGCGGGGGCTGTTCGGCGGGCGGCACCTCCCCGCTCGCCCGGCCGGCGAGGTCCACCGCGCGATCGATGAGCGGCCGCAGCAGCTCGGCGTGCGGCCCGTCTCCCAGGCGGAGTACGGGAGTGGGGCCGCGTACGACGGTCAGGTCCGCGCCCTGCGCGAGCGCGTCGGGCAGCACCTTCGGATGCCCGCCGAAGAGCGGTGAGCGCCAGGTCTCGTCGACGATCAGGGGAATTCCGGCGGCATGGGCGGCGTCGGCCAGCGCGCGCACGTCCGCCACGGCTCCGTACCGGGTGGGGGAGACGACATGGGCCGCGGCCGCGTCGGCGCGCTCCTCCGCCGCGTCGGCCAGGTCCTCGACCCGGACGCAGTGCGCGATGCCGTGGACGAGGTCCACCGACGGCCGAAGGAAGACCGCGTCGAGACCGGAGAGGACGAGGCCGTCGAGAACCGAGGCGGGGGCGTCGCGCTGGACGATCACGCTCCGGCCGAGGGCGGGCACGACCAGGGCGGTGATGAAGTGTTCCAACGGGCTGCCGTGGGCCAGCACCCAGGTCTCGCGTGCGGCCCGGACGTGAAGAGGGGACATGTCTGCCGTACTTCTCCCCACCGACTTCCGGCTTCCGGCTTCTTCCGGCTTCCGGTTCCGGCTTCTGCGCACGGTCTACGCGTGCGCGGCCGGCGCGCCGTGAACGGTCGACGCCGCGCGGCAAGGTGGGGGGTGCGTCTCCGCACGGCATCCGTTCCATCGTCACCGGCGGGCGGCGGGCCGTGGCCTGTCGAAGGTCGGGCCCGGCCCCCGACCTTCGACAGGTCGGCCTCGACCGCTACGGCTCGTCGGCGGACAGGCCCGACCGGTAGGCGATCCGGGCGGCCTCGACCCGGTTCGACACCCCGAGCCGGGCCATCAGCTGGGTCACATGGGACTTCACCGTGCCCTCGGTCATCCCCAGCTCGGCGCCGATGCCCGCGTTGGACAGGCCACGACCGAGCAGGCGCAGGACCTCCACCTGGCGGTCGGTCAGCGCGGCGATGCGCGGGTCCTCCTCGGCGGGCGCCCCGCCCGCGTCCCGGGTGGTGAGCTCGATGACATGGCCGGTGACGGCGGGGGCGAACACCGCGTGGCCCGCGGCGACGTCCCGCAGAGCGTCGAGCAGTTCGGCCGGCGGGGTGTCCTTGACCAGGAACCCGACCGCACCGGCCGCCAGGGCCCGCGCCACGTAATCGTCCCGGCCGAAGGCGGAGAGGACGAGGACGGCGGGCGCCGAGGGCAGCTCCCGCAGCAGCCGCGTGGCGGCGATGCCGTCGATCCCCGGCATCTGGACGTCCATGACCACGATGTCGGGCAGCAGACCGCGCGCCCGGTCCACCGCGGAGTGTCCGTCCCAGGCCTCGGCGACCACCCGCACGTCAGGGCTGGAGTCGATGATCGTCCGCAGGCCGTCGCGGACCGCCGGATCGTCGTCCACGATCAGTACCGTGATCATGACCTGCACCTCATCCCTCCATGCTCGCCCAGCTCATGGCCGCGGGCGACGGGACGGCCCCCGGCCATGACACCGACTCGGACGGGTGAGCACGGCCGGTGCTCACCGAGCCCCGGCGGCCCGAGCTGAACTACCGTGACACCATGCCCGCGCCGACGCACTCCCGGTGGCCACCGCGGCGCGTGGATGCCCTGGTCACCCTGGTGGTCGTCGCTCTGGGTATCGGCGATTCCTGGGTGAAGCCGTCCAGCGGCCTGCTGACCGGACTGCCCACGCCGGTGATCGCCGCCTGCGCCGCGGCCGTCGGCGTCACCCTCTGGTGGCGCAGGCGCCGGCCCCATCTCGTGGCCGCCTTCGTGATCGTCATGCACGTGGTCTCCTTCACCCCGGTGGCACTGGCCGCCGCGATGTACACCGTCGGCAGCCTCGACCGGCGGGTGAGGGTGCTCATCGCCTACGGCGTGGTCGGCTTCGCCGCCGGTATCGCCGGGCTGCGCGGCGGGCTGCCGGACGCCGGCGTGCGGGAGGCCGGCTACTCGCTCGCCGCCATCGTCGGCCCGCTTGCCGTCGGCTACGCGGTCGGCGTACGGCGCGACCTGACGGCGGCGGTCCAGGCCCGGGTCGCCGACCTGGAGCGCGAGAACGTGCTCCTGGACGAACGGGCCCGTGCCGAGGAGCGGGCGGAGATCGCCCGGGAGATGCACGACGTGGTGGGCCACCGAGTGAGCAACATGGTGCTGGCCGCCGGAGCTCTGGAGGTCGGCCCTGCCGCCGACCGGCCCGAGACCGTCCGTACCGCCGAACTCATCAGGTCCGACGGACGCCAGGCACTGGAAGAGCTCCGCGAGATCCTCGGCGTCCTCTCACTGGCCCGCGCGGCCGCGAGCGAGACGCACGCGGCGTCCGAACCGGAGGCGGCCCAGCTGTCCGACCTGGTGACCCACGCGCGCGAGCGCGGACAACAGGTGGAGCTGCGGGTGAACGGCCATCCCGAGACGCTGCCGCTCCCGGTGCAGCGCGCCTTGCACCGGATCGTGCGGGAGTCGCTCACCAACGCCGCGAAACACGCTCCGGGCGCCGCCGTCCGGGTGGAGGTGGACTGCCGCGCCGACGGCGTCCGTCTCGACGTCGTCAACACGGCTCCGACGCGCCCCCCGTCGGCCGATCTGCCCAGCGGAGGGCACGGGGTCGTGGGTCTGACCGAGCGCGTGACGTTGCTGGGCGGGACACTCACAGCGGGGCCGCACGACGGCGGCTTCCTCGTCTCGGCCGTCATCCCCCACCGCCGAGGAGCGCCATGACCATCCGCGTCCTGCTCGCCGACGACAACGAGATCACCCGCCGTGGGCTGCTGTGGATCATCGACGCCAGCGAGGACATCGAGGTGTGCGGCGAAGCGGCCGACGGCGAGGAAGTCGTCTCCAGGACCGCGGAGACCCGGCCCGACGTGGTCCTCCTCGACATCCGCATGCCGAAGGCCGACGGTCTCGCGGCCCTTGAGCGGCTCGTCGCCCTGCCCGAGCCGCCGCGGGTGCTGATGCTCACCTCCTTCCACGAGGACGAGCAGGTACGGACCGCCCTGCGGGCCGGGGCGGCCGGCTTCCTGCTCAAGGACACTCCGCCCGAGGAGCTCCTGCGCGCGATCCGTGACGTCCACGGCGGCCGGTCCGCCCTCGGCCCGCCGGTCGCCAAGCGACTCGTCGACGGTCTCGCCCGCAGCACGCCGTCGATCGGTCCCGAGGACCAGGAGCGGATCGACGCGCTCACCGCGCGCGAACTCGACGTCCTGAGGCTCCTCTCCCGAGGGCTGACCAACAGCGACATCGCCACCGAGCTCGGCACCACGGAGGGAACGGTCAAGGGGTACGTCAGTGCCGTCCTGGCCAAACTGGGTGCGGAGAGCCGGGTCCAGGCGGCGCGCCTCGCCTACCGCGCGGGGCTCGACACGCCCTGAGAGAAAGCCTGAGCCGCGTCCGCAGCCGCGTCCGTGGCCACGTCCTGAGCCGCGGCCGCGCCGCACGAGGCGCGGACCCGCAGCTCCGGCAGCAGATCGACGTGCCGGCGGGCGCCCGCCGTCGTCCCCGCGGCGCGTTCGCGTACCCGCTGAAGGAGCAGCTCGGCGGCGGTCGCCCCGATCTCGTACTTGGGCGGTGCCACCGCTGTGAGGGGAAGGTCGGAGAGCGCCGCCACATCGTCGTCGTACGCGACGAGGGCGAGGTCCTCCGGGACCCCGATCCGTGCGGCGCGGGCACGCAGGCTCTGCAGCAGCAGGATCGCGTCGATGTCGCTGAGGACGAGCGCGGCGGTGACGCCGTCCTTCTCGACCAGGGCCGCCAGCTGTTCGGCAGCGGCGTCGAGCCTCGCGGTGTCGATGTCCCCGCCGTAGAGCGCGATCGGTTCGATCGGAGGCCCGGACACCCCACAGGTGCGCAGCGCCGTCTCGTACCCGCGCCTCACCTGCACCGCGGTCGGGCTCTCCCCGGCGATCAGGACGATCTTCCGGTGCCCGAGGTCGACCAGGTGGCGCACGGCAAGGCCCGCGCCTCCGGCGTGATCGGTGCAGACATGGTCGAGCCCGGCGACGCGGGTGCCCACCTCGCCGCGGCGCTCGACGAGAACCGCGGGCACCGCGAAGTCCGCGTCCGCACCGGTGGCCGCGCCCGTACCTCCGGCCGTGTCCGTACCTCCGGCCTCCTCCGTACCTCCGGCCTCCTCCGTACCCCCCGCCGCACCGGCCCCCGATGCGTCACCCGCCCCGCCGGTGCCGCTGGGCCAGCTGGGTGTCAGGAGCAGCCCGTGGACGCCGGCCTCCAGCATGCGGTCCACCTGCGCCGCGTCCTGGTCGGGCCGGTAGCCGGAGTACCCGAGGATGAGCCGCCCGCCGGCCGCGGCGACGGCCTCCCGGGCGCCCCGGATGATCTCTCCGAAGTAGTGCTGGGACTGCGGGACGACCATGCCGATCACCGGGGCCTCGGGCTCCGGTGCGGCCGGGCCGCGCGTCTCGGGGATCGGCTGCGGCGGGCGCCCCTGCGGGGCGGGCGTCCCGGGCCAGTGGACCGCCCCGCGCACCCGGTCCAGCCGTCCGCTCGCCGCCAGTGTCTCGACGTCCCTGCGCGCGGTGACCGCGGAGATCCCGAGGTGATGGGCGAGGTCGGCGAGGCGCAGGCTGCCGTGCTCCCGCACCAGCTCCACGATCCGCTCGTGGCGTTCGTCCACCGTGTATCGCACACCGTCTCCCCGTGATCCGCACCGCCCTGCGCTCCGCTCCGCGCGGTCACCCACCCTACTTCTTCCGATCAAACGGTGCGTTTTCGTACTTTCGATCAACCGATCTTGACGATCGAAAGAGCGATCAATATGGTCGCGCCATGACCATGCAGCGCTGGTTCACCGAGGCCAAGCTCGGAATCTTCGTCCACTGGGGGATCTACGCCGTCGACGGAGTGCCCGAGTCCTGGTCCTTCTACGGCGGAGACCTGACGCGCGAGGCGTACATGCGGCAGCTCGACGGCTTCACCGCCGCGCGCTACCGCCCCGACGACTGGGCGCGACTCTTCGCACGGGCCGGCGCCCGCTACGCCGTGCTCACCACCAAGCACCACGACGGCGTGGCCCTGTGGGACACCCGGTGCACGGACCTCTCCGTCGCCGGCCGCACTCCGGCCGCCCTCGACCTGGTCGGCCCGTTCGCCGAAGCGCTGCGCCGGCACGACCTGCGGGTCGGCCTCTACTACTCGCACTCCGACTGGAGCCACCCCGACTACCCGACCGTCCGGCCGTCGTCCCTGCACCGCCCCTGGGCCGACAACCGCTTCGCGATGCCCGCCCCCGGTGAGGAGGACCCCGAACGCTGGGAGCGCTACCTCCGGAACGTGCACCGCGGCCAGATCAGGGAACTGCTCTCCCGCTACCGGCCCGACCTCCTCTGGTTCGACGGCGCATGGGAGCGCGACGAGAGCCAGTGGCGGATGGGCGAGCTGCGCGAGGAGATCCTCCGGCAGCGGCCCCTGACGGTCCTCAACGGCCGCATGCTCGGCCACGGCGACTACGCGACGCCCGAACTCGGCGTGCCCATCACCCCGCCCGAGGGCCCCTGGGAGCTCTGCTACACGATCGGCGACGCGTGGGGGTACCAGCCGCAGGACACCCACCACAAATCCGTACGCGAACTGGTCCGCGTCTTCGCCGAGACGATCGGTCACGGGGGCAACCTGCTCCTCAACACCGGGCCCCGCGCCGACGGCACGATCGTCGAGGAGCACGCCCAGCGGCTCGAAGGCCTGGGCGGGTGGATCCGCGACAACCAGGAGGCGGTGTACGAGACGGAGCGCGGCGTGCCGTACGGCCACCACTACGGCCCGTCGATGCTCTCCAAGGACCGGCGCACGCTCTTCCTCGTCTGCTTCGACACGCCCCGCGAGTTCATCGAGCTGCGCGGTCTGAAGAACAAGGTGCGCAAGGTCTCCGTGCTCGGCAGCGGGGCGGAGGTCGCGCACCGCGTCGTCGGCGGCTTCCCCTCCGGGGGAGTGCCCGGCGTCCTCCGCGTCGCCGCGCCGACCCTCCACGACCCGTACGCCACCGTCCTCGCCCTGGAACTGGACGGCGAGATCGATCTCTACCGCGGCCACGGCGTCGGGTGACCCCGCTCGACGAGAGGAAGACCGTGTCCCGAGCGGCGACCGGCGCCGATCCGCTGTACCTCCGCGTGGCCGAGCAGATCATGGCGGACGCCCGCAGCATCGGAAGCGGCCCGTCCGGACCTCGCAGGATCCCCAGCGAACGCGTGCTCTCCGCCTCGCTCGGCGTGAACCGGCAGACGGTGCGCCGCGCCCTGGAACATCTCCGCACGCGCGGACTGATCCGCACCGAAAGAAGCGGCACCTACCTCCACACCGCCGACGACACCACCGACGACCCCTTAGGGCAGCCGGCCGTGGGAACCGCCCCGCGGCCGCTCTTCCCCGGGGGAGCCGACTTCAGGATGCTGACGGTCCGCACCGGCGCCACGCTCTCCTACGAACCCGTACCACCGCCCATCGAGGCGCTCCTCGGCCTCGACCCGGACGCGCCCACGCTCGTCCACCGGCATCGGATCGCGCTCGGCTCGGGGAAGGTCGTCCAACAGGCCGTCTCGTACTTCTCCCCCACCGCGATCGCCCTCGTGCCCCGGCTGAGCCGACGCGTGCGCCGCATCCGCCACGTGCCCCGCGACACCCGGCCCGATCTGCGCCACCTCTACGTATGGATGGCCGAGGCGGGCCTCCGACCCGTACGGCGGGACCGTGTGCGGGTGGACCCGGCCCACTCCGACGACCTGTGGCTGCACGTGCGCCAGCTGGTCCACGACCAGCACAAGCGGCTGCTGGAGGTCTCGGACTTCCGGATCGACCCCCGGCGCGGCGAGCTCGGCTACGAGTTCACCCTGCCCGCACTTTAGTCAGGGACGACAACCGACGATCGGCACCTGAGCGGTCCATTTCCGGGCGGGAGCATGGAAGGACGGACAGGTGCGACGGAGACTCGGAGGTTGTGATGAGCGGACAGAGCGGTATCGCCGTCCTGGCACGACACCCCCGCGCGGCGGCCGACGCCCGGTGTGTCCTGGGCAGGATCGCGCCCGGTGACGGCACGGGGACGGACATGGCCGCCCTGCTCCTGACCGAGGTCGTCTCCAACGCGGTGCGCCACTCCAGCGGGCCCGCCATCGAGGTCGCCGTCGATTACGACCGGTCCGCCGGTGTGATCACGGGCGCCGTCTTCGACGCCGACCCCCACATGGGCGGCGGCGCCCGCGCCGGCCGGGACGAGACGGGCGACGAGGCGGCCGACCTGGAGATGGAGACCGGGCGCGGTCTGGACCTCCTGGACGCGGTCGCCGGCGCCTGGGGCGTGGCGACGGTGGGCGGCCGCGGCAAGTGGGTGTGGTTCCAGGTCCACGCGGCGTGACCGCCCCGCACTCCGCGAGCTGTTCGAGGAGTGTCGCCGGGCACGGGGTGCCGGGGCGCGGGTGGTGGTCGATGCTGGTGGAATGAGCGGTTGGCTCCGTCTGCCCGCCGCCTACGCGGACGCGGCCCGCCGCTCGGTCCGGGTCACGGTGGCCGCGGGGGCCGGGTTCTACCTGTTCCTGTACGGGTTCGGGCAGACCGTCGCCGCGACCTACGCGCTCTTCGGCGCGGTCGCGCTCGGCGGTCTCTCGCGCATCCCGGGAACGGGACGGCAGCGGGCCGTCGTGCTGCTGCGGGGCCTCCCGGTGGCCTGGCTGCTGGTCGTCGTGGGCACCTTCCTGGCCGTACGGACCGCGAGCGCGGTGGCCGGGATGCTGGTCATCGGCTTCGCGCTCGCCTTCGTCGCCGTCGGCGGGCCCCGTCCGGCCGGTGCGGCGCCGGGGCTCCAGCTGCTCTACATCCTCCCCTCGTTCCCGCCGTACGCCCCCGACACCCTGGACGAGCGGCTGACCGGGACCACCGTCGGAATCGTCCTGCTGATCCTCGCCGAGGCGACCCTCTTCCCCGACCCGCCAACGCTGCCGTACCGGGAACTCGCCGCACGCGCCGCCGACGTGGCCGAGCGCTGTGCGGGGGAGCTGGCAAGGGCGCCGTACGCCCTCTCGCAGGAGGCCGGAGACGCGGCCGGTGCGGCGGCCCGGTCGCTGCGCCCCTCGCGGGTGCCGGAGGCCGAGCGGCCCGCCGGTCCTGGGGTCCGCTCGCGGGCGCTGGCCCACACCGGATTGGCGGCCCGCACCCTGCTCAACCGGCTCCACCGCTTGCCCGCCCCGCCACCGGGCCGGACCCCGGCGGACCCGGCCCTGGACCTGCTGCGCGCCGTCGGGCGGTCGGCGGCCGACAGCGCCGCGCAGCTGCGCGGGACACCCGAGGCGGGGACCGGGACGGGTGCGGCGACCGGGGCGGGGGTGCAGACGGGGACGGATGCGGGGGCGGCGCACGCAGGGCTCGTCGGTGCGCGGGCGGCGCTCGCCGCCGGGCCGACCCGGGCGGCCGACCCCTCGACCCTGCGCCGCAACGCGTCCCTGCTCGAACTGGCCGACGCCGCACTTGTCCTGTCGACGGCCGTGGGACTGGCCGTGCGGGGGCGGAGCCCCGGGTTCGCGCCGCCGAGCGGGCGGTTCTGGTACGCGGACATGCGGGCGCCGCAGCTGTGGTGGCGGCGGCTCGTGGGCAACACGGGGTCCCGGTCCGTCTTCTTCCAGAACGCGGTCCGGATCAGCCTGGCGCTGGCCGCCGCCCGGGCCGTCGCCGGCCTGGACACCCTCCCGCACGGCTTCTGGGCGATGCTCGCGACGCTGACCCTCACCCGGACGACCCTGGACGCCACCCGGGCCGGCATCAAGCAGGCGGTGGCGGGGACGCTGATCGGCGCCCTGTGCACCGCCGGGGTCCTCGCCCTGGTCGGGACGGACACCACGGTGTACGCGGCCGTGCTCGTACCGCTGCTGTTGATCACCTTCACGGTGGGTCCCGTGAAGGGCCTCGGCTGGGCGCAGGCGTTCTTCGCCCTCGTGGTCTCGCTGGTCTTCGCCCAACTGGCGCCCGCCACCTGGCGGCTCGCCGAGGTCCGGCTGCTCGACGTCCTCGTCGGCAGCGCGATCGGCGCCGTCTTCGGACTGCTGGCCTGGCCGCGCGGGGCGCGGCGGGAGGTACGGGAGTCCAGCGCGGTGCTGCTCCGGTCGGCGGCCGAGGCCGTGGTCGCCGCGGCCTCGACGATCGCGGCGGGCGGGGTGCGGGATCCGGGCAGCCCACCGCGCCACGCCGCGCTGCGGCACGCGCTCGTCCTGGCCGAGTCGGCGTACGCGCAGTTCCTGAGCGAACCCCGGGGGCCCGCGGCCGAGGAGAAGGCGCGGTCGACCGACTGGCAGGCGGTGCTGCTGACCGGGCACCACACGTTGTGGGGCGCGGACCGGCTGCTTGCACCACCGCCCGCGCCGGGGGAGGGCCCGGCGGAGCCTGTCCTCATGGCGTCGCTGGATCCCGAGGCGGCCGCCGCGCTGACCCGGCACGGGGACCGGGTGGCGGCCCGGATGCTGCGGCTCGCCACCCTCCTGGAGGCGAACGGCGATCCGGGGGACGCCCCCGACACGCCGTACGCCTCGCCCGAGGGGACCGCACCTGACGGGACCCCGGGCCGGTACTACGCGGCCGACACCTGGCTGGACGCCCTCCTCACGGACCTGGACCGGATCACGGACGCCGGCCGCGACGCGCTCAGAGCCCCGTGACCTTGGAGCTCGCCGACAGTTCGTAGACCAGGGTGACCGTGCGGCGGCCGCCGGGGGCGAGGGGGACGTCCCAGCGGGCGATGCCCTCGGCGTCGACCGCGTCCGGCGCCGGGGAGCACGCGTCCTTGTGCAGACGTACCTCCACCGCCGACACCTCGGAGACCGGGATCCGCTCCCGGAGCACGACCACCCGCTCGCCGTCCTCGCCGGGGGCGGAGAACCGGGACACGTGCAGCTTGACCGTGCGGGTCACCACCGTCCGCTGGGTCAGACCGGCCGTGTCGCGGGTCTCCTCGGCCTGCCGGACCACCCGGTGGTCGTCGCGGCTGCCGAAGGCCAGCTCGACAGGGGCGCCGAGGGCGGTGAAGTCCAGCGTCCCGCGCCCGCTGAACCCGCCCGAGCGGACCAGGTCCACGGGCCCGGCGAGCAGCACGTGACCGGAGAGGTTGTCGAACCGCACCACCTGGGTGACCAGCGGGGACAGCTCCGGCGAGCACGCGTACTCACTGCGCGCCTCCGCGCCGAACGAGGAGAGCGGCACCCGGTGGGCCCGGCCGTCGCCGGGCACCGAGACCGGCGCGGGGGCCCGCAACACCCGTGTCTCGCCGCCGTCGTCCACGCCCGGCAGGCCCACCACCGGGGCCGGGCCGAGGCTCCCGATCTCCTCCTCGCGCAGCTCGACGTCGACCGTACGGCGCTCCGCGGCCGAGCGGTCCTTGAGGGTCAGCCGGTCCTCGCGGAGGCGGGGCGGATCCGTGGCCAGGGCCGAGCGGGCCGTCGACAGGGTGAGCCGTACGTCCGACCAGTCCTCACCGGTGCGCTGCCAGACCATCGCCTCGGTCTCCAGGGTGAGGGAGTCACCGTCGAGCACGGCCCGGTAGGCGGGCCGCCACAGCGCGCACGCGGTGAGGTGACTCAGGCGCAGACCGACCGGCCCGGCCGCCTCGGTCTCCACGGTCAGCTCGACATGGCCGACCAGCTCGGCGGGTTCGTCCTCGGCGAGGTCCATGGCCCGCTCGACATCACCCAGTTCGGCGGCGACTGCGGCCAACCGGGCGTCCACGGTACGGAGTTCCTCGCCGGACGAGTCCCGCTCGCCGTCCACCCGGTCCAGTTCGGCGGCCCAGCGCGTCCGGTCGCTCTCCCCGAAACCGGCGCCCTCGCCGATCTCCCGGAGCAGGTCGGCGGCGAGGCGGCCGAGCAGGTCGAGGCGGGTACGCAGCCGGTCGCGTCGTCGCTCCAGACCGCGCCGCTCCTCTTCGAGAGCGTGCTCGCGCCGGCGCAGCGGTGAGTCGTCGTCGGTGGGCGGCTGCGGTCCGCGCGGGGTCCAGGCGCGGACGATCCGTACGTCCAGGACGGTCGCGCCGTGATCGGCCGTCAGCTCGGCGTGCAGGGTCCTGTCGACGGCGAGCGCGCTGATCGGTCCGAGGCGCAGCCGCTGGACGCCGGCCGCAAGATCGAGCACGGTGGCGCGTTCGACGTGGGCACGGTCCTCGAGGCAGGTGACGGCGGTGACGGGAAGGGCGGTGACGGGGAAGGTGATCGGCTTCGTGGCCGTGGTCATGGGTGCGTCAACTCCTGCGGTTGCCGCCGACCAGGGCCTTGCCGGTCGGGATGCGGATCTCGTAGCCGCCTTCGAGGGCGGTGGTGGCCCCGGCGGCCAGTTCACGGCGCCACACGCGCGTGCCCGACGCGTGGCGATCGGGCCCTTCGCCTGCTTCGGGGGTCGTCCAGTCGGCCCGTTCCTCGATGCGGACGTCCGCATCGGAGGTGACCGGGACCCGCTCGCGGACCTCGACGGTGACGGGCCGCGCGAGCCGGTTGGCCACCTCCACGTGGACGCGGTGGTCGAGCACCGTGGTGGTGTTGCGCAGACCCGAGGTCGACTCCCGCAGATGGGTGCGGCGGGTGACCCGGATGCCCTCGGCGGGCCCGAGCCCCACCCGTCGTACACCGCCTGGGGCGAGCGTCGGCAGCGCGGTGGTCAGCAGGAAGTCGTCGTCGACGGTGACTTCGACAGGACCGGCCAGGAGGGCCTGGTCGGTGGCGTTGGAGAGTACAAGCGTCGCGTAGACGGTCTGCTCGACGGACGGCACACAGAGGTACTCGGTCCGCAGGCCGACCGGGATCTCCCCGACGGTGACGGTGTGCCAGCTGCCGTCCGAGGGGATGTCGGCGCGGGCGTCGGCGTCGAAACGGTGGTCGAAGGAGCCCGCCGACCTCCGCGGCCGCACGGCGTGTCCGGGCAGCGGCAGCGAGGCCACCGCTTCGGCGCGGCGGCGGTACTCGGCCGCCACCGGGTCGAAGGAGGCGTCGGGGAACAGCCGGCCTCGCCGACCGCCCGGCTCCTCGGGTCCGCTCAGGACGAGCGCGGCGTAGTCGAGTTCGGCCCCGCTCGGCTGCGGCGGACCGGGCATCGGCGGGGGTACCGGCGCGGCGGCGCGCTCCATTCCTGAGCCCTCCGCGCCGGAATCGGCACGGCCCCGGGTACGCGCCCTTGCGTCCGGTCGTTCCCCGGGCGGCTGCGGCCCCGACGGCTGCGACAGGGCGGGCATCGGGGCGCCGTACGCGGCGCCGGGCACCGGGAGGCCGCCCGGCACCGGGAGGGCGCCGGGCGGTCCGCCGAAGCCCTGCGGGGCGGGCGGCGGTGGCGGCGCGACGGGGGCGGGTGCGACGGGGGCGGGTGCGGCTCCGCCCACGGCAAGGGCCCCTGCTGCCCCGGACCGCGCCGGGGCGGGGGAGGAGCCCGCCGCGTCGAAGCCGGAGAACAGGTCGGCGAGCCCCGCCGGGGGCTCGCGCCAGCCGGGCGGCGCTGGGGCGGCCTGACGGCGTCCGATCCGCACCGAGTGCAGCCTCGGCAGATCGGTACGCCGCCGCAGATCGGCGGTCGCGAGGGCGAGACGTACGCCCGTCCAGTCCTCGCCGGTCCGCTGGGCGACCGAGGCGCGCAGCACCAGACGCCCGCTGCCGTCGCCCTGACGGTGCGTGAGCCGGTACGTCGGCACCCAGACCGCGCCCGGCACGCCGTACTCCACCTCCACCTCGACGTCGCCCTCTGCGGTGCCGTCGAGCGTCAGAAGCGCGCAGACCGTGGTCTCCACGTGTGCCTCCGGCGCGTCGGTGGAGGCGCGGGCCTGCCGGTCGAAGGCGACTTCGAGCGCGTGCTCGGCGTCGCGCACCGCCTCCTCCAGCTCGGCGAGCCGGGTGTGCAGTCCCGTCAGCCGCTCCTCGACGAAGTCGGTGAGCTCCAGCCACGCGTCGACGGGGGTACGGCGGTGCTGCGGGTCGTCGCGCTTGCGTGCCGGGGGAACAGGGCGGAGCGCCCCGACCTCCGCGATCAGGCTCAGCTGCCGGTCCCGGCGCGCCTCGGCCTGCGCGTACGCGTCCCTCAGCCGCTCGACCTCGCGCCGCGCCGCGTCGGGATCGCCCGCGCCGAGCGGCTCGGCCTCGACGTCCACCCGCGCCTCGGTGACACGTACCCCGGGCGCGCCCAGGACGCGAACCCGCAGCGAGCCCGGGTCCAGCGAACGGGGCAGCCCCGTCACCCGCACCCGGCCGTCCGGCGGCACGCTGCCACCGGCCAGGCGCCGGCAGAGCGCCCCCTGCGCGTACACCACGACCGAATCGAGGGTCGACCCCCACCGCCCCGCCGTTCCCGCCTTCATGTTCCCCCGTCCCCCTAGGTCGTTCGTGCCGAGCGCAGCCTATGCCCGGGCGGGCCTGCGTGTGCGGCCTAAGCTGCCATCCGGAACCGGCCGAGACCCCAGGAGCGCACATCATGCACGACCCCGCCCAGCAGCACCCGTTCCCCGACGCCCTGCACCCGGACGCGGCACCCGCACCCCACGCGCTGCTCGCGCCGGTGATCGGACTCCTCGGGACCTGGGTCGGCCGGGGCAGGGGCGGATACCCGACGCTCGACGAGGAGTTCACGTACGCGCAGGAGGTCACCTTCAGCCATGACGGGCGCCCCTTCCTCCAGTTCGAGGCGCGCGCCTGGCTCCTCGACGCCGACGGCAGCCCGCTGCGGCCGTCGGCCCGGGAGACCGGCTGGTGGCGGCTCCAGCCGGAGGGCCGGGTGGAGGCGTTGATCACCCAGCCCACCGGCATCGCGGAGATCCTGGTCGGCGGTGCCGTGGACGGCACGGTCGACCTCACCAGCCACGCGGTGGCGCTCACTCCCACGGCCAAGCAGGTGAGCGCCACCCGCCGCCGCTACACCGTGACGGCCGAGGGCACCCTCGACTTCACCCACGACCTCGCGGCGGTCGGTCAACCCCTGCAGCACCACCTCTCGGCCCGGCTCGTCCGTGCCGGCGGCGTCACGCCGTAGGGCCGACGGCCTTCCCGGACCGGGCGAGGACGGATCAGAGGAAGGCGGCGAGGCCTTCGAGGAAGCGGTCCACCTCGGCTGCGGTGTTGTACGGAGCCAGTCCCACGCGCAGGGCCGGGCCCTCCAGCTTCAGGGCGACGAAGGGCTCGTACGCGTAGAACTGGCCCGCCGTGGCCAGGACGTCGCGGGCGGCCAGGTGGATCTGGGCCTCGCGGGGGTCGCGCCCTTCGAGGGTCATCAGGAGCGTCGGGGTGCGGTCCTGGGCCTTCGAGTGCGGGGTCACCGCGTCGCCCAGGTCGCGCAGGCCCTCCTCCAGGCGTGTACGCAGCGCCAGTTCGTGCTCGTGCAGGGAGCGCAGGGACGACGCCAGCCGCTCCCGGCGCGTGGTCCCCGCGCCCGGGTCGATCGCCGCGAGGAAGTCCACCGCCGCCCGCGCGCCCGCCAGGATCTCGTACGGGAGCGTGCCGAACTCGAAGCGTTCCGGCACCGTGTCGGGCGAGGGCAGCAGCTTGTCCGGCCGGAGGGTCTCCAGAAGCTCGGGCGCTCCGGCGAGGACAGCGCAGTGGGGGCCGAGGAACTTGTACGGCGAGCAGACGAACAGGTCCGCCCCCAGCGCCGGTACGTCCACCAGCTCGTGCGCCGCGTAGTGCACCCCGTCCACGTACACCAGCGCGCCGACCTCGTGGGCCCGGTCCGCGATCCGGCGTAGCGGCGGCTTGGTGCCCAGGACGTTCGAGGCCGCCGTGACGGCGACGAGCCGGGTGCGGGGCGAGAGGACCCGCTCGTACGACTCCAGGTCGAGTTCGGCGCTCTCCCGCTCGATCTCGATCCAGCGGACGGTCGCCCCGGCGCGCTCGGCGGCCTGGACCCAGGGGCGGACGTTGCAGTCGTGGTCGAGACGGCTGACGACGATCTCGTCGCCGGCTCTCCAGCCCTGGGCCAGCAGCCGGGCGAAGTCGTACGTGAGCTGGGTGGCGCTGCGGCCGTGGACGATGCCGTTCGCGGGCATCCGGAGCAGGTCGGCGTAGGCGGTGCGGAACTCCGTGACGGACCGTTCGGCGTTGAGCTCGGACGGGCTGATCGACCCCCGGTTGGAGATGGGGCCGGTCAGGGTCTCGGCGATGGCGTCTGCGACGGGGCGGGGGGTCTGTGTGCCGCCCGGTCCGTCGAAGAAGGCGAGGCCGTGGTCGAGGGAGGGGAAGTGGGCTCGGAGGGCGGTGACGTCGATGGCCATGATTCCTCGGCTTTCTGTCGGGCCGGTGAGGGTGCTGCTGCGGGGCCGTTCTCCGTGCGGGTGGCGGGGAGTTGGTCTCCCGGGAGAGCTCGTTCCGTGATGCGGGCGAGCTCGTGCCCGGGTGCCGTGCCGTCGGGAGCGACGGCACGGCACCGGGGAGGATGGTGCGAGCAGGGCTACTCGGTCACGCCGTGGCCGCGTCCTTCGCGCGGGGCCGCCGCCGCGTCGGCGGCGCTGCCGTCGGTGCGCGCCGCCGCGCCCGTCGGCTGCCTCAGGGAGCTGAGGTCGTGCGCGTACGTGCCGACGGCGTTGGCGATGACGTCGATGTGGGTGTCGAACGCCGGCAGGCTGACGTTCCTGACCGTGTCACCCGCCCCGTGGTAGTTCGGGTCGAACGCCACCCCCGCCGTACCGCCGAACTTCTCCGCCTCGGCGGCCGTCTTGAGCGCCTCGGCGCCCGCGAACGTACCGCCGGAGGGTATGCCCGCGTCGACGAACGGGCCGTAGTCGAAGCGGGCGACGAACGGCGTGCCCGCGTGCGGCAGGCCCCGCTTGCCGAGGAAGGCGGTGATGTCGCGCTCGAGCCGGTCGGAACCGGCCGGTGCGGCCTGCCCGTTGGCGCCGTCCGAGTTGTCGCCGTCGTAGACGAACAGGCCGTGGTTCGTGGAGGCGATCAGCTCGAAGTTGAGGTAGAGCTTGATCTCCCGCTTGTCCAGCGGCGTGAGGTTCGCGACGTAGTGGTGCGAGCCGACCAGTCCGCTCTCGGCCGCCGACCACCAGGCGAACCGCACCTTGTTGCGCGGGTTCTTCTCCTTCTTGGCCAGCTTCAGGGCGACGTCGAGCAGCCCGGCGGAGCCGGAGCCGTTGTCGTTGATGCCGGGACCCGCGAGGACCGAGTCGAGCGAGGCGCCGAGCATCACCGTCTCGGCCGCGTTGCCGCCCTTGGTCTCGGCGATGACGTTGTTGGTGGAACGATTCTCCTGGAGCTGGCGGATCTCGAAGGAGACGTTCACCGGGCCCCCGGCGAGGTCGGCGGCGAGCTTCTCGCCGGCGGCCTTGCTGATCCCACCTGTGGGGATCTTGGCGGCGGCCGGGTCGCCGAGGGTGCCCGAGAGCGGGCCGTACCCGGCGTCGATGTTGTTGTAGATGAGGGCGCCGATCGCGCCCGCCGCGGCGGCCTGTTGCTGCTTGACGGCGAAGGCGCAGCCACCGCGCTTGATCAACGCGATCTTCCCGGTGAAGGCGCCCGCGGCGTAGTCGCCGGGCTCACAGCCCGTGGTGCCGTCGGCGTCGACGGGGACGGCGGCCAGATCGGCCCGTACCCCGCCGACCGGCGTGGACTTGGTGTACGTCAGGGCCTTGATCTCGATGTCGTACGGGGCCGGTGTGACGGTCGAGAGCTTCTCGGCGAGCGTCTGGGTGTAGACGAAGCTGAACCTCTGGTACGAGACGAGGTACCCGGCCTTCTTCAGTTGCTGGTAGACGTAGGCGGCCGAGGCGTCGTGGCCCAGCGAGCCGGCGACGCGGTGGCCGCCTGCCGAGTCGGCGATGGCCTGAAACTTCTGCAGGTGCCGTAAGGCGTCCTGGGCGGACGCCTCCCGGACGAGCGCCTGGGAGAGCGTGGCGGCGTCCTTGCCCGGCCTGTCCTGCTGGGAGGAGGCGGGGGATGCGGAGACCAGCAGGAGCGGGGTCGCGAGAGCAGCTGCGGCCAGGGCGGCCACGGCTCTGCGAGGTGATGCGTTCACAGAGGTCCTTCCCGATGCGAACGAGGTTGAGGGGAAGTTAGCGATCTCTGGGGGGTTCTGTGAACAGATGTGCCACAACTCACGCCATTTCGAGCACAGTTGTAGACATCGAGTGGAGGAGTTGTGGGCGGAGGCCTGTCGTCCGCGGTGGTGTGCATGAGGGGCGGGCGAGGGGGTGACGCCCGGTGGTGCCTGTCGCCCGGCGGTCAGTCCGTGCGAGCGGCCGAGCGGTCCGCCCCGCCGGCCGCCGAGGACAGGAAATGCTCGTGGGCGAGTCGGCGCATCGCGGAGAGGGCGACGGCGCCCAGAGCGGTGACCGTCACCAGGCTCGTCGCGGCGCTTTCCGGGTCTTCCTGTTCGCCGAGGATTTGCATCTCCAGCTGGGCAATCCGCTCCAGGTTCTCGGCATAGGCGGGGAACAACCGCGGAATGTCCTGGTGATCGAGCGATTTACAGGCGATCGCCACCTGGCAGAGCGTCTGCCAGGCCGGGTTGTCGGGGCCGACCTGCCAGCCCCAGCCCCGGATCAGCCCGGACACCCTGGCCTGGGCCCATTCCCACTCCTGATCGGGTGAGGCGGAACCGGGTGTCGGTAAGGCGTACTGCGTGAGGCGAAGCAGTTCGCTCGCCGGTGGTCGTTCCTCCTCCATGTGCCGGACGAGCCGGCGCACCTCGGCATGGGAAACGCCGACATTGAGGAGTGCCTTTACCAGTGCAACCCTGCGTACATGCGACTCGTCGTATTCCGTGAGGGTCGGTAGGAGATCGAGATCCTGATACGACCGCAGTGTGCGGACGGGGACTTTGGTCCGGCGACTCAGGGCGGCGAGCTGCGACACAATCCACCGGCTTTCGGGAACGTATTGGCGCGGGCGTGGTGTGCGACCCGGCAATGGAATTCGGGGCCGCCGTGACCCTAGGGGGCGGGAATGCGACGACACAAGGCATCGCGGTCCGCTGCCGAAGGGATTTGGCTCAAAGGGGAAGTCTCCGTTCTCGCCCGCGGGGTTGGTCTCTCTATACAGGCCTCCCGGCGTGGCGCGGACCCGCCCCTGGACGGGCCCACGGCTCGGCCTGAAAAGGCCGTTCACGGGTAAACCACTTGGCCGGTCGGGTGGGTGATCTTCCACCCCGTCGCGGCGCTCCGTCGAGGTGTTCGGCGCCTGTTCGCCCGTCACCCGGTTCATGTCGGGTGCCCCTTGGTGTCGCCGGGAAGGGTATATGCCGGACCTTCGTGGGTGTCCGAGTTCTTTCGGCGGATTTGCGTCGCCGGTCAAAGGGGGCGGGAGGCGTGGATTCCGCAGGCATGGCACTTGACGTCCTTTAGGCGGTACGGCATGATCATGACGATCTCCGGCATTTCTCTCCGTTTTGCACCGTCTGGTGACGGGGAGTCGTGGAGGGGGCGGGTAAAGGGGAGGGGGGAGGCGTTGTCCGACACGTCGGCACGGGGAATGTCAGGGCAGCCGCCATGTGTCGAGGACGAGGGGCCGGCCGCGGAATTAGTTGCCTGCGAGCCCGAGTTACTCGATGCCTATCGGAGCAGGCTCATCGATCAACGGAATCCGCTGGGGACCGATGCGGAATCCTGGAAATCCTGCCGTGACCAGGCGCGCAGAATATTGTCGGAATGCCGCGACGCGCCGGGGGGCGCGGCCGGGGCGTCCGAAGCGGAGCGCCCCGCGCGCCCCGTGGCCCCCCCGACCGGAGTGCGGATCGCGCGGGGGACCGTACCGCTCCATGTCGTACGGGCGGGGGCCTTGCTGGTCCAGCTCGTGGCGGAGTTCCTGGAGCGGCCCCGCACCCCTGGGCCGCTCCAGGATCCGGGCGGCAGGACGCGGCTCCTGGTACGGGTCCAGGAGGCCGTCACGCGCGCCGTGGAGGAGGCCGCGGACGGAGACGATCTCCATCTGCTCGACGTCGTACGGGACTCCACCCGAGCCAGCCGCGACGCGATGGCGAGGGAGATCCACGACCGCGTCGGCAGCGCGGCAGGACTGGCGCTGCGGCAGCTGGAGCTCTACGAACTCACCCAGAACGTCTCGTCGGTGACCGATCCCCGGCTCGACGCGCTGAAGCAGGCGATCCTGGAGACGATGCAGAGCGCCCGGGACATCGTGACCGAACTGCGCACGGGCGCGCACTCCGCGGGCTCCCTGGGGGTGGCGCTCTCCGCCTTCGTCACCGCCATGGCGATCGACCGGCCCGTGGTGGAGATCCGGGTCGAGGACGTCGACGATCCTCTGCCGCAGGCCGTCGGCGAGCAGCTCTTCCTCGTCCTGCGCGAAGGCCTGCGCAACGCCCTGGCCCACGCCGACGCCTCGCGCGTCACCGTCGACGTCCGAGGCGACGGAGGCGACGGCGAGGCAGGAGACGTGCTCGGTGGTGGCGTACGCCGATTACGGGCCTCCGTGACCGACGACGGCGTCGGCCTCCCCCCGGAGCGGGAGTTCGGCAACGGCCTCGCCTCCGTGTCCGAACGGATCCGGCTGCTCGGCGGCCGCTTGGAGATCCGGAGCGCGCCAGGACGTGGCACAACCCTCGCGTTCTCGGTGCCGGTGGGGGAGGAGTGCCATGCGGACGTCCGATGACCACCGGACCCCGCGGACCGGCGAGCCGATCCGCATCGTCGCGGTCGACGACCACTCCCTCCTGCGCGACGCCCTCTGCCAGCTCCTCAACGCGGAGGACGACCTGCGCGTCGTCGCCGAGGCCGACACCTCCGTCGGCCTCGGCGACCTGGTGGCGAGCACCGGAGCGCACGTCGTGCTGCTCGACGTCGAGATGCCCCGGCACCACGCGCCCACCGTGGTCAGCGAGTTGACCTCACGCTTCCCGTTGCTGCGGGTGCTGATGCTGTCGATGCACGACCACCTCCCGCTCGTCCAGGAGCTGCTCGCCCGCGGGGCGCACGGCTATCTCCACAAGAGCGCCCCGCGCGCCTCGCTGCTCTCCGCGATCCGGGGCGTCATGGCACCCGAACCGCAGGTCATGATCGTCCTGCCCTGCAGCGCCACACCAGGGACGGCCTTCAGCGCTCCGGAGCACTCCCTCTCGCCGCGCGAACGTGAGGTGCTCACCCATGTCGCCGGTGCGCTGAGCAACCGTCAGATCGCCAACGAGCTGGGCATCACGGAGGCGACGGTGAAGCGGCACCTGCGGAACATCTTCGAGAAGCTCGGCGTGGCCTCGCGCATCGGGGCCGTGAACAAGGCCGTGGAGGCGCGACTGATCGATCCGTCCGCGAAGGCCAAGCAGCCCGCCGCACACCGGTCCGCCGCGCATCATCCGGCCACGCAACGACCCTCCACGTTCCCCGAGTTGGCGTTCCGCCGTGTCGTGTGACCGAGTGCGTCGGGTCGGGTGGGGCAGGTGGGCAGGGTGGAGCGCCATACGCCTTTCGGAGCATGCCCGATGCTCCCTGAAGGGCCTGGTGTCACTCCCATGACCGGATTAGATTCGCGGCCATGCCGCCAGTGACGCCTTGCGAGACTCACAGGAACCGCGAGCGCGACCGCCACCATCCGGTCGCGAGCGGGACGGCCCGGTACCTCCCCGGGCCCACGGCTGCTCCTTCGTGTTGTCGTCACCGCATCGGGCGGCAGGACCCGCGCCGCAGCGCCTCGGGCACGGCCTGAGCGTCCGGGCGGGACGTCCGCCCGCCGCCGGCCCGCCACAGGCGGACACGCCGGCTCTTCATGAACGCGCGACGCGCGGCGCAACTCGCCGACGCCGCGAAGCCCGGGGCCCGAACGGCCACCACCGGGGACCGGCATGAACAGCACGCGACCCTGAGGGGTGAACGGGATCATGACCTGCACGGGGGCACCTCTACGCATTCAGCTCCTTGGACCGATACGCGCCTGGCGGGACGGCGAGGAAGTGGCGCTCGGCTCGCCCAAACAGCGCGCGGTCCTGAGCCTGCTCGCCAGCCGGGCGGGCGAGGTGGTGAGCGGGGAGAGCATCACCAGCGCCCTCTGGGGCAGCGACACCCCGCAGACGGCGGCCAACGGCGTCCACACCTACGTGGCCCGGCTGCGGCGCGCCCTGGAGCCGGGGCGCGGCAGCAGGGTCGCCAGTACGGTGCTCTCCTCCGAGCCCGGCGGCTACTGCCTGCGCCTGGACCCGGCCGACGTGGACGCCACCCTCTTCGTCGAGCGGCACGGCCACGCCCGCAGGTCCCGCGAAGGTGGCAGCGCGGAGACGACGTTACGGCTCTACGAGGACGCCCTCGCGCTCTGGCGGGGCGAGGCGTACGCCGGGGTTCCGGGGCCCTTCGCGGCCACGGAGGGCGTCCGCCTGCGGGACCTCAGACTGACCGCCGTCGAGGAGTGGGCCTCCGTGATGCTGGCCGCAGGCGGGTACGCCGAGGCGGTCGACACGCTCTCGCGCGCGGCCGTCGAGGAGCCGCTGCGCGAGAAGGTCCGCTGGCTGCTGATGCTGGCGCTCTACCACGCGGGCCGCCAGGCGCACGCCCTCGCCGTGTACACCGAGACCCGGCAGCTGCTCCGCAGCGAACTGGGCATCGAGCCCGGCGCCGAGCTGCAGGACCTTCACCGCCGGATCCTCGCCGGGCAGCGGGAGTTACGGCTCCCCGGCGGGAGCATGTCCCCAGGTGCCCGGCAGGGGATCGGCGCCGCCGTTCCCGTACCGGCCCAACTCCCGGCGGTGGCCCGTGGATTCACCGGACGCGGATCCGAACTCGCCCAGCTGGAGAGCCTCCTCGACGACGAGTCCGCCCAGCGCAGCCCGGTGATCGTCGTCGACGGCCCCGCAGGAGTCGGCAAGTCGGCGCTCGTCCTCGAGCTGGCCCACCGGCTCGCGCACCGCTTCCCGGACGGTCAGCTCTATGTGGACCTCTGCGGCAACGGGCTGCGCGGCAGACCGCTGAGCGCATCGGACGCGCTGCTGCACCTGCTCACCAGCCTCGGCGCCGACAGCAACCGGATCCCCCGCGACCCGGCCGGCCGCGCCACGCTCTTCCGCAGTCTGCTGTACGGCAAGAGGATGCTGCTGGTCCTGGACGACGCCCTCAGCGTCGACCAGTTGAGACCCCTGATACCGCGAGGCGCCTCCTGCGTCCTGGCCACGAGCCGGCAGCGGTTCGCCGGACTCGCCGCACGGGACGGGGCGCGCACGGTCACCGTACGCCCGCTGGCCGTCGAGGAGGCGGCCCAGCTGCTCACCACCCTGTCCGGAGGGCGGCTCGTGGGCCGCCCGGACGCCGCCCGACGGTTCGCCGCGCTCTGCGGCGGGCTGCCGCTGGCGCTGCGCATCACCGCCGAAGGGCTCCTCGCGAACCCCGGCGTTCCACTCGGGACGCTGGTGGAGCAGTACACGGCGGAGAGCGGGCGCCTCGACCGGCTCACCGTCGGCGACGACGCCCTCGCCAGCGTCCGCGACGCGTTCGAGACCTCGTACCAGACGCTGTCCCCGGAGGCGGCGCGGATGTTCCGCTTCCTGGGCCTGCGCAAGGACGGGCCGATCACGGTGTCGGTCGCCGCGACGCTCGTGGACACCGACCACGTCACCGCCCGAAGGCTGCTCGACCTGCTGGTCGCCCACCACTTCCTGGAGGAGCACGGCACCCGGTTCCGGCTGCACGACCTCCTCGGGATCTACGCGGCGGAGTGCGCCGAGCGTGAGCCCATGCTCAGTCGGCGGGCCGCCCTCGCCCGCCTGGGCGAGACCCACCCGACCGCCCCGCACCCGTCCGTCCCGCACGCGACCATCCCGCATCCGACGGGCCCGCACGCGTCCGCCCCGCATTCCGACGTCGTCCCCGGGCCCGGGTCGCCCAAGGACGCGGGCGAGGCCTACGCCGGCGTGCTCCGCAGGGCCGCCGTGCTCCGGCGGGCCGCGTTCCGGCAGTGGGAGGACCCCGTGCGGCCCACCGACCTCACCGCGAGGTGAGCGCGCCGTCCTCAGGCCCCGTCGGCATCTCGCGCAGCCGGCCGACCGGGGACAGGAAGATCGGGACCAGCATCGCGACCGACAGCAGCCCCGCGATCCACAGGGCGCCGTGCAGACCGGCCAGGGCCGCCAGCAGACCGCCGACGGGTCCGCCCAGCGCGCCGCCGCCGTACAGCAGCATCCGCATCGCGGCCGTCATCCGGCCCATCAGGTGCTGCGGGGTGATCGTCTGACGCAGGCTCACGATGAGCACGTTCGAGACGCTTGCGCCCATGTACTCGATGAAGAAGGAGGCCACGAACAGGCCCACGAGGAGCCAGCGCGGACCGCCCGCCGCCGGGATGAGCAGCGGCCCGAGGAAGATGATCGAGACCGAGAGGCGGTAGGCGGTGCCCACCGAGAGGCGGCGCACCACCGAGCCCGACACCAGTGCGCCCAGCAGACCGCCCACGGCGGCCGCGCCCATGACGAAACCGACCGCGGCGGCCGACAGCTCCTGGTCACGCACGGCGTACAGCAGGAACAGCGACTGCACCATCGTGAGCAGGAAGTTGCAGGCGCAGCCCACCAGGCCCATCGCCCGCAGCCACCGGTTGCCGAACACCCAGCGCAGCCCCTCGGCGAGCTCGGTCCGCAGCCGCCGCTTCTCCTTCGGGACCTCCGGGGCGGGCTCGGGCGTCCTGATGAGGAGCAGCGACAGCACCGACAGCGCGTAGGAGAAGGCGTTGGCGGTCATCGCGAAGGGCGCCGAGAACGCGCTCACCAGGGTGCCCGCCAGACCAGGACCGGCGATGTCCGCCGATGAGTAGGTGGCGTTCAGCTTGGTGTTGGCCTCAAGCAGGCTGCGCCGGTCCTTCACCAGCACCGGGACGTACGACATCCAGCTGACGTCGAAGAGCACCGTCGCGATCCCGACACCGAGCGCCAGCGCGTACAGCGCGGGGAGCGTCAGCAGGTCCAGCTCGTACAGGACGGGCACGGCGCCGATCAGCACCATCCGCACCAGGTTGGCGCCCAGCATCACCGGGCGCTTGCGTATCCGGTCGACCCACACCCCGAAGAGCAGGGCGAGCCCGAGGAAGGGAACCAGCTGGGCGAAGCGCAGCATGCCCAGCTCCCCGGCCCCCACATCGAAGACGAGGACGGCGGTGAGCGGCAGCGCGAGGTGGGTGATCTGGGTGCCGTAGAGGGAGAGCGCCTCGCCCGTCCAGAACACCATGAAGTCCCTGTCGCGCCAGAGCGACCGAGGAGGGCCCTCCGCCTCGGCCGGGGAGGCCGAGGCGGAGGACGTACCGTGCTCCGTCATGCGGGAGTCGCCTCTCGTAGGGCTCGGTCGACGATGGTGCCGATCGCGTCGAGGCCCGGGCCCTGCCACACGGAGTGGTGGTCGCCCGGCGCGGTGTGCACCGTGAGCCGCTCGACGTACGGCTCCCAGTCCAGGAGCCCGTCCACCGAATCCTCGGCCTTGATCAGGATCGCGGAGCCCGGGAGGACCGCGTCCAGGCGGTGCCGGCGCAGGGCCAGGACGCCCGTACGGAAGAGGGCGTACCGCTCCAGCAGGAACTCCGCGTCGAACTCCTCGGGGACGGCGCCGTGCTGCTCCGCCGCCGCGAAGATCTCGGCCGGCTCCGCCCCCGGCGCGATGCCCGCGAGCGCCTTGTCGATGCCCGGCGCCCGCTCCCGGGTCACGCCGAGGAAGTCGTACAGGAAGTGGCGGGCCAACTGGTCGTCGGGCAGCACCGCCTGCGTCCCGGGCAGCGCCGCGTCGACGATGACGAGCAGCGGGACCTCCTCGCCCCGGGCGACGAGGAGCCGGGCCATCTCGTAGGCGACGACCCCGCCGAGCGACCAGCCGAGCAGCTGGTAGGGGCCGTGCGGACGGGACTTCAGGAGCGAGGCCGTGTGCAGCTCGGCCAGCTCGGCGATCGACGCGGCGGGCTCGGAGGCCCCGTCGAAGCCCGGGGCCTCGAAGCCGAACACCGGCCGTCCCGCGGGGAGTCGGTGCGCCATCGCCGAGTAGCAGTAGGGCGATCCGGAGACCGGATGGACGCAGTGGAGCGGGGTCAGGTCACCCTCGTCCCGGAGCGGGACGAGGCTGCCGACGGAGGATGCGGTCACGGTGCCGACGTTCCCTTCGTGGTGGGGGCGAGCCGCTCGTCGATGACGGCGGCGATACCGCTGACGGTGCTCCCGCCGTACAGCAGACGGACATTCACCCGGATCCCGAAGTGCTTGTTCAAGCGGGTGACGGCCCGCATGGCCTGAAGTGAGTTGCCGCCGACCGCGAAGAAGCCGGTGTCCGCGCCGATCCGGGAGGCGCCGAGCACGGCCGCGAAGATCTCGGCCACCGTCCGCTCGGTCTCCGTCGTCGGCGGGGTGTAGCGCGCCGCGGGCTCGCCGACGCCCTCGGGCGGTTCGGGCAGGGCCTTGCGGTCCACCTTGCCGTTGGGCGTCAGGGGCAGCTCGGCCAGGACGAGGACGGTGCTCGGCACCATGAACCCCGGCAGCGACCCGGCCGCGTGCTCGCCGACCGCCGCCGTGTCCACGGTCCGGCCCGCCTCGGGGACGAGGTAGGCGACGAGGCGCCGGTCGCCCGATCCGTCGGGGTGCGCGGTGACGACCGCCTCCCGGACGGTGTCGTGGGCGCGCAGCACGGCCTCGATCTCGCCCAACTCGATCCGCAGGCCGTGCAGTTTGACCTGGAAGTCCGCCCGGCCGAGCAGCTCGATCAGACCGTCGGGACCGTAGCGGGCCACATCGCCCGTCCGGTAGAGCCGCTCGTCCGCCACCTCGCCGCAGGACCACACGAAGAACCGCTCCGCCGTCTGCTCCGGCCGGCCGAGGTACTCCCGGGCGAGCCCGATGCCCGCCAGATGGAGTTCCCCCGGCACACCCGGCGGCACCGGCTGGAGATCCTCGTCGAGGATGTACGTCCGCTGGTTCGCCATCGGGCGACCGTACGGGATGCTCGTCCAGCGCGCGTCGGTCTTCGCCACCTCGTAGATCGTCGAGTGGATCGAGGACTCGGTGGCGCCGCCCAGGGCGATGAAGCGCAGCGCGGGGGCCGCCGTCCGGGCCCGGTCGGGGAGCGACACGGGGATCCAGTCACCGCCGAGCAGCGCCAGACGCAGATCCGGGAGCGGCGCCGCGCCGGTGGATTCGAGATGGTCGACGACCATGTCCAGGAGGGCGGGCGCCGAGTTCCAGACGGTGACCCGGTGCGCCGCGAGCAACTCGGCCCAGTGCTCGGGGTCCTTGGCGCGCTCGGGATCGGTCAGGACGACCGTACCGCCCGCCGTGGTCAGCCCCAGGAACTCGTAGACCGACATGTCGAAGCTCGGCGACGACAGCGCGAGGACCCGATCGCCGGGACCCACGCCGAAGCGGGAGTTGAGGTCCGCGATGTTGTTCATCACCCCGCGGTGGCGCAGTGCGATCGGCTTGGGCGCACCGGTCGAACCCGACGTGTGGATGATGTACGCGAGATCCTCGGGCGTGGCCCCGCCCTCGGGATTGTGCGCCGGGAACCCGGCGAGCAGCGCCTCGTCCCGGTCGAGGAGCAGCACGGGCGTACCCGGCCCGTCGCCGTCCGACGGCGGGAGGCTCTCGGCCGGGCCGCTGCGGCTGACGACCACCGCGCAGGACGTGCCGGCCACCATGGTGGCGAGCCGCTGCCTCGGGTAGTCGGGGTCGAGCGGCACATAGGCCCCGCCCGCCTTGAGCGCCCCGAGGACGGCGACGAGCAGCTCGGCGGACCGGTCGAGACAGATGCCGACGCGCCGCTCGGGGCCGACACCGAGCTCCCGCAGGTGGTGGGCGAGCCGGTTCGCCGCCTCGTTGACCTCGCGGTACGTCCACGTCCGGTCGACGCCGATCACGGCGAGGGCGTCGGGCGCATCGGCGGCGCGGTCCTCGAACGCGGAGTGCAGGCACACCCCGTGCGGAAGGTCCGCCGCCGTGTCGTTCCAGTCGACGAGCATTCGGCGCAGTTCCTCGTCGGGAAGCAGCCGCAGCCGCGCCACCGGCCGGTCCGGGTCGGTCAGCCCGTCCTCCAGGAGCGTGACGTAGGAGGAGAGGAACCGGAGCGCGGTGTCCCGGTCGAAGAGCTCGGGGGCGTACCGCAGCTCCGCGCTCGGCAGGCCGCCGTCCTCCTCGCCCGGCGGGTGCAGCACCAGCTCGAACTCGTCCTGCGACGCGGCCTGTTCGACCGGTGTCCGCCGGTCGGCCGGGGCTCCGGCCGCCAACTGGGTCAGGTTCTGCGCCCCGGTGACGGTCCGCTCCAGGCGGACCGGACCGGCACCGGGCGTCCGGACGGTGACGCCGAAGCCGGACTGACCGCTCCAGCGGTGCACCAGCGCCGTGAAACCGGCGAGGAGCACCTCCTGCGGGGCGGTACGGGTCGAGGGACCGAGCCGCACACGGGCTGCGGCGGTGCGTTCCGGGGTGGCTCCGGGCATGCGCGGCCGGTCGGCCGGCAGCAGCGCGGGCGGCGCCTGCGCCGGTACGGGCGCCGGTGCGGGGGCCGTCGCGGGAGACGTCACGGGGGCGGTGTTCCGGCTCAAGACCTCTCTCCTGGCTCGCGGTCGGCGGCGCCGGCCGGGGTGAGACCGGCGCCGAAGGGCAGGGGGTGGGTGCGGCACAGGGCGGTGACCTCGGCCGTGACCCGGTCGCGCACCATGGGGTCGGTGCGGAACTCGGTGTCGCTCAGCACGGTCGTGGCGCCGAGCACCTCGTGGAGCAGCCGGGCGCAGAGCCGCATCTCGTCGGGCCCCATGCCCCGCTGCGCCAGCACGTTCGTGCCGAGGCGCAGACCGCTGGCGACCAGCGGGGCCTTGGTGTCCTTGGGGATGCGGTTGCGGTTGGTGAGGATGCCGCACTCCTCCAGGGCGCGTTCCGCGACCACTCCGGTGATGCCCCGGTCGAAGATGTCGAGCAGCACCATGTGATTCTCCGTACCGCCGGTCAGGACGCGGTAACCGAGCTCGTCCAGGGCGTCGGCGAGCGCCGCCGCGTCGTCCCGGACCAGCCGCATCGTCTCCCGGAACGCCGGCTCCGTGACCAGCTTCAGCGCGTGCGCCTTGGCGGCGATCGACGCCGGACTCGGCGTCCCCTGGGACTGCGGGAAGACCGCCCGCTGCATCAGCCGGGCCAGCGGGGTGCGGCGGGCGTCGGGACCGGCCGTGCGGTGCTCCGCGCCGATCAGGATCAGCCCGCCGCGCGGCCCGCCCAACTGCTTGTAGGTGCTGGTGGTCGTCACGTGCGCCAGGTCGATGGGGCTGGGGTGCTCCCCGGCCGCCACCAGGCCGGCGATGTGCGAGATGTCGGCCACCAGATACGCCCCGACGGAGTCCGCGATCGCGCGGAACCGGGCGAAGTCCAGGGTCCGTGGATAGGCGCTGGCCCCCGCGATGATCACCTGCGGGCGGTGGACCAGGGCCAGCTCCGCCACCTGCTCGTGGTCGATGAACCCCTTGTAGTCCAGGCCGTAGTGGACGGCCCGGTAGTGGTGGCCGGTCACCGAGGCGGCGGACCCGTGCGTGAGGTGCCCGCCGGAGTCCAGGTCCAGGGCGAGCAGGGCGCCGCCCGGCGGCAGCAGCGCCGCCAGGACGGCCTGGTTCGCCGAGGAGCACGAGTGCGGCTGGACATTGGCGTACTGGGCGCCGAACGCCTGCCGGGCCCTCGCGACGGCCAGCCGCTCCACCCCGTCGAACCGCTCCGCGCCCGGGTGGTAGCGGGCCCCCGGGTAGCCCTCCGCCGTCACGTTCGAGAGCGCGGCCCCGCCCGTGGCCAGGACCGCCGGGTTCGCGGCGCTGGCCGAGGCCACCATGGCCAGGGTCATGGCCTGCTTCTCCACCTCGTGGTCGAGGAGCAGGGCCAGATCGGGATCGCTGCGGCTGAGCAGGGCCGCACCCTGGCGCAGCAGCAGGTCCTGCGCGGAGCCGGTCTCCTGAGACGAGGGCACGCCACCCGCCCCCGGCGTGCGCGGGGGCGGGAGCGCCGCCCCGGGGGCCTCACGCACGTGAACCCGCCTTGCACTCCACCAGCGCGTCGATGGCGCCGGCGACCGTGGCGACCGAGGCACCGCCGTACAGCAGACGGACGTTGACCTTGACCCCGAAGTGCTTGTTGAGCCGGCTCACCACCCGCATCGCCTGCAGCGAATTGCCGCCCAGCTCGAAGAAGTTGCCGTCCGCGCTGATCTGCGGCGCCGACAGGACGGCGCCGAAGACCTCGGCCACCTTCTCCTCCGTCGCCGTCACCGGGGCGACGAAGCTCGCCGTCGCGTCGCCCGAACCGGACACCGGGGCAGGGAGCTTGGCACGGTCGATCTTGCGCGCCGCGGTCAGCGGGAACTCGGTCAGCTCCACCCACGCCGTCGGCACCATGTACTCGGGCATCGTGCTGCCCAGGTGCTCACGGAGCTCGGCCACCGTCGGCGGGGTGTCGCCCAGGACCGTGTAGTACGCGACGAGCTGCTTCTCCCCGTAGTCCTCGCGCAGCAGGACCAGCGCCATCCGGACCTTCGGGTGCGTCAGCAGACCGGACTCGATCTCACCGAGCTCGATCCGCAGCCCGCGCAGCTTCACCTGGTTGTCGAGCCGCCCGATGAAGTCGATCTGCAGATCCCGGGTCCAGCGCACCAGGTCGCCGGTGCGGTAGACCCGGCCCTCGCCCAGGAACGGGTCGGGCACGAACTTCTCGTCCGTCATCTCCGGCAGGTTGAGGTAGCCGCGCGCCAGGCCCTCGTCACCGCCGATCAGCAGCTCGCCCGGGACCCCGACCGGCACCAGGTTGAACTCCTTGTCCACCACGTAGTGCAGCCGGCTGAACTCCGGCCTGCCGATGGGCGGCGAGGACTGCCACTCCTTGTGCTCGCAGAGGTACTCGGTCGTCGCCACCGACGCCTCGGTCGGGCCGTACAGGTTCACGAACTTCCGGCCCGGCAGGTTCCACTTGTTGACCAGCTCGGCCGGCAGGGCCTCCGCGCCGCCCATGATGTACTTCAGATCCGGGTAGGGACCCGCCTCGACCACGGAGAGGATCGCCGGGGAAAGACCCGCGTACGTCACCCGCTGGTCGCGGATCAGACCGCCCAGCGCCTCGGGGGACGAGGCGTCCTCCGGAGCCACGAGGACGAGGGCCGAACCGCTGATCAGACCGGCGAAGATCTCGCCCTGGGACATGTCGAAGGTCAGAGCGGGCAGCTGCAGCAGCCGGTCCTCATGGGTCCACTCGCCGAAGGTGCGCCGGTAGGCCTCGATGAACCAGCGCAGGCCGCGCTGTTCGATCATCACGCCCTTCGGACGCCCGGTCGAGCCCGAGGTGTAGAGGATGTACACCAGGGAGGCCGGCTCGGCCCACTCCTCCAGCGGCTCGTCGTCCGGATGTGCCTCGATGGCCGCCCAGTCGGCGTCGATGAGGACGCTCTCCCAGCCGCACGAGTCCGGCAGGTCGCCCAGGGCGTTCGCCCGCGTGATGACCAGCGGACTCTTGGTGTCCCGCAACATGTGGTCCAGGCGGGCGTTGGGGTGCGAGGGGTCGATGATGGTGTACGCCGCGCCGGACACCATGACGCCGAGGATCGCCACCAGGGCGTCCAGGTCACGGTCCATCGCGATGGCGACGACCTCCTCCTGCCGCACGCCGCGGGAGCGGATGTACCGGGCGAGCTTGCCGGCCCGGCGCATCAGCTCGCCGTACGTCATCTCCACGCCCCGGCAGACGAGCGCGACCAGCTCCGGGTTCTCCTTCGCGATCCGGGCGATCGTCGCGTGCACCGGCTCCGTCGGGTAGTCGAAGTCCGCGCCGCGCCCCACGTCTAGCAGCTCGCGACGCTCCTCCTCGGAGAGCAGCGGCAGCGCCGAGACCGGGGTCTCGGGGGCGTCCGCCGCCGCGTCGAGCACGGTCCGGAAGTGCCCGATCATGGCCTCGACGCGCCAGCGGTCGTACAGGTCGGTCGCGAACTCGACGATGAGACGCAGTCGGTCGGCGCCCTCGACGAAGCTGAAGGAGAGGTCGAAGCGCGAGCGGGAGGTCGCCAGGGTGATCGACTCGGACGACAGGCCCGTCAGTTCGAGGGCGTCGCCGGTGCTCGCCTCGCCGAGGAGCTGGCAGGCGATCTGGAAGAGCGGGTTGCGTCCCGCGTCCCGGGTCGTCTGCACCCGGTCCACGACATGGTCGAACGGCACGTCCTGGTTGTCGTACATGTCGAGGTTGGCGTCGGCGATGCGCTCCAGGAGCTCGGTGAAGGTGACCCCGCCGGACAGGTCGCAGCGCAGCACCGTCATGTTGATGAACAGACCGACGACGTCCTCGAGTTCGGGGTCGGTACGGCCGAGCATGGGCACCCCGAGGGCGATGTCGTCCTGCCCGCTGTAGCGGCTCAGTACGACGTTCAGCGCCGCCGCCACCACCATGTAGAGGGAGGCGCCCTGCTCGTGCGCCAACGTGCGGGCCTTCGCGAGGAGTTCGGCCGGGAAGTCGACGACGAAGGTCTCGCCGTTCTGCGTGGGCTCGGCCGGGCGGATCCGGTCGGCGGGCAGTTCGAGCGCCTCAAGGCCGGCCAGCCGCTCCTCCCAGAACTTCAGCTCCTCCTCCCAGACGCCGTCGGCCCGCTGCTTGCGCTGGCGCTTGATGTGGTCGCCGTAGCCGATCGACAGCTCCGGCAGCGAGGGCTCCCGGCCCGCGGCGAGGTCCGCGTAGGCCTGGGAGATCTCACGGCTGACCACTCCGCCGGACCAGCCGTCCGTGACGATGTGGTGGAAGCTGAGACCGAGCACGTGGTGGTCGGGCGCCAGCCGGAAGAGCTGGAAGCGGGAGATCGGCCCGGCCGCCAGGTCGAACGGCGTGTCCGCCTCGGTCTGCAGCTCCTTGCGGAGGGTGCGCTCGGCCTCCTCGGGGTCCAGGTCGGAGAGGTCCCGCAGCGGCAGCGGCCGGTCCTCGGCCGGCGAGACGACCTGGTACGGGACACCGTCCGCCGCGTGGAAGGTCACCCGCAGCTGCTCATGGCGCCGCACCAGCAGATTGAGCGCGCCTTCGAGGGCGGCCGTGTCGAGCGCGCCGCGCAGCCGGTAGGCGATCGGGACGTTGTAGGTGGTCTCCCCGGGACTCATCTGGTCCAGGAACCACAACTGCTCTTGTCCGAAGGACAGTTGGATGCGCGACTCGGCGGTGTGGATGCTCATCGTCACAGGACTCCATTTCAGGGCATGACAAGGCAGGGCGGGGCGAGGCAGGGCAGGGCGACGCAGGGCGGGGCGGAACGAGGCGCAGCACGGCACGGCAGGGCGGGGCAGCGCGGCGCAGCGCCCTGGGGAGGTGCGTAACGGGGAACCCGAGGGTTCCTCTGACGGGCCGGGGCGGCGGCCCCCGTGGCAGGGGCCGGGGCCCCGGCGGGTCAGCGGACCGGCGTGGAGCCGGCCGGGGGCGAGGGCGGCCTGAGCACGCGCTCCACGCGGCTCAGCCCTTCCGCCACCGCCTCGGGCGAGCGCGCGAAGCAGATCCGGAAGCCGTCACTGGCTCCGAGCGTCTCGCCGGGCATCAGCAGCACGCCCAGGTCCAGCGCTCTGCGGCACATGGTCAGCGGCTCCTCCCCGGTCGTCAGCCAGAGCCAGGCGAACGGGGTGCCCTCCGGTTCCACAAGAGTCACCGCGTCGGCGTTGCGGCGGGCGAACTCCCGTACGAGGTCGAGACCTTGGCCGGTGAGCTCGTGGTAGGAACGCAGATGCTCCGTACGGTGCGCCAGGACGTCGCAGGCCAGCGTCTCGCACAGCACCGAGTTGGAGATGGTGGACAGGAACTTGCGTCGGGCGCAGCGCTCCACGACGGCCGGTGGGCCGTAGAGCCAGCCGACCCGCAGCCCCGGGAAGCCGTACACCTTCGACAGGCTCGACACGGAGATCACCCGGTCGGAGCCCACGGCGGCGGACGAGGAGAGGTCGAGCGCGTACTCCTCGTCCAGGAGCAGATGGGCCCCCGTCCGCTCCGCGAGCCCGACCAGAGCGTGCAGGTCCTTCTCCGCGATCCGCCGACCGGTCGGATTGCACGGACTGTTGGCGACGATCAGCCGCACATCAGGACCGGCCACCGCCTCGGCGGCCTCCACGTCGAAGCTGAGGTCCGGCCGGAACCCGACGAGATCGACCGTGGATCCCAGCTCGGGGGGCACGTCCCAGGACTGTTGCCAGCCGGGCCGGAAGGCGATCACCCGCGAGCCGGGCGTCAGCAGCGCCGCGTACACCAGGTACAGCGCCTGTTGGGCGCCCTGGGTGATCAGGACCGACTCGGCCGTACCGCCGTACAGGTCGGCCACCGCCTCGCGCAGCGGGCGGAGGCCCCGGTCGTGGCCGTAGTCCAGTTCCAGACCGGGCGGCACCGAGAGGGCGTCGAGCCGCCCCGGAACCATGTTGCTGTCGCCCAGGTCGATGTCGAAGCGCCCGGCGGCGTCCTCGAAGACCCAGCGCTGGATGGGGTAGTCGCGCGAGCGCGGTGCGGAGACGCTCACCGTACGGTCCCCACGGTCCCGGCCGGCGCGGTCCGGTCGAGGCGCGCGCGCAGCGCGGGCGCGAAGGAGCCGGCGGCCACCTGCTCGGCGTCGCCGGTCATGGTGACCCGGCCGTCCTCGGCGACGGCGATCTCCACAGCGCCGCCGGGCATCCTGACCTCCACCCGGCGCTCGCACAGCCCGAGTTCGCGGGCCGCCGACACCGCCGCGCAGGCGCTGGCGCCGGACGCCGTCACGTACCCGGCGCCGCGCTCGAAGACCTCGAGTTCCATCACCGACGGGTTCTCCATCCGCATGAACTGCACATTGGTGCGGTGCGGGAACCGCGCGTGCCCGGCGATCACCGGGCCGAGCCGGCGAGCCAGCTCCGCCGACGGTTCGTCCACCGGCACCACGGTGTGCGGATTGCCGTTGTACACACAGGTGACGGTGAGCTTCTCGCCGTCCACCGACAGCGGCACCCGGACCGCCCTGCCGTCGTACGGGGTCGTCCCGTCCTCCTGGAGCAGGGGCAGGTCGGCGGCGTCGAAACTGGGGCGCCCCATGCCGACCTCCACGCGGCCCTCGGAGCGGTCGAGCACCCGCACCGGGCTGTCGCCCGCCGCCGTACGGAGCGTGAACTCCCGGCCGTCGGCCCAGGCACCGGGCTCCTGCCCGGCGAGGTGGAGCGCGAACATCCGCAGCCCGTTGCCGCTCCTGCCGCAGTCGGAACCGTCGGAGTTGTACAGGTCGAGCACGACCGGGACGCCGGGTCGCGGCGGCTCCAGCGGCCCGTGCAGGACACCGTCCGCGCCGATCCCCAGGTGCCGGTCGCAGATCAGCCGGATCGCCTCACGGGTCACGGGGAAGTCGGTGTGGCGGGGGTCGATCACCAAGTAGTCGTTGCCTGCTGCCTGGTATTTGTAGAAGTCGATCACGGATGATCTCCCTTGGCTGCTGGGCGCGGCGCCGCCCCGAGGCGTGGTGCCCCGTCCCGGGGCGGCGCCCCCGGTTCACTGCTCGGAGAGCGCGGCGGCGTCGTGCTCCTCGCCGTACCACTTCTCCGCCCACCGGGAGAACGCGATGATGACGATGTCCCGGTGGCCCGGGCCGCCGTCGCCGGAGAGCACGTCGGTGACGTCGTGGGCCAGCGCACGGTCGTCGAGCAGGACCGCCTGCCCGGGCTCGAGCGTCCCGGTCCAGAAGGGCTCGTCGGCCCCCGGGTTCCACAGCCGGGTCTGGCCACCGCCGACGTTCACCTTGTTGAGGATCGCGATCATCACGAACTCGTGCCCGTCGTGGTGCACGCCCTCGGGAGTGAGGGGGCCCGGCTTGCCGCCGTCCGCCCGGGTCCGGTTCTGGTGGACGTTGATCTGCCAGTCCTCGGACCGGTCGAGGCCCAGCTCGCGGACGCCGTGCTCGATCAGCGGCGTGAAGTCGACCTTGATCGGCTCGTAGACGCGGCGGATGCCGCCGCCGACCGAGTTGAACTTCTTGTACGTGGTGTAGTCGCGGTGCGCGAGCCGCTCGAACGACCACGCGTCCTCGCCCTGCGGGCGGAGCCGGTACTGCGAGAACCGCTTGAAGCGGGTGCCGTTGCCCATGTACTCGTCGACCGGGCAGTCGTCGTAGCTGGGCAGGATGTCGGCCGAGACATCCGGAAGGTCGATGACGGTGAACCGTTCGCTGCCGAGGGGCATGGTCTCTCCTCCAGAAAGTGGGGTGGCGTCGGGCGTCGAACGTCAGGCGGCGACGGAAGGCATGCGCTCGTCCAGATAGGCGGCAGAGGAGTTGAGCCGCCAGAGGATCCCGCGGGCGATGGCGCGCCGCATGTCCGCGGACTCTGCGGCGGGCAGCACCACGTTGTGGAACCAGCCCTGCGCGTGCTGGGAGTCGATGGTGATGTGCAGCTTGTGGTACACGATCCCGACCTCCGGCAGCCCGAGCCGCTCCCAGGCGTGCACGACCTGCACGAACCGGTCGGGCGCCATCCACTCGGTCATCCCGAGGAAGCCCACGGCCTCCGGGTACAGGGTGCGGTGGCGGCACAGCATGACCGCGAGGTTGCCGTTGAGCAGCGAGGTGGCGGTGAGCGAGCGGGCGAGCTCGTCCTCGGAGATCTCGAAGACCTCGTAGATCTTGTTGAAGAGGTGGGTGTGGACCTCCGCGGGCTTGCCGTTGCCCATCTCGTCCCAGAAGTTGGCGGCGATCTCCATCTTGGCCGCGCCGGCCGTGCCCACCTGCATCATGGCGAGCAGGTCGTCGAAGCGGCCGTCCACGACCGACTCCTGCATCACGTAGTTCCGGAGGTCGCTCTCCGTGGCCGTGTTGCGGATGAACTCGTGGTAGTACGGGTGCTTGTACACCCGGTGCCCACGCGCGGTGTTCTTGAGCCAGGTCAGGTACTCCCTGGGCTCGGTGGGCGCCTCTTCGAGCAGACCCGGTTCGATCAGCCGGTCCTGCGCCGCCGCCGTCGCGGTCTCCAGGAGCCGGGCTATCTCGTAGACGACGACGGAGCCCTCGGCGCTCTGCTGCCGGGGGATCTTGGTGTACAACTGGTAGATCCTGTCGAGCAGATACTGCTGCGCGTACAGGGCACCGCTGTCGCCCGCGGCAGCGGCGGCGTTGATGTCGGCCACCTCGCCCAGGACCTGGATCCGCTCGCCGCCCGACAGGGCGTCCACCTTCTCAGGCGCGGAACCGAGCCAAGCGCACACCCTGTCCACCGTGGACAGGAACGGGTCACCGGAGACATTCAGACCCTTGGAGCCGCCGACTTCTGGCATGTGTTTCCCCTTGGATTCACTGGACGAATCAGATTCTCGACACGTGGTCCGTGCACCGCCGCCGCGCCGGCGTCGTGCCTCGCGGCGGCCGCTGGGGCGGCGGGCGTTGCCATTCTGCAAGGGGGGCGCTGGACGGACTGTGTACGTGCTCTGTACGTCCCCTGACACTCCGCGCGGATACGCTGACGTCGCTTTGACGTAACCGTGACGAAGGTGGGCCGGCGTGACCGAGGAGAGCGCGGAGGCACCCGTCTCGTACGGGCGGCTGCGGGTCGAGCGGGAGGACCTCGGGCCGGCCCGCTGGCTGACCGAACGACGCCCCGGGTACGGAGCGTTCGGCACCGTGAGCGGAGTCGCCGCGCCCGGATTCGCGGCGTACGCACGGATCCTGCACCCCGCGACCCTCGACGAGCGCCCGGTGCGTTGGGAGACCGTCGCCGCGGCATACGGACGGCGGGTCGGGGCGCTGACCGACTGGTACGAGGTGATCGGCGTCGACCGGTACTACCAGAACGAGGAGGTGTACGGCCTGACCGGGGTGTGGGACGAACACCCGGCCGAAGGCCCCACGCCCGGCGAGGTCGCGCGGCTCCTCGTTCCCGTACTGGCCCGGCACACGGGCACGCCGGAGCGGTGCTGGTTCGGCCTGTGGCACGGCTACGGCCGCCGGGAGTGGCCGGGGATCCCGACCTTCCCCACCCCGGAACGGGACGAGGTCCTGCTCTCCGGACCGCTGGCCGACGTCACCTCCCTCGAAGGCGAGGAGGACTTCGCCGAACTCCCCGATCTGTGGTGGCCGCAGGACCGCGCCTGGTGCGTCGGCGGTGACGTCGACCTGGTGAGCACGTACGTGTGCGGCTCCGAGGAGCTGATCGCCGAGGTGCTGACCGCCCCCGGCCTGGAGGCGCACCGGGTGGCCGCCGGGGACCGGGTCGGCTGATCGTCCGCCGCCCGGGTCCGCGCCCCCGGGGGTGCCGGGGCGCGGAGACTGGGCCATCCTGGTGACATGGGTGCCCAGGGTGGTGGGACCCCCCGTCGGGGCCCGTCCGGAGGCCGGGGCGCGTTGCGCGCTCCGGTCGGCATCGTCGTGGCCGTCCTCGCCGTCCTCGCCGCGCTCTGCGGCTGTACGGGCGCGGGCACGGTCGCCGACCGCGGCACGGCGCCGGTGGCTCCCGTGTCTCCCGCCGCGCCCTCGGCGCCCTCAGCGCCCTCAGCGCCGTCCGGGCCCTCCGGGCCCGAGGTCTCCGTGGCGCCTGCCGAGCCCGCGCCCGCCCCCACGTCGTCGACGCCCTCGCCGCGGCCGCCCGTCGCCGCCGAGGTGTCCATACCGTCGATCGGCGTCGACGAGCTGGACGTCGTGCCGTACGAGGGCACGACCGACGACCGGGCGGGCACCCGGATCCAGGACCGCGGCGTGGCCGCCAGCCCCCACGGCGAGCGCGGGGGTGTCGGACCGGGCGAGATCGGCAACTATCTGGTGACCGCCCACCGGCTCTCGGCCGGTGGGGCGCTGCGCGACCTCCCCTCGGTCGACAAGGGGGACCTGGTGCACGTGACCGCCGCCGGCACCGTCTACACGTACACGATCGTCGAGACCCGGAGCACTTCCTTCCGATCGGACCGTTCGCTCGCCGAGCAGCGGGCCGCCGTGCCGGGCGAGCCGGGGGAGAAGCCCACCAAGGCCATGATCACGCTCTCCACCTGCGCGACGCCCGAGGACAACGCGGCAGGCAACTACTGGCGGGACGCCAACGGCAACCCCGAGCACCGCATCGACAAGGTCGGTGTCCTGACCGCGCAGCGGCCCGCGTAGGGCGTCGGCGGTCAGGACGGCGCAAAGGACCAGGTCAGGACAGTGCACGCGCCGCGTGGACGCGGACATCGGCGTCGGGGTCCGTGGCGGCCGCGGCGAGGGCGGCCCGGGCGTCCGGATCGGCACGGTGGGGGTGCAGCGAGAGGACGGCGGCCTTCCGGACGTCCGCGTTCGAGTCGGCCAGGGCCTTGGCGAGCCCGGGGACGGCCTGCCCGGCCTGCGCCGCACGGAGAGCGGTCGCGGCACCGGCCCGCACCTGCCAGGCGGGGTCGGCGAGGGCGGCCACGGCCGACTCGGCGTACGCGCGCGGGCAGCCGGTGACGGCGAGCGCGGCCAGGGCGGCGCCCCTCACGAGAGGGTCCCGGTCCTCCAGGAGCGGGCGCAGCGGCGCGGGCGCCGGGGTCCGTACGGCGGCCAGACCACGGGCCACGGCGACCCTGACCTCGCGGGCGGGGTCCGCGGCGGCCACCGCGAGCTCCGCGACGGCGTCCACCGAGACGAGAGCGCGGACGGCGTGGATACGGACGTCGATGTCGGCGTCCGTGAGCGCGACGGCGTACACGGAGGCATCGCCGAGGCGTCGGGCGCGCAGCACGTCCAGGGCGGCGGAACGGACGACCGGGTCGTCCACGTCCAGGGCCTGCCGGAGCCCCTCTCCCCACTCCGACTCGGCGGGCAGCACCTCGACCAGCTCGCGCAGCGCCGCCGCGGCCGCGTGCCGGACCTGAGGCGCGGCGTCCCGCAACCGTGCGGCGAGCGCGGACCCGGCCCCGGCAGGCACGGTCTCCCCGAGCGCCACCACGGCGGCCGTCCGCACGGCCGGGTCGGCGTCGGCGAGGTACGGCCGGAGCACGCCCAGATCGGGCGCCTCGTCGGCGAGCGCGAGCAGCCGGAGAAGGGCGGGGTTCGTCCCCGCGGAAGCGCCGACGGAGACCGGGTCGGGGGCGGGCAGCGCGTCCTCGGCGGAGGTCTGCGCCTCCGCATCCACCCGCCCGGACGCTGTCGGAGGGGCGTCGCGGCGGCCCGCCGTGGCCGTCGGGACCAGCTCCACCTCGCCCAGCCACCGCTCCGGGCCCTGCTCCGGGGTGAACTCCGGTACGGGGACCACGTACGGCTCGATCGGGCGGGCCGTGAACTCCATCGCTCCGGAAGGGGACTTGCGCAGGTCGACATGGTGCAGCCAGCCCGTGTCGTCCTTCTCCGGGTGGTCGAGGCGCTCGTGGTACAGGCCCCAGCGGGACTCGGTCCGCGCCAGCGAGGCCCGGGCCGCCATCTCCGCGCAGTCGCGGATGAAGGACACCTCCGCGCACCGCATCAACTCGTGCGCGGTGCGCGCCCCCATGCCCTCGATCTCCGTCGACATCCGGTCGAACGCCTCCACCGCGAGCGACAGCTTCGCGCCGGTCTTCGGCGGCGCCACGTAGTCGTTCACGAACCGGCGCAGCTTGTACTCCACCTGCGGCTGCGGCGCCCCGTGGGGGTTGCGCAGCGGACGGTAGACCAGCTCGTGGGCGGCGGCGAGCTGCCCGTGCGGCAACTCCCCTTCGTACGCCCGGTACTGCGCCGCGTCCTCGCCGGCCAGGTCGCCGAAGACGAACGCCCCGATCATGTAGTTGTGCGGTACGCACGCGAGGTCACCGGCCGCGTAGAGCCGGGGCACGGTGGTGCGGGCGTGCGCGTCGACCCGTACCCCCGACGCGGAGTGCCCGCCGCACAGACCGATCTCCGAGATGTGCATCTCGATGTCGTGGGTGCGGTAGTCGTGCCCCCGGCCCTCGTGGAAGGTGCCGCGCGTGGGGCGCTCCGTCGTGTGCAGGATCGACTCGACGGCGCCGATCGTCTCCTCGGGCAGATGGCTGAGCTTCAGGTACACCGGCCCACGGTCCGAGGCGAGTTCGGCAGCGAACTCGGACATCATCTGCCCGGACCAGTAGTCCGACTCCACGAACCGCTCGCCGTGTCGGTTCACCTGGTACCCGCCGAACGGGTTCGCCACGTAGGCGCAGGCGGGCCCGTTGTAGTCCTTGATCAGCGGGTTGATCTGGAAGCACTCGATGCCGGTCAGGGCGGCGCCCGCGTGGTACGCCATGGCGTAGCCGTCACCCGCGTTGGTGGGGTTCTCGTACGTCCCGTAGAGGTAGCCGGAGGCGGGCAGTCCGAGCCTGCCGCAGGCGCCCGTCGCCAGGATCACCGCGCCCGCCCGCACGGTGACGAACGCGCCGGTACGGGTGTGGAACCCGGCCGCGCCGATGGCCCGCCCGTCCTCCGGGTGCGTGAGGACGCGCACCGGCATGATCCGGTTCTCGATCCGGATCCGCTCCCGCATCTCGCGTCGCCGCAACTGCCGGTAGAGGACCTTCTTGACGTCCTTGCCCTCCGGCATGGGCAGCACGTACGAGCCGGAGCGGTGCACCTGGCGGACCGCGTACTCGCCGTGCTCGTCCTTCTCGAACTTCACCCCGTACGACTCGAGCCGCTGGACCATCGCGAAGCCTCGGGTCGCGGTCTGCCGGACGGTCGACTGGTCGACGATGCCGTCGTTGGCGCGGGTGATCTCGGCGACGTAGTCGTCGGGTTCGGCCCGGCCCGGGATGATCGCGTTGTTGACCCCGTCCATGCCCATCGCCAGGGCGCCGGAGTGCCGGACGTGCGCCTTCTCCAGGAGGAGGACGTCGGCGCCGCGCCCGGCGGCCGTGAGCGCGGCCATGGTGCCGGCCGTACCGCCGCCGATGACGAGGACGTCGCAGGTCAGCTCGGTCGCGTCGGCGAGGTCGGGGACGGCCAGGGGGGTCTCCACGAGGGTGTCCACGGGGTGCCTTTCGGGATCTTCGGGCGGGTCGGCGGAGCAGCGGATCGGTGAGGAGCGGATCGGCGGAGCAGCGGATCGGAGCAGGAGCGGGTCGGCGGATCCGCCGGTCAGAGGGATGCGAGGACGCGGCGGCGCAGCGCAGCGGTGGCGGGCGCCTGCCGGGCGTCCCGACGGCGCGGGTGCGGTACGTCGAGCACCTGGCCGGAGGGGAGGAGCGCGACGCGGTCGCCCAGGTGGAGGGCCTCGTCCACGTCGTGCGTGACGAAGACGACGGTGGCTCCCGTGCCGCGCAGGATCTCCACGAGGAGGTCCTGCATCCCGGCGCGGGTGTGCGCGTCGAGCGCGCCGAAGGGCTCGTCCATGAGGACCGCCCGGGGCCTGCCGGCCAGGGCCCGGGCCAGCTGGACGCGCTGCCGCTGCCCGCCGGACAGTTGGTGGGGCAGTTTGGCGGCGTGGTCGGAGAGGCCGACCCGGTCCAGCCAGTCGGCGGCGGACCGGCGCCGTTCGGCGCGGGGGACCCGGCGGATCGCCAGGGGCAGTTCCACGTTGGCGCGGACGGTCCGCCAGGGCAGCAGCGCGTCGTCCTGGAAGACCAGCGCCCGGTCGGCGTCCGGCCCGTCGACGGGCCGGCCGTCGTGGGTCACCCGCCCGGCCAGGGGCGGGAGCAGCCCGGCGAGGGTGCGCAGCAGGGTCGACTTGCCGCACCCGGACGGGCCGACCACGGCCAGCAACTCGCCGGGCCGCACACGCAGTTCGGCGGCCGTGAAGACGACGGCACCGTCCGCGTGCCCGAGCCGTACGTCGTGCAGGGCGAGTTCCGCGCCGGAGGCGAGGGTGTCGGACGCGGGCGCGCTGGTCATGGCACCGGCTCCTTGTCGAGGGTGGGAACGGGGGCGGGGGCGGAAACGGGGCCCGTGGCGGAGTCGCCGCGACGGAGCAGCGGTCGAGCGCGCAGGCGGGACACCGGCCGCGCGGCCGGCCGGGGCAGCCAGGAGGTCACCCGGCGGCCGAGGAGCTCCACGGCGGTGGAGGTGAGCCAGCCCAGGGCCCCGATGGTGGCCATGCCGACGAAGACGCCCGGATAGTCGACGACCGTGTAGTCCTGCCAGGTGCGGTAGCCGACCCCGTACTCGCCGGAGATCATCTCCGCCGAGATCACACAGATCCACGAGACGCCGACCCCCACCGAGAGCCCGCCGAAGACCCCCGGCAGCGCGCCGGGCAGCACCACCGAGAACAGCACCCGCAGCCGGCCGCCGCCCATGGTGAGCACGGCCTCCTCCCATACGGGGGAGAGGGCCCGCACCGCGTGCCGGGTCGACACGAGCACCGGGAAGAAGGCGGCGGTGAAGGTGATGAAGACGATGCCCTGTTCGTTGCTGGGCAGCAGCAGGATGGCGACCGGGACCAGGGCGATGGCCGGAATCGGACGCGCCACTTCGAGGACCGGACCCAGCAGGTCGGCGGCCCAGCGGGAGCGGGCCACCAAGGTCCCGACCGCCACGCCGAGCACCGAGGCCAGCAGGAAGCCGACCACGATCCGGCGCAGGCTGTGGCCCAGGTCCTGCCAGTACGCGTCGGTCGGGACCCGGTCGGCGAACGCGGAGGCCACCTCGCCGACCGTGGGGAACTGCTCGAACCGCAGCCAGACGTTGACGTCCAGGGTGGTCAGCAGCTGCCAGAGCCCGAGGGCCGCCACGAGCGAGCCGACCCGCAGCAGCCGGCGGCCGACCGCGCTCATGACGACGCCAGCCGAAGGGCGGTCGCGTAGTCGACCACCCGCGACGTGGCATGCCCGTCGACGTACGCCCGCGCTCCGGCCGGGGTCACGAAGGCGCGGAGCTCGGTGCCTTCGGCGACCCAGACCGCCTTGTCGGCGAACCAGGACGTGCCGGTCACCGCGTCCGGCACGTACGCGGCCCGGACATCGGCGCCCGAGCCGCCGACCGCCTTCAGGAGCGCCTTCGGGCTGTCGAACGTACGGGTGGTGCTCTGCCCCTTCAGCCACAGCTCGGGCCGGGCGGCGGAAGCCTTCGGGTACGGGGCGTGCTTCGCGGCGGCGCGCGCCAGCGGCGCCCGGTCGACGAAGGCGTCCACGTCGACGTCGCCCACCAGCTTCGCCGCCTTCAGGAGCGGCACGTCCTTCTTCAGCGCGTCGATCAGCTCCGGGCGGAGCTCGGGGTCGAAGGTCGCGATGCCCTGGGCGCCGTTGTAGAGGTGCACGACCTCGGCCGGAAGACCGGTCTCCTTCGCCACCGACTCGGCGGCGGCGACCGGCCGGGCGCGCAGGTGGTCGGTGGCCCGCCGCTGCGCGGTGAGGAAGTCGTCGAGGACGCCCGCCCGTTCCTGGGCGAACTTCTCCCGGACGGTGACCCCGTGGAAGGTCGGCAGGTTCAGCTCGGCCCCGTCGTACAGCGCCTTCGCCCGGCCATCGAAGGCCAACAGGCCCGGCCAGGCGACGAACTGGGACAGTGCGTCGACGCTCCCGGCGGTCAGGGCGGACGCGCCGACGCTGGGCTGCTGGTTCAGCTTCCGGATGTCCTTCTCCGGGTCGACGCCCGCGCGCTGGAGGGCCCGGACCAGCGTCCCGTCGGCGGCCGAGCCGACGCTGGTGGACACCTTCCTGCCCCGCAGCTCGGCCAGCGAGCGCAGGGGCGAATCGGGCGCGGTCACCACGGTGTTGAGGCCGCCGCGCAGGTTGTAGCCGGTGACCGAGACCAGCCGCGTCGGCTGCTTCAGTTGCTTGCCGCGCGCCGCGTTGATGAGCAGCGGGAAGTCGCCCATCGAGCCGATGTCGATCTTTCCGGCGGTCATCTGGGCGGTGATCGGGGCACCGGTCGCGTAGTCCTGCCAGACGACCTCGTAGCTGACGCCGTCCTTCTTGCCGCGCGCCGCGAGCTCCTCCTCGAAGTAGCCGAGCGAGCGCAACAGGGTGCCGGCGGTGACCGTGTTGATGGTCTTCGACTGGTAGCCGACGGTCACCGTGACGGTGCGCGAGCCGGCCGGTTCTCCGGCATCCGCCGCGCCGCCGCAGGCGGTGGCCAGCGGCAGCAGCAGCGCGAGGGGCAGGAGGGGGATGAAGCGCTTGCCAAGCATGGGAGTCGAGCCTTTCACCGGAGCAGGTAGGGCATGTTGACGGTGACCGCGCCGGTGGGGCAGCGGGCGGCGCACGGGCCGCAGTACCAGCACTCGTCCACGTGCATGTACGCCTTGCCGTTGTCCTCGCGGATCGCGAGCGAGTCCAGGGGACACATGTCGACGCAGAGCGTGCAGCCGTCGATGCAGAGGGACTCGTCGATGGTCACGGGCACGTCGGCGCGTTGCGGCACCAGAGGCATGGCTGTCTCCAGGAAGGAAGTACGAGGGAAGGCGGGGAGTCGGGGTGCGCCCGCGGAGGGTGCGGAGGGTACGGAGGGGTGCGGCGGTCAGAGGGAGCGGTGCAGCACGCCGCTCATGGTGATCCGGTCGCCCCGGAACCGGATGAACTCCAGGTCCACGGGGCGCCCGTCGGGCAGACAGGTCAGCCGCTCCAGCATCAGCACGGCCGCCCCGCGCGGGGCCTGGAGTACGGCGGCGGAGTGCGCGTCGGCGTTGACGGCTTCGAGAGTGATCTCGGCGTGCCCCAGTGGCCGGCCGGTCAGGGTCTCCAGGAGCCGGAAGACATCGGTGTTCTCCAGGTCGCAGCCGAGGAGTTCACCGCCGATGTCCATGGGCAGGTACGACAGGTCGAGGGAGAGCGGCAGTCCGTTCAGCCGACGCAGCCGCTCGATGCAGAGGACGTCCGTGTGCTCGGGCAGGCGCAGCCGGTGGGCCACAGGACCGGACGCGGCGACCGGCCCCATGGTCCGTACCTCGTTGGTGACCCGACCGTGTTCGTGCAGGGTCTCCGCCAGGCCCTGGAGCCGGTCGAGGCCGTGCGGGTACTTCTCGCAGACGACGACCGTGCCGACCCCCGGCTGCCGCTCGACGAGCTGCTCGCCGCGCAGCAGGTCCAGGGCCTGGCGGACGGTGTTGCGGCTGGCCCGGTGGTCTGCGGCGATGACGTCCTCCAGGGGGAGGACGCCACCGGGGAAGCCGCCCGTCAGGATCTGATGGCGCAGCAGGTCGGCGAGTTGCCTGGCCCGGTCCGCGCGGAGTCGCCGACGCCGCGCGGCGGCGACCGGGAGGGAGGCGGGAGTGGGTTCGGCTGGCATGTCGAGGAACGTACCGGCGCGGGCCCGGGGTTGGTGTTGCGGCGGTATTGCGCCACCTGACGCCCCGAGAGCACCGCTGTGACCTGCGGTTTCCCGGGCGGCCCCACAAGATCCGCCACCCGTGCGACCACCTGGTGGACACCTTCTGCCCACGATGTGACACCCCGTGCCCGGACCGGACGGGTGCTCGAACCCGGGCGGGACGGCGTCCGAACCCCCACGAGACGGGTACCCCGCCCCGGAATGCCGGTCGCATCGCGCGCTGTTGCCCGACCATGACCATCGGAGTGACTCTGAGCTCGACCGCCTACCAACTCTCCATCGACAGCACCGTGCGGCTCGCGCGGGAGGCCCACGACGCGGGCCTGCGCTCGGCCTGGTTCGGGCAGACCTTCTCGTACGACTCTCCCCAGCTCGCCGCGATCGTCGGGCGCGAGGTGCCCGGGCTGCAGGTGGGGACCTCCGCGATCCCGATCTTCGGCCGCCACCCGCTCCTCGTCTCCAGCCAGGCGCAGACCGCGCAGGCGGCGACCGGCGGCCGCTACCACCTCGGGCTCGCCCTCGGCACCCGGCACCTGACGGAGGACGGCTTCGGCATCCCGTACGAGCGTCCCATCGCGCTGCTCCGGGAGTTCCTGACCGCCCTGCGCCCATTGGTGGAGACGGGCGTCGCCGACTTCCACGGCGAGCTGCTGACCGCCACGACCCCGCTCCCGGCGGCCGTGCCGATCCTGGTCGCCGCGATGGGGCCGCAGGCCCTGCGCGTCACCGGTGAACTCGCCGACGGCGCCCTGCCGTTCCTGGCCGGGCCGCGCGCCCTCGCGGACCACATCGTCCCGGCCCTCACCGCGGCCGCCGAGGCGGCCGGACGGCCGGCGCCGCGTGTCGTGGCGCTCGTCCCCGGCGTGGTCACGTCCGACGCCGACGCCGTACGGGAGAAGGCGGCGGAGACCCTGGCGCTGTACGAGAAGATCCCCTCCTACCAGCGGGTCATCGGCCTGTCCGGCGCCGAGCGGGCCGCCGATGTGGCGGTGATCGGCGACGAGGAGACCGTCGCGGCGGAGGTCCGGCGCTACCGGGACGCGGGGGCGACGGAGGTGGTGTTCACGGCGACCGACCTGGGCGGCGAGGACGACCGGCGCCGCACCTGGAAGCTGCTCGGAGAGCTGGCGTCCGGCAGCTGAGGGGCCCGGGCGCCGACGACGGGCGGGGCCGGCCGCAGGAAGGGTGCCTGACCTGGGTTTTCCCGGGGCAAATGCCGGGAACCTGGCTTTTTGCCCTTGGTTCATCCGCTGGAGGCCGGGGCCATACCCGAGGTTCCGTCTGGAGGTCGCATGCTTCTCACCCACCACATCGACGTCGGCACGCTCCACGTCACGCTGCATCAGGGCCTCGACGTCACGAACCGGGCCGCGGCCGCCCTGCTCATCCAGGCCCTGGTCGACGCCCACCGGCCCCGGGCCGTCGTGCTCGCCCTGCCCGGCGGCCCGGCCTCCGCCGCGACCATGAGCGCGGTCGCCCGCGCGAAGAGGATGTGCGACAGCCTCTCCATCCCGTTCACCCTCGTCCACGGGCCGGCCGAGCGCATGCCGCTCTCCCGTGAGCGGCTCGCGGCGGCAGCGGGGGAGTGAGGGGGGTCCCGCCGGGCAGGCGCCCGGCGGGACGGTGCTCAGGGCGCCGCGCGGGCGGTGCCGTTCATCAGCCGACCGGGGCGTCGACCGGGGCGTCGACCGGGGTGTCGACCAGGACATCGACCAGGGCGTCGACCGGGACATCGACCAGGACGACGTCCAGCCGTCGCGGGCCGTGGACGCCCTCGACGCGGTCGAGTTCGATGTCGCTGGTGGCCGAGGGGCCGGAGATCCAGGTCAGGGGGCGGGTGGGGTCGAGCCGTTCGAGGGCCTGGGGGACCGAGCCGACGACCTGGTCCGGGACGCGGACCAGACAGACGTGGTGGTCGGGAACGAGGGTGATGCGGCGGCCGCCCTGGTCCGGGCCGGCGTCGAGGACGACGGTGCCGGTCTCGGCGACGGCCACCGCGCAGCCGGTCACGACGGTGTCGACGGCGTCGAGGTCGTACGGGGTGAGGTCGGGCCGGTCCTCCACGACGGTGGCGTCCGTCCGGCTCAGGAGCGGGCGCGGCAGTCCCGCCGGGACGAGGACCCGGCGTGTGCCGCGCTCGGCGAGGAGCGCGCCGATCAGCTCCGCCAGTCCGTCCTGGCGGCAGCGGTGGACGACGGCCCGGTACTCTGCCAGGTTCTCGGCGAGGAGCTCGACGGTCCGGTCCGTGTCCCTGTCCCCGTGCTCCCGCAGGTACGTGCGGGGTACGGCCTGTTCGTAGAGGGTGTCGGTCTCCGGTACGTCGGTCTGCGGTACGTCGGCCTTCGGCACGTCGGTCCGCGGTACGTCGGTCAGGGCTCGGCGGATCCGGCCCAGGACGAGGTCCCTGCTGCTCACGCGGACCCCTCCTTTCCTTCGTGCTCGCGCTTCCACCAGGTACGGAACGACTCCGCGGGGACCTCGGGCAGATCGCGGCTGTCCGACCACGCACGCCCCGGACCGGGCAGGCGGGAGGGGTGCAGGCGCCGGGTGAGGGAGGCGAGTCGCTGCCCGGCCTCGTACGCGCGGGGATGGTCGAAGGCCCAGGCCGCCGCCCCCATCGCCGCTCTCTCCAGGCGGTGCCCGCCCTGTTCGACGACCTTCTCGCGGAGGTGGACGAGGACCTCGGGGATGTCGATGGCGACCGGACACACGTCGTAACAGGCCCCGCAGAGGGAGGAGGCGTACGGCAGCGAGGCATCGATCTCGCTCGCGGTGCCCCGGAGTTGGGGCGTGAGGATCGCGCCGATCGGGCCGGGGTAGACGGAGCCGTACGCGTGGCCGCCGGCCCGTTCGTACACGGGGCACACGTTGAGGCAGGCGGAGCAGCGGATGCAGCGCAGCGCCTGGCGTCCGACCTCGTCGGCGAGGGTGTCGGTGCGGCCGTTGTCGAGCAGGACGAGATGGAAGTCCTTCGGCCCGTCCCCGTCCGTCGTCCCCGTCCACAGGGAGGTGTACGGGTTCATCCGCTCGGCGGTCGAGGAGCGGGGCAGGGTCTGGAGGAAGACCTCCAGGTCCCGCCAGGTCGGCACCACCTTCTCGATGCCGACGACGGAGATCAGCGTCTCGGGCAGGGTCAGGCACATCCGGCCGTTGCCCTCGGACTCGACCACCACCAGGGTGCCCGTCTCGGCGACCATGAAGTTGGCGCCGGAGATGCCGACCTTGGCGCGCAGGAACTTCTCCCGCAGATGGAGCCGGGCGGCCTCCGCCAGGTCGGCGGGGCGGTCGGTGAGGGTCTCGGGCGCCGGGCGGCCCCAATTCCCCATCTCCGCGCGGAAGATGTCCCGGATCTCGGCCCGGTTGCGGTGGATGGCCGGGACGAGGATGTGCGAGGGACGGTCCTTGCCCAACTGCACGATCAGCTCGGCGAGATCGGTCTCGTAGGCGGCGATGCCCTCCGCCTCCAAGGCCTCGTTGAGCCCGATCTCCTGCGTGGCCATCGACTTGACCTTCACGACCTCGCTCTCCCCGGTGGCCTTCACCAGGTCGACGACGATCCGGTTGGCCTCGTCGGCGTCGGCCGCCCAGTGGACCGTCCCGCCGGCCGCCGTGACGGACTCCTCCAACTGGACCAGATAGTGGTCGAGATGGCGCAGGGTGTGGTCCTTGATCCGCTTTCCGGCCTCGCGCAGCTCCGCCCAGTCCTCCAGCTCCGCGACCGCCTTGGCCCGCTTGTCGCGGATGGTGTGCGTGGCGTGCCGGAGGTTGGCGCGCAGGGTCGGGTTCCCTACCGCCTCGTGTGCGGCCACCGGGAAGGCGGGCATGCCCAGGAAGGTACCGCTCATACCAGGGGCTCCTCTTCGGTGCTCGCCAGGATCTCGGCGATGTGGACGGGCCGGACTCCGACCGCGAGCCGGCTCATCGTGCCGCCGAGGTGCGTCAGACACGAGTTGTCGCCGGCGCACAGCACGTCCGCGCCGGTCGAGACGGCGCTCCGGACCTTGTCGGCGCCCATCGCGGCGGACACATCGGGGTTCTTCACCGCGAAGGTGCCGCCGAAGCCGCAGCACTCCTCCGCACCCGGCAGCTCCACGAGCTCCAGGCCCTTGACCGCCGCGAGCAGCCGGTGCGGCCGGTCGGCGAGGCCGAGGCCGCGCAGGCCGTGGCAGGTGGGGTGGTAGGTGACCTTGTGCGGGTAGTACGCGCCGACGTCCGTCAACCCGAGGACGTCGACGAGGAATTCCGTCAGCTCGTACGTCTTCGGCACGACCGGCGCCACGGTCGCGGCGAGCCCGTCGCCGCGCCCCTCGGCCCGGGCCCGCGCGCCCATGCGCGGGTACAGCTCGCGCACCATGGCCCCGCACGAACCGGACGGGGTGACGATGGCGTCGTACGCGCCGAAGACCTCGGCGAAGCGCCGGGCGAGCGGCTCCGCCTGATGGCGGTAGCCGGTGTTGTACTGCGGCTGCCCGCAGCAGGTCTGGCCCGGCGGGAAGTCGACGTCGACGCCCAGCCGGTTCAGCAGCCGCACGACGGCGCGCCCGGTGTCGGGATGGAGCGTGTCGTTGACACAGGTCAGGAAGAGAGCGACACGCATCAGGCTCCTAGGGTCAGGTCACGTCCTTCGATCTTGCCCCGGAACGTACCCCGCGGGCACCCCTGCCCAGGAGCTCATGCTCCAGCCGTACGCAGGACCGTGCCACGGCGCTCGAACTCCATCAGCGCCTCGACGCGCGTGGCCACCTCGGAGCCGAGCTCCCGCTCCAGGAGCCACAGCGAGCCGTCCATGCCGGAGCTGACGCCACCCGCGCACACGAGGTTGCCGTCGTCGACGACACGGACGGTACGGACGTCGGCGCCCTGGTCCTTCAGGTACTGCTGCGCCCCGTGGTGGGTCGTGCAGGGGCGGTCGCGGATCAGGCCGGCCGCGTGCAGGACGATCACTCCGGTGCAGACGCCGAGCACGGTCAGGGACGGCCGTTCGGCGCGGCCCAGCGCGCGGGGGAGGACGCCCTTGGCGATCTCGGACCAGATGCCGGGCGCGTCGCGCTTGCGGAAGCCGCCGCCCGGGACGACGACGACGTCGGCCGTGCTCGCGTCCCAGCCGTTCGGGACGGCGATCTCGGTGCCGAAGCTCGCCGTGACCCGGCCGGGCCGCCTTCCGCCGGTGACGAGCAGGGGGCGTACGGGATACCCCATGGCCGCGGCCGCCGCGAACACCTCCAGCGGGCCGAAGACATCGAGCTCCTCGGCGCCGTCGAACGCGACGATGTGGACGCGCAACGGCCGCTCGGCACTCCACGCGGGCCTCGCGGCCGCCGTTGCCCGTGCCGCCGTCGGGGCGGTCCCCGCTGTCGCGGTCCCCGTCGTCGCGCTCAGGCCGGCGACGGCCGCGCCCGCGCCCGCCGCCGACCTCAGCGCGCTCCGTCGATCGATCCCCACCATGCTGTCCGTCTCCCGCACTGCTCAGCCGTGCCGCTGAACCTCAGCGGCCTCACGGGAAGTTGGTCGCATCGCGGAGCACGGGAGTTCCGGGGGGTCTTGCTCGGGCCTTGCTCGGGCCTTGCTCGGGCCTGCTCGGGCCCAGGGCGGGTGTCTCAGCCCTCGCCGGCGACGCGCAGCAACAGGTCACGCAGGACCGTGCGTTCGTCGGCGGTCAGGGGGGAGGTCAGCTCCTCGCTCACGCCCTGGCTCGTCCGGTCGGTGTCCCGCAGGAATGCTCCGCCGTCGCCGGTCAGGACGACGATCCGGCTGCGCCGGTCGCCGGGGGCAGGGCGGCGCTCCACGAAGCCCAGCCGCTCCAGGTCGTCGACGAGGCTGACGATCGCGCTCGGGTCGTAGCCGAGGCTCGTGCTCAACTCCCGCTGCAGGGCGCCCTCCACGGTGGCGAGGTACCGCAGCACCGCGTAGTGCCGCAGGCGTACGCCGGACTCCTGGAGTGCCGCGTTGAAGAGCTGCCCCGAGCGCAGGCCGAGCCGGTAGAGCAGGTAGCCGGTGTCGGAGTGGAGCGAGCGCATCCACGGTTCGTCGGAGTCCATCGCCAGGTTCATGGCCCCAGGATGCGCCATCCTCGACCCTTACGACAACTATTGACGTCAACAATCATTGGTCTTAGCTTCCATCTCGTCGCTCCATCACCAGCACCACCTGTCGAAGGGACACCCGTGTCGTCACCCACCCCTCCGCCCACGCAGCTCGCCGCCCCGCCGGTCGACCTGCGGGGGAAGGTCGCCGTCGTCACGGGATCCGGGCGCGGTCTCGGCCTCGCCTACGCCACCGCCCTGGCCCGCGCCGGAGCCCGCGTCGTCCTGAACGACCTCGACCCCGAGGTCGCCGAGCGGGCGGCCGAATCCGTCCGTGAGGCCGTCGGCGAGAGCGCCGCCGTCGCCGAGGCCGTGGCCGTCGGCACCGCCGAGGCCGCGCAGCGGCTGGTCGACCGGGCCGTCGCGGAGTTCGGCCGGCTCGACGTGATGGTCACCAACGCCGGCATCCTGCGCGACCGCGTGCTCTGGAAGATGACCGACGACGACTTCGACGCCGTCGTCACCACCCACCTCAAGGGCACCTTCACCTGCGCCCGCGCCGCCGCCGTGCGGATGCGCGAACAGGGCGAGGGCGGCAGCCTCGTCCTCGTCGGCTCACCCGCCGGCCAGCGCGGCAACTTCGGCCAGACCAACTACGCCGCCGCGAAGGCGGGCATCGCGGCCATGACCCGTACCTGGTCCATGGAGCTGGCCAAGGCCGGCATCACCGTCAACGCGATCGTCCCGGTCGCCGCCACCGCCATGACGGAGACCGTCCCGGCCTTCGCGCCGCACGTCGCGGCGCTCCGCGAGCGCGGCGAGCCGCTCCCGGACGCCCTGCGCAAGGGCGAGGGCTTCGGCACCGTCGAGGACTGCGCCGCACTCGTGCCCTTCCTCGCCTCGGACGCGGCACGCCACGTGACCGGCCAGTGCGTCGGCATCGGGGGCGACCGGCTGACGCTCTGGTCGCACCCCCAGGAGATCGCCTCGGCGTACGCGGACGGCGGCTGGACCCCGGACGCGATCGCCACCGCCTGGCACACGTCCGTCGGCGCGCAGCCGCAGACCGTGGGCATCCCAGCCCCCAGGGTCCCGGCCCCGGTGGACCCCCGATGAACCTCGACGCCCTCGTCGCCATCGACGTCCACACCCACGTCGAGGTCTCCGCCCAGGGCCACGTGTCCCTCGGGGACGAGCTGAACGCGGCCTCCTCGGCGTACTTCAAGGTCGCGGGCGAGCGCAGGCCGACCGTGCCGGAGATGGCCGCCCACTACCGTGAACGGAACATGGCCGCCGTCGTCTTCACCGTCGACGCCGAGTCCGCGACCGGCACCCCGCCGGTCCCGAACGAGGAGATCGCCGAGGCCGCCGCGGCCCACTCCGACGTGCTGATCCCCTTCGCCTCCGTCGATCCGTTCCGGGGCAGGGCGGGCGTCCGGCAGGCCCGCCGACTGGTCGAGGAGTACGGCGTACGGGGCTTCAAGTTCCACCCGAGCATCCAGGGCTTCTTCCCCAACGACCGGTCGCTCGTCTACGCGTTGTACGAGGTGCTCGAAGAGACCGGCGCCATCGCGCTCTTCCACACCGGCCAGACCGGCATCGGGGCCGGCGTCCCGGGCGGTGGCGGGATCCGGCTGAAGTACTCCAACCCGCTCCACGTCGACGATGTCGCCGCCGACTTCCCGCACCTGAGGATCATCCTCGCCCACCCCTCCTTCCCGTGGCAGGACGAGGCCCTGGCCGTCGCCACCCACAAGCCGGGTGTGCACATCGACCTTTCGGGCTGGTCGCCGAAGTACTTCCCGCCGCAGCTCGTGCACTACGCCAACACGCTGCTCCAGGACAAGGTCCTCTTCGGCTCCGACTACCCCGTCCTGACCCCGGACCGCTGGCTCGCCGACTTCGAGAAGCTGGCGATCAAGGACGAGGTCCGCCCGAAGATCCTCAAGGAGAACGCCGCCCGGCTGCTCGGGCTCGTCTGAAGGGCCGTGCCAGATGCCTCACTCGGGTACGCACATGGGTCTCGGCTCGTGGCCCGCACGCCGGGCCCGCAAGACCCCCGACCGCACCGCCCTGGTCCACCGGGGGACATCCCTCACCTACGCCGAGCTGCACGACCGGGTCGGGCGGCTCGCGGCCGCCCTGCGTGAGCGCGGCGTGCGCCGCGGCGACCGGATCGCCTACCTGGGCCCCAACCACCCGGCCTTCCTGGAGACGCTGTTCGCCGCCGGACTGCTCGGCGCCGTCTTCGTCCCGCTCAACACCCGCCTCGCGCCGCCCGAGATCGACCACCAGCTCTCCGACTCGGGCGCGCACACCCTGGTACACGCGCCCGGACACGGCGAAGGCTCGGCGACGAGCCCTCCGTACCGCATCCAAGTAGGCGTGGAGTACGAAGAGTTGATCGCCGGGGCGGAGGGCGCGACCAGACCCGATGAGCCGGTCTCCGGGGACGACGTCTGCATCATCATGTACACCTCGGGGACGACCGGCCGTGCCAAGGGCGCCATGCTCACGCACGCCAACCTCACCTGGAACGCCCTCAACGTGCTGATCGACACCGATCTGCGCTCCGACGAACGCGCCCTGGTCGTGGCCCCGTTGTTCCACACCGCGGGCCTGAACATGCTGGCCCTGCCCGTCCTGCTCAAGGGCGGCACCTGCGTCCTGGAGGAGCGGTTCTACGCCGACACGACCCTCGACCTGGTGCAACGGCACGGCATCACCGCGATGTTCGGCGTGCCCACCATGTACGAGCTGATGGCCCGTTCACCCCGCTGGGTGGACGCCGACCTGTCGACGCTCCGCACGCTCACCTGCGGCGGCTCGCCCGTGCCCGGCCGCCTCATCTCCACGTACCAGGAACGCGGCCTCGCCTTCCAGCAGGGGTACGGGCTGACGGAGGCCTCGCCCGGTGTGCTGTACCTCGACGCCGAGCACTCCGTCGACAAGGCGGGCTCGGCGGGCGTGCCGCACTTCTTCACCGACGTCAGGATCGTGCGGCCCGACCGGAGCGACGCGGAGCCCGGCGAGACCGGCGAGGTGCTCGTACGGGGCCCCCACGTCATGTCCGGCTACTGGGGGCTGCCGGAGGCGAGCGCCGCCGCGCTCGACGACGGCTGGCTGCGCACCGGTGACGCAGCCGGTGCCGACGCCGACGGCTATGTGACCGTCGCCGACCGCATCAAGGACATGATCATCTCCGGCGGCGAGAACATCTACCCGGCCGAGGTCGAGGACGCCCTGCTGGCCCACCCGGACGTCGCCGAGTGCGCCGTCATCGGTGTACCGGACGAGCGGTGGGGCGAGGTCCCGCGCGCGGTCCTCGTGCCGCACCCCGGCACCGCGCTCGACGCGGACGCCGTCCTCGCCTCGCTGGCCGGCCACCTCGCACCGTACAAGATCCCGAAGGCGGCCGTGGTCGTGCCGGAGGCGCTGCCCCGGACGGCCTCCGGCAAGCTCCGCAAGCCCGAACTGCGCCGTATCCACGGCGAGTCGCCCCCCGATCCCGACACCTCCGAGGAGCACCCCGCATGACCCTGACCGTGCACGGCATCGACGCACTGAAGAAGCTGGCCCGGGAGGGTGACGGCGACCTCGGTACGAGCGACTGGCTGGAGATCACCCAACAGCGCGTCGACACCTTCGCCGACGCCACCGACGACCACCAGTGGATCCACACCGATCCCGAGCGCGCGGCCGCAGGTCCTTTCGGAGCGCCGATCGCCCACGGCTGTCTGACGCTCTCCCTGTTCATCCCGCTCTTCACCGGCCTGCTCGACGTGCAGGGCGTCACGACGAAGGTCAACTACGGCCTGGACAAGGTCCGTTTCCCCGCTCCGGTGCGGGTCGGCTCCCGCATCCGGCTCGTCGGCAGGCTCGCGTCGGTGGACGACGTCCCCGGCGGGGTGCAGATCGCCGTCGACGGCACGGTCGAGATCGAGGGCGGCGCGAAGCCGGCGGCCGTACTGCGGTCGCTCTCCCGCTTCTACGTCTGATCCACGTCTCACCGCCGGGCCGACCCCCTGGCGGTGAGACGCTCGAAAATCGGTGGAGCGGCGCCGCTGCGCGCCATTACCGTGCTGCCGAACCAAGTCGTCTGGGCAAGGACGTGCCGTTGTACACCGTGTGAGACCCCCCGAGCGCTGAATCGTCGCGCGTCGCGCCTGTGCGCCGCGCTCCTTTTTGCTGCGGACTTCTCACTGAAACCGGTGTACTTCTGTGCTCACCACCTGGGTGGTCATGCCCACCTGCCTGCCGCTCGTCCTGCGCCGTTGCCACACGTGCGCGACCGAGCGCTTCCGGGCGAACGGCAAATTTCGCGTCAACGCCCACCACAAGCTCCTCGACGCCTGGCTCCTCGTGCGCTGCACGGCCTGCGGGGAAACGGCGAAGCTCACGGTCTTCGAGCGGATGAACGTGCGCTCCGTACGGCCTGAACTCCTGGCCCGGCTGCACGACAACGACCCTGCTCTGGCAGCCGATTTGCTCCAGGATCCGGTCGTACGGCGGCGCAATCGCATCGCCCTCGACTGGGACGACGCCTGGCGCCTCGACACCGGCGGATCGGACCACCTGGACCAGGAGGTCATCGACGTCTCGGTCCGCTTCACGGCACGGATCCCCGTCCGGCCGGTGCGGCTGATCGCCGAAGGGTGCGGTCTGTCGCGGGCCGAGGTCGAGCGACTGATCACGGAGGGGAGTCTCGTCTCGGCGGTCCGGCTGAGCGGCAAACTCTCCGACGACTTCACCTTCACACTCAAGCGCTGAGCCCCCCGACGACGAAAGGCCATGGGCCTGTCCGGCACGATCCGCCGGACAGGCCCTCGCCGTCGGATCCCCGCGCGGCCAAGCGCGTGGAGTCCAACGCCCAGCTCTCCGCTGTCCATCAACGACGGCAGACCGTCTGATCCGAAGGCCCTGGGCCACGAAGCAGTACAGCCGAAGCCCCTGATGGTTGGCCCCGCGCGCCCGGAGGGCGGCGGTCTCATGCCCCCGAAGGCCGGCGGCTTGTCGAGACCGAGGACGGGTTCCAGCCGCGGCGGGGGACGGAGTCGAGGAGGAGGCGGGTGTAGGGGTGGGCGGGGGCGTCCAGGAGGCGGGACGTCGGGCCCTGTTCCACCACCCGGCCCGCCTTGAGGACCATCAGCTCGTCCGTGATGTGCCGGACGACCGCCAGGTCGTGCGTGACGAAGAGGAAGCCGATGCCGACCTCCCGGCGGATGGTGTTCAGGAGTTCGAGGACCTGCGCCTGGATGGAGACGTCCAGAGCCGCCACCGCCTCGTCCAGGACGAGCACCCGCGGCTCGGCGGCCAGCGCGCGGGCGATCGCCACACGCTGGCGCTGACCGCCCGACAACTTGCCGGGCAGCGCCGCCGCCTCCCGCTCGCCGAGCCCCACCTGGTCGAGGAGTTCGGCGACACGCGCCTCCCTGGCCCGTGCCTCCATGGGGTGGTGCAGCCGCAGCACCTCCTCCACGCACCGGCCCACCGGCACCCGCGGATCGAGGGAGAGGTACGGATCCTGGAAGACCATCTGGATCTCGCGGGCGCGTGCGAGGCGTTCGGCCCTCCCACGGGCCGGAGCCGAGCGGTCCCGTCCGCCGACGCGGACCGTCCCGCCGTCGGGACGCTCCAGGCCGACCAGCATGCGCACGGTCGTGGTCTTGCCGGAGCCGGACTCGCCGACGATGCCGAGCGAGGCGCCCGGCGCCAGGGTGAACGACACGTCGTCCACAGCCAGATGGTCGCCGTACCGCTTGCACAGTCCTTCGACGACCAGCTCCTCCGGCGTACCGCCCACGCCTCGAACCTCGGCCAGCTCCTCCGGCGTACCGCTCACAGCTCGATCCTTTCGTCGGCGCGGTGGCAGGCGGCCAGGCCGTCGCCCTGGGGGGCCAGTACGGGGGTCTCCTCCACGCACCTCGGCAGCACGTGCGCGCAGCGCGCGGCGAAGGCGCAGCCCGGCGGGGCCTCGGCGAGGGAGACGGGGCGGCCCGGGATGGGGCGTGGGGCCGAGGCCTCGGCCTCGATCCGAGGGGTGCAGGCGAGCAGCCCCGCCGTGTACGGGTGGCGTGGGCGGTCGAACAGCGCGTCCGTGCCCGCCGTCTCGACGATCCGGCCGGCGTACATCACGTACACGCGGTCGCAGATCGCCGACGCCAGCTCCAGGTCGTGCGTGACGAAGAGCAGCCCCGTGCCGCGTTCGGCCTGGAGGCGGGTGAGGATCGCGATGATCTCCGCCTGCGTGGTGACGTCGAGCGCGGTCGTCGGCTCGTCGGCGACCAGCAGCTCCGGCTCGCCCGCGAGCGCGGCCGCGATCACCACCCGCTGGAGCATGCCGCCGGAGAACTGGTGCGGATAGCGGCGCAGCGCGCCGCGCGGGTCGCGGATGCCGACGGCGTCGAGGAGTTCCTCGGCCCGGGCGCGAGCCACCGCGGCGGGGGTTCCGGCGCCCCGCAGCCCCTCGGTGAGGAAGTCGCCGACGCGGCGCAACGGATTCACCGAGGCCCGGGGGTCCTGATAGATCATGGCGACCTGCCGGGCCCGCAGCCGGTTCAGCTCCGCCCGGTCCATCGTCAGGACGTCCCGGCCCCCGACCCGCACCTCACCCGTCGTCCGTGCCGTGGCAGGCAGCAGACCGAGCACACTGCGGCACGCGACCGACTTGCCCGAGCCGGACTCGCCGACCAGACCCACCGTCTCGCCGGCCGCGACCCGGAGCGTGACCCCGTCGAGGAGCGGCCGCGCAGCCTGCCCGTCCGGCAGCCGCACCCCGAGCCCGTCGATCTCCAGGACCGGCGACGCATTGCCCGGCGAGGCGATGCCCAGCGACGACTTGCCCAGCGACGGCGTGCCCGTCGACTCCCTGCCCATCGACTGCTTCTCCATCGCGCTCACCGCTCCCGCTTCGCGATCCGGTCGGCGATGCCCTCGCCGACGATGCCGAACGCCACCACGGCGAGGACGACGCAGACCGACGGCGCCATCGCGGGCAGCATCGCGCCCTGCTGAAGCGCCCCCTGACCCTCGTTGATCATGGCTCCCCAGTCGGCGGTGGGCGGCTGGACGCCGAAGCCGAGGAACGACAGCGCGGCGAGGTCCATCAGGGCGTACCCGAAGTTCATCGCGGACTGCGCGAAGACCGTCGGGGCGATGTTGGGCAGCAGATGGCGCAGACAGATCGTCCGGCCCGACCAGCCCTGCACCCGGTACGACTCGATGTACGGACGGGCCTTCTCCTGACGGGCGATCCCGCGCACGAGCCTTCCCACGTACGGCGTGTACGCCACCGCCATGGCGATCACCGGCGCGGTCATGCCCGAGCCGAGGACGGCCACGAGGAGGATCGCGAGCAGCAGCCCCGGCAGCGCGAAGACCAGGTCCATCGACCGCGAGAGCACGGTGTCCGCCCAGCCTCCCCGCCACGCGGCGACGAGACCCAGGAGCGTGCCGAGGAGCGTCGAGACGCCGACCACGAGCAGCGGACCGAGCAGCCCCGTCCGGGCGCCGTGCAGCAACCGCGACAGGATGTCCCGGCCCGACTGGTCGGTGCCGAGGAGATGGTCGCCGCCCGTGCCGACCAGGCTCGCCGACAGATCGAGCGCCTCGGGGTCGTACGGCGCGAGGACGGGCGCGAGGACGGCGACGAGGACGAGCGAGACGAGGACGACGACGGCGGCCGTGAAGAGCGGCCCCTGTCCGAGGACGCGCAGCCCGCCCAGACCGGGGCGGCGGCGCAGCGCACTCGTGGCGGGCGTGAGGGTGGTGGTCATCGGGACGCCTCCCCGTGGAGCGAAAGACGGGGGTCGACGAGCGGAACGAGCAGGTCGACGAGGAGATTGACGACGACGAAGGCCGTCACGCCGAGCAGGGTGATCGCCTGGACGACGGCGAAGTCCTTCGCGGTCACGGACTGCACGAGCAGCGAACCGACCCCGGACACGTTGAAGGCGGTCTCGACGATGGACGTGCTGATCAGCAGGCCGGCCAGCATGGTGCCGCCGACGGTGACGATCGGGCCGAGCGCGTTGCGCAGCACATGGCGGCGGACGACGGCGCGGCCCGCGACCCCGCGGGCGCGCGCCACCTCGACGTGCTCGCGCCCCATCTCGTCGAGCATCGCCGACCGGGTCACCCGGGCCAGCAGCCCCGCGAAGGTGATCGCGAGGGCGAAGGCCGGCAGCGTCAGGTGGTACACCCGGTCGGTGAAGCCCTCGGGCGTGCCACCGGGCCCGGGGAACCAGCCCAGTTGGACGGAGAAGAGCGAGACGAGCGCGATGGCGCTGACGAACGAGGGCGTCGCCGTCGCCACGCCCGTGCCGAGCAGCACCGCCCGGTCCACCGCCCCGGGCCGCAGGGCCGCGAGCACGCCGCCGGACACACCGAGGAGGGCGACGAGGAGCGCCGCGTACCCGATGAGCACCCCGGTGCCCGGCAGACGCGAGCCGATGAGCGCGCCGACGTCCTGGTGGAACTGCGAGGAGCGGCCGAAGTCGCCCTGGAGGACCCCGCCCAGCCACTTCGCGTACTGGACCGGGAGGGGATCGTCCAGGTGGTACTGGGCGCGCAGCGACGCGACCGCTTCGGGCGTCGCGGGGCGGCCGTGCAGAAGGAACGAGACCGGGTCGCCGGGGGCGAGGTGCACGGCGCCGAAGACCACGACCGAGGTCACGAACAGCACCGCCACCAGGCCGAGGAGACGGCCCGCGAGATAGCGCGTCATGACTGTGCGGCCCCGATCGTCGCGGCCCACGGGTAGTACAGCTGGGCGATCCCGGTGGGCGCGCCGGTCACCCGGCTGCCGAGGAAGACCGAGTACGGCGCCTCGTAGAGCGGGATGATCGGGAGCTCGCGTACGGCGATCTTCTGGAGCTCGGCGGTCAGGTCCGCGCGGCGGGCCGGGTCGGGCTCCGCGTTGGCCCGGTCGAAGGCGGCGTCGTACGTGACGTCCGACCAGTTGCCGTAGTTCCCGAAGTCGCCCGTGCGCAGGTACTGGTAGAACTCCAGAGGGTCGGGCGTGTTGTCGTACCCGTTGGTGATGACCAGGTCCAGGCCCTTGCGGGCGGCGGGGTCGACGAAGATGCTGCTGTACGCCTCCGGGGCGACGGACTTCAGCCGTACGTCGAGCCCGATCTCCTTGCCCGCCGCCTGGACCGCGTTGGCCACGACGCTGATCTCCGGCGCAAGCGTGCTGGTCGCGAGCGTGAGCCGTCGCCCGGTGGCGCCCGCCTCCTCGATCAGCTTCTTCGCGGCGGCCACGTCGTACACCGGCTCCGGGAGCGCCGCGAAGTACGCGTCGGTCTTCTCCGGTACGAGCGCCCAGGCGCCGCGCGCGGTGGGGGCCTTCGCGGGGACGCCGACGCCGCCGGCCGCCGCCTTGACGAGGTTCTTCCGGTCCAGCGCCATGGAGAGGGCCCGGCGGACCTTGAGGTCGCCGAGCGGCCCCTTGAAGTCGAGGACGGAGAGGTCGGCGGCGGCCGTGTTGGGGCCGAAGTACAGCGTGCCCTTGGTGGTGCTCCGCAGCTGCGCGATCGAGGAGGACGGCACCATGTAGCCGCCGTCGGCGGTGCCGGACAGGAACGCGCTGGCGCGGGCCGCCGGGTCCTCGATGAAGGTGAAGGTCACGGTGTCGTTCTTCGGGACCAGGGAGGAGTCCCAGTACGCCGGGTATTTCTTGAGCGTCACGCTCTCGCCCTGGGCCCAGCCGTCGAGCGCGTACGGACCGGTGCAGTTCACCTTGCCCTTCGGGCCGCCGTACTCCTTGCCGGCCTTCTTCAGGAAGGCGGCGCTCTCGACCGTGCCGGGGGAGGCGGCGAGGAGTTCGTTGAGGAGGACGTCGGGCTTGGTCAGCCTGATCGTCACCTCCAGCGGTCCCGAGGAGGTGATGGAGTCGACGTTCTTGAACGCGGAACCCCACGGGGAGCCGGTGGCCGGGTCCATGTGGCGCGTGAGCGAGGCGACCACGTCATCCGCGGTCATCGTCGTGCCGTCGTGGAACGTCACCCCGGAGCGGAGCGAGTACACCCAGGTCTTCGGGTCCGGATGGGTGTACTTCACGGCGAGCCCGGGGCCGATCTTCAGATCGGGGGTGACCCGCAGCAGCTGCTCGCAGACGTTGGCGAGGACGGTGTTGGGCGGGTAGTCGTAGGCCAGCGCGTAGTCGAGCGTGTACGGCTCGGCGTAGAGCGACCAGGTGAGGGAGGTGAGCGCTCCCTTCGCCGGCGGAGAGGTGGGGGTGACCGTGTAGGCGGCGGCACCGGACCCGGATCCGGTCGCGCCGGAACACCCGGCGGTGGTGGCCGCGGCGGCGGCGACGGTACAGACGAGCAGTGCGGTGGCTCTGGACATGCGCAAGGAGACCCACCCCTTTACGGGTGTAGTGACGGGCGCTGGGGGATGGAGCGAGTATTGATGCGGGAACGTTCCCGCACAAGGCTTCGCGGGAACGGTTCTTTCGAGGTCGCAGGGGTGGCAGCATCGGTCCATGACCGAAGCCCCCGGGCACGGCGGACAGCCTTCGCCGCCCCCTTCGCGCCCCGTCCCGCCCCGTGTCCGTCTGGTCGACGTCGCACGCGAGGCGGGGCTCTCCAAGACGACCGTCTCGGCCGCGCTCAACGGCACGGGTCGGCTCTCTCCCGCGGTACGGGAGAAGGCCAGGGAGACGGCGCGCAGGATGGGGTACCGGCCCAACGCCGCCGCGCGCCAGCTGCGCGCGGGACGGGCCCGGCTGATCGGGTACGTGGTCGGGGAGTTCGCGGGGAGGCCGTGGGCGTACCTGGATTCGCCGTACTTCGCCCAGCTGACCAGCGCCACCGCCGCGGCGGCGCTCCGGCACGGGTACGCGCTGGTGATGCTGCCGGCGGGCTCGCTGCAGGGTGAGTGGGCCGATCTGCCGTTCGAGGCCGTGATCGTCGCCGATCCGGTCGCCGACGACGCCGTCGTCGAGGACCTGCTCGCCGCCCGGATCCCCGTCTTCAGCGACTCCTCGGTGGCGGGCCGGGCCGGCGCACGCTGGGTGGACGTCGACGCCGGGGCGGCGGTCCGCGAGACCCTGGACCACCTGGGGGAGCAGGGGGCGCGGCGGACCGCGCTGGTCCTGCCCGACAGCACGACCGTCTTCCACCGGGACGTCCTCGCGGCCTACCGCGCCTGGTGCGCCGCCCACGGCGCCACGCCCCGGGTGACCCTCGCCGACGAGCCGGGCAACGGTCCGGTCGTACGGGCGGTGGAGGAGGCGCTGTCGGGCGGGGGCCGGGGGGACGGCGGCGGTGACGGACCTGATGCCGGAGGCCGGCCCGATGTGGGAGGCCGACCCGACGCGTTGTTCGTCGTCGCCGAGCTGAGCCCGCCCTTGGTCCTGGAGGCGGCGCGCCGGCACGGCTACGAGGTGCCCGACGACCTGCTGGTGGTGTGCGTGAGCGAGGACACGACCGCCGCGTACTGCGCCCCGCCCGTGTCGACGCTGAGCCTGCGGCCCGACGCCGTCGCCGATGCGGGCATAGAGCTCCTCGTGGCCGCCCTGGAGAACGGCGCCGACGAGCCGTCGGGGGTCCTGGTGCCGACCCGTCTGCTCGTACGGGAGTCCTCGCGGCGCGCGGGCGGGTCGGGCGGCGCGGGCGGGGCCGTGTCGGTGTGACATCAGGCGGAGTACACCCGGGCGCCGCCGACGTACGTGCTGTCCACCCTCGCCTCGGCGATCTCCTCCGCGGGCGCGGTGAAGATGTCGCGGTCGAGCACCACCAGGTCGGCGAGCATGCCCGGGCGGAGCGTGCCGGTCTCGTCGTGTCCGTTCACATGCGCCGAACCGGCCGTGTACGCGGCGACGGCGGTCGTCAGGTCGAGGCGCTGCTCCGGCAGGAAGACCCGCTCGTCGGTCGTTCCCGGCTCCTTCCGGTTCACCGCGACGTGCAGGCCCGCGATCGGGTCGGGGCTGGAGACGGGCCAGTCGCTGCCTGCCGCCAGGGTGGCCCCCGCGCGGAGCAGCGAGCCGAACGGGTACTGCCAGGAAGCCCGTTCGGGACCGAGGAAGGGGATCGTCAGCTCGTCCATCTGCGGTTCGTGCGCGGCCCACAGCGGCTGGATGTTGGCGACGGCGCCCAGGTGGGCGAAGCGCTCCATGTCGTCGGGGTGGACCACCTGCAGATGCGCGAGGTGGTGCCGGTTGCCGCGCCGGCCGTTGGCCTCGACCGCGGCCTCGACCGCGTCCAGGGCCTCGCGCACCGCGCGGTCGCCGAGCGCGTGGAAGTGCACCTGGAAGTCGAGGGCGTCAAGGCGGGTCACGTACGAGCGCAGCGCGACCGGATCGACGAAGCTCAGGCCCGAGTTGGCGGTGGCGCAGCCGCAGCCGTCGAGGTAGGGCGTGGTCATCGCGGCCGTGAAGTTCTCGGCGACACCGTCCTGCATGATCTTCACGGAGTCGGCCCGGAACCGCCCGTACGCCAACTCCCGGCGCCGCTCGACGAGTTCGTCGATCTGCTCCGCCCCACGCTCGCGGTCCCACCACAGCGCCCCGTTGACCCGGGCGGTCAGCGTTCCCGCGCGGGCCGCGGCGAGATAGGCGTCGGAGGGGTCGGGGTTGCCGCCGTACACCCCGAGCATCGCGTCCTGCCAGCCGGTGATGCCGAGCGAGTGCAGCAGCTCCTGGGCGCGCAGCAGACCGGCGAGCCGCGCGGCCGGGGTACTCGGCGGGACGAGCCGTGAGACCAGGCCTGTGGCGCCCTCCTGCAGGGTGCCGCTCGGGGTGCCGTCCGCCTCGCGCTCGATCCGGCCGTCGACGGGATCGACCGACTCCCGGGTGAGCCCGGCGAGTTCGAGGGCGCGCGTGTTCGCCCAGGCGCCGTGGTGGTCGCGGTTGACGAGGTAGACCGGGCGGTCGGGGACCACGGAGTCGAGGAGCTGCCGGGTGGGCAGCCCGCCCTCGAAGCTCTCCATCGACCAGCCGCCACCGGTGATCCACGGGCGGTCCGGGTGGGCGTCGGCGAACTCCCGGATCCGGGCCAGGTAGTCCTGGACGCCGACCGTGCCGGTCAGGTCGCACTCCGCCAGCTCCGTGCCGCCGAACACGGCGTGGACGTGCGAGTCCTGGAAGCCGGGCAGGAGCAGCTTGCCCCGCAGGTCCACGACCTCGGTGTCGGGACCGATGAGTTCGCGTACGTCGTCGTGTCCGACGGCCGTGATGCGCTCCCCGGTGACGGCCAGACTGCTCGCCCGGGTGCGGGCGGGATCACCGGTGTGGACGGGGCCATGGGTGAAGACCAGATCGGCCTTGGTCATGGGTGCTCCAGAACGAGAGAAGGAGGGGCCTGGTGAACGGATATGGAACTGGGCGGCGCATTTACATGTCAATGGTGTTGTCATAAGGTCCGGGCATGGTCGAGCGAGTGGTCCCCGAGGGGCAGCGGCGGCGCCGCAGGCCCACCAAGCAAGGCGCCGTCCTCTCGGAACGGCTGATCATCGAGACCGCGCTGCGGCTCGTCGCGCAGCACGGCGCGGAGGCCCTGTCCGTACGGCGGCTCGGCACCGCCCTCGGCGCCGACCCCAGCTCGCTGTACCGGTACTTCCGGAACACGGACGACCTGCTGCTCGCCCTTGCCGACGAGTTCATCGGCCGCGCGCAGGAGGGCTGGACGCCCAGCGGCGACTGGCGCGCGGACCTCCGCGAGATGGGGCTGCGGATCCACGCGGTCTACCTGGAGAACCCGCAGGTCGCGCTGCTCGCGGCGCACCGGACGACGGGCCGCGCCCACGAGACGGCGGCGGTGGAGAAGATCCTCGGCATCCTGCGCGGGGCCGGCTTCCCCGACCCGACGGCCGTACGGCTCTACCACGCCTTCGTCGACCAGTCGCTGGCCTTCGCGGCCCTGGACGCCGCCGCCCTCGCCCTGCCGGATCCGGCGCGCGAGGCGGACGAGGCGGTGTGGCTCGCCTCGTACGGGAAACTCCCGCAGGACACGTACCCGAACGTCGCCGCGACGTTCCCCCTGCTCGCCGCCGACATGCGGGACAGCGGCTACCCCTTCGCCCTGGAACTGATGCTGGACGCGGCGGAGGCGCGACTGCGGGGGTAGGGCCTGTCTCCGTCCTCCGGCCGAGGCCGCGAGCGGCCGGGTCGGGCTGCTCGCGGCCTCGGCGTGCGCGGGGCGCTCTGGTGCCTCAGGCGGCCAGGTGGGCCGTGTCGCTCGTACGAGTCCGAGTGCGCGTACGAGGACGAGGGCGGGCGCTCGGACCGGCCGGCGAGGGCGACGGCGAGGGTGACGGCGAGGGTGACGGCGACGGGCCCGGGGCGGTGGTGCCGGGCTGTGGCGCGGGCGGTGTCGTGGTGGGCTCCTCGGTGAGGAGGGCGATCAACGTGGAGCGGGCGCGGGCGACCCGGGAGCGGGCCGTGCCGACCGGACAGCCGATCGCGGCGGCCGCGTCGGCGTACGGCAGTCCGAGCAGCTGCGTGAGGACGAACGCCTCGCGGCGCTCGGCCGATATCGCCGCGAGGAGTTCGGCGAGCGCAATGCCGTCCTCGAAGCCCGGCAGGCCGCGCGGCTGGGCCAGTTCCGCCGCCGTCTGCCAGTCGTCCCGGCCCGAGAGCCTCGGGCGGGCGGCGGCGTGCCGCACGCTGTCGATCACCGTGCGGCGGGCGATCGCGAGGAGCCAGGTCCGCGCGGACGAACGGCCCTCGAAGCGGTGGAGCGCGCCCAGTGCCCGCAGGAACGTGTCCTGGGTCAGATCGTCGGCCGCCTGCGCGTCGGCGCTGAGGAAGGCGACGTACCGCCAGACGTCGCGCTGGGTGGCGCGCACGAAGCTGTCCACGGCGTGCGGGTCGCCGCCGCGCGCGGCAAGCGCCAGCAGGGTCACGGCTTCGTCGGTACCGGCGGAGTGCCGCGAAGCGCGCGGCTGTTTCAGGGCAGGGGTCATCGCCTCGGGTCCTTCGTGAGGAATGGGGTCCGGCGGCGCGCGTGAGTGAGGCGCGGCCGGTGAGTCGTACGGCCGGGCGCGGCGCGCTCGACCGGTGGTTCCGGGTGCCGCTGTCCGTCAGAGGGCAGCGGCAGCCGGAGGTGGACCCCGGGAGGTGAGGACGTGGGCGAGGAGGAGTTGCCGGAGCCGTCGGGCCCGCTCTTCGCGGCGGGCCCGGATCCGGGGGCGGTGGGGCGGTGCGGGCAGCCGGAGGACCAGGCGGAGCGGCGCCAGGAGGAGGGCCGCGAGGGCGCGCAGGACACGGAAGGCGGCGCGCTCGCCGTGGGCGAGCCAGAGGCCGCACAGGAGCGCGGCCAGGAGGTGGGCGGCGAGCATGCCGCTCGGGGACATGTCCGCCATGTCATGGCCGGACATGGGGGCCAACCCCATGGGGTCGTGGGCCATGTGGTCGTGACCCATGGCGGCGTGCGAGGAGTGGGCTCCGACGGTGGTCGCGGTGCCGGTGCCGGTGCCGGTCCAGGTCGTGGTCGCGGAGGCCGGGCCCGAGGCGCCGGAGGTCAGGTACGAGAGCCAGGAGCCGGGTGCCGAGGCGGTGCCTGCCTGGGCCAGGGAGAAGCAGGTGTGCAGGGCGCCTTGCACGGCGACCGCCGCCGCCGTGATCCCGACAGGACCGCGTTCCCGGCCGGCGAGGCACCAGGCCGCCCCGCCCGTCGCGGCGAACGCCGCCGCCAGCGCCCACCCGGGCACGGACGTGTCCGACATCAGGACGTGGCCGGTGGCCGTGAGCAACACACAGGCGGCCGCGAACACCGCGGCCCGTATCCCTCGACACCATCGGTCCGGAATCATTGCGGGGGTCATCCTCGCACTCCCCCCGTCGGCAGCCACCGGTAGGTACGGAACTTTCCCGATGCCGTACTCAGTAAAGGAGTTGTGGCACAGGTCACACAAGTGGCGGGGAACTGCGCCGTGTTCCGAACCGACCCTTCCCTCATGACCAAGGGGGACACGCGGGCGGGGCGCCGGCCCACGGCACCGCCCACAGCACGGCTCACGGCGCTGCTCACCTGCGCGATGGCGTTCTCGATGCTGCAGTTGTTCCTGCTCGGCGCGCTCGGGCCGCGCCTCGTCGACGAACTGGGTATCTCTCCCACGATGTTGGGACTGACGACGACCATCGGCTTCGGCACGGCCGCCGTGCTCTCGCCGTCGGGCGGGCGGCTCGTGGACCTGATCGGCCCCCGCCGCTCGCTCGTCCTCCTCCTCTTCGTCTCCTCGGCGGCGCTCGCGTTGATCGGCGCGGCGCCGGGGGCGGGGGTGCTGCTCGGCGCGGTCGCCCTGGGCGGACTCCCGCAGGCGCTGGCGAACCCCGCGACCAGCAAGGCCGTCCTGGCTGCCGTTCCGCCCGACCGGCGAGGCGCGGTGACCGGGATGAAGCAGTCCGGCGTCCAACTCGGCGCGTTCGCGGCGGGATTGCCGCTGGCCGCGCTCGCGGGCGGGGTCGGGTGGCGGGGCGCCGTGTGGACCGCCGCGGGTACGGCGCTGCTCACCGGCCTGTGGGCGTGGCGCGCGCTCCCGGCTGACCCTCCCGCGCCCCCGGTGCCGGGCGGTCGCCCGTCGCTCGTGCCGCGTGGGCCGATCGCCTGGCTGGCGGTCTTCTCGCTCTTCCTGGGCTGCGGGATCGCCTCCGTGAACACCTACCTCGCCCTCTTCGGCACGCGGGAACTGGGCCTTGGACCGACCGCCGCCGGCGCGCTGGTGGCGGTCCTGGGCGTGGCCGGGATCGTCGGCCGCGTCGGCTGGTCGCGGGCGGCCCGCCCCGGCCGCGCCGAGTGGCTCCCGGGCCTGCTGGCCGCCGGCGCGGTCGGCGCGGCGCTGCTGCTGGCGGCGGCGCCCACGGTCGGGCTGCTGGCCTGGGTGGCAGCGGCGGCGGTCGGAATCTTCGCGGTCTCGGGCAACGCGGTCTCGATGGTCCTCGTCCTCCAACGCGCCGCCCCCGGCCGCGCGGGCCAGGACTCGGCCCTCGTCGCCGCAGGCTTCTTCACCGGCTTCGCGGTAGGCCCCCCGCTCTTCGGCCTCCTCGCCGAAACGGGCCGCTACGGCACGGGCTGGCTCCTGGTGGCGGCGGAGTTCGCCACGGCGAGCGCGGTCTCCCTCCTGTGGGCGACCAGGGACCGCGCTCACCGCGCTCCGAGCCGGGCGAAGGCCGCCGCGTGACGCCGACGGGGGAGGGGCGGGGTGCGGACGTGGCGGGCGTGGACGGGCACTCTGCGGGTGGGTCGGGTGCGCAGGGCGTGGACGGGCGGGCTACGGATGCGCAGGGCGTGGACGGCCCGGCTACGGAGCGGGTGTTCGGCCTCTCGGCCGAGGGCGTACGCGCGGCACGGAACCGGGACCCCGCCGCTCGCGAGTGCCCCGACGCGGGCCGGTCCGACTCGGCGCGGCAGCAGGGGGACTGGGCCTCGGAGGCGCTCGGCGCGGTGCTCGACCGGGTGGCGGTGAGCCACGCCGAAGTCGGGGCGCGTTTCCCGCTGTTCGCCGACCCCGACACCGGCCGCTGGACCACGACCGGGCGCGGCTCCTGGGTCGGCGGGTTCTGGGCCGGGCTGCTCTGGCTGAGGGCCCGGCACACCGGCGACGAGCGGGACCGGGCGACGGCGGCGGAGTGCACCGCCCGGCTCGCGCCCTGGGCGGAGGCCGACACCGCGACGCGGGGACTCATCCTCTGGTACGGGACCGCGCTCGCCGACAACGACCCGGGCGCCGACGCGCTCCGGGCCCGCGCGGCGCGAGCCTGTCTACGGGACTACGAGCCCCGAATCGGCCTGGTCCCCTGGGGCGCGGCGCTCGGCGGACCCCGTCTGCTGGCCCGGGCGGACGGCGTGCCCGGCACGGTCCGGCTGCTGGCCACCGAGAACCCCACCGCCGCCGCCTCCCATCTGCACACCCACCTCGCCCTGTGCGTCCGTGGCGCCGACGGCCCGCGCCCCGCCTGGCAGTGGGACGCCGCCACCGGCTGGCAGCCCTGCGAGGACCCGCCCGCCGACTGGGCGCGCGGCCGCGCCTGGCTCCTCCTCGCCCTGGCCGACGCGCTCCTGACGTCCTCAGCCGACCTGCGTACCCAACAGGCCTACGAAGCCCTGGAGTTGCTGCTGCCCCGCCCCGGCGACCCGCTCGTGCCGCCCGCCCACGCCGATCACGGCGACGGGCCCCTCGACACCTCCGCCGCCGCGATCACCGCCGTCGCGCTGTGGAAACTCGCGCTACTGCGGGACGGCCGGTCCGGGTCGTACACGGAACGGGCCGTGCAAACTCTCCGTCGCCTCGTCTCCGCGCACCTCGCCGACGGCAGACTCCTCGACGGCTGCTACGACGCGGGGCGCGGCACCGCCGTCCGGCATCAACTCGTCTGGGGAGACTTCTTCCTGGCCTTCGGGCTCGCCGCGCTCACCGGACTCCTCGACCTCACGGCCGTGTAGCGGCGGCGCCCGGGGCGCCGCGCAGGACACGGCGGGCGACCGCAGCGATGTGGAGCTCGTCCGGGCCGTCGAGGATCCGCGCCGCGCGGCCGGTGCGGAAGAGCGCAGGCAGCGCGGTGTCCGGGCCGAGCCCCGCCGCGCCGTGGACCTGGATCGCCGCGTCCGTGACCTGCTGCAGCATCCGCGCGGCCGCGACCTTCGCCAGGCCGACCTCGGTGCGTGCGTCCCGCCCCGCCGCCAGCAGCGTCACCGCCTCCTGCACGAGGGGACGGGTCGTGCGCAGGGCGAGCAGGGCCTCGAAGACGTGCTGCTGGACCAGTTGATGACCGGCCAGCGGCCCGCGCGAACCTGTCCGGGACACCGCGCGGTCACACATCAGATCGAACGCGCGCTGCGCCTGGCCGAGCCAGCGCAGACACCGCAGCGTCCGCCCCCACAGCAGCCGCTCCCCGGCGACGGCCAGGCCCTGGCCCCGCCCGCCGACGAGATGGTCGGCGGGCACGACGACTCCGTCCAATTCGATCTCCCACTGGCCGCCCGCCCCGAACACGGGCAGTTCGCGCACGACTCGGAACCCGGGTGAGCCCGTGGGCACGAGCAGCAGCGACAGGCCGTCACGGTCACCGTCCGTGCCGTCCGTACGGGCGAGCACCGTCACCAGGTCGGCGTCCCCCGCACCCGACGTGAACCACTTCCGGCCCGTCACCCGCCAGCTCCCGTCCGGCCGCCGCTCGGCCCGTGTCGCGGTGAGGAACGGGTCCGTGCCGGGCGAGTCCGGCTCCGTCATGGCGTAACAGCTCCGCGTCTTCCCGGCCACGAGCGCCTTCAGATATCGGTCCCGTACCCCCGCACTGCCGTGCCGCGCCAGCATCCGTACGTCGAGCAGCGGAGCAGAACCCAGCGCGGCGGGCCCGTGGTCGCTCGCCCCCTCCGCCTCGGCGTACGCCGCGTACTCCGCCAACCCAAGCCCGCCGCCGCCCAGTTCGGCGGGGAGCGGCAGCGCCCACAATCCCCGGGCCACCGCCTCGTCCCGCAGCTCGCTCAGTGCTGCCGAGGCCGCCGCGCCGCCGGCGTCGAGCACGTCCTCGCGCGGGACGACCAGGGTCCGTACGAACGCGGCCACCCGCTCCTGCACGCCCGAATCAGGCACGTCACTCCTCCACTTCGCGGGCCAGTCCTCGGGGCCAGTTCCAGGCGCCCGTCCCAGGGGTCCGGTCCAGGGGCCAGGTCAAGGTCGTCGGGAACCCGTGGGAACGACTGTCCGACTGACTTCTTCGTGGAACTGGTCGGTAGCGGGACCCGTCGGGTTCCCGATCACCCAACAACCGCCGGGCGCCGCCCACCGCCGCGCCGGGAGAGGAGAGGCATGGCGACATCCGTCACCCCACAGACGGTCCGGCCGCTCGACACGCTCCGGTTCGACGCCGTCGGGCCCCCGGAGATCGCCGGCGTCGTCGCCCACCATCTGCGACTGCTCGGCGCCACGGCGACCACCCCCGAACGCGGACACGGCCCCGGTTCCGGCATCGAACGTACCGTCGCATCAGCCGAGTTGAAGGGTGGCGGATTCGCCGGCGTTGAGGCCTCGATGTCCTGGAGCGGCGCGCCGGCCGTGCACGGGATCGCGGACGAGGCCACCGTCCAGGCCGCCACCGGCGTCATGGCCGTGCACGGCCGCCGCGACGGCACCCCGCGCGGGCTCGCCGCCGACTGGACCGCCGCCGCCACCGGCGTACTCACCGTGCAGGGCATGCTGGCGGCCTTCCTCGCCCAGGCCCGGGGCGGCACGGCGCCCGCCCGCGTCGACACCTCGGCGGACCGGGCCGGGCTGCTCGCCGTCTCCCAGTACCTCGCGGCCGCCGGGGCCGACGAGGGCGAGGCCGCCGAACTCGCCCCCGGTGGACCTCCGTTCACCTCCGCAGACGGAGTCCTGTTCGAGCTGGAGACCCTCGACCCCGGGGCCTGGGCCGCGTTCTGGCGAGCCCTCGACGCCCCCGCCGACGCGATACGGGCGGGCTGGCGCCCCTTCCAGTTCCGTTACGCCACCGCCTGCGCGCCCTTCCCGCCCGCGCTCCACACCACCACGCGCGCCCACGCCTGGGAACGCGTGCGCCGGGCCGCGAACGCCTCCGGAGCAGAGGTCTGCGCCCTGCGCACCCTGGCCGACCGCGCGGCGGAGGACGACGGCGCCGCCCCCTGGGCGCTCGGCCTCCTCCGACCGGGCACCACCGCGCCCGCCGGAGCCGCACCCACCGCCGCGTCCGCAGGCTCCGCGCCCACCCCCGAACGCCCGCTCGCGGGCCTGACCGTCCTGGAGGCGGGCCGCCGCATCCAGGCCCCGCTCGCCGCCCATCTCCTCGGCCTCCTGGGCGCCGACGTCATCCGGATCGAACCGTCCGGCGGCGACCCCCTGCGCGGGATGCCGCCCGCCTGCTCGGGAGTCTCCGCCCGCTGGCTCGCCCTCAACCGGGGCAAACGCGCCGTCGAGATCGACATCAAGGCGGCCGCCGACCGGCGCCGACTGCGCGAGATGGCCGCAGAGGCCGATGTCTTCCTGCACAACTGGGCCCCGGGCAAGGCGGCAGAACTCGGCCTCGACGCCGAGGACTTCGCCGCCGTCAACCCGGCCCTCGTCTACGCGTACACCAGCGGCTGGGCCGACCGTCTGGCCGACGCCCCGATGGGTACGGACTTCATGGTCCAGGCCCGTACGGGAGTCGGCGAGGCCGTCCGCCCGCGCGGCGAACCCGCCGCGCCGTCCCTGATGACACTCCTCGACGTCCTCGGCGGACTCCTCGGCACGGAGGCGGTGCTCGCCGGGCTCCTGCTGCGCGAACGCGGCGGGCACGGCGGACACGGAGGCCATGGCTTTCGCGGCGGCCACGGCATCCACGGCGTCCGCGTGGACTCCTCCCTCCTCGGCGCCGCCGACACGTTGACCGCTCCCGCTCTGCGGCGGGCCGCACGCGGCGCGGACCCGCGTCGCCCGGCCGGGTTCCGCCACCCGCTGCCCACCGCCGACGGCTGGGTCGCCCCTGGCGACGCGTGCGCGGGGGCGGCGGCCGCGTACGACCTGCGCGAGCTGCCCACCGAGGAAGCCGTACGGCAGCTGCGCGCACACGGTCTGACCGCGACGGCGGTCACCACCGACCTCTCCGACCTGCACCACGACCCGCGCTTCGCCGGCTCGATCAGCCGCGACGCGCACGGCGCACCCGCAGTCCCCGACCCCTGGAGCTTCGCATGACCGCCGACAGCCTCGCCGCCGACAGTTTTGCCGCCGACAGCCGCACCGCCCACGGTCTCGCCGTCCACAGCCCCCTGCCCGCCGCCCGGACCCCCGCCCCCACCAACCCCCTCCGGGACCTCCTGCCCTCGCGGCTGCGCCGCTCCTGGGCCGTCGACGGCACCTGTCCCGACCTCGACCTCTACAGCCTCTTCCGTGCCCGCCAGATCGCCGATCTGCACCGCACGGCCGTTCTCGACGCCAAGGGCAAGCTCTGTTACACCGCCCTCGACCGCAAGGTCCGATGTCTGGCCACCGGCCTGAGAGACCTCGGCATACGCGAGGGCGACGTGGTCGGCGTCCAGCTCCCCGACAACCGCAACGCCGTCATCGCCGACCTGGCCCTCGCCGCCCTCGGTGCCGTCGCGCTGCCGTTCCCGGCCGGCCGCCGCGCACAGGAGGCCGGGTCCCTGCTGCGGCGCGCCGATGCCGTCGCCGTCATCGCCGCGACCGAGCACCGCGACGCGCACCCCGCCGCCGAGCTGCTGGCCCTGGCACCGCGCCTGCCCGCCCTGCGCCACGTCGTCGCCGCAGGACCCGGCACCGCACCCGAAGGGGCCGTGGCCTTCGCCCAGTTGCTGCGCGCGGATCCGGCCGACTTCGTCGCGGCCCGCCCCGACCCCGACAGCGCGGCACGCATCCTCGTCTCCTCCGGCTCCGAGGCGGAGCCGAAGATGATCGCGTACTCGCACAACGCGCTCGCGGGCGGACGGGGCAACTTCCTCGCCTCCCTCATCCCCGAGGCCACCATCCCGCCGCGCTGCCTCTTCCTGGTTCCGCTCGCCTCCGCGTTCGGCTCCAACGGCACGGCCGTCACCCTGGCCCGGCACGGCGGCACTCTCGTGCTGCTCGACCGGTTCACCCCAGAGGCCGCCCTCGCGGCGATCCGTGAGCACCGGCCGACCCACATCCTCGGCGTGCCGACGATGATCCGCATGATGCTCGACCGACTTGACGCGACCGTCGACGCGACCGTCGACGCGTCCGGCGCGAAGCTGCCCGCGCCCACCGCCCTCGTCCTGGGTGGCGCGCCCCTCGACGAGACGACCGCGGCCGACGCGGCGGCGGCCTTCGGCTGCCCGGTCGTCAATCTGTACGGGTCCGCCGACGGCGTCAACTGCCATACGGGACTGGACAATCGCACCCCGCCCACCGACGGGACGGGGGTCGTCGCCGGTCGGCCCGACCCCCGGGTCGCCGAGATCCGGATCACCGACACCGAGACCCACGAACCGCTCCCGGAGGGCGGCGTCGGGGAGATCGTCGCGCGCGGCCCGATGACCCCGCTCTGCTACGTCGGTGCCCCCGAACTCGACGCCCGCTACCGCACCGCCGACGGCTGGGTCCGCACCGGCGACCTCGGCTTCCTCGACCCGGACGGCCTCCTCCACGTGGTCGGCCGCCTCAAGGACATCGTGATCCGCGGCGGCGTCAACATCAGCCCCGCGGAGGTGGAGCGCGCCCTCGCCTCCCACCCCGGGATCCGGGACGTCGTCTGTGTCGGAGTTCCGGACGAGCTGATGGGGGAGCGGCTCGCCGCCTGCGTGGTGCCCCGCGCCGACGGGCCGGCCGCGCCGCCCCTCGCGCTCTCCTCCCTGGGGGCGCACCTGACCGCGTACGGCCTCGAACAGCGCAAGCACCCCGAACGCCTGCTGACCCTCGCCGAACTCCCGCTGACCCCGGCGGGCAAACCCGACCGCGCGGCGCTGCGCGCCCAACTCACCGCTGTGGACAGCGGCGTTCGGGCCGGATGACGACATGCCGGTGGGGGCGGTCCACGCGGACCGCCCCCACCGGCATGACGCTCGTGTGACTCCCGGGTGGTGCCCCACCCTCATCGATGACCGCCCGCGCGCCCGGCTCAGGACGTGGCGCCCATCGCCTTCTTCAACTCGGCGGCCGCCGCCCGATGGACGGCCAGCAGATCGAGGTCCTCGCCCGGGTAGTTGACGATCTTCACCTGGGTGGCGCCGGAGTCGGGCAGCACTGTGCCCGTCGACATGTGCGCGTTGTCGAGGACCAGCGCCGGCTTCTTCTTCGACAGGTCCGCGAGCTGCGCGGGCGTGACGGCCTCGGGACCGTACGTACCGACCGTGGTGGCGCCCGCCAGCTTCGCCGACCAGGCGGTGAAGACCTGCGCGACGACGTTCGGGCTCTTCCCGCCCGGCCAGGAGGACTTGAGCTCCGCCGACAGCTTCGCGTACTCGGTGTCGAAGCCGGACTTCCAGGCCGTCGCCGCGTCCTCGGTGCCGAACAGCTTCCCCAGCCGGGTGACTTCGGCGCGGACCTTGTCGGCGTCGTTGTCGAGGCCGACCTCGACCAGCTCGGCCCGGGAGCCCGCCGCCTCCTTGATCTTCGCGGCGTACGGCTCGAAGGGCGCGTACAGCACGAAGTCCGCCTTCGCGACGGCGGCGAGGTCGGAGGGCTTGGGGTCGTAGTCGGGGGCGTGGTGGGTGGACGGGGGCACGATCACCGTGATGTCCTCGGCGCCCGCCGCCTTGGCGAAGGCGCCCTCCCAGGTGGTGGTGACCACCACGACAGGCTTCCCGCCCTGCGGACGCGCGCCGCTTCCGTCGTCGGACGAGCCCGTGTCGCCGCCGCAGCCGGTCACCAGAGCCAGTGCCGTGCTCAGTGCGAGGACGGGGAGGAGGGAAGAGATGCGGATGCGGACGCGGGTGCGCGCCATGAGCGGGTTCTCCGTTCGGGGATGAGGTGGACGGCGAGGACGACAGCCCCCGCCGTCAGGACGAGGACAGGGCCGGGGGGCCAGTCCAGACAGAGGGCGATGAGGAAACCGGTCAGATTGACGGCGACGCCGACGGCGATCGCCCAGAGGGTGATGGACTTCAGTGAGTTGCCGAGCCGCCGGGCGGCAAGGGCGGGCAGCAGGGTCAGCGCGTCCACGAGCAGCGCGCCGGTCAGCTTGATCGCCCCGGCGACGGCCACCGCCACCAGGACGAGCAGCACGAGCGTCAGGGCGCGCACCGGTACGCCGGAGCAGAGCGCCAGCTCACGGTCGTACAGCAGGAGCGTCACATCCCGCCGCTTCCACCAGAACAGACCCGGTACGAGGACGGCCAGCACCCCCAGCACGACGAGGTCGGCGGTCCCGACGGACAGGATCGATCCCCACAACAGGGCGAACGCCCCGGAGGCGTTGACACCCGACACGGCGAGGACGAGCAGGGCGGCGGCGATGGCCAGGCTCATCAGCAGCCCCATCGCCCCGGACAGTCCGTCGGGGGTGCGGGCCAGGGGAGCGACCCCGGCGCCCGCCAGGGCGCACGCGACCAGCGCGCACACCATCGGATCGAGACCGGTCAGAAGGCCGACGGCGATGCCGAGCAGCGCCACGTGCATCATCGCGAAACGCACCGGCATGATGTCGAGGCCGACGATCACCACGCCGACCACCGGCAGTCCGACCGCCGCGAGCAGCAGCGCGAACCCGGCGCGCTGCACCGGCAACAGCTGGAGCAGTTCCCCCAGGTCGGCGGCGAGGTTCACCGGACCTCCCGCAGCCGCCCGGCGGCCATCTCCAGGACCCGGTCGCACCGCTCGGCGAGTGCCCGGTCGTGCGTCACCACGATCAGGGTGACCGGCAGCGACGTGAGCGCGTCGGCCGCCTCCTCCTGACCCTCGAAGTCGAGGGCGGCGGTGGGCTCGTCCGCGAGCAGCACCTGCGCCCCCGCGGCCACGCAGCCCATCGCCCGCGCGAGGTACATGCGCTGCAACTGGCCCCCGGAGAGGGTGTGCACCGGCCGTTCACCGAGCTGCGCGACCCCCAGCCGGGCGGCGGCCTCCACGGCCTCGGGCGCCGCGCCGCCGCTCGCCAGCAACTCGGCCGCGAGCAGCGGGAACCGGCCGGCCGCAGGCTTCTGCGGGATCCAGGCGCAGGCCCGGCGCCGCCAGGCAAGCCCCGCAGGGGAACCGGTGCCCCGCCCGCCGACCAGGATGGAGCCGCTCACCGGCCGGTGCAGCCCCAACACGGCCCGCAGCAAGGTGGTCTTGCCCGACCCGTTGGTCCCGGTCAGCGCCACCCGCTCGCCGGCCGCGATCTCCAGGTCCACGCCCGAGACGGCCTCGACCCGGCCATGGCGGCAGGCGACCCCCCGCATGTGAACGTCAAGCCCGCCCATCCCCTGCCTTCCCGCCGTGCTCGTGGAGTCCGCCCGGGTAGTCGGACGCGAAGGCCGTCCGGTTCCCGACGGCCACGGGGTTCTGACGACGCTCCACAGCCGTTGGTGGCCGGGACGCTCCCGTGAGGCCCGTCCTCCTTGGGCAACACCCGTACCGCTGAGCTACGTTGACCTCGACCGGGCACGACGGTGGGGCCGACGGGGGAGTGGGTACGAGGCGATGGACATCGAGGAGGCGGCGCAGCCCATCCTGGACCACGTCCTGCGGGCGGAGGACGACGCCGACGCCCTCGGCTGGTTCCTGACCGAGGAGGCCGCCGCGACCGCCGACGCGGTGCGCGAAGCCGGGCGCCTCCCGGACGGCAACGTCCTGCTGGCCGCCGTCAACGCGATCGGCTACTACGACTGGGGCCGCTTCCTCGCCGGCGGCGCGAATGACCTCGCGGCGCTCGGCTCGGCCGTCCTCTGCTTCCTCGACGTCCACCGCGCGTCGCCCGAACACGTCCCGCCCGTGCTGAGCCCGCTGCTCGCGCTCCTCGCGGGCGAGCCCGCAGGAGCGGACGCCGACCCCGGGAGCGCGTACGAGGCGGGGGCCGGGATCCTCCTCCACTACACACAGCACCGCAATCCGGTCCTGCTGCCCGCATCGGCCGCGCTGCTGCGCCACGCCGTCGCCGGGTTCCCCCAGGGCAGCGCCGAACAGGGCACGTGCCTGTCCGACCTCGGTCTGGTCCTCCTCTACGGATTCCGGGACGGCGGCGGCCCCGAACTCCTCGAAGAGGCCGTCCGCCACAGCCGCGCCTCCGTGGCCGCCGCCTCCCCGGAGCGGGTCGAACAGGCCCGCAGACAGGGCAACCTGGGTCTCGTCCTGAGGCACGCGGCGGAGGCCTCGTCCGATCCGGACACGGCGCGCGAGAGCGTCGACACCCTGCGCCGGACGCTGCGCGTGAGCCTGCCGGGAGAGCCGTACCACGCCCTGCACCTCGGCCTGCTCGGCTCCGCGCTCCTCAGCGCAGCGACACGGCTCGACGAGCCGGAGCTCCTCGTCGAGGCCGTCGACTTCCTGCGTCGGTCGATCGCGGCCGAGCCCCCGGGGCAGGCGCCGCCCGCCGCCCATCTCTCCGATCTGGGCATGGCGGCGATCGCGCTCTCCCTCGCGCCGCCGCATGTCACCGGAGCCCAGGACCGGACCGCGCTCCAGGACGAGGGCGTCGATACCGTCCGACGCGCGGCCGCCGTGGCCGGCAACCCGGTCGAGGCCTCCCTCTACCTCTCCCACCTCGCCTTCGCCCTCAACGGCCGCGCGATCAACGCCAGGAACCCCGCCGCCCTCGACGACGCGCACCGAGCCGCCGGCGACGCCCTGGCGGCGGCCCCGCCCGGTCACCCGGCCCACGCCCACGCCCGGTACGTCCTGTCCGAGGTCCTGCGCACCCGGTACGTCGAGACCGGCGTCCTCGCCGAACTGGACTCCGCGATCGGGCACGCCAGGAGCGCGCTGGACGCCACCGCGCCGCACGACGGTCAGTACGAGGGCCGGGCCGTGGACTTTGCCGACCTGCTGCGGCTGCGCGCCAACGCCGTCGGCGACGCGCCCGAGGCGCTCGCCGAAGCGCTCGCGCTGCTGCGCCGCGTCGCCGCCGACACCACGCCGCACTCCGGCGGGCGCGCCCGCGTGCTGCTCAGACTGGCGCGGGTGCTGGACGCGTCGGGCCGCGGCACGGGCGAGCAGGCCGAGGCGCACGCGGCGGAGGCGGAGCGTACGTACCGGGAGTGCGTCATGCTGACGGTCGGGAACGACGGCGACGGCGCCGCCGCCCGCAACTCCCTCGGGCAGTCGCTCGTCCGACGGGCGAACCTCGCCGAGGCGCACGGCCCCCTCTCCGCCCCGGCGGCGGCGCACGCCGAGGACGTACGCCGTGAAGGGTTCGCCCTGATCGAGGAGGCGCTCGACCTGTTGGGCGAGGACGATCCGCGGCGCTCGGAGTACCTGTCCGACTTCGGCTGCGTCCTTCTGGAGCAGGCCGACACGACCGACGACCCCGGAGCCTGCGTCGAAGCCGTGCGCGCCCTGCGCCTCGCCGTGGCGGCCGCCCCGCCCGAGTCCGTGCACGACAGGGCGGCGGCCTGCTCCAACCTCGGCGCCGCGCTGGCGCGCCTGGGCACCCTCACCGCCGACGAGTCCCCGCTGTCCGAGGGCGTACGGGCGCACCGGGAGGCCGTCGCGCTGACCGGCCCGCACGACCACTACCGCGCGCACCGCCTCGGCAACCTGGGCGACGCGCTCCAACGCCTCGGCCAGCACCGCTCGGACGTCGCCCTCGTCGAGGAGGCCGTCCACGTGCTGCGCGAGGCCCTCCGTGCCGGAGGCCCCGCCGTGCCCGGTACGACCGACAACTACACCCGTCTCGGCAACGCCCTGCGCTCCCTCACGCGCTTCACCGGCGACGAGGCGCCCCTCGAAGAAGCCGTCCACCGTCAACGACAGGCCGTCGCCGCGGCGGAGGCCGCCTCCCCGAGGGCCGCGGGCACCCGCCCGGCCTCCGTGTGGCGCGCCCGCGTCAACCTCGCCAACGTCCTCCTGGAGCTCCACCAGCGCACCCCGGACGAGTCCCTGCGCTCGGAAGCCCTGGACCACTACCGCGCCGCGATCGACAGCACCCAGGAACCCGGCGAGCGCCACGTGGCCCTCACCAACTACGGCAACGCCCTCTTCGGCCGCGCCGCCGACACCGTCGACGACACCCTCATGGACACGGCCCTCGGCATCCTGCGGGAGGCCACCGCCGCCGTCCCCGCCCATCACACGGGGCGCTCGGGCGTCCTCATGAACCTGGGCCTCGCCCTCGTGCGGCGTTCGCGCATCACCGGCGACCGCACCTGGCTCGCCGAGGGCCTGACCGTCCTGCGCCGCGCCGTGGCCGAGGGCACACCGACCTCTTTCGAACGAGCCGTCCAACTCTCCAACCTCGCCGAGGCGTTGAGCGTCCGGTACTACGTCACCGGCGACCGGGCCGCCGCCGACGAGGCGGCGGAGCTGCTGCGCGAGGCCATCTCCCTGGAACACGGCGAGCGGCACGGCAGGGACATCGCGCGCGTCAACCTCGGCGTCGTGCTGCACCGTGTCGCCATGCCCCGCGACGGGGACGTGGACACCGAGCTCCTTTTGGAGGCGAGGCGCGTCCTGGAGGAGGCCGTCGCGGGCCTCCACGACCGCCACCCCCGGCGGACGATCGCCCTGCTCAACGTGGCCGGCACCATCATGGCCACCGCGGACGTGGCCGAGGACCCCACGAGCCCGGACCTGCGCCCCCTGCTTGACCGAGGCCTGAGCGCCGTACGGGAGGCGCTCGGCCGACTCTCCGAGGACCACCCGGACCACCCGCAGGCCCTGTGGATCCTGGCCAGAACCCAGCTCGCCCGAGCCCGCCTCGACGGGATGTCAGCCGGTGCCGCGCGGGCGGATCGCGACGGGGTGTCGAACCGTGCCGCGCGGGCGACGGATCTCGCCGAGGCGGTGCGGTGCGCGCGGCAGGCCGCCCACAGCACGGTCGCCTCGGTTTCCAAGCGGCTGCTGGCCGCCCGTTCCTGGGGCGACGCGGCGGCCGCCGCCGGTGACGACGCCGAGGCGCTCGGCGGCTACGCGTACGCCGTCGGTCTGCTGCCCCGGCTCGCCCCACGCGGTCTCGGCCGCGCGGACCAGGAGGACCGGCTGGTCATCGGCACCGGCCTCGCCTCCGACGCCGCCGCCTTCGCGCTGCGCGCGGGCGACCCGCCGGCCGCGCTCACCCTCCTCGAACAGGGCCGTGGCATCCTGCTCGCCCAGGGCGTGGAGGCTCGCGGCGACCTCTCCCGGCTGCGTGCGGCCGACCCCGCCCTGGCCGCCGAGTTCGAGCGGGTCCGCGACGCCCTGAGCGCCGGGTCGACCGGCGACGGCACCACGATGATGATCCCCGCCGATCTCGGACACGCCGGCCCGTCGTACTCGGGGCACGAGGCCGGGCTGCTCGCCGAGTCGCGGCACGCCCTGGCCCGGAGGTGGGACGAGCTCCTCGACCGGATCCGCCGGCTGCGCGGCCTCGAAGACTTCCTGGGCACGCCGACGGCGGCGGAGCTGCTCGGCGCGGCCTCCGGCGGACCGGTCGTGGTCGTCAACGTCAGCCGACACGGCTCCGACGCCCTCCTCGTCACCGCCGACGAGGGCATCCAGGTCGTGCCGCTGCCCGCCCTGACGTTCGACGAAGCCCTCGACCGGGTCACGGAGTTCGTCGAGGCTGTCGACCAGGCGTACGGGGACCAAGGGGCCCGCCAGGCCTTCACCGCGATGGGAACCCTGTCCGGCACCCTGGACTGGCTCTGGTCCGCCGTCGCCGAACCGGTCCTCGACCGGCTGGGCCCGCTCGCCGCCCCGCGCGAGGACGGACCGTCCACCCGACTGTGGTGGTGCCCCACCGGCTGGCTGTCGTTCCTGCCGCTGCACGCCGCGGGACGTCCCGACCCGAGGGTGGGCGAGACCGTCATGGACCGGGTCGTCTCCTCGTACACCCCGACCCTGCGCGCCCTGATACGCGCCCGGCAGGCGCCCGCGGGGGCCGCCGTGACCGCGCCCACCCCGCTGATCGTCACCCTGGCCGACACCCCCGGCGCCCCCTCGTTGCCCGGCGCCTCCCAGGAGGCGAAGGCGCTACGGAAGCTGTTCCCCGCGCACGTCGAACTCGAGGGCGAAGCCGCCACCGTCGCGGCCGTCCGTGACGCCCTGCCGGCGCACCCCTGGGTCCACTTCAGCTGCCACGGCGTGAGCGACCCGGACACGCCGTCCGCGAGCGGGCTGATGCTCCACGACGGGCGGCTCACGGTCCGCGACGCCGCCGAGCAGCGCCCCCGCGAGGCGGTCCTCGCCGTCCTGTCGGCCTGCTCGACGTCCCAGGGCGGGTTCACGCTGCCCGACGAGGCGGTGCACCTGGCCTCCGCGTTCCAACTGGCCGGATACCCGCATGTGATCGGCACGCTCTGGCCCGTCGCCGACAAGGTGGCGACCCGGCTGACCGAGCAGCTGTACGCGAGCCTCGTGGACGACCTCGCACGGGGCCGACCGATCGACCCGGCGACAGCCCTGCACCACCCGGTCAGGGAGCTGCGCCGCCGTCTCGCCCGCGCCCCGCACCTGTGGGCCGCGCACATCCACACCGGTCCGTGAGACACGCGACGGCCGCGCAGGGCGGTCAGGGCGTGTCACTCGGACGACGACGACGCCGCCTCGCCCATCGCCGTACCGGACGGTGCCTGGGGAACGTCCTCCGGCTCCGCCGCGTCGTCGGACGGCCGGTAGGTCCGGCGCTCCGAGAACTCCGCGAGCAGATCGTCCAACTCCTCGTCCTCACCCTGCTTGTGATGTCGTGTCATGATCGGCTCCTTCCTCCCCGTGCGACCGCGTCGAGGGGACGCCCGGCGCCGTCGGTCGCAGCAGTACTTCCAGTACGTCGATGTCGGCGGCGCGCAGATACACCCCGCCGGTGTCCGGAACCCGCCCGAGGAACCTACCGTCGGGCCCCATCCGGTACTGGGCCTGCAGATAGACGTCGCCCGGCTGCGGATAGGCCGACACCGCCGACCTCGACCCCAGCCAACCACCCACCCACAGGCCGTTCTTGAGCCGGGCCCGGACGAAGCACGAGCCGCGGTCCCGGAAGAGCGCGTCCCAGGCCGTCGGCGTCGGCTCGTACCGGGCCCGCCTGCGCCGCCGGTCCAACCGGGCCTCCGCCCAGGCGATTCCGGCCGGCACCAGGACCACCAGGAGGAGCGCCGCGAGGCCCGCCTCCCGAGGGTGCGCCAGCACCCCGGCGACCGGCCCCTTGCCCTGCCCCGCGAGCAGCCGCACCAGCCACGGCCCGGCGGCCACCGCGTAGGCGGCGTCGAGCAGGGCCCCCGCCGCGATGGCCCGCACGATCCGGTTCTGCGGCTCCTGCTCCGCCGCGACCGCGCCGCGCAGATGCTCCCGTACGGCCTGGTAGAAGACTCCGGGCAGCACCAGAACCAGCAGGATGGTCAGCTGCTGCACCGTCCCCGGAACCATCGCTCACCCTTCCGTCGCCCGTGTCGCCCGCATTGCGTGTGTCGTCAACTGTCCGGCTCACACCGTACGTCGGTGACGGAGCCGACCGAGGCGACACTCGGGAACGCATGATCGATAGGATGCCGGAGTTCGTCGCGCCAGGGGGAGGTTGCCGCCGTGAAGATCGTGCTGCTCGGTCCGGTGGGGGCCGCGGGCGACGACGGTTCGTCCGTCGACATCGGCGGCGTCCGACTGCGCATGCTGCTGGCCAGGCTCGCCCTGGAGGGCGGACGGCCCGTCTCCGTCGACACCCTCGTCGACGGGCTGTGGGGCGCCGACTCCCCGGCCGAGGCGCAGAACGCCCTCCAGGCCCTGGTGTCCCGGCTGCGCAAGGCCCTGCGGGGCGTTGCCACCCTGGAGTCCGGCGCCGGCGGATACCGGCTTTCGGTACGGGACGAGGACATCGACGCCCACCGCTTCGAGGAGCTGGCCGCGCGCGGCAGGCGCGAACTGGCCGGCGGGGATCCGGACGAGGCCGCCTCGCTGCTCGGCGCGGCGCTCGGACTGTGGCGGGGTCCGGCGCTCGCCGACGTCCTGGACGCCCCCTTCGCCCGCGCCGCCGCCACCCGCCTGGACGATCTGCGAGCCGCGGCCGCCGAGGACCGCTTCGACGCCGAACTCCGCCTCGGCCGGTACGCCGAGGTCCTCGCCGACCTCGAAGCGGCGGGCGTGGAACGCCCGTTGAGCGAACGCCTCGCCGGTCTGCGGATGCGCGCGCTGTCCGCCGCCGGGCGCCAGTCCGACGCCCTCGCCGTGTACGAGCAGATGCGCGGCCACCTGGGCGACGAACTCGGCGTCGATCCGTCGGCGGAGCTCCAGGAAGTCCATCTCGCGCTTCTACGGGGAGAGTTGACCACGCCATCGGCCCGGACCGAGGCCGCGCCCAGCCGGCTTCCGGCCCGCCTGACGAGCTTCGTCGGCCGGGACGGGGAGCTCGGACGGGTCGCCGGGCTGCTGGCCTTCTCTCGGCTCGTCACCGTCGTCGGCTTCGGCGGCGCAGGGAAGACCCGGCTCTCCCTGGAGGCCGCGACCCGGCACCGGGCCCACGGGCGCGGCCGGGTCTGGTTCGCACCGCTGGCGGGCATCGGCCCGGGCGACCAGCTGGCCGACGCGGTCCTCGGCGCGCTCAGCTCCAAGGACGGCCGCTTCTACGACGGCGCACAGGGCCTGCGCTCCACCCCCGTCGACCGGCTGGCCGAGCTCTTCGAGGGCGGCGAGGCCGTGCTCGTCCTCGACAACTGCGAGCACCTCGTCGAGGCCGCAGCCGAACTCGCCGAGGAACTCCTCGACAGGCTCCCGCAGTTGAGGATCCTCGCCACCAGCAGGGAAGCCCTCGCCATCACCGGGGAGGTGCTCTGCCCGCTCGGCCCGCTGGAGCTCCCCGCACCCGCCCACGAGCTCGCCGATGCCGGTGACGCGGCCGCCGTCCGGCTCTTCGTCGACCGGGCCGTCGGCGTCCGCCCCGACTTCACCCTCGACGGGACGACAGCGGCCGCCGTCGTGGAGATCTGCCGACGCCTCGACGGGATGCCCCTCGCCCTGGAGCTGGCCGCGGCCAAGCTGCGCTCGATGAGCGTCGACCAGATCGCGCGCCGCCTCGACGACCGCTTCCGCCTGCTCACCTCGGGAAGCCGCACCGCGCTGCCCCGGCAGCGCACGCTCCTCGCCCTGGTCGAGTGGAGCTGGGACCTCCTCGACGAGCCCGAACGGATCCTGGCGCGCCGGCTGTCGGTCTTCCCCGGCGGAGCCACCGTCGCCGCCCTGGAGGGCGTCTGCGCCGACGCCGCCCTGCCCACCGATGACGTGGTGTACGTACTCGACACTCTGGTCGAGAAGTCCCTGGTGACCCGCTCCGGCGAGGGCGAGCCCCGGTACCGGATGCTGGAGACGGTCCGCGCCTTCGCCGCCGACCGGCTCGTACGGGACGGGGACGACGTCTCCCTGCCGTTCGCCGACCACTTCCTCGCCCTCGCCGAGGAGCTCGAACCCCTTCTCCGCACCCGCGAACAGCTCCGCGCGATCGCGGGCTTCGACGCCGAGCACGACAACATGGTCGCCGCGCTGCGCTCGGTCCTCGACGCGCGCGACGCGGCACGGGCGGCCCGCTTCGTCCGGGCCCTGTTCTGGTACTGGGGCATCAGGGGGATGACCACCCAGTTCGAGACCTTCCTTGCCGGGGTCCTCGACCTCGGCGCCGCGCTCCCCGAGGAGACGCGGGTGGCCTTCGGACTCGTCCGGAGCGCGGCCGGCGCCCCCGACTCCGAGGGCGGCGAGGCCCCCACGGCACCGGAGGACGTCGACCGGGCCGAGGTGCTCGCCTTCCATCCGGCGCTGCCGCTGCTACGGATGTCCCAGCTCGCGGGCTCCGAGGAGGAGCGGGAGCGCGGCCTCCAGCAGTCCCTACGGTCCTCGGACCCCTGGGTCCGGGCCAGTGCGTACTGGGGCCACGACTTCGTCCTCCGGGAGCAGGGGGACCTGGAGAGCGGCGTCCAAGCGCGGTACGAGGCGCTGCGCGGCTTCGAGGAGGTGGGGGACCGCTGGGGGCTCGTGATGACGCTGCTCCCTGTCGGAGGCCACCACTCCGTGCGCGGCGAGCACGACGAGGCCTTCGCGGCCTTCGAACGGGCCGTCGCCATCAGCGACGAACTCGGCACCGAGGAACACCTGCTGTGGGCCAAGTCCCGGCTCGCGATGGAACGGCGGCGCACGGGCGACCTGGAAGGGGCCCTGCGGGACGTCCGGGCCGCCATGCGGCAGGGGAAGGAGCGCGGCCACCGGAGGGTCGAGGTCGGGATGCTGTCCCAGCTCGCCGCCGTGTACCGCGCCATGGGCGACCTGGCCCGCGCCGACGAGGCCCTGGACCGCATGGACGCCCTGGTCCACCGGCTCCCGTACGCCGAGGAGACGAGCCGGGACATCCTCGCCGCCGACAGGATGGCGAACCGGCTCGCGGAAGGCGCCGTCGACGGGGCGCGCGCCCTGTTCCCGCGGAGCGTCCGGGGCCTGCTCAACGGGGGCGACAGCGACGCGGTGGCCGGGTGCGCGCTGCTCCTCGCCCGCCTGCGGGCGCTGGAGGGCGACGCGGCCGGCGCCGCGACCGCCCTCGGCCTGACGCGGTCCGTGCGCGGCGCGTTCGACCACGGCGACCCCGACGAGCGCGATCTGATCGCCCGCCTGCGGGAGCGGATCGGCGAGGACGCGTACGCCGAGGCCTTCCGACGCGGGGCCGAGACGCCGCGTCCGGAGGCGCTGGCCCAGATCGGAGAGTTGGGGGCGCCGCCGGGCGCGGGGGTCTGAGGGCCGATTTCGCGCGCCGCCGGGGGCGGGGGGCTGAGGGGGCGGTTCCGCGCGCCGCCGGGGGCGGAGGCGTGACGGGGTAGCTCAACGTGCCGCCGGCCGTGGGTCGGTCACGGTGCCGGGCTCGGGCCGGTCACCGAGTCGGCGAGCCGGTCGCGCTGCCGGGCTCGGGCCGGTCACCGAGTCGGCGAGCCGGTCGCGCTGCCGGTTGGTCGGCGGATCCGCCGCCTGTCAGGGTGGCCACGACGTCCTCCAGGCCCGGCCGGCACAGGCCCAGGTCCTCGGTGCCGATGCCGGCGCGCTCCAGGCGCCGTACGAGCGCGGAGAGCAGCATCGGATCGGAGGCCGGTACGGAGAGGAGACCGGTGTGCCGGTCGCGTGACGGGCCCGTGCCGGTCAGCTCGGTCAGGATCCGGCCCACCGCGTCCCCGTCCCCTGCCAGGCTCGGACGGACCCGCAGCGACGGTTCGCCGATCCGCCGCTTGAGCTCCTCCGGCCGCCCCTCCGCGACGACCCTGCCGTCGTCCAGGAGGGTGACACGGTCGGCCAAACCGTCTGCCTCGCCCGGGTGTTGGGTCGTGAACAGCACGGCCTTCCCCTCCGCCGCCAGCTGCCGGACGACGTCCCGCACCGTCCGCCGGGCCCGGGGATCGAGCCCCCTGTCCGGCTCGTCCAGGAGCAGCACCCGGGGACCGCCGAGCAGACGCGCCACCAGTTCCAGGCCGCGCCGCACCCCGTCGGAGAGCGTGCCGACCGGGCGGCCGACGGCGCCGGTCAGCTCGAAGCGCTCCAGCAGGTCACCGGCCCGGGCCCGCGCCTCCCGACCGCCCCCGCCCCGGGCCGCCTCGTCGGGCCCGCCCCAGGACGGCTCGCCGTACAACCCCTCGCCGCGCAACCCCTCCAATCCGTCCAACCCCTCCAACCCCCCTCCGTACAACCCCTCGCCGAACCCGCCCCCGGCCGGCCACCCCGTGGCCCCGATCAGCTCGCGGACCCGCGCCCGCTCCCGTACGACGTCATGGCCGCAGACCGTCGCGCGGCCCGCGTCCGGCCGGGCGAGGGTGGCCAGGACGCGCAGGGCCGTCGTCTTGCCCGCGCCGTTGGGCCCGAGCAGGGCCACCACTTCGCCGGGCCGCACGGTCAGACCGACCCCGTCCAGCGCGACCGTGGTTCCGTACCTCTTGACCAGGCCTTCGGCCCGGACGGCGTACGACATCCGACACTCCCTCCTCCAGCCCCCGGGCGTTCCCGGCGGACGGGTACGACGTTGCCGGGCCCCGCTGACATTCCGCTGACCGCGCGTTGACAGACGGGCCGGGACCCCCATGGCCGAGATCGTTGTCAGGGATGCGTAAGGAGGGGGCGGGGGCGCGTCAAGAGCGCGCAAGGGCCGCGGGAAAGCGGCTCCGCGGGGGCCGAACCTGAGCGGACCCGCCACGAAAGGGATCAGCAAGATGGCCGTCCTGACCACCGAGACCGGTGCCGCCCCAGCGCCGAGGAGCCCCCCGATACCGGTGCGCGCCACCGGCTGACCGCCGTCACCGGGCTCGCCGCGCTGTCGCTCGACGCGATGGCCTCGGTGGCCTACGGACCCGAGGCGATCGTCCTCGTCCTCGCCGCGGCCGGCGCGCACGGCCTCGGCTTCACCCTCCCGGTCACGCTCGCCATCGCCGGCCTGCTGGCCGTCCTGGTCGCCTCGTACCGGCAGGTCATCAAGGCCTTCCCGGACGGCGGCGGAGCCTACGCGGTGGCCAAGGCCCACCTGGGCCGGCGGACCAGCCTCGTCGCGGCGGGCTCCCTCGTCCTGGACTACGTCCTCAACGTCGCCGTGGCCGTCACCGCCGGTGTCGCGGCCCTCACCTCGGCCTTCCCCGCGCTCTACGGTGAGCGCCTCTGGATCTGCCTCGCCGTCCTCGTCCTCATCACCGCCGTGAACCTGCGCGGCATCGTGGACTCGGCGCGTGCCTTCATCGTGCCGACCGCCGTCTTCATCGGCGCGATCCTCGTCCTCATCACCGTCGGCCTCTTCCGTGACGCGCCCGTCTCCACGGCCGCCTCCGCGGGCCACGCCTCCGTCCTCGCCGACAACGCCGGCACCGTCGGCGCGCTGCTGCTCCTGAAGGCCTTCGCCTCGGGCTGCTCCGCGCTCACCGGGGTCGAGGCGATAGCCAACGCGGTGCCGTCCTTCCGCGCCCCCGCCGCCAAGCGGGCGATGCGCGCGGAGGTGGCCCTCGGTGCGCTGCTCGGCGTGATGCTGATCGGCCTGTCCGTCCTGATCTCCCGCTTCGGGCTCCAGCCGGTCGAGGGCGTCACCGTCCTCGCGCAGCTCGCGGACGCCTCCCTCGGCCACAACTGGGGTTTCTACGTCATCCAGTTCGCCACCGTGGTGCTGCTCCCGCTCTCCGCGAACACCTCCTTCGGCGGCCTGCCCGTCCTGCTGAAGCTGCTCGCCCGTGACAACTACCTGCCGCACGTCTTCGGTCTCAAGGCGGACCGCCAGGTCCACCGCCACGGTGTCGTCTGGCTCTCGCTCGTCCCCGCCGCGCTGCTGCTCTTCTCCGGCGGCGACACCAACACCCTCGTCCCGCTCTTCGCGATCGGTGTCTTCGTCGGCTTCACCATCGCCCAGACCGGCATGGTGCTGCACTGGCGCCGCGAACGCGGCCCGCGCTGGGCGGGCAAGGCCGCCCTGAACGGCCTCGGCGCCCTCCTGACCGGTGTCTCCGCCGTCGTCGTCACGGCGACCAAGTTCCACGACGGCGCCTGGCTGATCGTGATCGCGCTGCCGCTCCTCGTCCTCGTCTTCGAAACCGTGCACCGCGCGTACGGCACGATCGGCGAGCGCCTCGGCGTCGGCCGGATCCCCGAACCCCCGCACCGCGAGCGGTCGTTGGTCCTCGTCCCCGTCTCCTCCCTGGCGCGCCTCACCAGCGAGGCCCTCACGGCGGCCGTCTCCCTCGGCGACGAGGTCCGCGCCGTGACCGTCTGCCACCCGGAGCCGGAGGACCGCGCCGCGACCGAGGCCCTGGAACGCGACTGGGCACTCTGGAACCCGGGCATCGACCTCGTCAGGCTCTCCTCCGAGCGCCGCTCGCTCGGCCGCCCCATCACCGCGTACGTCCGCGGCCTCGCGGAGACCGAACCGGGCACCCAGGTCACCGTCCTCATCCCGGAGGCGGAGCCCGCGCACCTCTGGCAGCGGCTGCTGCAGAACCAGCGCGGCGCGGTCGTCGCCCACGCCGTCCGCCGCGACACCGACGCGGTGATCTGCCGCCTCCGCTTCCGCTGCTGACCGACCGCCGCCAGAAATCCGTCAAGGACCCTCCGCCCGGTGCCGCCGGGGACGGTCAGGCCACTGACGTCCCGGGTCGGTGAGCGACCGAGACGGGAATCCAGCCGCCCGGCGACGCTCCGTGCGCACTCGCGCACAGGATTTGACGGCCCTCTGACGGCCGACCGGGGCAGCACGCAAGGGGCACCGACGGGCCTCGAAGCCCGCTGCCTCGGGCCCGGTCGCGCCGGCCCGTAGAGGATCCGTAAAGAGCGCGCCCCCGGTCGTCAGGGAGGCGTTAACGGCGGCTGCGGAGTGGCCGAAAGGCGCTTTGCTCATCCAGTCCGAGAATCCGTTCTTCACTCAGGAGCTCACGATGGCCGACCTGGCCTTCGTCGTCACCACGATCGCGGTCTTCGCGCTGGTGGCCTTCATCGCCAAGGGGGTGGCCAAGCTGTGACTGCCGAGAACATCGTCGGTCTGATCGTGGCCGTCGCCCTGCTGGTCTATCTCGTCCTCGCCCTCGTCAAGCCGGAGAGGTTCTGAGTACGGACATGAGCCCTGTTCTTGCTGGTGTCCTCCAGCTCCTCGCGCTGATCGCCGCTCTCGGGCTTGCCTACCGGCCGCTCGGTGACCACATGGCCCGGGTCTACTCCTCCGACAAGCATCTGCGGGTCGAGAAGTGGATCTACAAGGGCATCGGGGCCAACCCGAACACGGAGATGCGCTGGCCCGCCTATCTGCGCGGCGTCCTCGCCTTCTCCGTGGTGAGCGTCCTCTTCCTCTACCTGCTGCAGCGGCTGCAGGGTTCGCTGCCCGGCTCGCTCGGCTTCGCGTCGATCGACCCCGACCAGGCGTTCAACACCGCCGCCTCGTTCGTGGCGAACACGAACTGGCAGTCGTACTACGGCGAGCAGGCCATGGGCCACGTCGTGCAGACCGGCGGCCTCGCGGTGCAGAACTTCGTCTCGGCCGCCGTCGGCATCGCCGTCGCCGTCGCCCTCGTGCGCGGCTTCGCCCGCAGCCGTACGGGCGAGTTGGGCAACTTCTGGGCCGACCTGGTCCGCGGCACCGTCCGCATCCTGCTCCCGATCGCGGTCGTGGGCGCCCTGGTCCTGGTCGCGTGCGGCGCGATCCAGAACTTCGCCGGTATCCACGAGGTCGGCCAGTTCATGGGCGGCTCGCAGCAGTGGAACGGCGGCGCGGTCGCCTCGCAGGAGGTCATCAAGGAGCTGGGCACGAACGGTGGCGGTTACTTCAACGCCAACAGCGCCCACCCCTTCGAGAACCCCAACCCGCTCTCGAACCTGTTCGAGATCTGGTTGATCCTCGTCATCCCCTTCGCGCTGACCCGCACGTTCGGCCGGATGGTCGGCTCGCTGAAGCAGGGTTACGCGATCCTGGCGACGATGGCCACGATCTGGCTCGGTTTCACCGCGCTGATGATGTGGACCGAGTTCCACCACGGCGGTCCGGCGTTCGACCTGGCCGGCGGTGCCATGGAGGGCAAGGAGACCCGGTTCGGCATCGGCGGTTCGTCGATCTTCGCCGTGGCCACGACCCTCACCTCCACGGGTGCGGTCAACTCCTTCCACTCCTCCTACACCGGCTTCGGCGGCGGGATCACGATGCTGGGCATGCAGCTCGGCGAGATCGCTCCCGGCGGTGTCGGTTCCGGCCTCTACGGCATGCTGATCATGGCGATCATCGCGGTGTTCATCGCCGGTCTGATGGTCGGCCGCACGCCCGAGTACCTGGGCAAGAAGATCGGCAACCGCGAGATCAAGTACGCGGCCTGCTACATCCTGGTCACCCCGGCGCTGGTGCTCTGCTTCACCGCCGCGGCGATGGCGCTGGACACCCCGGCGAACTCGATGACGAACAGCGGCGCGCACGGCTTCTCCGAGATCCTCTACGCCTACACCTCCGGCGCCAACAACAACGGTTCCGCGTTCGCGGGTCTGAACGCCGACACCCAGTGGTTCAACTCGACGATCGGCATCGCGATGCTGCTCGGCCGGTTCCTGCCGATGGTGTTCGTCCTGGCCCTGGCCGGTTCGCTGGCCGAGCAGAAGCCCGTTCCTGAGACCGCGGGCACGCTGCGGACCGAGAAGCCGCTGTTCACCGGTCTTCTGGTCGGCACGATCATGATCATCACCGGTCTGACCTACTTCCCGGCCCTCGCCCTTGGCCCGCTCGCCGAAGGGCTCGCGGCATGAACATCGACGTGAAGAAGCACGAGGACGCCATGTCCACCCTCACCCCGACGAAGGCGCCGCACGGCGACCTGTCCGCAGGACACAAGCCGGCCGGACGGGTCGGCGGGGGTCTGTTCGACCCGAAGCAGCTGGTCACGTCCTTCCCGGACGCGATCAAGAAACTCGACCCGCGCGTGATGGTCAAGTCGCCCGTGATGTTCGTGGTCCTGGTCGGCTCGGTGGTCACCACCGTGCTCGCGATCAAGGACCCGGGCGACTGGTTCGGCTGGGCGATCGCCGGCTGGCTCTGGCTCACCACGATCTTCGCCAACCTGGCGGAGGCCGTGGCCGAGGGCCGGGGCAAGGCGCAGGCCGACACGCTCCGCAAGGCCAAGACCGACACGGTCGCGCGCCGCCTGATCGGCAGGAACGAGGAGCGCGTCCCCGGCACCGAGCTGAAGATCGGCGACCTGGTGGTCTGCGAGGCCGGCGACGTCATCCCCGGCGACGGTGACGTCGTCGAGGGGGTCGCGAGCGTCGACGAGTCCGCCATCACCGGCGAGTCGGCCCCGGTCATCCGCGAGTCCGGCGGCGACCGTTCGGCCGTCACCGGCGGTACGAAGGTGCTGTCCGACCGGATCGTCGTCAAGATCACGACGAAGCCCGGCGAGACCTTCATCGACCGGATGATCAACCTGGTCGAGGGTGCCGCGCGGCAGAAGACCCCGAACGAGATCGCCCTCAACATCCTCCTCGCGTCCCTCACGATCGTCTTCCTGCTGGCCGTCGTCACGCTGAAGCCGTTCGCGATCTACGCGGGCGCCGACGAGCAGACCTCGATGATCGTCCTCACGGCCCTCCTCGTGTGTCTGATCCCGACGACGATCGGCGCGCTGCTCTCCGCGATCGGCATCGCCGGCATGGACCGCCTCGTGCAGCGCAACGTCCTCGCCATGTCGGGCCGCGCGGTCGAGGCCGCCGGTGACGTCTCCACTCTGCTCCTGGACAAGACCGGCACCATCACCCTCGGCAACCGCCAGGCCTCCGAGTTCGTCCCGGTCAAGGGCACCACCGAGGCCGAGGTCGCGGACGCCGCCCAACTGTCGTCGCTCGCCGACGAGACGCCCGAGGGCCGCTCGATCGTGGTCCTCGCCAAGGAGAAGTACGGGCTGCGCGAGCGTCACCAGGGCGAGCTGTCCGGCGCCGAGTGGATCGCCTTCACCGCCCAGACCCGGATGTCGGGTGTGGACGTCGACGGGCGCAAGATCCGCAAGGGCGCGACCGGTTCGGTCCTCGCCTGGGTCGAGGAGCGGGGCGGTTCCGTCTCCGACGACGCCCGGAAGCTCAACGACACGATCTCCCAGGCCGGCGGCACGCCGCTGCTGGTCGCCGTGGACGACGACAAGGGCGCCCGCGTCCTCGGCGTCATCCACCTCAAGGACGTCGTCAAGGAAGGCATGCGGGAGCGGTTCGACGAACTGCGCCGCATGGGCATCAAGACGGTCATGATCACGGGTGACAACCCGCTGACCGCGAAGGCCATCGCCGAGGAGGCGGGCGTCGACGACTTCCTCGCCGAGGCCACCCCCGAGGACAAGATGGCGCTGATCAAGCGCGAGCAGGCCGGGGGCAAGTTGGTCGCGATGACCGGTGACGGTACGAACGACGCTCCGGCGCTGGCGCAGGCGGACGTCGGTGTGGCGATGAACACGGGTACCTCGGCCGCCAAGGAGGCCGGGAACATGGTGGACCTGGACTCCAACCCGACCAAGCTCATCGAGATCGTCGAGATCGGCAAGCAACTCCTCATCACCCGAGGCGCGCTGACCACTTTCTCCATCGCCAACGACGTCGCGAAATACTTCGCCATCATCCCCGCGATGTTCACGGTGGCCTACCCGTCGCTGGACAAGCTCAACATCATGGGCCTGTCCTCGCCGGAGTCCGCGATCCTCTCCGCGGTCATCTTCAACGCGCTGATCATCATCGCGCTGGTCCCGCTCGCGCTGAAGGGCGTGCGGTACCGGCCGACGAGCGCGGACAGGATGCTCCGCCGGAACCTCGGTATCTACGGTCTCGGTGGCCTGATCGCCCCGTTCATCGGCATCAAGATCATCGACCTTCTCATCTCCCTCATCCCCGGGCTGCGTTGATTCGGAAAGCGTGCTGATCATGAACAACTCCGTAGGAAACGCAGGGCGCTTGCTCTGGGCGGGCCTGCGCGCCCTCCTGGTCCTGACCGTCGTGACGGGTGTGCTCTACCCGCTGGTCGTCACGGGCCTGGCCCAGGTGGCGTTCAACGACAAGGCCAACGGCTCCGAGATCAAGAGCGAGGGCAAGGTCGTCGGCTCCCACCTCATCGGCCAGACCTACAACCTGCCGAAGAAGAACCCGGACGACGCCGAGGAGGCAGCGGTCCCGGACCTGAAGTGGTTCCAGCCGCGCCCCTCCAGCGGTCTGGGCTCCAACAGCGTCAACAGCCAGTACTCGATCATCCTGTCCGGCGCGACCAACCGCTCCGGTGACAACGAGGACCTGATCACCTGGGTGAAGGACGCCAAGGCGGCCGTCGTCAAGGACAACTCGACCGCCGACCACAAGGTGAAGCCCGAGGACGTGCCGGCCGACGCCGTCACCTCCTCCGGCTCCGGCCTGGACCCGCACATCTCCCCGGAGTACGCGGAGTTGCAGGTCCACCGGGTGGCGGAGAAGAACGGCCTGGGCGTCGAGCAGGTCGAGAAGATCGTCGCCGACCACACCGACGACCGGATCCTCGGCTTCATCGGCGAACCCCGCGTCAACGTCCTCGAGCTCAACATCGCGCTCAAGGAACTGACCAAGGGCTGATGGCCTCGAAGCAACGAAGGGGGAGTCGGCGGGTCTCCGGGACGATCCCGGACCCGCCGGCTCCCGTCGCGCGTGGACGACAAGAGGAAGGCAGCACGCCGATGACCCAGGTGCTTGTCGTGGAGGACGACGCGCAGCTCGCACGAGCCTTGGTGATCAATCTCCAGGCCCGTCAGTACCTGGTGGACGCGGTACCCGACGGTGCCACCGCCCTCCGCCTCGTGGCCGCGGAACAGCCGGACATGATCCTGATCGACCTCGGACTGCCCGACATGGACGGCGTCGACGTCATCAGAGCCCTCCGCGGCTGGAGCCGGGCGCCGGTCCTGGTCCTCTCCGCCCGCAGCGGCTCCGAGGACAAGATCCGCGCGCTCGACGCGGGCGCGGACGACTACATGACCAAGCCGGCCCCAGCTACGGCGGGAAGACCAACTATCTCCGGGTCTACATGGCCCAGTTGCGGCGCAAGTTGGAGCGAGACCCCTCGCACCCCCGCCATCTGATCACCGAACTCGGCATGGGCCACCGCTTCGAGGCGTGACCCGCTCACCCCGGTCCGTCCTCCATCGAAGAAACGGCATCACACCACCATGGGACGCGGCAAGCTACGGATCTACCTCGGCGCGGCACCGGGCGTCGGCAAGACGTACGCGATGCTCTCCGAGGGGCACCGTCGGGTCGAGCGCGGCACGGACTGTGTCGTCGCCTTCGTCGAGCACCACGGCCGGCCGCGTACGGAGGTGATGCTGCACGGTCTGGAGCAGGTCCCGCGCCGGACGATCGCGTACCGCGACACCACCTTCACCGAGACGGACGTCGACGCCGTCCTGGCCAGGAAACCCGCCGTCGCCCTCGTCGACGAACTGCCGCACACCAACGTGCCCGGCTCGCGCAACTCCAAACGCTGGCAGGACATCGAGGAACTCCTCGCCGCCGGGATCGACGTCGTCTCGACCGTCAACATCCAGCACCTCGAATCGCTGGGCGACGTCGTCGAGTCGATCACGGGCGTGCGGCAGAAGGAGACCGTTCCCGACGAGGTCGTGCGGCGGGCGGACCAGATCGAGCTGGTCGACATGTCGCCACAGGCCCTGCGGCGGCGCATGGCCCACGGCAACATCTACAAGCCGGACAAGGTCGATGCCGCCCTGTCCAACTACTTCCGGCCGGGCAACCTCACGGCGCTGCGTGAACTCGCCCTGCTCTGGACCGCCGACCGGGTCGACGAGTACCTCCAGGAATACCGCACCGAGCACCGCGTCTCGAAGATCTGGGGCTCCCGCGAACGCATCGTCGTCGGCCTCACCGGCGGTCCCGAGGGCCGTACGCTCATCCGGCGCGCCGCCCGGCTGGCGGAGAAGGGCGCGGGCGGTGAGGTGCTCGCCGTCTACATCGCCCGCAGCGACGGCCTCACGGCCGCCTCGCCCAAGGAACTCGCCGTCCAGCGCACGCTCGTCGAGGACCTGGGCGGAACGTTCCACCACGTCATCGGCGACGACGTCTCCTCCGGCCTCCTGGAGTTCGCCCGGGGGGTCAACGCCACCCAGATCGTCCTCGGCGTGAGCCGCAGACGCTCGTGGCAGTACGTGTTCGGGCCGGGCGTCAGCGCCACGGTCGCCCGCGAGTCGGGACCCGACCTCGACGTCCACATCGTCACCCACGACGAGGCGGCGAAGGGCCGCGGCCTGCCCGTGGCCCGCGGCGCCCGGCTCGGCCGCTCCCGGACCCTCTGGGGCTGGTTCACCGGCCTGGTGGGCCCCACGCTGCTCACCCTGCTCCTCGGGGTCGCCCCGGACGTCGGGCTCGCCAACGACGTCCTGCTCTTCCTCACCCTCACCGTCGCCGCCGCCCTGCTCGGCGGACTCGAGCCGGCCCTCGCCTCCGCGGCGGTCGGATCGGTGCTCCTGAACTACTACTTCACCCCGCCGGTCCACGAACTCACGATCTCCGACCCGAAGAACATGGTCGCCCTCGTGATCTTCGTGGGCGTGGCGATCTCCGTCGCCTCCGTGGTGGACCTGGCGGCCCGCCGCACCCACCAGGCCGCCCGCCTGCGGGCCGAGGCCGAGACGCTGTCCTTCCTCGCCGGGAGCGTGCTGCGTGGGGAGACCAGCCTGCAGTCGCTCCTCGAACGGGTCCGGGAGACCTTCGTCATGGACTCGGTCGCCCTCCTCGAACGCCGGGAGGAGTCCGCCCCCTGGTCCTGCGTCGCCGGGGTCGGCACCCGGCGGACCGGCCGGCCCGAGGACGCGGACGTGGACATGCCCGTCGGCGACCACCTGGCGCTCGCCCTGACCGGCCGGGTCCTCCCGGCCGAGGACCGGCGCGTCCTCGGCGCCTTCGCCGCCCAGGCCGCCGTCGTCCTGGACCGGCAGCGCCTCGTGGGTCAGGCCGAGGAGGCCCGCAAGCTGGCCGAGGGCAACAAGATCCGTACCTCGCTCCTCGCGGCCGTCAGCCACGACCTGCGTACCCCGCTCGCCGGCATCAAGGCCGCCGTCACCTCGCTGCGCGCCGACGACGTCGAGTGGTCCGAGGAGGACCGGGCGGAGCTCCTGGCGGGCATCGAGGACGGTGCGGACCGCCTCGACCACCTCGTCGGCAACCTGCTCGACGTCTCCCGCCTGGAGACCGGCACCGTCACCCCCGTCATCCGCGAGACCGACGTCGACGAGGTCGTCCCGATGGCGCTGGTCGGGGTGGTGGAGGGCAGCGTGGAGCTCGACATCCCCGAGACCCTGCCGATGGTCGCCGTCGACCGGGGCCTGCTCGAACGGGCCGTCGCCAACATCGTCGAGAACGCCGTCACGTACAGCCCGGAAGGCGAGCCGGTCCTCGTGGCCGCCAGCGCCATCGCCGACCGCGTCGAACTGCGCGTGGTGGACCGGGGCCCCGGCGTCCCGGACGAGGCCAAGGACCGCATCTTCGGCGCCTTCCAGCGCTACGGAGACGCCCCGCGCGGCGCCGGCGTGGGCCTCGGCCTCGCGGTGGCCCGCGGCTTCGTCGAGGCGATGGGCGGCACGGTCTCCGCCGAGGACACCCCGGGCGGGGGACTGACGATGGTCCTCAGCCTCCGCACGGCGGAGGGCATGCCCCCGTCCCGCGCGGAGTTCCCGGCGGCGACGACAACCTGACGAGAGGCCCTGAGGACCGTCCGGCGGATCGTGGCCGGACGGAGCCCGCCGGACCGTTCAGGGTGTCAGCAACCCCCACAGGAGCGTGACGCCGGCACCCCCGATCACTGCGCCGATCGCCATCGCGATCAGGCCGAAGCGCACGTTCTCCGGCTGGTAGGCGCCCAGCACGCTGAAGCACAGCCGCGCCCCGTACGACAGCCCGATCAGGCCGACGCCGGTGATCGCGAAGCCGGCGAGGATCGCGTCCCATTGCGTCTCGAAGAGACGCTGGTACGGGCCGGGTCGACGGGTGGCCAGGGCGTACAACGCGACGGTGAGGACCGTTGCCGGTAACGCCACCGCGGTGAGGGCGAGACTCGCCAGCCGCTTCATCGGAACGATCCTCCTTCGATGGGGAATCGGGACAGCCGTCCGCGTACCGACTTGATCAGCGCGGGGTCCCATTGCGCCTGGTCGGCGAGGTGGGAGAACACCTCGCGCAGGCGGTTGACGTTGTAGAGCATGGCGCTCTCCGCGGCGGCGATCCGCAGGAGGCTCGGACGGATGAATCCGATCCAGCTGACGGCGACGACCCCGAGGGCCGCCGCCGCGACGATCAGCGGTACGAGCGTCCCCGCGTCGCCGCCGCCCGACCCCGCCAGCGCCAGTCCGAGGGCGAGCCCGGCCACGAGCCCCGACACCGCGCGCGTCAGGCGGGCCGCCCGCAGTGTGGCCCGCTGGGTGTGCACGATCGCGAGCTGCCTCTCCGCCAGGTCCAGGCTGTGCAGGAAGGCGTCCGTACGGTCACGCTTCCCCATCGGACCCGCCTCCCTCCGACGCGATGAACCGCTGCAGCTCGTGGCTGAAGTGGCCGCGGAGCCCACCGATCTGCGAGTCGTCGAGGAGCGAGTTCCGGTTCTGGAGCCCCGGCAGGAACCTGTGGCGGATCACCCGTGAGGCCATCGGCAGCACGCCGAGCCGCAGCGAGGTCTCGCTCCGCAGATCGCGCAGGGAGGCCGAGAACCGCGAGTCCGCGGGCGCGGCGCCCGGGATGTAGTAGTCGCGGGCCGCGTCGAGCCGGTCCCAGAAGAGGTCCGCCTTCGAGACCACGACGATCATCCACCGGAGCCGTTTGGCGAGCTCTCCGTCGATGATCGCGTCGGCGAGGACGCGGAAGTCCGCGGCCTCCTTCGCCAGGTGCCAGTCCCGTACCGCCTCCTCGTCCACCGTGCCCCCGCCGATCTCCAGCTCTTCGCGGACATCGCGCTCGGCGCTGCGCTTCCAGATCCGGTTGTGTCCCCAGCAGGTCACATGGATGATCCCGTGCGGAGAGGCGTTGCCCCGCATGGTGTCGGTGAGGGCCTGTTCACGTTCCGTCGACAGCTGCCCCGGGATCACCGTCACGGCCGTCTGCGTGCGGCGGCCGGACGAGCGGAGGACCGCCTTGTGCTTCTCGATGTCAGGGCTCCGTTCGCTGTCGCGGTCCCCCGACCGGATCGCCTGCAGCAGCGCGTCGCAGAGCACCGTCTTGCCGGTCCCCGCCTCACCGGTGATCGACACGGGGTTCCCTGACAGCTTGGGGCCGCCCCGGCTGACCGCTCCGGCCGCCGCGGGCGGCGGACTGCCGTCGTCGACGGACTCCCGGATGCGCTCCCACAAGGACCGGACCTCGTCCCACTGATCGGGCATGTGCGAGCCCTTCCCCCGGCGCGGATCTCGACGCCGACGATCGTACCGATCAACTCCCTCTTCCCACAGGTATGTTGGCGTAACGGCCGCCCGGATCGGCCGCCGCGACCGGTCGGCCGGGTCATCCCGGGGGCGTGCGTGTCTGTGCCCCTGCCCTTACGGGGGGCATACTGACAGGACGATGACGAACCGATCCGCGCCCCGGCGCCACCTGTCCACCAGCCCCTTCGCGGCTCCCACCGATCCCGTGATCAAGGAGTTCGCCGTCGGTGACCGCGTCTCCCACGATCGTCACGGCCTCGGGAAGATCATCGGCCAGGAGCCGACGGGAGCGCTGCTCGTCGACTTCGGAGCCACCCAGGTCCGAGTCCTCAGCCCCTTCAAAGGCATGCACAAGCTCTGACGGCCCCCGACAGCCTCACGGAGGACCGCCCCGCCGCCCCGCGCGCCGGGGCGGCTTTCGTCTCCGTGCCTACGATGGCCCCATGTCGGAACGCGAACCGTCCTCACCTGCGAGCATCGTGCACCAGCGCACGCCGGGCGCCCGCGAGCTCGCGGCGGCGGCGGGAGTCTTCGCGCTCCTCGCGGACCCGACCAGGCTGCACCTGGTCTGGCTGCTCTCGCGCGGCGAGTCCGACGTCGGCGCCCTCGCGGAGGCCTGCGGCGCGGCCCGGCCGGCCGTGAGCCAGCACCTGGCGAAGCTGCGGCTCAGCGGGCTCGTCCAGCACCGCAAGGACGGCCGCCGCGTCGTCTACACGCTGCCCGACGGTCATATGCGGCGCCTCGTGGTCGAGGCGATCAGCCACGCCGACCACCAGGTGACCGGAGAGCCCTGGCACGACTGAACCGTCCCTCGCTCGAACCGTCCCTCGCTCTGACATGTGCGCAACCATGCACATGTTCGCTACGGTGGTCACGACCCCCGGAGCCGAACGAGGGCGGGCCCATGCTGTCCGTGCTGCGCCACCGCACCTACCGCCGCCTCTTCACCGCGCAGGTCGTCGCCCTGGCCGGCACCGGGCTCGCGACCGTCGCCCTCGGCCTCCTCGCGTACGACCTCGCGGGCGCCGACGCCACCGCCGTCCTCGGGACCGCGCTCGCGATCAAGATGGTCGCCTACGTCTCCATCGCGCCCCTGATCGGCGCCCTCGCCGACCGGATACCCCGGCGTGCGCTCCTCGTCGCCATGGACCTCACCCGTGCCACGGCCGCCCTCGCCCTGCCCTGCGTCACCGAGGTCTGGCAGGTCTACGTCCTGATCCTGCTGCTCCAGGCCGCCTCCGCCGCCTTCACCCCGACCTTCCAGGCGACCGTCCCCGACGTCCTGCCCGACGAGCGCGACTACACCCGTGCCCTCGCGCTCTCCCGCCTCGCCTACGACCTGGAGAACCTGTTCAGCCCGGCGCTCGCGGCCGCCCTGCTCACCCTCGTCCCGTCCGGCCTGCTCTTCACCGGCACCGCCGTCGGCTTCCTCGCCTCCGCCGCCCTCGTCGCGTCCGTCCTCCTGCCCGCCCCCGCCCCCACCGAGCGGGCGGGCGGGGTGTACGCCAAGGCGGCCCTCGGGATCCGGCTCGTCCTCGCGACCCCGCGCCTGCGCGCCCTCCTGGCGCTCGACCTGGTCGTCGCCGCCGGTGGCGCGATGGTCCTCGTCACCACCGTCGTCCTGGTCCGCGAGGTCCTCGGCCGCCCGGTCGGCGACGTGACGCTCGCCCTCGGCGCGTACGGAGCGGGCTCCATGGCCGTCGCGCTGCTGCTGCCCCGCGTCCTCGAACGGGTCGGCGACCGCACCCTGATGCTGCCCGCCGCCTTCGTCACGGCCGGAGTCCTGCTCCTCCTGCCCGCGGGCACGGCGGCCGTCCACGGCCCCTGGGCCTGGCCCGCCCTCCTCACCGCCTGGCTGCTGCTCGGCGCCGCCTCCTCGGCCGTCCTGACGCCCGGCGGACGGCTGCTGCGGCGTTCGGCGGGCAGCGCGGACCTGCCCGCCGTCTTCGCCGCCCGGTTCTCCCTCGCCCACGGCTGCTGGCTGCTGACCTACCCCCTCGCGGGGTGGACGGCCGCGCGCGCCGGCCTCGTGGTCGCCGCGGGCGCGCTCGGCCTCCTCGCCCTCGGCGCGGCCTTCGCCGCCCTACGGCTCTGGCCGCGCGAGGACCCGGACGAACTGGAACACCGCCACCCCGAGCTGGCCACCGACCATCCGCACCTGTCCGGCGCGGACGGCCGGTGCCACAGCCACGACTTCCGCATCGACGCCCTTCACCCGCGCTGGCCGGCCCCCGCGAAGCGCAGCGTGACCAGCTCGAAGGGGCGCAGGGACAGCTCAGCGCCCCCGTCCTCCCCGCGCACCGCCCCCGGCGGCACGTCGGCGAGCGGACGCTCCAGGAGGTCGCACACGGTCACCCCGTCCCAGCCGAAGTCGGTGGTCAGGCGGGTCCGGGCCCGCCCGCCCCGGGACTCGTAGAGCCGGACGACCACGTCGCCGCTGCGGTCGTCGGCCAGCTTCACCGCGCTGACCACGACGGCCTCCTCGTCCACGGAGACCAGCGGCACGACCTCCGCGTCCCCCGGCACCACGCGCTCCGGAAGGTTGATCCGATAGCCCTCGCGCACCGCGTCCCCGATCGAGGCGCCCGGCACCAGGGCGTGGTGGAACCGGTGCACGCCCTGGTCGGTGTGCGGGTCGGGGAAGCGCGGGGCGCGCAGCAGGGACATCCGTACGGTCGTTGTGGTGCCGCCGTCCTCGGGCCGTACGGTACGGGTCACGTCGTGCCCGTACGTCGACGCCGTCACCAGGGCGACGCCCCAGCCGGGCTCCTCGACGTGCACGAACCGGTGGTTGCACGCCTCGAACTTGGCCGCCTCCCAACTGGTGTTGGTGTGCGTGGGCCGGAAGAGATGGCCGAACTGGGTCTCCGAGGCGTACCGGTCGGTGTGGACGTCGAGCGGGAACGCCGTCTTGAGGAACTTCTCCGTCTCGTGCCAGTCGACCTCCGTGTCCAGGTCGAGCCGCTTCGCCCCGGCCGCGAGCCTCAGCGTCTGGACCGCCCGCGAGGCGCCGAACGTCCTCGTCACGCGTACGGACACGGCCCGCGGGCCCTCCTCGGCGAGCACCACCTCGTCCGCCTCGGTCAGGTCCGTGACGGTGTTCCGGTAGAACTGGTCGACGTCCCAGGCGTCCCACATGTTCGGGAAGTCGGGGTGGATCTGCAGCAGGTTGGCCGCCGCGCCCGGCGCGAGTGTCTCCCGGCCCGAGGCGAGGTCGAGCACCGACACCACCAGGCCACGCCCGTCCACCGTCACCCGCAGCAGCCCGTTGTCGAGCACGAATCCGCCGTCCGGCCGCGCCTGTGCCGTGGAGTCGCCGGCCGTCGCGGCGAGCCTCGCCCCGCCCGCGGGGACGCCCGCGCGCTCGTGCGGGGCCGCGTTGAAGACCATCGCGCCGCCCGCCGTCGGATCGCCCGCGAGGACCCGTTGGGCGCGGCCGATGATGCCGTTCAGCTCCTCGGCCACCGCCGCGTACGTCCGCTCCGCCTCGCGGTGCACCCACGCGATCGAGGAGCCGGGCAGGATGTCGTGGAACTGGTGCAGCAGCACCGTCTTCCAGATCCGGTCCAACTCCTCGTACGGATACGGCACTCCGGCCCGAACCGAGGCCGTCGCCGCCCAGAGCTCCGCCTCCCGCAGCAGGTTCTCGCTCGCCCGGTTGCCCTGCTTGGTCCGCGCCTGACTCGTCAGCGTCGCCCTGTGCAGCTCCAGATACAACTCGCCCACCCAGACCGGCGCGTGCGGATACTCGGCCTCCGCCTTCGCGAAGAACTCCGCGGGACGCTCCCAGCGCACCCGCGCCGAGCCCTCCAGGTCCCGCAGCCGGGCCGCCTTCGCGACCATCTCACGGGTGGTGCCGCCACCGCCGTCGCCCCAGCCGGTCGGCGCGATCGAGTGCCGGGCCCGCCCCTTGTCCTTGAAGTTGCGGACCGCGTGCGCGATCTCCTTGCCCTTCATCGAGCAGTTGTACGTGTCGATCGGCGGGAAGTGCGTGAAGATCCGGGTCCCGTCGATGCCCTCCCACCAGAAGGTGTGGTGCGGGAAGGAGTTGACCTGGCTCCACGAGATCTTCTGCGTGAGCAGCCACTTCGACCCGGCCGCCTTGATGATCTGAGGCAGACCGCCCGCGAAGCCGAAGGTGTCCGGCAGCCACGCCTCCTCGTTCTCGACGCCGAACTCCTCCAGGAAGAACCGCTTGCCGTGCACGAACTGACGGGCCATCGCCTCCGAGGACGGCATGTTGGTGTCCGACTCCACCCACATGCCCCCGGCCGGCACGAACCGGCCTTCCGAGACCGCCTTCTTGACCCGCGCGTACACCTCGGGACGGTGCTCCTTGATCCACGCGTACTGCTGGGCCTGCGACATCGTGTAGACGAAGTCCGGCTCGTCCTCCAGGAGCGCCGTCATGTTCGCCGTCGTCCGCGCCACCTTGCGGACCGTCTCGCGCAGCGGCCACAGCCAGGCCGAGTCGATGTGGGCGTGGCCGACGGCGCTGATCCGGTGCGCCGACGGCTCGGCGGGCGAGGACAACACCTCCACCAGGCGTGAACGGGCCGCCTCGGCGGTCCCGTTCACGTCCTGGAGGTCGATCGCGTCCAGCGCGCTCTCCACGGCCCGCAGGATCTCCCAGCGGCGGGCGCCCTCCACCGGCAGCTCCGCCATCAGCTCCCCCAGCACCTCCAGGTCGATCACCAGCTGCCAGACGGTCTCGTCGAAGACCGCCAGGTCCATCCGCGCGAGCCGGTACTGCGGGGTGCCGCCCGCCGTCTCCTTCTCGCCGAGCTCGGTCGGCAGGAAGGGGTGGTAGTCCAGGATCACCGGATTGGACGCGGCCTCCACGTGCAGCAGCACCTCCTCGCCGCCGGCCGCCCGGTCCGCGACCCGGACCCACTGGTTGCGCGGGTTGAGCCCCTTCACCGGCGAGCCGTCGGGCCGGTAGACCAGGCCCTCGCACTGGAATCCGGGCATGTTCGCGTCGAACCCGAGGTCGATCAGCGCCTCCACCGTCCGGCCCGCCCAGGCCTCCGGCACCGCCCCGGAGACGGTGAGCCAGCTCGTTCCCCAGGGCGCGCCCCAGGCGTCGCCCGCCGCGATCGGGGTGCGGGGCGCGGCGATCCCCTCGGCCACCGGCACCGGTTCGTCCGGCGCGGTCCAGATCCCGACCTCCAGGGGCACCGACTCCGGATGGATCGCCGGGCGGATGCGCTCCTCCAGGACGCGCTTGAGACGGGACTCGATCAGGGTGCGGTCGTCATGCATGCCAGTCGCTCCATCACGTAAGAGAGGGTGGTCGTCAGGGCCTGTCGACGTCGTCGACGGTGACCGTCTCGGTGATCCCGCGTGCGGTGAGATGATCGCGGTCCGCCGCGCGTGACGCCAGTACGACCGTCGGCCGCGCGCCGTCCGCGGCCAGCCGCATGAACGCCTCGAAGAACGCCCCGCCCGGCGCGCAGGTCGAGCGCTTCGGCGCCTCGTCCGGCAGGTCGAGGACGAGGGCCGTGGTCCGTGGACGCGGCCGGTGGTGGGTCCGGGCCCGGACCTCCGCGACGGCGTCGGCGAGTGCGCGTCCGGCCGGTTTCACCTCACGCGAGCTGGTCAACAGGCCGAGGCTGTACTCCAGTTCGGGGAAGTCGGCGAGCGAACGGTCGACGTCGTGGGAGCACCACCAGGTGATGCCCCAGAGGTCCGGGCAGTCGAGCGCCGCCGCCACCGTCGTACGGGTGAAGGCGGCGGCCCGGTCGGGCGCGATGTGCGGGGCGGGCGCCCCCACCTCCTGCAGCCACACCGGGCGCGCCGGGTCCTCGGCCCAGGCCTTCGACAGCTCGATCAGATACGCGGCGTGCTGACCGGTCGCCACCGAGTCGGCGCCGTGGCGCTGGGCCGTGCCGTTGAAGACCCAGGAGTGGACGGCCGTCGCCGCGCCGATCCGGGCCGAGTGGGCGGGCGTGAAGGGATGGTCGTCCAGGTACCAGGCGGCGTCGTACTCCGCGTGCAGATGCAGCCGTCCTGGCGCCGCCCGCTCGCACTCCCCGAGCATGCGCCGCAGCCAGCTCTCCGCCTCGTCCGGGGTGATCCGGTCCGGATCGGGGTGCGGGTCGCCCGAGAACTGGTTGATCTCGTTGCCGAGCGTCATGCCCAGGAAGTTCGGCCGGTCCGCGAGGGCCGAGGCGAGGGTGCGCAGGTACGCGGCCTGGCCGTCGAGGACCTCGGGGTCGGTGAACAGGTTCCGCCGGTGCCAGGTGAGCGTCCACGAGGGTCGGAAGTCGAAGCTGGACAGATGCCCCTGCAAGCCGTCGACGCCCACGTCGAGGCCCCGTTCGGCCGCCGCGTCGACCAGCGAGACCAGCTGCTCGACCGCACGCGGGCGGATCAGGGCGCGGTTCGGCTGGAAGACGGGCCACAGCGGGAAGACCCGGACGTGGTCGAGGCCGAGGGCGGCGATCGAGTCCAGGTCGGCACGGACCGGGTCGAGGTCGAAGTCGAGCCAGTGGTGGAACCAGCCCTGGCTCGGGGTGTAGTTGACGCCGAAGCGAGGGGCGTCGCGCGGAGCGGGCATGAGCGGACGGGGCATGCTCGGCATGGGGTCCTTTCCACAGGTCATCCCTTGATGGCGCCTTCCTCGACGCCCTTGAAGAAGAACCGCTGGAGCGCGGCGAAGACGGCCACGATCGGCAGGAAGGCGATCATGGTCCCGGCGGCGATCAGCCGGGGATTGGCGGTGAACGTGCCGTCGAGGTACTGCAGCCCCACGGTGAGGGTGTACCGCTCGGGGTCGTTGAGCACGATCAGCGGCCACAGGAAGTCGTCCCACGCGCCGATGAAGGTGAAGATCACCACGACGCTCAGCATGCCCCGGACGTTCGGCAGCCCCACATGGACCAGGCGCTGCCACACGTTCGCCCCGTCGACCAGGGCGGCGGCGTCGAGCTCGGGCGGGACGGCCTGGAAGGCCGTGTACATCAGCAGGACGTTCAGCATCGCGATCGCCCCGGGCAGCGCCACCCCGAGCAGCGTGTCCGTCAGGCCCATGCTGCGTACCGTCACGTACTGGGAGACGATCGTGACCTCACCGGGCAGCACCAGCGTGGCCAGGAACAGGCCGAGGACGAGCCGCGCGCCCCGGAACCGCAGCCGGGAGAGCGCGAAGCCGGCCAGGGTGGCCCCGACGACGTTCCCGAGGACCGCGATCCCCGCCACCGTCAGCGAGTTGACGGCGTACGTCCACACCGGGATGGTGTCGGCGACCTGCGCGTAGTTGGAGAACGTCGGATCGCTCGGCAGGAAGTCGGGCGTACGGGAGTACACATCCTCGCCCGGGCCCTTGAGCGAGGTGGACAGCTGCCACAGGAAGGGCCCGATCGTGAGCAGCAGGACCAGCGCGAGCAGCGCGTAGCGGACCGCCTGCGCGGCCGGGCCGGGTGTGCCGAAACCCCGGGACGCTCGTACGTGCATGGTCAGGACGCCTTCCGGTTCAGCCGGGCGAGGAGCAGCATCGGGCCGACGGTGATCACGAAGAGCAGCAGGCTCAGGGCGGAGGCGTAGCCGATGTGCCCGCTGAAGCCGCGGCTGTACATCTGGATGAGCATGACCACCGACATGTCCCGGCCGCCCGGTCCGCCGGTGCCGTGGGAGAGGACGTACAGCTCGGAGAAGACGCGCAGCGCGGAGACCGAGATGAGGACGGAGACCAGCATCATCGTGGTCCGCACGCCGGGCAGGGTGACGTGCCAGAAGCGGCGCACGGCGGACGCCCCGTCCACGGCGGCGGCCTCGTGCAGCTCCCGGCCGACGTTCCCGAGCGCGGAGAGGTAGATGACCATGTAGTACCCGAGGCCCTTCCACACGGTCAGGGCGATGGCGCTGAAGAGCAGCAGCCAGCGGTCGGTGAGGAAGTCCACCGGCCGGTCCGCGAGGCCGAGCCGGCCGAGCATTCCGTTGAGGAGCCCGCGGTCGTCCAGGAGCCAGCCCCAGATCAGGGCGACGACGACGGCGGAGGCGACCACCGGGGTGTAGAAGGCGGTACGGAAGAAGGTGATGCCGGGCAGCTTCTTCTCCACGAGCAGCGCGAGCAGCAGCGGCAACAGGGTCAGCAGGGGCAGACAGATCAGCAGATAGACGATGCTGTTGATCAGGGCGTCGATCAACTGCTCGTCGTTCAGGGCGCGTTCGTAGTTGGCGAGGCCGGTGAAGCGGCCGCCCCCCAACGGCTTGGCGTTGGTGAACGACAGGATCACCGTGTTCACGGCGGGCCACACGTTGAAGACGAGGAGCCAGACGACGGCCGGCCCCGCGAGCAGCCACGGGGTGAACCAGCGCCGGTGGGTCATGGGGTGCCTTCCGGGTGGGGGAGCGGCGCCGGGGGAAGTCGGCGCCGCTCGTGGTCCGGTGGTGGGTGCGGTGGTCGGTGCGGCGGTAGGTCGTCCCGTCGTCAGTCCTTCAGCAGCTGGTTGGCGCGGTCGACCGCGGTGTCCAGAGCCTCCTTCGAACCGGCCTGGCCGTTCAGGGCGAGGGCGATCTGCTGGTTGATCACCGTCTTGACCGCGTCGTTGGCCTGGACCGGCTCCAGCATCGTGGCCTTCGCCAGCGAGCCGAACGCGGTGACCTTGGCGTCCCCGGAGTTCGTCCCGTCGCTCTTGCTGAAGAAGGGGTCCGATGCGGAGGCCTTGGTGGAGGGGAAGATGCTGGTGAGGTGGGCGAAGGCGGCCTGGTTCTCGGCGTTGGTGACCCAGCGGGCCAGGGCGAGCGCGGTGGCCCGGTTCTTGGTCGCCTTGGCGACCGACAGGCCCTGGACGTACAGCGGCGGGGTGCCCATCGCGGGGGAGGAGACGACCTGGGGCGCGAGGGTCGGGTTGTCGGTGGCCAGCGAGGTGATGTAGTTGCCGCCCGCCGTGGTCCAGGCGGCGGTGCCGGAGGAGAAGAGCTTGGTGTTGCCCGCGTACGTCTCCGTCAGTACGTCCTTGGGTAGCAGGCCCTCCTTGAACGCGGCGCGGTAGGTGTCCAGGAGGGCGGCGGCCTCGGGGGTGTTGAAGGTGAAGGTCTTCCCGTCGTCGGACATCAGCTGCACGCCGGCGTTGGCGAAGTCCATGAGCCCCGGCTTGCGGCTCATCAGATGGACCGAGCCCTTCGACTTCTCCTTGACGGTCCTGGCCGCCGCGATCAGCTCGTCCAGGGTGGCCGGCGGCTTCTTCGGGTCCAGGCCGTACCGCGTGAGCAGCGTGGAGTTCCAGTAGTTGACGTCGGTGTTGAGGTACCAGGGATAGCCGTACGTACCCTCGTGACCGGCGAAGCGGTACGCGGCGGTGCCGCCCTCGACGTAGTCGGCGGTCAGCTTCGGGTCGGCGCCCGCCACGTCGAGCAGCATGTTCTGCTTTACCAGCGGCAGTGCGAAGTCCGGCGGCAGATTGACGACATCGGGCAGCGTGCCGCCGGCCGCCTGGCTGAGCACCTTCTCGGAGTAGCCGTCGCCCGGCTGGTCGAGCCACTCCACCTCGACGCCCGGGTGCTTCTTCTCGAAGGCGTCGATCACGCCTTCCATGTACGCGGTGAACTTCGGCTTCAGGGCCCAGGTCTGGAGCGAGACCTTGCCCGTGACCTCGCCCCCGCCGCCCCCGCCGGCGTCGTCCGATCCGCTCGGGTCGCCGAGGCCGCAGCCGGCGAGGGTCACCGCGGCGACGGCGGCCACGGCCAGCCGTATCCAGTGGCTGCTTGTGCGCATATGAGAGGTCTCCCGGTCTGTTCTGGCGGACGAGGCAGCTTTACTAAACCGGTCTAGCGATGGGGGACTATGCTCCCGCTACACTCCGCTGTCAAGACGCTGCGCACGGAGTGGTCGAGTCGGTGCGCACGGAGCCGGACAAGAGAGCCGTACAAGACAGTGCGCGCGGACCGAACAGTGCGGACCCGTACCGCGCGAGACCGAAGGGGCACCGCGTGGCCAGACCGACGATCGCCGACATCGCCCGCCGGGCCGGGGTCTCCAAGGGCGCCGTGTCCTTCGCGCTCAACGGCCGCCCGGGCGTGAGCGACACCACCCGCGCCCGCATCCTGCGGGTCGCGGAGGAGATGAACTGGCGCCCGCACAGCGCGGCGCGCGCCCTCGGCGGAGCCCGGGCGGGAGCCGTCGGCCTGGTCCTCGCCCGCCCCGCGCGGACCATCGGCCTCGAACCCTTCTTCAGTCAACTCCTCAGCGGACTGCAGGCCGGACTCTCCACCCGCGGCACGGCCCTCAACCTCCTGGTCGTCGAGGACACGGCGGCCGAGATCGAGGTCTACCGGCGCTGGACCTCCGAGCACCGCGTCGACGGCTTCGTCCTGGTCGACCTCCAGGTCCGCGACCCGCGGATCCCGGTACTCGAAGAGCTCGGCGTGCCCACCACCGTCCTCGGCGGTCCTGGCCGGCACGGCAGCCTGCCGAGTGTCTGGGCGGACGACCGCGAGGCCATGGTGTCGATCGTCGACTACCTCGCCGCCCTCGGCCACCGCCGCATCGCGCACCTGGCCGGACTCCCCGCCTTCCAGCACACCCAGCGCCGCATCAGGGCCGTACGGGACAGCGCCCGGCGCCTCGGCCTCACCGAGGCGGTCTCGCTGCCGACCGACTTCAGCGACGCCGAGGGCGCCGCCGCAACCCGGGCCCTGCTCGCCCGCTCGCAGCGGCCGACGGCGATCATCTACGACAGCGACGTCATGGCCGTGGCCGGTCTCGGCGTCGCCACCGAGATGGGCGTGGCCGTCCCCGGCGAACTCTCCATCGTCTCCTTCGACGACTCCGCCCTCGCCCGCATCGTCCACCCCTCCCTCACCGCGCTCTCCCGCGACACCTTCGCCCTCGGCGAGCAGGTCGCGCGGGAACTCCTCGCCGTCGTCGACGACCCGGCCTCCGCGCGGGACGTCAAGAACCCGACCCCCCGGCTCACGGTCCGCGAGTCCACCGCGCCACCGGCCCTTGACGTCACCGGCTCTTGACGTCACCGGCCCTTGACGTCACCGGCTCTTGACGCCACCGGCTCTTGACCCGTCCCACTAAAGCCGTTTAGCCTCCCCGCTCGAAGCACCGCACGCTCGTACCGCCGCACTTCCGTACGCCCAGCAACCCCCCACCCCTCCCGCTGGACCGGAGAATCGGATGAGACGACACGTCCCCCTGCTGACGGTCGCGGCGCTCATAGCCGCCCTGTTCGGCCTCGCACCCCTCACGCCCCTTGCGCCCGAGGCGCACGCCGCGCCCCAAGGGCCGGCCGCCGCCGGCGACCAGCCCTACGCCTCGTACTGGCACCCCAACACCATCCTCAACTGGGACCCGGCCACCGACCCCGACGCGCGGTTCAACCGCTCCCGCGTCCCGCTGCGGCCCCGCGTCTCCGACCCCGCGCTGAAGGCCAACGCCAACGCCCGCGCGGGCGAGGGGAAGATCGCCTCCCTGGTCTCCTTCGGCCCCACCTCGAACAACCCCTCGCAGGGCTCCACCAACCCGCACTACTACGCCTTCGGCCACTGGCAGTACATCGACAAGCTGGTCTTCTGGGGCGGCTCCGCGAGCGAGGGCCTGATCCTCGCCCCGAACGCGACCGTCATCGACGCCGCCCACCGCAACGGCGTCAAGGTCTACGGCACCGTCTTCTTCCCGCCCACCGCCTACGGCGGCCAGATCCAGTGGGTCCGCGACTTCGTCCAGAAGTCCGGCTCCACCTACCCCGTCGCCGACAAGCTCGCCCAAGTCGCCCAGCACTACGGCTTCGACGGCTGGTTCATCAACCAGGAGACGGCGGGCGGAGACGCCGCCCTCGCCACCGAGCTACGTAACGAGATGCGGTACGCCCGCTCCCTCGGCCCCGTCGAGTTCATGTGGTACGACGCCATGACCGAGTCCGGCGCGGTGAGTTGGCAGGACTCCCTCACCTCCGCCAACGACTCTTTCCTGCAGGAGGGTTCGCAGCGGACCTCCGACTCGATGTTCCTCGACTTCGGCTGGAGCGCCTCCGGGCTCAGCTCCTCCCGTACGCTCGCGCGGAGTCTCGGCCGCAGCGAGTACGAGCTGTACTCGGGCATCGACACCGAGGCGAACGGCTCCAACACCTCCGTGCCGTGGGCCTCGGTCTTCCCCGCAGGACAACCGCACGTCACCTCGCTCGGCATCTACCGCCCCGAATGGACCTTCACCTCGTCCTCCGGCCGGGCCGACTCCCATGCCCGCGAGGCCCGTTACTGGGACGGCGCCAACGGCGACCCGTCGAACACCACGACGACCTCGGCCTGGAAGGGCCTCGCCCACTACGTACCCGAGTCCTCGGCCGTCACCGCCAAACCGTTCGTCACCTCCTTCGGCGCGGGCCAGGGCGACTTCTTCCACTCCGGCGGCGTACGGGTCTCCTCCACCGGCTGGAACAACCTCTCCCTCCAGGACGTGCCGCCCACCTACCGCTGGATCGTCACCTCCACCGGCTCGAAGCTCACCCCGTCCATCGACTTCGCCGACGCCTACGAGGGCGGCTCCTCCCTGCGTCTGACGGGCACCCTCGACGCGGTGAACACCGTGCGGCTCTACCAGACGAAGCTGCCCGTCGCCGCCGACACCAAGCTTTCCGTGGTCCTGAAGACCCCGGCCGCGGGGCCCACCCGCCTGAAGGCGGCCGTCTCCTTCACCGACGCGCCGACCACCTTCACCACCCTCGACCTCGGCTCGACCACCACCGCCGGCTGGGAGCGCAAGACACTCGACCTCTCCGCCTTCGCCGGCCGGACCATCGCCCAGATCGGCCTGCAGGCCGCCGGCTCCGTCCCCTCGTACGACATCAGGGTGGGTCAGCTCGCGGTCTTCGACGGCGCCGTGGACTCCGCCGCCGCCCCGACCGGCGTCACCGTCCTCGGCACCACCGACGTGAGCACCGGCGCCAAGTCGCTGCGCCTGGCCTGGACGCCCTCCTCCTCGGGCTCCGTCCACCACTACGAGGTCTACCGGCGGAACGCCGACTCCACCCGTACCTTCCTCGGCGCCACCCCCAACGACGCCCTCTTCGTCCCCCGGCTCGACCGCGCCGGCACGGAGACGTCGACGACCCTCGACGTCGAGGCCGTCTCCACCGAGTACGGCCGCTCACCGGCCGCCACCACCACGGTCGGCTGGGCCCCCGGCGGCACCGAGTCCAACCTCGCCCTCGGCCGCCCCGCGACTGCCTCAGGCCAGTGCAACACCGCCGAGACCCCGGCCAAGGCGGTCAACGGCACCGTCTCCGGCGGCACCACCGACAAGTGGTGCACGACCAGCTCCGCGAAGTGGCTGGAGGTCGACCTCGGCGCGGTCCGCACGCTCGACCGCCTCACGGTGAAGCACGCGGCGGCGGGCGGCGAGAACGCGGCCTGGAACACCCGGGACTTCACCCTCCAGGTCCGCGCCTCCACCGCCGACCCCTGGACGACGGTCGCGACCGTCACCGGCAACGCGGCGGCCACGACCACGCACCCGGTGGGCCGAACGGTACGCCACGTACGCCTGGACATCACCCGGCCGACCCAGACCACCGACCCCGCCGCACGGATCTACGAGTTCGAGGCCTGGGGGTCTTGACGAGGGGGAAATAAGGAGGAAAATCCCTAATACGCCAGAAAACCAGAGCGAGCCGCACTCGACGGCGAAGACGTTCGCCGCCCCGCGTGACCCACTCGCTGGCTCTGGCCAGGCCCCCGGCAGATCCTCCCGGACTCCAGGCCTCTCGGTGACGGCCGAGACGTCCGAGTGCGGAGACGGACTACCGGGGACTGCATGTGTGGAGGCCCCTCCCCATGTCCCGTGTCCGAGCGGTACTGATCGACATCGACGGTGTCCTCACCGTCTCCTGGAAGCCGCTGCCCGGTGCGGTGGCGGCCATGGAGCGCCTGCGGGCCGACGCCCTTCCGTTCGCGCTGGTCACCAACACGACCTCGCGCACCCGCGCCTCCATCGCCGCCACCCTGGCCGCCGAGGGGTTCCCCGTCGGCGTCGACGACATCCTCACCGCGCCCGCCGCCACCGCGGCCCACCTGCGGGAGCACCACCCCGGCGCGCGCTGTCTGCTGATCAACACCGGAGACGTACGCGACGACCTCGTCGGCCTGACCCTCGCGGAAGAGGGTGAACGGCCCGACGTGGTCGTCCTCGGGGGTGCCGGTGACGCCTTCGACTACGCGGCCCTCAACCGGGCGTTCCGGCACGTGCGGGACGGTGCGCGGCTCGTGGCCATGCACCGCAATCTGTACTGGCGCACCGCCGACGGACTCGACCTCGACACCGGAGCCTTCGTCATCGGGCTCGAACGGGCCACCGGCGCCGAGGCGGAGATCACCGGCAAACCCTCCCCGGCCTTCTTCGAGGCCGCCCTCGGGCACCTCGGTGCCGACGCCGCCGACACGCTGATGGTGGGCGACGACATCGAGTCCGACGTCCTCGCCGCCCAGCGCTGCGGGATCACCGGCGCCCTGGTGAAGACCGGCAAGTACCTGCCCGAGACCCACCGAGCGGCCTCCGGCACCCCCGACCACGTCCTCGACTCCTTCGCCGACGTGCCCGCGCTCGTCCGAACGAGCGGCGGCTGATCGTTTCCGCATGTCAGGGCGGTGTGGGGGTGATCGTTCCGGGGGAGGGCGGGGGAGGCCGGAAGTCACTCCGGCCGCCACCGACGATCGATGGGACCTCGTCCATGCGCCTGCGCACCCTGGCGACCGCCACCGCCTGCGGCCTCGCCGTGCTCTTCGCCGCCGCCCCCTCCGCCTCCGCCGCGGAGGGGCACTTCTTCTACACCGTCAACGACCCGGCCGACGGCCCGGTCCTCTCCTACCTCGCCAACCCGCGGAGCGGTGAGTGCCTGGTCCTCCCCGAGGTCGCGGACCCGTCGACCGAACCCGCGCACTCCCCGCGGAACCACACCGACTCCACCGCCACGGTCTTCACCGGTGCCGACTGCTCGGGCGACCGCTTCACACTGCGGCCGAACGGGGGCCACGCCTCGGAGCGGCTGAAGCTCCGCTCCGTGATCTTCAGCTGAGTCGGCACCCTTCTCCCGCTGCGGCGGGACGGTCAACGCGCGGCGCCCGCCTCCAAGATGCCCTTGAGGGTCAGCTCGTCCTCCGGCATCTCCTTGCGCACGTGCGGGCGGACGACGAGCGGGACGAGCACCTTGCCGATGCCGTGACCCTCGAAGTCGACCGCCAGCGTCAGCCGTGAGTGCGTGCCGTCGTCGATCGGCTCGATCCTGCCCTGGATGTCCCCGCGTACGGGTCCGTCGATCCCGTGGACGTGCCAACTCCTCGGCGGATCGAGCTCGATGACCTGCATGGTCATGGTCATCTCCCGGCGCCCCATCCGCCGCGTCACGGAGACCTTCGAGCCGACGGCGATCGGCTCCTCGCTCAGACGGCGGACCCTGACGGCGCTCTCCTGCCACTCCGGCAGATGCGTGGGGTCGGTCACGTAGGAGAAGACCTCCTCCGGGGTGCGGGAGATGTCGATCGATTCCTTGATGGCAGACATGGCAGGCGCCCTCTTCGTGAGTCTCCGATGGCCATCGTCGGGCATATGTCGCTTCATACAAATGATCCCACGGGTGGCGGAACGTCGCCATCGAGTCGGCCCGGATCAGCGCGTCCGGGGCCCGTACCTCCCGGATCAGCGCGAGCGGGACGGGTCCAGTTCCAGCCAGTCCAGCGCCGCCCGTGCGGTGAACTCCGTCTGCCCGCCCGGGAAGAGCAGATCGGCCGCCCGGAACGCCGGATCGTCCGCCGTCGCCGCCACGTACGGCAGCGCCACGCACCGCATGCCCGCCGCCCGCGCCGCCAGGGCGCCCGGCGGGGCGTCCTCGAAGACCACGCACCGCGCCGGGTCCACGCCGAGCCGGCGCGCCGCCTCCAGGAAGACGTCCGGCTCCGGCTTGCCGCGGTCGACCTCCTCCGCCGAGACCAGCGTCGTCAGGAACGCGTCCAGGCCGGTACCCGTCAGGACCACCTCGATCGCGGCACGGGACGAACCGGAGGCCACCGCCATCGGCACACCCGTCGCGTACAGCCGCTCCACGAACGTCCGCATCTCCGGATAGACCGGGGTCGAGGCCCGCGCGAGCTCCAGATAGCTCCGGTTCGTGGCGTCGAGCAACTCCTCCACGGGCGCCTCGATCCCGTACCGGGGGCCGAGGATCTCCAGCGACTCCAGGGTTCCGATCCCGATGAAACCGGTGTGCCGCTCCCAGTCGAAGTCCGTGTCCCCGGCGAAGGCCGTGAGGGTCCGCCTGGTGGCCTCGTAGTAGTTCGGCTCGCTGTCCACCAGCGTTCCGTCGAGATCGAAGACGACCGCGGTGTGGTGAGTGCTCATGCGGTCAAGCATCTCAACCCGCGCGGACCCTCCCCAGGTCCGAAAGTCCCTGGTCCCGGCCGCCGGTCAGCCCCTCCGGGCCGACGCCCGGCCCACCGACTCCACCAGCGGCAGCAGCCGGTGCGGCACCCGCTCGCGCAGCGCCATCTCCGTACGGGTCCTGACCACGCCCGGCAGCTGGATCAGCCGCTGGATCACGTCCTCCAGGTGCCCGTTGTCCCGGGCCACCACCCGCGTCAGCAGGTCCCCGCCGCCGGTGATCGAGAACGCCTCGACGATCTCCGGCACGGCGGCGAGCGCGTCCCCGACCTCGTCCAGATGCCCCTGGGTCACCTCGATGTGGACGAACGCGAGCACCGGATGGCCGAGCGCGGCGGGGGAGAGGACCGGACCGGTCGCCGTGATCACCCCGTCCCGCTCCAAACGGTCGATCCGCGCCTGCACCGTGCCCCGGGCCACCCCGAGGATCCGGGCGTACTCGCGCACGCTCGTGCGCCGCTGCTCGATCAGGAGCCGCAGGATCCGCGTGTCGAGCTCGTCCACCGCCATGGTCCGTTGGCTCCTTTCTGGCCGCCCCCGTAGCAATCCCACTGTACCAATGGTCCATCCCTCGCCGCCTCGGTTGAGCCAGTGGGCGTCGGGGTGTTTCCCTGGGGGAACAGTAAGAAGACATGGCGCCGCGCAGGCGCCGGACCGGCGACGATGCCGGAACCGGACCGCGGCGCCTTTCCCATGTCCTGGGGCCGCCACAAGCAGGCCGGGGCACGAGATGACGCGAAGAGGGTGTGTGTACGGCAGCGGGGGCGGAACAACCGTCGTGAAGAAGGGCCGGGCGACCGGTCGTCGGCTGGTGAGGCTCATGTTCGTGGCGCCCGATCCGGGCCGTGTCCGGCTGCGCGTCTCCTCGCGCGCCGTCCTCGCCATCGCGCTCGCGGTCGCCGCGGCCGAACTCTGCGGACTCTCCCTCACGGCCTCGATCACGGGCGGACTCGCCGCCCTGCTCGCGCTCTTCACCGTCGGCGACCCCACCGTGCGCCGCCAGGCCGTGACGACCGCCCTGCTCCCCGCCGTCGGCTTCCCCGTCCTCGCCCTCGCGACCGCACTGCACGGCGCGCCGCTGCTGCGCGACGCGTCCTGGCTGCTCGTGATCTTTGCGGGTGTGTACGCGCGGCGCTGGGGCCCGCGCGGGCACGCGCTGGGCATCTTCGCGTTCATGATGTTCTTCGTCACCCAGTTCCTGCACGCGCTTCCCGCGCAGCTGCCGGAGCTGTACGCGGCGGTGGGCCTGGCCCTCCTCGCCGCAGGCGCCGTCCGCTTCGTGGCCTGGTGCATCGAGCGGCGCGTCCCGCCGCCCGCCGCGCCCACCCCGCTGCCGGGCCGGGGCCTCCACCGGCCCACCACCCGGCAGGCGTTCCAGGCGACCGCCGCGTGCGCGGTCGCGCTCGCCGCCGGCCAGTTCATCTCGCACGAGCGCTGGTACTGGGCGGTCGGCACCGCCTGGTGGATCTTCGTCAACACCGCCTCCCGTGGCGAGACCCTGGTCCGCGGCTTCCGCCGGGTCGTCGGCACCGTCACCGGCATCGCCGCCGGCTTCCTGATCGCGATCCCGCTGGCCGGCGCGCCCGCGCCGACGGCCGCCCTGGTCGCCGTCTGCGTCTTCGGGATCTTCTACACGGCCGCGCTCTCGTACAGCTGGATGATGTTCTTCGTGACCGTCATGGCGGGACTGCTCTACGGTCTCCTCGGCGTCCTCCACCCGGGCCTGCTGGTCCTCCGCTTCGAGGAGACGGCGGTCGGCGCGCTCGGCGCGGCCGTCGGCGTCGCGTTGCTGCCGGTGACCACGCACGCCGCCACAAACGCCTGGATCGAGCGGGCCGTGACCTGCGTGCACGCCTGCAGCACGGCCGCGGCGCGACGGCTCGCCGGCGACCCGGAGGCCGACCCGGCTCCGCACGCCGCCCAGCTGGAGGTGCTGCTCGGCCGCGTGCGGCTCTCCCTGGCGCCCCTGGTCCACCCGCTGAGCCCGCTGCGGGCCCGTAAGGCCCGCGCCCGCAAGGTCCTCGCGCTGCTCGACGACTGCGCCCGCGAGATCCGGGGGCTCGCGGCGGTCGCCGCCGACCCGGACGCCTCGCACGACGCCCGGCTCGCCGCCGCCTCCTGGCGCGTCGAGGCGGCCGTCCACGCCCTGGTCCCGCCGGCCCACCCCGCGCGCCGGACCGCCGTCGAGGCGTCTGTCGCCACGCCCCACCACCCGGGCGCCGAAGCCGCGCTCGGCCACCTCCACGGCCTTGAGCGCGCCCTGACCGCCCTGGCCACCCCGCTCCGCTCGGCCCCGAGCGCCCCGCTGGTCCCCGCCGCCTGAGCCGCCGCCCCGGCCGTCGCTCGCGGGCTCCCCGCGTCCGATGATCCAAGTTGGTCTAGACCGCCTGCTAACGTCGGCCACGACTACGGGGCGGTCGGCCGAGCGCTCCGGTGGAGAGGGGAGACGCCATGGGCGGCACAGACGCGCGGGAAGCGGTACGGGTACGGGCCTTCGTCGGGTCGTTCACCTCGGCGGGGGGCCGGGGCATCCTCAGCGCCGACGTGGACCCGGAGACCGGCGCCCTGACCGTCACCGGCGCGACGGACGCACTCCCCGACCCGTCGTACCTCGCCGTCGCCGGCCCGGTCCTCTACGCGGTCTCCGAGGCCGAGGAGGGCGCCGCGGCCGCCTTCGACGTCTCCGGAGCCGTACCCCGGCCCCTCGGCGCGCCCGCGTCCGTACGCGGCGCGGCACCCACCCACCTCGCCGTCACCGAGGGCCACGTCCTCACCGCCAACTACACCTCCGGCAGCGTCAGCGCCCTGCCGATCGCGGTGGACGGTTCCCTGGGCGCCGCCACGGACGTCGTGCGGCACGAGGGTTCGGGGCCCGTCGTCGACCGCCAGGGCGGCCCGCACGCCCACCAGGTCCTGGCCGCCCCCGGCGGGCGTTGGGCGGTCGCTGTGGACCTCGGCTCCGACTCCGTACGGATCTACGCCCTCGACCCCGCCTCCGGCGCCCTGCGGCCGCACGGCGAGACCGCGCTCAAGCCGGGCGCGGGCCCGCGCCACCTGGCCTTCCACCCGGCCGGCACCCACGCCTACGTCCTGAACGAGCTGGAGCCCACCCTCACGGTCTGCCGCTGGGACGGGGAGACGGGCACCCTGGAGCCGCTCGGGGAGGCCGCCGTCGTCCCCGCCGGCACCACCGGCCCGAGCTACCCCTCCGAGGTCGTCGTCGCCCCCGACGGCCGCTTCCTCTGGGCTGCCGTACGCGGCGACGACACCCTCGCCGTCCTCGCCCTGGACGCGAGCGGCGAGCGGGCCGAGTTCCGCGCCGCCGTGCCCTGCGGCGGGCGCTGGCCGCGCGACCTGGCCCTCGACCCCTCAGGACTGCGGCTCTACGCGGCCAACGAGCGCTCCGGCGACGTGACCTGGTTCGACGTCGACCAGGAGACCGGCGTCCCGCACCGCGCGGGCTCGGTCGACGCCCCGGCGGCCTCCTGCGTGGTCTTCGGCTGACCCCGCCGTACGCCTGAGGGCCCGCGTGACCCCGCCGTACGCCTGAGGGCCCGCGTGACCCCCGTACGGCTGAGGGCCCGCGCCGGACGCATCCGGTGCGGGCCCTCAGCCATGTCCTGCCACTCAGTGAGTGGGGGCTCCCTGCGGCTGCTGCGGGGCGATGCCCAGCGCGGCCGTGTACTGCGAGAGCACCAGCTTGCCGATCGCCGGGTACGCGCCCAGCGGCTCGGCGGCGGCGCAGCCCGCCTCCTTGGCGGCCGTGTCGAGCAGGCCGTCGGCCAGCTCGGGGCCGATCAGGTACGGGGCGAGCGCCAGCTGCTCCGAGCCGGAGCCGCGCAGCTGCTCGGCGATCGCGGTGATCGAACCCTCCTGGTCCAGCGCGGCGGCCATGACCGGGACGGCCAGTCGCGCGGCCAGCAACATGCCGGTGATCCCGGCGGCCTGGACGGCCTCCTCGCCGCCGACCGTGGCGAGCACGATGCCGTCGGCGGCCGTGGCGACCGTGAAGAGCCGCGCGCGGTCGGCACGGGCCAGACCGGCCTCCGACAGGCGCACGTGCAGCGCCTCGGCGAGCAGCGGGTGCGGACCGAGGACGTCCGTCAGCTCGGCAACGTTGCCGCTGTCCATCACGGCCTGGCGGATCCGGCGCATCAGGGCGCTGTCCGGGCCCGCGAGCAGCGGCACCACGACCGCGGCCGGGCCCGCGGGGGCGCTGACCTCGCGGCCGGCGGCCACGGCCAGCTCGTACCGCTCGGTGCGCAGGGTCTCGGCGCGCGCCAGGACGCCTCCGAGGGTGGGGTACTCGGCGTCGTCACCGTCCAGGTAGCCGATCGCGGCCTCCAGGCCGGGCAGCTCGGACCGGGCGATGCTCACGACCTCTTCGGCCAGCGAGCGTATGGCGGGCGACGGCGTGCCGGGGACGGCGAGCACCAGGGTGGGAGCGCCCTCGGGCGCCGCCGCGGGTTCGGGGCGACGGTGCCGTCCGGGCTGGCGGGGTCGCGGCATTCGTACAGGCAGGCCGGAAGCAGGCCCAGTGGGGGAGCTCATGCGGCCGCATGCTACTGGTTTTGCCCGCCGCGCAGTGCGGTGAGGTGCGGCTGAGCGTTATCTGTCCCCCTTTGTCCGAACCGCGAATTACATGGTCACATGCAACAACTTCGGCTCCACGGGCAGCCGTAGCGCATCCGTGGCCAGGGCCGCGGCCAGTGCGAGCGCGCCGTCGAGCGGATCCCCGGCCGCCGACGTCGGCCGGGCGTGCGGCAGTTGCCCGGCCAGCTCGGCACGGAGCGGTTCGAGGAGAGGGTCGCCGAGCTTGAACAGCCCGCCGGTCAGCGCCACTTCGTACGCACCCGGGGCCGGGCACACGGCGGCCGCCGCCTCGGCCACGTGCCCGGCCGCCCGCCGCAGGACGTCCACCGCCACCGGGTCGCCCTCGGCGGCGCAGCCGGCCACGTCGGGCGCGAACGAGGCGAGCACGGCGGGCCGGTCGGTCCGGGGGTACAGCGCGGCCGGCAGTCCGGCGGCCGGACCGAAACGGGCCTCGGCGCGGGCGAGCAGGGCGGGCGAACCGCCCCGCCGGCCGTCGTGGGCGCGCATCGCCGCCTCGAGCCCCGCCCGGCCGATCCACGCGCCGCTGCCGCAGTCGCCCAGGAGATGGCCCCAGCCGTCGGCACGGCGCCAGGTCGTCAGGTCCGTACCGAGGGCGATGAGGCCCGTGCCGCCCGCCACGACCGCCCCGGGCCGCTGCCCGAGCGCCCCGGCGTAGGCGGTGACGGCGTCGGCCGCGAGCGCGAGGGACCGTACGCCGAGGGCCTCCCGCAGCGCGCCGGGCAGAACGGCCCGCAGCTCCTCGCCGAGCGTCGCCATGCCGGCGGCGCCGACGGCCGCGGCGACGACGGGCCCCGCCCCCACGCGTCCGCGCAGCGACTCGACGGCGGGCAGCAGCTGGCCGAGCAGATGGGCGGCCTCGATCCCGCCGGGACCCGTCCGCACCGGTTCACGGGACGTGACGGTCTCCACGGCCCGCGCGTCCGAGGCGCGCGCCAGGGCGATCCGGAGCCCGGAACCACCGGAGTCGACCCCGACGACCCAGCCGTCGGCCCGACCCCCGCCGCCGGCCTCCCTCTCGGACGAACGCCTATGTGACCTCATGGACCGGCTCCGGGACGAAGGAGGAATGACGGCGGCAGGCTATCCCGGGTCGACGCGTTCGGGGAGCGTGAGGTGCGCGGTCGTCGCCGCGTTCAGAGGTGTCGGTGTGCGCCACTAGAGTGACGTGCTGTGGCAGCTCAATCATTGAACGAACTTGTGGAGCCCGGCTGGGCGGACGCGCTGGGGCCGGTGGCAGGGCAGATCGCCGCCATGGGCGACTTCCTGCGCGCGGAGATCGCGGCCGGCCGCACATACCTCCCGGCAGGCCCCCATATCCTGCGCGCCTTCCAGCAGCCCTTCGACGAGGTGCGCGTGCTCATCGTCGGACAGGATCCCTACCCGACACCGGGAATGGCGATCGGGCACAGCTTCGCCGTCTCGCCCGACGTGCGCTCGCTGCCGGGCAGCCTGGAGAACATCTACCGGGAGCTGCACACCGACCTGGGCCTGCCGCGCCCGTCCAACGGCGACCTGACGCCGTGGACCCGCCAGGGCGTCCTGCTGCTCAACAGGGCGCTGACGACAGCGCCTCGCAAGCCCGCGGCCCACCGCGGAAAGGGCTGGGAGGCGGTCACGGAGCAGGCCATCAAGGCGCTCGCCGCGCGCGGGAAGCCGCTGGTCTCGATCCTGTGGGGCCGTGACGCCCGCAATCTGAGGCCCCTGCTGAGCGACCTGCCGGCGATCGAGTCCGCACACCCCTCGCCGATGTCGGCGGACCGCGGCTTCTTCGGCTCGCGCCCCTTCAGCCGTACCAATGAACACCTGGAGCGGATGGGCGCGCAGCCGGTGGACTGGCGGCTGCCGTAGCCCCGCGGAGGTGCGGTCCAGATCCTCCTGCGGTAGTCACGGAGTATGACCCTGCAGCACCCTTCCGAACGAGGAAGCGACGGGCGAGGCCGGTTCGAACGCCTCGCGGAGCGAGCGTCGAACCTGACGAGCTCCCCTGTGTTCTTCTCGTTCTGTCTGCTGCTCGTCGGAGTCTTCATCGGGATCCACGCGGCGGGTCTGCCACTGAGCTGGCAGCTCGTCGTCGGGGACACCATGGTCTCGGTGACCCTGCTGCTGCTGGCCCTCCTCAAGAATGCCGAGCGGCGGGCGGAGCGTGCCATCCAGCGCAAACTCGACGCGATCGCGCTGGCGCTGCTCGAGGATCGCCGACGGACCACCGGTAAGGCCTTCGACTCACTGGAGGAGGCCATCGGCATGGAGGAAGAATCCTGAGATCCGCCGTGACGCGGTCTCTCCCGTAGCCGGAACCTCCTCGCCCTCTTGAGGGCCCAAGAAACGATCGAAACGCTCAACTTCGGCATTGGTATGGATCGTTTGAGCGTGTGCGTGCTAAAAACCAGCCAACCAGGACTCGCTTCCTCCGCTTCCCGGAGCCACTCCTGGCCTCGGTCGCAGAAACCGGCGCAGCCCCGCCACGTACACATGCGCCACGTACACCCGCGCCCCGCGCACCCCCGCCACGCACGCACACGCCCCCGGCACTCGCCGCAGTGCCCTCCTCACCCAGCAGGAGCCCGCAATGACGCGATCCTGGTCCCGCCGCACCTTCCTCCACGCCACCGGAGGTACGGCACTCGCCCTCGGTCTCACCGGCAGCCCGCTGCTGACCGGTCAGGCCGTCGCCGCGGACGAGTTCAGCACACTGCGCGCCACGTGGCGCACGCTGATACTCGGTGAGGGCTTCAGCCCCACCGCCGAACCGTTCAAGACCATGCTGGCCCAACTCGGCACCCGCGCCGCCGAGTTCCGGGCGACCATGGCCCCGGCCGCCGGGTCCCTGTGGCCCGACGCGGTGTGGACCGACCCGGAGCCCGACACCGACCAGGAGTCGTACGGCTACTCGGCGAAGATGAACGAGAGCTACGCACGGCTGTCCACCATGGCCCAGGCCTACCGTCAGCCGGGCACCGGTCTGACCGGCAACGCCTCCCTCGCGGCCGACATCGTCACCGGCCTCGACCACATGTACTCCCGGATCTACCACGAGAACCAGACGCGCTACGGCAACTGGTACAACTGGCAGATCGGCGCACCGCAGGCGCTGCTCGACGTCTGCGTGCTGATGTACGACCAGTTGTCGGCCACGCAGATCGCCCACTACTGCGCCGCGGTCGACCACTTCGTCCCCGACTCCTCCGTCGCCGCCTACAGCGGGACCAGTACCGGCGCCAACCGCGTCGACCTGTGCCGGGTGCTGATCCTGCGCGGCATCGTCGGCAACAGTTCCGCCAAGGTCGCTCTCGGCCGGAACGCGCTCTCGCCCGTCTTCCCGTACGTCACCTCCGGCGACGGCCTCTACGCCGACGGGTCCTTCATCCAGCACACCTCCGTCCCCTACGCCGGCACGTACGGTTCGGTCATGCTCGGCGGCCTCGGCATGCTCTTCGCGCTGCTCGCCGGCTCCACCTGGGCGGTCACCGACCCGAACCGGCAGATCGTCTTCGACGCGGTCGAGAACGCCTGGGCCCCGTTCCTCTACAACGGGCTCGTCATGGACAACGTCTCCGGGCGCGGGATGAGCCGCGGCATCGCCCTCAACGACCCCAGGCAGATCCAGTCCGACGACCATCTGCGCGGCCACAGCATCCTCTCCTCCGTCGTGCTGCTCGGGCAGGGCGCGAGCGCAGCCGAGAACGCGCGCTGGCGGGGCCTGGTCAAGGGGTGGATCCAACGCGACTACTACAGCCCGGTGTTGAGCGACCCCGGGCTCAGCCTGGTGGGTCTCACACGGCTGAAGTCCGTGGCGGAGGACACCTCGGTCTCCGCGATCGCCGAACCCACCGGGCACCGGCTCTTCCCGGCCATGGCGCGGGCCACCCACCGCCGCCCCGGCTGGGCCGCCTCGATCAGCATGGCGAGCAAGCGCATCACGTACTACGAGACCGGCAACGGCGAGAACCTGCGCGGCTGGCACACGGGCTCCGGAATGCTCTACTGGTGGGGCGACACCTACGCCAACGGGCAGTACAGCGACGCCTTCTGGCCCACCGTCGACCCGTACCGACTGCCCGGCACCACCAATTCACGCATCGTGCTCGCGGACGGTGCGGGCGGCGACTGGGGCGGCCCCAAGCCCGACGTCAACTGGGTGGGCGGCGCCACCGACGGCACCCGCGCCGCCGTCGGCCAGTACCTCAAGGGCCTCCAGAGCACCCTGGTGGCGAAGAAGTCCTGGTTCTGTCTGGACGACTCCCTCGTCTGTCTGGGCGCGGGCATCAGAAGCACCGACGGCGCCGCGGTCGAGTCCGTCGTCGAGAACCGCAACCTGGGGCCCGGCGGAACCCACGCCCTCACCGTCAACGGCACCGTGAAGCCCGTGGGTCACCCCTGGTCCGAGACGCTGACCGGGGCCACCTGGGCGCACATCGGCGGCATGGGCGGGTACGTCTTCCCCGGCGGCGCGACGATCAAGGCGCTGCGCGAGGAACGCACCGGCCGGTGGAGCGACATCAACCGGGGCATGGCCACCACCCCGATCACCCGCCGGTACCTGACCCTGTGGGCCGACCACGGCACCAACCCGACCAACGGCACGTACTCCTCCATCCTGATGCCCGGCGCGAGCACCACGCAGACCGCGGCGCGCGCCGCCGACACCGGCTGGATGCAGATCCTCGCCAACACCGACAACCAGCAGGGCGTGCGCGTGCCCTCGCTGGGATTCACCGGCGTCAACTTCTGGTTCGGCGGCGCCGTCGGGGCGCTCACCGCGAGCGCGCCCTGCTCCGTCATGATCTCCGAGAAGACCGACGGCACCGCCGTGATCTGCGTCAGCGACCCGATGCGCATGCAGACGGGTCTCACCCTCACCTGGAACCGGGCCGTCGCCTCCGTGACCTCCAAGCCCTCCACGGTCACCGCGACGGCCACCGGCTCCTCGCTGAGCCTGACGTTCGGCGACCTCACCGGCACCATGGGGGCCACGCAGAGGATCACCGTCCGGCTCGGCTGACCGGAAGGGACATCCCCCGGTCCGGCACGACAGCGCCCCTCACTCCCGTCCGCGGGGCGCCCGGCCGGCCTCCAGGAGCTCCCTCAGCTCCTGGAGGCCGGTCAGGACCCGTCGGCCGGGGCGGGCCTCGACCGGTACGAGCGAGGGCACGGCGGCGACCCGGCAGCCGGCGGCCTCCGCCGCGGCGATGCCCGCCGGGCTGTCCTCCACCGCCAGACAGCCCGCCGGATCGACGCCCAGCGCACGAGCCGCGGCCAGATACGGCTCGGGATGGGGCTTCGTCCGGTCCGTGTCGTCCGCGGTCACCGTCACCTGGAACGACTCGGCGCCGAGCAGTTTGAGCACCGACTCGACGACGGGCCGGGGCGAGGCGGTGACGAGGGCGGTCGGGATGCCCATGTCCCCCAAGGCGCCCAGGAGTTCCCGGGCTCCGGGGAGCACGACGGTCTCCCCCTCGACCGCCGCGAGGAAGCCTGCGTCCAGCTCGGCGACCAGGGCGTCGAGCGGGCGCCCGGTGCCCGAGACCCGCCACAGATGGGCCGCGGTGTCCGCCGCGCAGCGGCCCACGACCTCGGCGGTGTCCGCGTCGGAGAGCCGGTGCCCGATCCCTTCCGCCACCTCCTGCGCGGTGCGCCACCACAGGGCCTCGGTGTCGACGAGCGTGCCGTCCATGTCAAGCAGGACGGCCTGCGGTTCCGCGGCGAACGGGTGCCCGTCCAGGGTCCAGTGCGAGTCCGCGGGGCAGTCGAGGGAGGCGAACACCTGGGCGGCGACGTCCTGGTGGCGCAGCCCGCCCACCCGCGCACCCGCCGGGACGTCGGGTCCTGCGCACGCGATCCAGGCGGTGCGCTCCAGCTCCGAACGGCCGCCGTGACCACCCTCGTCACGGTGGCCGTGATCCGTGACGACGACGAACGTCCAGGCTTCCTCCGCGTACGAGGCACGGCCGCGGACCGCGGCGAAAAGGCGGCCGAGCCGCTCGTCGGCGCGGACGACCGCCCGCTCGTACTCCTCGCCGCAGCCCAGGATGTGGGCCGTCTCGTCGACCGCGCCCAGATAGACGAAGGACGCCTCGGGGTCGTACACGTCGAGCACCCGCACGGCGTCGGCGGTGACCAGCTCGTCGGCCTCCTCCCAGCCCTCGCAGTCGTCTGCGGCCGGGGCGACGTAACTCGCCCGGCCGGGGCCGCGGAAGAGCGGACCGCCGTTCGCCACCGTCATCAGCGGTTCCCAGGCGGCCGCCACATACGTGCGCCGGCCGGCGTCCCGCAGCCGGGTCGTGAAGTCCGGGAAGACGGCGAGCCGGTTGCCGCTGAAGTCGTTGCTCCAGACGGCGTGCTTGTCCACCGTCACTCCGGTCACGACGGTCGCCCAGCACGGCCCCGACATGGTCGGTGTGCCGGGCTCGACCACGACCGGCGCGAGGAACCCGGCCGCCGCGAGGGCGTCCAGGTGGGGGGTGTCGAGCCGCCTCAGCGTGTCGAGGCGCACCCCGTCGATGCCGACGACGAGAACGCGACGGCGAGCGGCAACGGGCATGGTTTTCCTCCGGATCGGACGGTGCGGGGTGGTCGTGCGGCCCGCCCCGACGGTGTGCGGGCTGTGCTGCCGAGGGCCTTTCAGAGAGCGCGGAGGACCAGGCCGAGCACGGCAGGCCCCGCGCCCAGCGCGTGCTGCGGCAGCGGGCCCGGACCGCAGGACGCGGTCCCGATGCCGTGGTGCGCCACGTCGAGGTTGACGTGCACCCGGTCGCCCGGCACCAGGTCGGTGGTGTGCCGTGCGGCATCCAGGTCCGCGCTCGTCCAGCGGCGGACCGTGAGGTCGTACGAGGGAAGGCCGCCGATCAGCAGTCCGCCGCGGGCGCCGGTCAGCAGGGCCCGGCGGACCGACCGTCGGTTGCCGTTCTCCTGCGGGCGCACGTACGGAGTCTGCAGCGCGTCCACCGTCTGCCGGTAGCTGCCGAGCCGCGCCGCCGCGGTCGTGTCCCGGTACGCCTCACCGGGCCCGAGGCCGTACCAGTCGACGGTGTCGATCCAGCCGGGCAGCGAGAAGGCCAGGCCGATCCTGGGCAGCGGACACGGCCACTCGCCCTCGGGGGCGATGTCGACGTCCAGCCACAACGACCGGCCGTCCGACCGCCAGTGGTAGGCGGCCCGCACGGCGTGGTCGGCCCCGGCGGGCGCCGTCCGCGTACATACCGTCAGCCCCTCGCCCGTCGCCGCGACGTCGAGCACCTTGGTGGTGAGCCGGTGCAGACCGGCGGCGCGCCAGCGGTCGGCGACCCGGTCACCGAGCAGGTCGTTGTCGGTCGGAGCCCGCCACAGGTCGAGCCGGAACGCCCCGACGTCCAGCCCCCCGACGGCGAGCAGCCGCCCGTTGTGGGCGTCGAAGGCGGCAGGTCCGAGGGTGAGCCGGCCTCCGTGGCCCGCTGCCGCCGGAAGGGAGCGGCCAGGCCCCGGGGCCGGTACGGCGGGGGCGAGGACGGTCTGGCCCCAGGCGATCTCGTGGCCCTCCGGAGCCCAGGGCTCGGGGGCGGCGAGCTCGGCGACGACCGTCAGGGAACGCTCGGCGTCCTTCCGCGGCGGAAGCTCCGGCAGAGGGAGGCTCGCACGCTCGCCGGGCGCGAGGACCGGGACGGCGAGCACGCCGTCCCCGACGCGTTCGCCGTCGTCCTCGGCCCACCAGCGGAAGCGCAGGTGAGCGGTGTCGCGGAAGTCGTGGCCGTTGCGGACCTCGACGCCCTCTCCGTCCGCGCCGAAGCCGATCGTGACCGGCTCGATCACCTTCTTGTACTCGAGGAGTCCGGGGGAGGGCGTGCGGTCGGGGAGGACGAGGCCGTCGGCGACGAAGTTGCCGTCGTGCACGGGTTCGCCGAAATCGCCGCCGTAGGCGTGGAACACCCGCCCGTCCGCGGTGCGCCGCGCGATGCCGTGATCGATCCACTCCCAGACGAAGCCGCCCTGGAGCCGCGGGAACGTCTCGAAGAGGCGCTGGTACTCGCTCAGTCCGCCCGGCCCGTTGCCCATGGCGTGCGCGTACTCGCAGAGGATGAACGGCAGCCCGCGCCGGTGCGCGTCGAGCGACGGGTCCTCCGTCGGCGGTTCCTCGCCCCGGCCGATCAGTTCGGTCTCGGCGTGGTCGGCGTACATCCGGCTGTAGACGTCGACGTATCCGCTGTCCCGGTTGCCCTCGTAGTGGAGTGGGCGCGAGGGGTCGCGGGTGCGGGCCCACTCCGCCATCGCCGCGAGGTTCTCGCCGGTGCCGCTCTCGTTGCCGAGCGACCACATGAGGATGCTCGGATGGTTCTTGTCGCGCTCGACGACCCGCCGCATCCGGTCGAGCATGGCCTCCCGCCACCGCTCGTCGTCGCTCGGGTTGCCGCGCCAGCCGACCTGCTCGAAGCCGTGGGTCTCCAGGTCGCACTCGTCGACCACCCACAATCCGTACGCGTCGCAGAGGTCGAGGAAGTCGCTGCTCGGCGGATAGTGGCTGGTGCGCACCGCGTTGATGTTGTGCCGCTTCATGAGCAGCACGTCCCGCAGCATCGTCTCGTACGAGAGCGTCCTGCCGGTCTCCGGATCCCACTCGTGCCGGTTGACACCGCGCAGCAGCAGGGCGCGGCCGTTGGCCTTCAGCAGGCCGTCCTCGACGACGACCCGGCGGAAACCGATACGCACCGGGATCCGCTCGCCGGCCGCGGTCAGTTCGCCCTCGTAGAGGCGCGGCCGCTCGGCGTTCCACGGCTCCACGTCCGCGAAGGTGTGCGGGCCCGCGGGGTCGGCGTCGACGAGGCCGAGTTCCGGCACCGAGAGCCGCGCCGGGCCCGAGGTGTCGACGGACAGGGTGCCGGTGCCGGTGAGGTGGTCGTGGTCGGCGTGGACGAAGAAGTCCTCGACGGAGCCCTCGGGCCGGGACAGCAGCCGTACGGGACGGAAGATCCCGGACAGCCACCACATGTCCTGGTCCTCCAGGTAGCTGCCGGCCGACCACTGGTGGACGCGTACGGCGACGACGTTGCGGCCCGGCCGCAGCGCCTCCGTCGCGTCGAACTCGGTGGGGACGCGGCTGCCCTTGCCGTCGCCGAGCCGGACGCCGTTGAGCCAGACCGCGAAGCAGGAGTCGACGCCGTCGAAGCGCAGCACGCTCCGTCCCGCGGGCCACCCGTCGGGGAGCGTGAAGTCCCTGCGGTACTCGCCCGTCGGGTTCTCGTCGGGCACCCGCGGAGGGTCGAGGGGGAAGGGGTAGGTGACGTTGGTGTACGCGGGGGAGCCGACGCCCTGGAGCTGCCAGCAGGACGGCACCGGCAGCCGGTTCCAGGCGGTGTCGTCGAACGCGGGGTCCTCGAACCCGGCGGTGAGGTCGCCGAGACCGGTGGCGGCCCGGAAGCGCCACGTGCCGTCCAGGCCGATCGCCGGGGCGTCCGAGCGGAAGGCGGCCCGCGGCGCCAGCCGGCCGCTGCCGGGGGAGCGGTCCTCGACGTAACGGGTTCCGTGCGGCTGGTCCATGGCGTGTCCTGTGGGGTCGGGGCCGGGCGGCGGACGGCGGCCGCCCGGCCGGGACGGTGGTCGTCAGGCCGGGACGGTCTGCGGTCCTGGGACGGTCTTCGTCAGGCCGAGCGGGCGAGCTCGTCGGGGCCCACGCCATGGGCGAGGGGCCGGCCCTCGGCGTAGCGCTCCACCTCGTCGGTGGCCCAATGGGCCATCCGTACGAGCTCGTTGCCGAGCGAACCGGCGATGTGCGGGGTGAGCAGGACGTTGGGCAGCGTGTACAGCGGCGAACCGGGGGGCAGCACCTCGGGCTCCGTGACGTCGAGCACGGCATGGATCCGGCCGGCCAGCAGCTCCTCGGTGAGCGCGTCGGTGTCGACGAGGGAGCCGCGTGCCGTGTTGATGAGCGTGGCCCCGTCCCGCAGCAGCCCCAGCCGCCGCCGGTCGAACATGTGCTGTGTCTCCGGGAGTTGCGGAGCGTGGATGGAGACCACGCTGCTGCGCCGCACGAGTTCGTCGAGGTCGACGCGGCGCGCGCCGAGCGTCTCGGCCTCGGCCGCCTCCACGTACGGGTCGTACAGCAGGACCTCGAAGTCGAACGGGCGCAGGAGCTGCAGGACGCGGCGGCCGATCCGTGACGCGCCGACGACGCCCACGGTACGGCGGTGGTTGCCGTGGCCGGCGAAGTACGGCAGCAGGGGCACCTGGTCGCGTGCCTCCCGGTAGACCCGGGCGCTGTCGAGGATCCGCTTGCCGGTGAAGAGGATCGCGGCGAGGGTGAACTCGGCGACCGGCAGCGCGTTGGCCCCCGCCGCGGTGGAGACGGCGATGCCGCGCTCCCAGACGGCCTCGGTGACGTGGTGTTTGACGGACCCGGCCGCGTGGATGACGGCCCGCAGCCGGGGCATCGCGCGCACCGCGTCCGCGGTGAGCAGCGGGGCGCCCCAGTGGGTGAAGAGCACCTCGGTGTCGGCGAGCGCCGCGGGGTCCGCGTCGCTGAAGTCGCTGACGAACCGGGCGGTGTCCACGGCCGCGACGTCCGCAAGCCGGTCGAGGGCGCCTTCGGCGAGAAGCTGGGCGTGGATGGGGGCACCCATGGCCAGCAGGGTGCGCGGGCGATGCGCGGAGGCCGCCGGGGTGGTGTGGCCGTCGTTCAGGACGGAGCCTTCCGGTTCGGGCACGGTCACTTCACCGCGCCCGCGGTGAGGCCCGAGCGCCAGAAGCGCTGCAGGCAGACGAAGGCGATGATGAGCGGGACGACGGCCACGAGCGAACCGGTGATCACGAGGGAGTAGAACTCGGGCTGCAGCTGGGTGGTGCTGTTCCACATGTACAGGCCGAGGTTGACCGGGTAGAGCTCGTCGTCGTTGAGCATGACCAGCGCACCGAAGAAGTTGTTCCAGCTTCCGGTGAAGGAGAAGAGGAAGATGGTCATGAAGCCGGGCGAGAGCATCGGCAGCGCGATCCGTGTGAACGTGCTCAGTTCGCCGGCGCCGTCCACGCGGGCGGCCTCCAACACCTCGTTCGGCACGTACCCCTCGGAGAAGACCCGGGCGAGGTAGACGCCGAACGGGTTGACCAGCGCGGGCAGCAGCAGCGCCCAGTACGTGTTGACCAGGCCGACCTTGGAGGCAAGGAGGTACATCGGCAGCTGGATCACCGTGGCGGGGACGAGCAGGCCGCCGAGGACGACCCCGAACAGCTTCTCCTTCCCGCGGAACTCGTACTTGTCGAAGGCGTAGCCGGTGGCGACGCACAGCAGGGTCGAGGCGGCCGAACCGACCACGGAGTAGATGACGCTGTTGCCGAGCCAGCGCAGGTAGATGCCGTCGTTGAAGGTGAAGACCGCGGCGAGGTTGGAGAAGAGGTTGAAGTCGGCGAAGGCGAAGCCGTCGCTGGAGAAGAGATCGCCGTGGTCCTTGGTGGCGGCGAACAGCAGCCAGCTGACCGGCATCAGCATGTAGAAGGAGGCGAGGAGGAGCACCCCGTTGACGACGCCCTTGGAGAGCAGGCTGCCCGGGCGCGTGCGGCGGGGGTCGCGGCGCCTGACCGATGCGGAGGCCGCGCCGGCGCGTGCTTCGGCGGCCGCGGGTTCCTGGGTGACCGTGTGCGTACTCATGCCGCCTTCCACCGGTTTCCGATCTTGGTGACGATGTACGAGAGCACGACGCCGAGCGCGGCGAGCAGGAGGGACGCGGCGGCTGCGAGGCCGTAGTCGTGCTGGACGAAGGCCGTCTTCCAGATGTACATCGTGGGTGACCACTCCGTGTCGACGGCGGCTGTGCCGCGCTGGTTGAGCAGCTTCGGCTCGGTGAACAGCTGGATGGCGCCGACACAGGTGAACAGGACGGCCATCACGACCGCGGAGGCGATCATGGGCACCTTGATCTGCAGCGCGGTGCGGATCGGCCCGGCCCCGTCCATGTCCGCGGCCTCGATGAGTTCGCGGGGGACGGCCTGCAGGGCGGCGTAGAAGATGATCATGTTGTACCCCATCCACTGCCAGGCGGTGAGGTTCACGATGGACGAGTACACGTGGTCGGAGCTGAAGAAGTCCCACGAGCCGCCGGCCGCCCCGATCCAGTCGAGCACCGGGCTGAGCCCCGGGGTGTAGAGGTAGATCCACAGGATCGAGGCGATGAGCCCGGGGATGGCGTGCGGCAGGAAGAGCGCGAGCTGGAAGAAGCGCCGGGCGCGCGCCACGGCCGAGTCGACCAGCAGCGCGAGGGCGAGCGCCCCGCCGATCATGACCGGGATGTACAGCGTGCAGTACAGGGCGATGTGCAGGAACGACTCGCGGAAGCCCGCGTCCGAGAGCGCCCTGAAGTAGTTCTCGACGCCGGTGAACGCCCGCTCGGTGCCGCCGAAGCCGAGCCCGGACGACTGCTCCGTGAACAGGCTCATCCACACCGCGTAGACGATGGGCGCAGCCGTCATGGCGGCGAAGAGCACGAAGAACGGGACGATGAACAGGGCGGCTGTGGCGCGCTGGTTGCGCCTGAGCTGTGATCTGCCGTTGCGGGTGCGGCCGGTGCGCGGGCCGGCGGCGCGGGTGCCGCCGGCCGCGGGCGGCGGCGCGGCCTTCGCGAGTGGTGCTGCCACGGGTGCTCCTTGGCGTGTGGGCGCTGCGGGTCCGGGAGGTGGGGCGGCGGGGCCCGGCCGGGGTCAGGGACCGGCCGGGCCCCACCGGGTCACTCGGCGAGCTTCAGCCCGCGCTCCTGGATGCCCGACCTGGCCTTCGCCTGACCGGCGGTGACACCGCCGGTGAAGCCGGTCTTGGCGGTCTCGTCCTGGATGGCCGTGTAGACGTCCATCTGGTTCGGGCCCCAGGTCCAGCCGGGGACGATCGTGTCGACCTGCTCGGAGGCCAGCTTGTAGAGGTCCTGGCCGTTGTAGTACGCGGTGTCGAACTTCGCGGCGGCCACCTCACGCATCTCCGGGTTGGCCGGCAGGGCGCTGCTGGGCTTCTTCGGGTCGCTGAGCCGGGCCTTGACCGCGTCGCCGTTGGTGGTGATCCACTTGATGAACTCGGCCGCGGCCTCGACGTTCTTGCTGCCCTTCAGCACGCCGTAGGACGTGCCGCCGTAGTTGCCGCTGGCCGGGTTGCCCCAGTGCGGCATGGGCGCGGCGGCCCACTTGCCCTTCTGGTCCGGGAGGTTGGTCTTCATACCGGCCGCGGTCCAGGAGGCGCCGAGGACGGAGAGGGTCTTGCCCTCGACCCGGGCCTTGGTCTCCTCGGGGCTGTAGCCGGTGTAGCTCTGCACGAGGTCGTTCTTGACCAGGTCGTCCCAGTAGGCGGCGACCTTCTTGGACGCGGCGTCGTCGACGCCGGGCTTCCACGCGTCGCCCTCGGTGCCGAACCACTTGCCGCCGGCCTGCCAGGAGAGCGCCGCGAGAAGGGCCGGGTCGGACTTGGTCATGTTGGCCAGGCGGACGTTCTTGTCGGCCTTCTTGACCTTCTCGGCGGCGGCCCTGAACTCGTCCCAGGTCTTGGGGACCTCGATGCCGTACTTCTTGAACAGGTCCGTGCGGTAGTAGTAGACCTGCGGCGCGGCGTCGAAGGGAACGGTCCAGGTCTTGCCGCCGAAGGTCACCAGGTCCTGGATGGCCTGGGGGAACTTCTCCTTGACGGTGGCGCCGGCGTGTTCCGTGAGGTCGACGAGGTGTCCCTGGCTCGCGAACTCGGGGACCATCTGGTACTCGATCGTGGCCACGTCGGGCGCGTTGCCCGCCTTCACCCCGTTGGCCAGCTTGCTGTAGCCGTCGGTGCCACCGGTGATCTCGGTGAACTCGACCTGGATGTCCTTGTGCGTCCGGTTGAACTCCTCGACCGTGGCCTTGGCTCCACCCGTCCAGGTCCAGTAGGTGAGGGTGACCGGCTTGCCGTCGGAGGCGGCGTCGGCCGAGCCGTCGCCGCCACCGCACGCGGTGGCGAACAGGCCGAGGGCGGCGAGGGTGGCGGTGGCGGCTATGCGGAACGAACGTGAACTGCGCGACATGGCACGGCTCCTACGGAAACCTCGATGGGAGAGAGGCGAACGTGGGACATCTTTTTCGCCAACTCGATCACCGTCAAGAGCAAACGCACAAGACAATCAAAACGATCGCACTACGATCGATAGGCTCATCGGGCGTCCGGCGGCGCCTGGAGGCCCCCGCAGGAGGCACGTACCCTCAACTTCGGCAGCAGGTCGAGGTGTTGGCGCGGCTCCGGTTCCCTGCCCGTGTGCCGTTCGGCCAGCCGCTGGAGCAGCAGCTTCGCCGCGAGCTCACCGACCGCCTGCTTCGGCGGGGCGATCGCCGTCAGGGGTACGTCGGCCAGGGCGGCCACCTCGTCCTCGTACGCGATCAGTGCGAGGTCCTCCGGAACGCTGATGCCGCGCGCCTGCAGCCGGGGCACCAGTACGATCGCGTCCTCGTCGCTGTGCACCAGGGCCGCCGTGACCCCGTGCCGCTCCACGGCCTCGACGAGGTACTCCGCGACCTCGTCGTACTCCTCGCCGGGCGTACGGACCGACGGCGAGCCCGGGACCGTCTCCAGGCCCAGCGACTGCACCGCGTTCAGGTACCCGGCCGTGATGCCCGCCGTGTGCGGGCCGTGCTGGAGGACGGCGGCGACGGAGCGGTGGCCGAGGGACGCGAAATGACTCACCGCCAGCGCGGCGCCGTGCGCACGGTCCGTGCGCACCCGGTCGAGCAGGGCCGCCGGGTTGACGGCCGACGCCGTACGCTCCACCAGGACCGTCGGCGCCTCGCAGGCCATCAGCCACTCCTCCTGGCCGTCGGCGGGCGACCCGCCGAACCAGCTGGGCGCCACCAGCAGCCCCTCGGCGCCGCTGTTCAGCAGATGGCCGGCCTGGACGGGGTCCTCGCTGTCGACGTACCCGGACACGCCGAGCACCAGCCGGCCCCCCTGCGCCTCGACCGCCTTGCGGGCCCCGTTGACGACGTCTCCGAAGATGTACCGGGTCGTCGGAACGATCATTCCGATCACCCGACCGCCGACGTCCGGCTCCTCCGCGCGTACCTCGCCCGGCCAGACCACCGCGCCGTGCATGCGCTGCACCTTGCCCTGGTCGGCGAGCGCGTCGACGTCCCGCCGCAAGGTCACGGGAGAGACGCCGAGTTCGGCCGCGAGCTCGGTGACCCGGATGCTGCCGCGCGCCCGGACGAGTTCGAGTACCCGATCGTGGCGGTGGTCGACATGGTGTCGCATGGCTCCCCCTGGAGTGCTACGGAGGCGTCACCGTACGCCTTTGGTCGCTAGCGTATCGATCGATTGCGATCGAATCGATCAAAACGAGGAGTCCCCCTGCGCAACGCTGTCGAGGAGGTGGGCGAAAGGTCTTAAGTGAAAGTTTCTTTGATAACTTCAGGAGTCGCCGCCTGATGCTCTGACAGGCATCCATTGACTCCCTCGCAGTGGTTATGCAAGTCTCTTTCTCTATGAGCTTGAGGTGAGTCGATGAAGGACGTGGGCGTGACCAGTGGCATGCGAGGGAAGGACCTCGCTGGTCTGCGGAAGATCAACGCAGCCGCGGTGCTCCGCGCCTTGCACGCCCGCAGTCCTCAGACGCTCAGCCAGCTGACCGCGGTCACAGGACTGTCCCGGCCCACGGTCGAGGGCCTGGTGGAGAAGCTGTCCGCCCTCGGTTGGGTCGCCGAGGCCGAGGAGAGCCCCTCGGGAAGGGCCGGCGGGAGGCCCGCCCGCTCCTTCCGGTTCCGGGGCGAGGCGGGCGTGGTCGTCGGCGTGGACATCGGCCTGCACAAGATCGTGCTGCAGCTCTCCGACCTCGCGGGCCGGACGCTCGCCCGTGCCCGGGAGGACACCGATCCGGGGATGACGGGGTTGGCGCGTCTGGAGTTCCTGCGCGCACGGCTCGCGAGCTTCCTGTCCGCGCACTCCGTGACCGCCGACCGGCTGCTTGCGATCGCCGTCGCCGTGCCCGGCATGGTCGACGCGACGGGACGGGTCACGTCCCAGGTGATCCCGGAGTGGAACGACGTCGACCTCGCCCGCCGGCTCGCGGAGACCTTCCCCTGCAGGATCCTCGTGGAGAACGACGCCAACCTGGCCGTGGTCGCCGAACGCTGGCGAGGCTCCGCCGCGTTGGTGGACGACATCGTCTGCGTCCTCGCCGGCCACCGGATCGCCGCCGGGCTGCTGCTGTCGGGCCGCCTGCACCGAGGACGACGGGGAGGGGCGGGCGAGATGGGCACGCTGCCCCACCTCGGTCTGGGGCCCGCTCGGAAGTCCCTGCGCTGGAGCGGTGAGCGCCGGCCCGGCGAATCGGACATCGAGGCGCTCGCCCGCGCGGCGGCGGACAAGGATCCGCAGGCCCTCGCTGCCGTCGACGACTTCGCACGGCGGCTGGCTCCCGGCATCGCGGCGCTGATCCTGGCGGTCGACCCGGACCTCGTGGTCCTCGCCGGCGGGATCAGCCCGCTGGCCGACGCCATGATCCCCTCGCTGACCGATCAGCTCGGCCACATCACCCAGCACGTGCCGCGCGTGACCGGCAGCACGCTCGGCGACGAGGTGGTGGCCTGCGGCGCCGTACGCATCGCCCTGGACGCCGTGAACGGCGAGCTCCTGGACGATCCGGGATCCCTGCCGCCCATGCCCTGACGTACGACCTGCGCCTTCGCCCACCCTGCCCGACGCGCTGCGAAAGAAGGAGCGACACATGTCCCAGGTGACAACACTGCTGGTGGTCGGTGCGGGTGACCGCGGAACCGGTCATGCCCGCTACGCGCTGCGACATCCGGACCGCGCGCGGGTCGTGGCCGTGGCGGAGCCGTTGCCCGTACGGCGCGAGCGGTTCGCCGCCGAGCACGGCCTCGTCGGCGACGCCGTGGTGGCGGACTGGCGCCAGGTCGTGTCGCGCGGCCGGATCGCGGACGCCGTCCTGATCTGCACGCTGGACCGCGACCATCTGGAGCCCGCTCTGGCGTTCGCCGCGCAGGGCTACCACATCATGCTGGAGAAGCCGATGGCCCTGGACGACGAGTCCTGCCGCGCCATCGTCGACGCCGTCGAGAAGGCCGGAGTGATCCTCGCCGTCGGCCACGTCCTGCGCTACACCCCGTACACCCGGACCCTGAAGGCCCTCCTCGACGAGGGCCGGATCGGGGACGTCGTCACCGTCCAGCACCTGGAACCGGTCGGCCACTGGCACCAGGCGCACTCGTACGTCCGCGGCAACTGGCGGCGCACGGACGAGGCCACGTCGATGCTGATGGCCAAGTCCTGCCACGATCTCGACTGGTTGCAGCACATCGTCGGGGAGCCGCCGGCCCGCGTCTCCAGCTTCGGCCGTCTCACGCACTTCACGCCCGCCAACCGCCCCAAGGACGCCGCCGACCGCTGCGTGGACTGTCCGGTTTCCGGCGACTGCGCCTTCAACGCGGTCCGGTTCTACGGCGACCGGCTCACCGCCGGCGACCACGGCTGGCCGCTCTCCGTCGTCCTCGACACCTTCACCGAACAGGCACTGGACGACGCCCTGCGCACCGGCCCGTACGGCCGTTGCGTGTACGCCTGCGACAACGACGTCGTCGACCACCAGGTCGTCGCCATGGAGTTCGCCGGCGGCGCCACCGCCACCTTCACCATGACCGGCTTCACGGAGATGGCCAACCGCCGCACCCAGATCTTCGGCACCCGCGGCGAGATCCGCGGCGACGGCCGCACGCTGCACATCCACGACTTCCGCACCGGCGTCACCGAGGAGGTCGACACCCTTCCCACCGGGGACATGAGCGCCTCCGGCGGTCACGGCGGCGGCGACGAAGGCCTGATGGACGCCTTCGTCGCGGCGGTCGCCGCCGAGGACCCCTCGCTCGTCTCCTCAGGGCCGAGTGAGTCCCTGCTCAGCCATCTGTCCGTGCTCGCCGCGGAACACGCCCGTCAGACCGGCACCGTCGTCGACGTGTCCTGAGCGGGGAGTTGTTCCACTTCCAGGAGCAGCGCGTCGCCGGGGTTCAGGATTCCACGGTCGTGCTGTCACGGCCGTGCTGTCACGGCCGGGTCACTTCACCGGCGCGGCGTCACGGCCCCTCACCCGATCACCGCCGCCCGTACGCACAGCACGTCCGGCAGGTGCTCGGCGAGGAGCTGCCAGGTGTCGCCGTCGTCCGCGCTCGCGTACACCTCGCCGTTGCGGTTGCCGAAGTAGACGCCCGCGGGGTCCCCGTCGTCCGTGCACATCGCGTCCCGCAGCACCGTGCCGTAGTGGTCGCCCTCGGGCAGCCCGGCCGTGAGCGGTTCCCAGCTGGCTCCGGCGTCACTCGTACGGTAGACCCGGCAGCGGCGGCCCGCGGGCACTCGGTCGGAGTCGGCGTTGATGGGGAACACGTAGGCCACATCGGCCCGATGGGGGTGCGCGGCGACGGCGAAGCCGAAGTCGGAGGGCAGGCCGGCGCCGATGTCCGTCCACTTCCCGCCCGCGTCGTCGCTGCGGAACACGCCCCAGTGGTTCTGCAGGTAGAGCCGGTCCAGGTCGCCCGCGTCCTGGGCGATCTTGTGCACGCACTGCCCGAACTCCGGGTCGGGGTCGGGAAGGAAGACCGCGGACACCCCGTGGTTGGAGGGGTCCCAGCTCGCCCCGCCGTCCCGGGACCGGAAGACCCCGGCCGTCGACACCGCGACCGTCACCGCCGCCGCGTCGCGCCGGTCGGTCACGATCGTGTGCACGGCCTCGCCGCCTCCGCCCGGCACCCACCGGGACCGGGTGGGGTGCTCCCAGAGCGGGCGGACGAGCTCGAACGACTCACCGCCGTCCTCGGACCGGAACAGGGCGGCGGGCTCCGTCCCGGCGTAGACGACGTCCGGGGAGTGCGCGGGCGCGGGGTGCAGTTGCCAGACGCGCTCCAGCGAAGCCCCCGTGTCCTGGGGGAACTTGACGGCCGGCTTCGCCGGCTCGGTCCAGGTGCCACCGAGGTCGTCGGAGTGGAAGACGGACGGCCCCCAGTGCGAGCTGTCCCCGCCGACGAGCAGCCGGGGAGTGGACCGGCGGGTGTCGATGGCGACCGAGTAGATCGCCTGCGCGTTGAAGTGGGGATCGTCGAACTCCCACCGGCCGTCGCGCCGTCGGCCGATGAACAGGCCTTTGCGGGTACCTACGGTCAGGACTACGTCGGGCATGGCCGACACCTCCAGGACGCCGTTGTCGCGGATACGGGCCAGTCTGCACCCGACCACTGACAGCGGCCCCCGGGAACGGCTTCGCCCCAGGTGGGAGGCGTGTTCTGCGTGCCGTGTTCCGTCGGCCAGGACTCAGTCCTGCCTCGGCCCGGCCTCCACTCCTGCCTCGGCCCGCCTCCAGCCCGGCCTCAGCCCGGCCTCCAGTCCGGCAGCCTCAGATCGCCCAGGCGTACTGCGTCGGCGCGTGGGTGCTCGCGCCCAGCTCGCGTGCTGCCCGGCGGGCCCAGGAGGCGTCGCGGAGCAGCTCCCGGCCGAGCAGGACGGCGTCGGCCTCGCCGTTGGCGACGATCTTCTCCGCCTGCTCGCTCTCCGTGATCAGCCCGACGGCGGCGACCGGCAGACCCGTCTCGGCCTTCACGCGGGCGGCGAAGGGCACCTGGTAGCCCGGGCCGACGGGGATGCTGGCGGGGCCTCCGTTGCCGCCGCTGGAGACGTCCAGGAGGTCGACGCCGTGCTCGTGCAGCAGGCGCGCGAAGCGGACCGTGTCGTCGCCGGTCCAGCCCTGGTCCTCCAGCCAGTCGGTGGCGGAGATCTTGAAGAAGACCGGCAGCTCCTCGGGCCACACGCTCCGGACGGCGTCCACGACCTCGAGAGCGAGGCGGGTGCGGTTCTCGAAGGAACCGCCGTAGGCGTCGGTGCGGTGGTTGGCGTACGGGGAGAGGAAGCTGCTGATCAGATAGCCGTGGGCGCCGTGCACCTCGACGACCTCGAAGCCGGCGGTGCGCGCGCGGCGGGCCGCGGCGGCGAACTGACCGGGGATCTCCGCGATCTGGGCTGCCGTCAGCTCTGTGGGGACGGGGTGGTCCTCGGCGAAGGGGAGGGGGCTCGGGCCGACCGGCTGCCAGCCGTGCTCGCCGGTGCCGACCGGTCCGCGACCCTCCCAGGGGCGCTTGGTGGACGCCTTGCGGCCGCCGTGCCCGAGCTGGATGCCGGGTACCGTGCCGTGCTCCTTGAGGAACCGGGCGATCCGGCCCAGCGCCTCCGTCTGGGTGTCGTTCCAGATGCCGAGGTCGGCGGGGCTGATCCGGCCCTCGGGGGAGACGGCGGTCGCCTCGACGAGGATCAGGCCCGTTCCGCCGGTGGCGCGGGAGGCGTAGTGGGCGAAGTGCCAGTCGTTCGGCACGCCCGCGTTCGGGCCGGACGCCTCCGCCGAGTACTGGTCCATGGGGGCCATCCATACCCGGTTCGGGATGGTCAGGGACCGCAGGGTGTAGGGCTCGAACAGGGCGACGCTCATGACGGACTCCTCTGGCGGGGGCCTTGCGGATGGCCTCCCGGGGGTACTCGTACGATAGCCGTCGTAGTACGGCGCATGTCAAACTACGAGGATTATCGTACAATGAAGGCTTCCGGATGAAGTGGAGCCGCCGTGACGACCGCGACCAAGCCCCGGGTCCTGGATCACCCCACGCGGGAGGAGATACGCCTGGAGGGCGTGCTGCACGCGCTCTCGGACGCGGTGAGGCTGCGGATCGTCAGCGACATGGCGCAGGCGGACGGCGCCGAGCTGAGCTGCTCGTTCTTCGAACTGCCGGTGACCAAGTCGACGCGTACGCACCACTTCCGCGTCCTGCGCGAGAGCGGCGTCATCGAGCAGGTCTACCGTGGCACGGCCAAGCTGAACGCCCTGCGCCGCGACGACCTCGACACCCTCTTCCCCGGCCTCCTCGACAGCGTCCTGCGCGCGACGGACGCCCAGACGGCCCGCCTGGGGGCCTAGGGCCGACCGCGCGTGGGCGGTCCGGCGCGACCGCTCGACCGCGCGACCGCGCGCCACGGAGCCGTACGTCCGCCGCCGCAGGCCGTGCGTACGGGGGCCGCCGGGGAGTCTCAGGTGTCCCCGGTGGCGTCCTCACGGGCCGCCGCCCGCAGGCCCGCCCAGTCGGGGATCTTGACCCGGCCGCGGCCGAGCGAGTGACCCAGGGCGGACTCCGCGCGTTCGATGGAGAGCCAGCCCCGCCAGGCGACCGGCTCGTGGCCCAGATCCCGCAGCGCGTCGAGCGGGTCGCCCGCGAGCTGCCGGTCGGTCAGGGCCTCCGCGTCGGCCAGCAGCGAGGCCACCGTCTCCTTCGCGCACGGGCGGTTCGTGCCGATGACGCCCGTCGGCCCGCGCTTGATCCAGCCGGCCACGTACTCGCCGAGCGACGGGGCGCCGTCACGCAGCACCCGGCCCGCCTCGTTCGGGACGGTGCCCCTGGCCTCGTCGAAGGGCAGCCCCGGAAGTGGAACTCCCTTGTACCCGACGGCCCGCAGCACCAGTTGGGCCTCGATCTCCTCGTACGCGCCGGTGCCCCGCACACCCCCGGCACCGTCCGGTTCGGTCCGCTCGAAGCGGACTGCGGCCACCCGCCCGTTCTCGCCGAGCAGCTCGACGGGCCGCAGGAAGAACCGCAGCCGGATCCCGCGCGGCCCGCCGAACGTGCCGAAGGCGTCGGACGATTCGGAGCCGCCCGCGCCGTCGGCGGCCCAGCCCCGCACGACCTCCAGGTTCCGCCGGTTCACGGCCGGCAGGCCCGTGGGGTCGGCGTACGCGGGGTCGAGGGCCAGGTCCGCCGGATCCACCCGCACCCGCGCGCCCGGCAGCCCGCCCAGCTCCCGCAGCTCCTTCGTCGTGAACTTGGCCTGCCCGGGCCCGCGTCGGCCGACCATGTGCACCTCGCGCACCCGGCTGGCCTCAAGGGCTCGCAGCGCCCCCTCCGGCACGTCCGTGGGCAGCAGCTCGTCCGCTCCCCGCGCCAGGATCCGGGTGACGTCCACGGCCACGTTGCCGACCCCGATCACGACGGCCGAGCGGCCGTCCAGACCGGTTCCCGACCCGGCGAAGCCGTTGGCCACCGCGTCGGGATGCGCGCTGTACCAGGAGACGAAGTCCGTCGCGGAGAAACTGCCCGCCAGATCCTCGCCCGGTACGCCCAGACGGCGGTCCCGCGCGGCGCCCACGCAGTACACGACCGCGTGGTACATCTCCAGGAGCCGGGCCGGGGTCAGCCCCTGCTCGCCGATCTCGACGTCCCCGACGAAGGCGATCCGCTCGTCCTCGAGGACCGCCCTGAGGTTCTGCTGGAGCGACTTGATCTTCTCGTGGTCGGGCGCGACCCCGTAGCGGACCAGGCCGTAAGGGCAGGGCAGCCGGTCCAGGACGTCGACCCGCACCCCGGGCACCACCGACTGCTGGACCAGCGACTGGGCCGTATAGACCCCGCTGGGCCCGGAACCGACGACAGCGACACGAAGCACGTCCGTACCCCTTCCCGCCGCGGGGATGCCCGCCGAGAGGCTTCCAGCATCCCACCGGAAGCCCCCGGAGGGGAGGTCCGCGACACGACACGCGGCCCGCGTCGGGCGGTGCGGGATTCCCCGGCGGCCCCGCGTCGGGCTCGTTCCGGGCCTCGCGTCGTACCCGCGCCGGGGCCCGTGCCGGGGCCCGCGCCGGGCTTCGCGGCGTACCTGCGCCGGGGCCCGCGCCGGGGCCCGTGCCGGGCCTCGCGGCGTACCCCGCCGCGCCCCTACATCCCCCGCATCCGGTTGATCTCCGCCGTCTGCTGCGCGATCACGTCGTTCGCCATCTCCTCCACGAGCACGTTGTTCCCGCTGCCCAGCACCTCGGCGGCCATCGTCACCGCGCCCTCGTGGTGGGTCATCATCAGCTTCAGGAACAGCTCGTCGAACGCGGCGCCCTTCGCCTTCCGCAGCTGCGCGAGCTGGGCCTCCGTCGCCATCCCCGGCATCGTGTGGTGGTCGTGAGCGCCCTGGTCGCGCGGGCCGCCGTTGTTCTTCAGCCAGCCCTCCATCGCGCCGATCTCCGGCTGCTGCGCCGCGGTGATCCGTTCCGCCAACTTCTTGACCTGCGTCGATCCGGCCCGCTCAGGGACGAGCGCGGTCATCGTCAGCGCCTGCCGGTGGTGGACGATCATCATCTGCGCGTACGTGAAGTCCGCCGCGTTGGGCTTGTCGTCGGGGAGCAGCTTGGAGGCCTCGGCGGGGGATATCCGCCGCGCCGGTTCGCCCGGCTTCCCCGGTGCCACGACCGCGGGTTCCGTGGACCCCTTGCTCTGCGGCGCGTCCCCGCCGGGCTCCGAGTCGCAGGCGGCAAGGGCGAGCACGGCGACGGCGCTCAGCGCAACGGCGACGGGTCCGCGGATGCGGCGGCGGTTCAACAAGACGACCTCCAGGGGTGGTTCCGAAGGGACTGGGCCGGGGCAAGGCCGCGGGACCGTTCCTAGCACGCTTCCACGGGTCGTTGATCAAAAACCTTCATTACATGTCTGTTGCCATCTGTTGAGATGTGCACGCTAAGGACGATACTGCCGGGGTCCATCAACCGTTCAACTGCGAACGGATACAAGGGAGGACGGAGTGACTTCGTTGCGAACCACGCGCATCACGCGCACCCCGCGTGCTCGGATCAGAGGCCTGGGTGTGGCGACCGCCGCGGCCGGACTGCTGGTCAGCCTGCTCGCGGCCGGCCCCGCGGCCGCCACGCCCGACCCGGGTGACGCCACCGCGCGGGGCACGGTCACCTCGGAACAGGCGGCCGAAGCACGGTCCGCCATCCGGAGTGGCGAGATACCCGGCGTGGACGAGATAGTCCACAGCGACAACATCAAGCACCTCGTGAACATCCCCAAGGATGCTCTCAAGGGCACCAACTCCGACCTCGCGTTCCAGGGCAAGTACGCCTTCGCCGGCAACTACGACGGTTTCCGGATCTTCGACATCAGTAACCCGCGCGCCCCGAAGACGGTCGCCCAGGTCCTGTGTCCCGGATCGCAGAACGACATCTCCGTCTCCGGCAACCTCGTCTTCCTCTCCACCGACTCCTCCCGCAGTGACAACTCCTGTGCCAGCGTCAGCCAGCCGGCCACGGAGAAGTCCTCCTGGGAGGGCATGAAGATCTTCGACATCAGCGACATCCGCAACCCGAAGTACGTCGCGGCCGTCGAGACCTCCTGCGGCTCGCACACCCACACGCTGGTGCCCAAGAAGCGGGACGTGTACGTCTACGTCTCCTCGTACTCGCCCAACGCCGCCTTCCCGGACTGCCAGCCGCCGCACGACGGCATCTCGGTCATCAAGGTGCCCCGCAAGGCCCCGGAGAAGTCGGCGATCGTCTCGTTCCCCGTCCTCTTCCCCGGTGAGGGACCGGACGGCGGCGGCAACCCGGGTGGTCCGACCAACCCGGGCGTCTCCAAGACCACCGGCTGCCACGACATCACCGTGCTGCCCGGCAAGGACATCGCGGCCGGCGCCTGCATGGGCGACGGCATCCTCTTCGACATCAAGGACCCCGAGCGCCCGAAGGTCATCGACCAGGTCCAGGACAACGTCAACTTCGCGTTCTGGCACTCGGCGACCTTCAACCAGAAGGCCAACAAGGTCGTCTTCACCGACGAGCTCGGCGGCGGCGGCGCGGCCACCTGCAACGAGGCCGTGGGCCCGAACCGCGGTGCCGACGGCATCTACGACATCGTCGGCAAGGGCAAGAAGAGCAAGCTCGTCTTCCGCAGCTACTTCAAGATCCCCCGCCACCAGGCCGACACCGAGAACTGCGTCGCCCACAACGGCTCGCTGATCCCGGTCAAGGGCAAGGACATCATGGTCCAGGCCTGGTACCAGGGCGGCGTCTCCGTCTGGGACTTCACCGACTCCCGCAAGCCCAAGGAGATCGCGTTCTTCGAGCGCGGCCCGATCTCCGCGGACTCGCTCGTCGGCGGCGGCACGTGGTCGGCGTACTACTACAACGGCTACATCTACTCGAACGACATGGCCAAGGGCTTCGACGTCCTGAGGCTCGACGACCGTCGTACGGACGCGGCGAAGCGGGTGCGCATGGACGGGCTCAACGTCCAGACGCAGCCCGACTACTTCGACGACTTCGACGGCGGCTGGGGCGACGACGACTGACACGGCACGCGGAGCGTCAGCTCCGCAGCGGTGAACGGCATGCCGTCGGGCGGACCCCCGTCCGGCGGCATGCCCTGCTCCCAGTCGAGTCCGTACCGCTGGAACAGCTCGGCCCGCAGCCGCGACATCGGCATCGGCGCCCCCGGCAGCAGCACCGCCACGACGGCGCCCATCAGCAGCGCCCGCAGCAGCGGATAGTCCTCGTCCACGTTCGCCGAGCCGTACCGGGTCACCGTGTCGCGCAGCAGGAACGCCAGCCGCTGCTGCTCGGGGCACTGCACGAACCCCTCGGCCTGCAGGATGCCCGCCATGTGCGTCCGCATCAGCACCGGACGGTCCACGGCCAGGCCCAGGATCGCGTCGATGGCCCGCGCCATCCGCTCCCGTCCGTCCTCCGTCCGCGGCTCCCGCTCGAGACCCTCCTCCAGCGTGCGGTGCATCAGCCGGTGCACCGCCGACTGCAGGAGCTGGCGTTTGCCGGGGAAGTAGTACGAGATCAGTCCGCGCGCCGAACCCGCGCGCTCGGCGATGTCGCCCAGCGTCGTCGCCTCGTAACCGCGCTCCGACACGAGCTCGACGGTGGCCTGGAGCAGCCGCTCCCGCGAGCGCCGCCGAAGCTCTTCATTGACCGATGGGCTACGCGGGGACATGCTTGACTCCTGCGTTGACTGGCTCGCAACCAATATACTCAGCGCAGCCTGCTGTCGCGCCTTCGTGGCTGGTCAGCGGGTGGGCCGTCTGTTCTGGGCGACGCGGGGGATCGTCCAGGACAGGCGGCTTCATGTCGTTTCTCCCATTCTGCTCCGGTTCGGGCCCGATGAGGCCGGCCGTCCGGTTTTCGATCCGTCCCCGCCGTAGCGGCGGTACGTGATGATCGCCACAGCGACGACGCACCAGCCGAGCAGCCAGCCCGCGACGACGTCCGTCAGCCAGTGCACGCCCAGATAGAGCCGGGTCCACCCCGCACCGGCCACGGACACCAGGGCCGCCACCGCGAGCACGCTCCAGCCGCGCCAGGTGTCTCGCCAGCGCAGGGCGAGCACCCAGAGCAGCAGCCCGCACCCCACCATCGCCGTCGTCGCGTGCCCCGAGGGGAAGGCCGCGAACTGCGCCGAGTCGACGGGATCCGGCCAGCCGGGCCGCTCCCGGCCGAGCGCCGCCTTCAGCGCCTGCTGCACGCCCGCCGCCACCAGGAGCGCGCCCACCAGCCACAGGGCGAGCCAGGGCTCGCGCCGCCGCCACAGCAAGAGCAGCGCCGCGAGGACGACAAGGGCGCGCATCGTCCACGGATCCCACACCCAGTCGGACAGCACGCGGTTGAACCGGGTGAGACCGGGCTCGGCGACTGCGGTGCGGTGCAGGGACTCGGCGACCGACCGGTCCAGGGAGAGGAGCGGCGACCAACCGACCCCCACGAGCACGAGCAGCACCACGAACAGAGCACCGGAGACCATCGCGGAGGAACGCATGGGCCGATCTTCCCCGACCCGCGCGCCGGCGCGTCACCGTCCGCGCTGTCCGGGCTATCCGAGCGCCCTCAACGCGGGGACGAACGCCACCAGGACGGGCACCACGGGCACCAGGGCGGCGGCGGCCGTCAGACGCAGCCGCCGAACCGGTGTGAGCCGGGGCGCGGCCGTGAGGAGCCGGTTCACCCGCCGGGGCAGGTCCGCGCCGGGGGTCGTACCGGGGCCGAACACCCCGCGCTCCTCGTTGAGTTCCACCAGCGCGAGCGCGATCGTCAGCCGCCCGAACCGCCGTGAGGCGACGTCGTCGGCCGCCAGCTCCACCAGCCCGTGCATCTGGTCACGGAAGGCCGCGAAGACCGGAATGCCGGGGAAGCCGTTCGCGAGCGCGCCCGAGCAGTGCAGCAACCAGTCGTGGCGCGCCCGGGCGTGTCCCTGCTCGTGGGCGAGGACGGCGTCGAGCTGGCGCCCCTTCAGCCGGCGCAGCGCCGCCGTCGTGATGACCAACTGGGGCGTGGTTCCCGGCAGCCACCAGGCGTCAGGCCGCTCGCCCTCCAGGACGACGAGCGGCTCGCTCCCCGGCTCCTCGCCGGGCAACAGCGGGGAACGGACGAGCAGTTCGCAGCGCCGCTGCCGGCGGCGGGCCCGCGCCCCGCGGATCTCCCGGGTGAGCATCGCGCCGGTCCACAGCCCGCCACAGGCGAGGAGCACGGCGAGCGCCGCCGACCACGGCTGGTGGGTGCCCAGTTCGTACGCCTCGATGACCTGGCGCGGCGCGGGAGCGAAGACCTGGCCGCGCACCACGTGCCAGGCGGCGGCCGCGCTGAACGTCATCGACAGCGCGAAGCAGAGGAGCACGGCCGCCACCACGCACTGCCACATCCAGAGCGCCACCACGGGCTCGCGTTCCGCCCAGTCGGACCGCGAGAGCAGTCGTGGGGCCGCGACGGCGGTCAGGACGCCGAGCGCGAGCAACGCGAGGGAGACCAACATGGCGTCAGCCTATGAGGCCGTGCAACGCCGAGGTAACGGCCTGGCGCACCAAGTGACGTACGCCACGGCATCGCGGGCCTGGCGGCTGCCCGATCGCCCGCGAGTCAGCCTCCGCGAGTCCGCCTCCGTGAGTCCGCCCGCCAGGCCGCTCGGCAGACCGACCGCCCGTCCGCCCGGTTCTCCGGAGGTTCACAGCGTGACGAGCATCGCCAGCATCGCGAGGGCCATCGACAGTCGGCACACGAGCGTGAACTCCGGCCGGACGACCCACACCGGTGCGGACCCGCCCCCGGGCCCCGCCACCGCGACCGCCGCGGGCCCCGCCACCGGGACGAGTCGCGCGCCCGAGCGGAGCACGTACGCGAGGTAGTAGACGAGCAGCGCGCCCGTCACCAGCGGCACGGCCCCGCCGCCCCCGCCGCCCCCGTGGCCCCCGTGCGCCGCCACCTGGGCGCCGCCGGGCCACGCCATGTAGACCATCACCAGCGAACCCACCAGGTGGTGCAGATGGTGACCGCCGCGCCGCACCGACGCGAGCGCGTGCAGCGCCGCCGCCCCGAACACCGCCGCGTACACCGCCCACGACCAGGCCGGCGGGGTCACGACCGTCGCGGGCAGCGCCATCGCCGCCATCCCGAACCCCATCACCGCCTCGCCCACGGCCGTTCTGCGCTCCTCTCCCACACAGCGGCGCGCCCGCAGCAGGCAGTAGACCGCGCTCGCCCCGCACAGCGTCAGCAACAGCCAGGCCGTCATGGCCGGTCCGTGCACGACACACCTCCCCGTGGTCTTCTCCTCCGGGTCGATTCCCGCACCGGGAGCGGCGTACGCGAGCGCACAGGTGTACGTGGGGGAGCACGCCCCGAGCGCGTTACCCTCGGGGGGATCGTCAGCGCCCCCGAGGGGAGACCCGAACAGCATGGACACCGCCACGCCCCAGGACACCGACCGGATCGCCTACCGCGACGCGGTGGAGGACGACGTCCCGGTCCTCGTGCCCCTCGTCGAGTCGGCGTACCGAGGCGACTCCAGCCGGGCCGGCTGGACGACCGAGGCGGACATCCTGCAGGGCAAGCGCACCGACGAGAAGGAGGTGCGCGCCGTCATCAGCACCCCGGGCAGCCGGCTGATGGTGGTGGAGCGCGACGGCGAGATCGTCGCCTGCTGCCAGCTCGAACACCGTGGTGATGTCGCCTACTTCGGCATGTTCGCCGTCCGCCCCGAGCTCCAGGGCGCGGGCCTCGGCCGCCGCATCATCGAGGAGGCGGAGCGCCGGGTCCGGGAGATCTGGGGCGTGAGCGAGATGCACATGACCGTGATCTCCGTGCGCGAGGAGCTCGTCGCCTGGTACGAGCGGCGCGGCTACCGCCGTACGGGCCGGATGACCCCGTACCCGCACGGCGACGAGCGTTTCGGCATCCCGCAGCGGGACGGCCTGCAGTTCGAGCTCCTGGTGAAGCCGTTGGTCTGAGCCCCGGGACGAGTCCCCGGGGCGAGCCCCGCGGCAAGTCCCCGCGGCTCAGGCCGTGAAGCGGCCCGTGCGGCGGATCTCGGGGTAGTCGGTCGTCGCGCCGTCCAGCTCAAGGGCGCGGACGAGCCGCAGGTGGTCCTGGGTGTTGACCACCCAGCCGATCACCCGCAGCCCCTCCCGGTGGGCGTGCTCGACCGTCTCCAGGGTGAGGTTCCGGATGCTCAGGACGAGCGCGCCGGCGCCGACGGCCTTCGCCCGGTCCACGAGGTCCTCGCCCCACTCCTCGGCCACCAGCGCGGTACGGACGCCGGGGACCAGGCGCGTGACCTCGGTCAGCGCCTCGTCGTGGAAGGAGAGGACCTCCACGCGGCCGACCAGATCGCGCCGGATCATCACCTCGGCGAGCACGCGGGCCGCCGCCGCGTCCTTGATCTCCGCCTGGAGCGGGGAGCGCACCGCGTCGAGGACCTCCTCGAAAACGGGGACCCGCTCCCCGTGCCCCGCGTCGAGCTCGCGCAGCTCCGCGAGGGTCTTGTCGGCGATCGGGCCGCTGCCGTCGGTCGTCCGGCCGACGTCCGCGTCGTGCATGACGACGAGGGCGCCGTCCTTGCTCAGGTGCAGGTCCAGCTCGATGACGTCCATGCCGGACTGTTCGGCGCGGACGAAGGAACGCAGGGTGTTCTCGGGCTCGACGCCCATGACTCCGCGGTGACCGATGGTGAGGAAACTCAAGATCTTCTCGCTTCCGTCGATGTCCGGGCCCAGGTCCCTCCGGGCTCCCGGTGCGGCTCGGGGCGCAGCCTAATGACTTCACCGGAAGAAGGAAGCGCATGCGCGCGAGCCATCGGAACCCACCCCTCCGACGTACGCGCAGCCCCTAGGTCGCGTCCGGAAAGTCTGGCCTGGCTCGCGACGCCCGGCACGCACGCTCGCCGCGTTGCCGAAATGCCCACGTAGCTCCGCTACGAGAGCATCCCGGCGCCTTGCGATCGCACGCACCGGACGCCGCGAGCCCCGCCCTTCGGGCGGACGACCATACTTTCCGGACACTCCCTAGGCCGCGTCCGGAGAGCCCTCGGGCGAGCCCACCCCTTCCAACCCCGCCAGATCCGCCAGCATCGCCTCCGCGAGGTCCAGCTCCGCCAGGTGCTGCCGCACGCTCCAGCGCAGGGCCACGGCCGGGTGGCGCCACTGCGGTACGGACTCCGCGTGGGCCAGGGCGTCCCTGGCCTCCTTCAGCTCCGCGCGGGTCCGGTCGATGTGCTCCTCGACGAGCGCGCGCAGCCGGTCCGGCTCGGCGAGGTGCCCCAGCCAGACCCGCAGCACCAGCGGGTGCTTCAGGACCACCGACCCGCCGTCGCCGCCCGCCCAGCCCGCCAGCGCCGTCCTGCCCGCCTCGGTGATCGCGTACCGCCGCTTGGTGCGGGGCTCCTCAGGGCCCGAGCGCGCGGACGTCACGTACCCGCACTCCTCGAGCCGGCGCAGCTCCGCGTAGATCTGGCTGATCGCCGGCGACCAGTAGAAGAAGCGCAGCGACGCGTCCGCCCACTTCTTCAGCTCGTAGCCGGTGCGCTCGCCGGGGAACGAGAGCAGCCCGAGCACCGCCCACGCGGTCTGCGGCAGTCCCCGCTCCGGCTGCTGCCTCTTCTTGGACGGACGACTGGTCATATGGCGAATTGAAAGAGAGGGCAGCCCCGCAGGACAACCCCTTCGAGGGCATGTGCGTGATGAGTCGTCCCGTACGTCACCGAGGGCAAGGGCGCCCGATGGCCGCGGCGGCGGATGCGAGTGCCTCGACGCCGTCCGGCAGGAAAATTCACGGTGACCATGGGGGTGTCGCAGGATAATTTCTCTTGCCCCTCTTGTCTGGAGGAACCGTGGACGGATACGGTGTCTTGACGCGAGGTTCTCCTGTGGAGGAAGTGAAATGACGGAAATTCTTGTGCAGGACGCAACCCGTGGGGGAATAGCGACCGCTGTCCCGGTGGTCGAGCACCCTGCCTGGCCCGAGCTCAAGGGTGCCGTGGAGCAGATCCGCCCCTGGCAGAGCAAGGACGGCTCCATCGACTTCGAGGCCGAGGGCGCGCCGTCCCGCACCCTCGCCGAGTCCACCGTCGAGCGGATCGTCGTCGCGGTCGAGCAGCTCTCCCCGCTGCTCCCGCACGACGCCGCGTACCACCGCGCGCTCGTCGCCGACCTGCGCAAGTGGGTCGAGGGCGGCTTCGAGGTCCCGGACTTCCTGGACTCGCTGCTCGCCTTCCAGCCGGCCGCCGACCGCCAGGACGGGCTCCAGCACCTGGCGCTCTTCCCGATGTACACCCAGAACGGCAACCCGGACCGCAACCTCGAAGCGGTCGTGCTGCGCATGGTCTGGCCGGAGTGGCTCTCCGAGCTGGAGCGCACCCGCTACGACAACCCGCTGTTCTGTGGCATCACCTTCGAGGACTTCACCGCCGGTTACGACACGAACTCGGCCGTCCTCTTCCCCGAGACCATCGCCGTGCGCGAGGCCCCCGAGCGCTTCAGCTGGGGCGGCATCTTCTGCGACCGCGAGGCGGCCCGCTTCCGCAAGGTCACCGAGGCCGCCGTCGACATCCTCGGCATCGAGCTGCCCGAGGACATCGCGGCCATGGTCGAGGACCAGAAGCGCTGCGAGGCCGCCTTCGTGCTCTGGGACATGGTCCACGACCGCACCCACAGCCACGGCGACCTGCCCTTCGACCCCTTCATGATCAAGCAGCGCCAGCCGTTCTGGATGTACGGCCTTGAGGAGCTGCGCTGCGACCTCACCGCCTTCAAGGAGGCCGTGAAGCTGGAGGCCGAGGGCAACGCCCACGGGCGTGACGTGCAGTACGCCGTGCTCTTCGACCGGATGTTCCGCTTCCCCGTCACCGGTGACCGCAATCGGAACTACGACGGTCTGGGCGGCCAGCTCCTCTTCGCGTACCTCCACAAGCACGACGTCGTGCGCTGGACGGACAACAAGCTGAAGATCGACTGGCAGCGCGCCCCCGAGGTCACCAACCAGCTCTGCGCCGAGATCGAGAAGCTGTACCGCGACGGCATCGACCGCCCGAAGCTGGTCCACTGGTTCAAGGCGTACGACCTCGTCTCCACCTACCTCGCCCCGCACCCCGGATCGCGCTGGGCCAAGGGCCCCGACGCCCTGGACCTGACCCAGCCGCCGCGCAAGCTCGTCGACGACGTGCTTCCGGACGAGTTTCCGCTCAGCATGTTCTATGAGGCCCTCTCCAAGAAGCTGAAGGGCGTGATCGCCGCGACCAAGGGCATCACCGCCGCCAACGCTTCGCGGGCCGAGCAGGCTGCCGCGTGAACCCAGTCACGGAGGAGGAGGGGACGACCATGAACGGCAACGGAAACGGTGGGCCGCTGGAGGGTGCCGTCATCGCGGTCGCCGGAGCGGCCGGTCCGGCCGGGCGCGCGACCCTGATGCGCCTCGCCGAAGCGGGAGCCGTCGTCGTCGGCGCGGACGCCGACCCGGCGCGCCTCGCCGAGGCGGTCGACGCCGCCCGGTACGCCCACGGCGGAGCCACGGTCGTCGGCGACACGGTCGATCTGTTCGACCTCGGCGCCGCACGGGAATGGGCCGACAAGACGGAGAAGGAGTTCGGTCGGATCGACGGCCTCGTCCACCTCGTCGGCGGCTGGCGCGGCAGCGCCTCCTTCGCCGAGACCGACCTCGCCGACTGGACCTTCCTGGAGAAGCTCCTCATCCGTACCGTCCAGTCCACCTCGCTCGCCTTCCACGACCCGCTGCTCCGCAGCGACCGCGGACGCTACGTGCTGATCAGCGCGGCGGGCGCCTCGAAGCCCACGGCCGGCAACGCGGCCTACGCCGCCGCCAAGGCCGCCGCCGAGGCCTGGACGCTCGCCATGGGTGACGACTTCCGCAAGGCGGGGGGCGAGGACGGTCCCAAGACGGCGGCTGCCATCCTGGTGATCAAGGCACTGGTGCACGACGCCATGCGCGCCGAGCGCCCCAATGCGAAGTTCGCGGGCTTCACCGACGTCAAGGATCTGGCCGACGAGATCGCTTCCGTCTGGGAGCGGCCCGCGCAGGAAGTGAATGGACAGCGTCTGTGGCTGACCCCCAAGCCGTGACCCCGGCCCTGGCTCCCACCGTGGCCGGCGCCCTGCCCGCGAAGACCGACGCCCGTCGTCACCACGACCCGTCGGTCCGGGGCTTCGCCAGCGACAACTACGCGGGCGTCCACCCGGAGGTGCTCGCGGCCGTCGCGCTCGCCAACGGCGGTCACCAGATCGCGTACGGCGAGGACGACTACACCGATCACCTCCAGCGGATCATGCACAGCCACTTCGGGCCGAGCGCCGAGGCCTTCCCGGTCTTCAACGGCACCGGGGCGAACGTCACCGCCCTGCAGGCGCTGACCGACCGCTGGGGCGCGGTGATCTGCGCCGAGTCCGCGCACATCAACGTGGACGAGGGCGGTGCCCCGGAGCGGATGGGCGGCCTCAAGCTGCTCACGGTGCCCACCCCGGACGGCAAGCTCACCCCCGAGCTCATCGACCGCCAGGCCTGGGGCTGGGAGGACGAGCACCGCGCGATGCCGCAGGTCGTCTCGATCACCCAGAACACCGAGCTGGGCACGGTCTACACCGTGGACGAGATCCGGGCCATCGTCGAGCACGCCCACGGCAAGGGCATGAAGGTGCACCTCGACGGCGCCCGGATAGCCAACGCCGCCGCCTCCCTGAACGTGCCGATGCGGGCGTTCACCAACGCGGTCGGCGTCGACGTGATCTCGTACGGCGGCACCAAGAACGGCATGATGTTCGGCGAGGCCGTGGTCGTCCTCGACCCGGACGCCGTCAGCCACATGAAGCACCTGCGCAAGCTGTCCATGCAGCTCGCCTCCAAGATGCGGTTCGTGTCGGTGCAGCTGGAGGCGCTGCTCGCCAAGGACCTGTGGCTGCGCAACGCCTCGCACGCCAACGCGATGGCGCAGCGCCTCGCGGCCGGCGTGCGTGAGGTGGACGGGGTGGAGATCCTCTACCCGGTGCAGGCCAACGCCGTCTTCGCGCGGCTTCCGCACGAGGTGAGCACCCGGCTGCAGAAGCGGTTCCGCTTCTACTTCTGGGACGAGGCCGCGGGCGACGTCCGCTGGATGTGCTCCTTCGACACCACGGAGGACGACGTCGACGCCTTCCTCCAGGCGCTGAAGGAGGAGATGGCGCGCTAGCGCCCCTCCCGAGCGATCTCCACAGAGATGCGGCCGGCCGGAAAGTCATCGACTTCCGGCCGGCCGTCTTCGTTGGGCCGTCCTTGTTGGGTTCTCAGCGCCGATCGTGCAGACCGGGAGTTCAGTAGAGTGGACTGTGTAGTGCTGTACGCTGTACTGACCGACCGCTGACGCAAGGACGACCATGCCCCTCACCCTGACCGTCTCCGACGAGGTGCGCGCCCTCGTCCCCGGCTTCACGCATCTCGCCGTCGAGGCCCACGGACTGGTCAACGGACCCAGCGACGAGGCCAGTTCGGCCCTCCTCGACGACGCCACGCGCCGCCTCGCCGGGCGGCTCGCCGGCCAGGCCCCGGACAAGGACCCGCACATCGCGGCCTGGCGCGCCGCGTACACCGCGTTCGGCGCCAAGCCCTCCCGTACCCGCAACTCCGCCGAGGCGCTGGCCAAGCGCGCACTCGCCGACGGCGGGCTGCCCCGGATCAACCGGCTCGTCGACGCCTACAACGCGATCAGCGTCGCGCATCTCGTCCCGGCCGGCGGTGAGGACCTGGACCGCATCAAGGGCGGCATGCGCCTCGTACGGGCCATCGGCGACGAGCCGTTCGTGACCGTGGCGGGCGGCGAGGAGGCCGTCGAGCACCCGGAGCCGGGCGAGATCGTCTGGTGCGACGACGCCGGCGTCACCTGCCGCCGCTGGAACTGGCGCCAGGGGCCGCGCACCCGGATCGACGACGACACCGTGAACGCGATCTTCCTGCTGGAGTCGCTCGCGCCCATGACGCGCGAGGAGCTGCTCGCGGCGGGGGAGGAGCTCGCCGAGTCGCTGGAGAAGCTGAGCCCCGGGGCGCGGATCACCGTCCGCGACCCGGAGTAGGGCTGGCGGCGGTACGGCTCGGAGCGGGACTGCGGGACTGCGGGACTGCGGGCCTACTGGCGTACCGCTCGGGCCGGCGCGGGCGGGATCACGGGCGTACGGCTCGGAGCGGGCCTACTGGCGTACGGCTCGGAGTGACGTTTCCGCGAAGGCCGAGCCGGTGGACGGGACGACCCCCGGCGTCAGCCGGCGTCCTTCACCTCGGCCGCGGTCGGCGCCGTGCCCCCGAGGTGCGCGGGTACCCACCAGGTGTCGGTCGCGTCCTTGGGGCGTACGGGATAGGCGCGCTGCGCGGCCTCCAGGAGCTCCTGGCAACGCTCGCGCAGCCGCCGGGTGATCGCACCCGCGTACTGGTCCGCGGGCGCCTCCAGCGGCTCGCCGACCCGGATCGTCACGGGGATGTGGCTGCGCTTGAAGTTCCGCGGCCGGCCCTTGGTCCAGATGCGCTGCGTGCCCCAGAGCGCCATCGGGATCAGCGGAACCCCGGCCTCCTGCGCGAGCCGCGCGGCACCCGACTTGAAGCTCTTCAGCGTGAAGGACTGCGAGATGGTCGCCTCGGGGAAGACACCGATGATCTCCCCGGCCCGCAGCGACTCCAGCGCGTGCTTGTAGGCGTGCTCGCCCTGCGAACGGTCCACCGGGATGTGCTTCATGCCGCGCATCAGCGGGCCCGACACCTTGTGCCGGAACACCGAGTCCTTGGCCATGAAGCGGACGAGCCGCTTCTGCGGCAGCGCGGCCAGGCCCGTGAAGATGAAGTCCAGATAGCTGATGTGGTTGCTGACGAGCACCGCACCACCGGTCCGCGGGATGTGCTCCGAACCCTGCGTGTCGATCTTGAGGTCCAGCGCCTTGAAGAGAGTCAGGGCGGCACCGATGACCGGCCGATACACGAGTTCTGCCATCTGAGAGGAACCCCTTCTTCTGTGCCTGGGGAGGGTTCTCCCGGCGGAAGTTACGCGGCCGTAGGTTTTCGGCTTTGGGCAGATCGTGCCCCATGTGGGCCGTGCTGACCAGTCCTGACGGCTCCGTACCGAGAGATAATCGTCACGCCCGGTGGCCGTGACGGGAATCGATCGGCGGTCGCGGACGCTGCACGGGGGGTGTGGTGGGTCGACGGGCGGTGAAAGGGAGACGGAGACATGGAGGGACGGTCCGGTATGTCGGGCGGCGACGGACTCGGTGCCGAGGCGGGGGTCGAGCTGGGGGAGAGGGCCACCCTGGTCCAGTTCTCCACGGCCTTCTGTCAGCCCTGCCGCGCCACGCGGCGCACGCTGGCCGAGGTCGCCGGGATGGTCGAGGGCGTGGGCCACGTCGAGATCGACGCCGAGGAGCGCCTCGACCTCGTACGGAAGTACGACATCGTCCGCACCCCCACCGTGCTCGTCCTCGACCGCGTCGGCCGTGTCGTCGTACGGGCCTCGGGCCAGCCCCGGCGCGCGGACGTCATCGCCGCCCTGGGGCGAGCGGTCTGACGCGGTGACACATCTCCCACATGCCGGTACGCGCTTGACTGCACCGACCATGGATCGTCAGGCTGACGACGTGCTTTTTGAACTCCTTCTCCATGGGCGGGTCCACGTCGACCTGGCCCGTCACGCGAGCGCGCGCTGTCCGGGTGTCTGAGAACCTCCGGACCCCCCGCACGTCGCCCTCGCAGAAGGACAACTCCATGACGGTCTCGCCCGACCTCCGCACGATCGGCGCCCCTCGTCAGCCCCTTCCGGCCCGTGAAGCCTCCCCGGCTGCGGCCCGTGAAGCCTCCCAGGCCCGTGAAGCCTCTTCCGGCCTCCTCCGTTCCGTCTTCCGGCGGCACGCGGCCGGTGTAGCGGTCGTCACCGCCCACGGGGACCACCCCGTCGGCTTCACCGCCACATCCCTCACCTCCGTGGCCGCCGAACCGCCGCTGCTCTCCTTCGGCGTGGGCACCTCCAGCTCCAGCTGGCCCGTGGTCTCCGAGGCCGAGTACATAGGCGTCCACGTCCTCGGCGAGCACCAGCGGGAGCTCGCGGAGACCTTCGCCCGCAGCGGCGCCGACCGGTTCGGCGCCCCCACCCGGTGGAGCGTCGGCCCCGAGGGCGTCCCGATCCTGGACGGAGTTCTCGCCTGGCTGGTGTGCCGAGTGGTCGCCCGCGTCCCGGCCGGGGACCATCGGATCGTGATCGCCGAGGCCGTCGCCGGAGACCCTGCCGGAGAGGGGCGTCCGCTCCTCTACCACCAGGGCCGGTTCAACGCTCTGCGTGACTGAGGGTTCCCTAACCCGAGCGTTGGCAAGGTCACATGCCTGAGCGCTTGCTCAGAGGTAACGGACTGGGTGTACTGACGAGTAATATCCTGGTGGGGGTCGGACGCCCCGACCAGGAAACCCGCCCTTCAGGCGCCTATGCTGCGAGCAACAAGGCAGCCCAGTTATGACGATGCAGTAGGAGAGCCGGCGTGAGCTTGAGGATCGTTGTCTGTGTGAAGTACGTGCCCGACGCCACCGGCGACCGGCACTTCGCCGATGACCTGACCGTCGACCGCGAGGACGTCGACGGCCTGCTGTCGGAGCTCGACGAGTACGCGGTCGAGCAGGCGCTGCAGATCGCGGAAGAAGCCGACGACGCCGAGGTCACCGTGCTCACGGTCGGCCCGGAGGACGCCAAGGACGCGCTGCGCAAGGCGCTCTCCATGGGTGCCGACAAGGCCGTCCACGTCGAGGACGAGGACCTGCACGGCTCCGACGTCATGGGTACCTCGCTGGTGCTCGCCAAGGCCATCGAGAAGACCGGCTACGACCTCGTCATCGCCGGTATGGCCTCCACCGACGGCACCATGGGTGTCCTCCCGGCGATCCTGGCCGAGCGTCTGGGCGTCCCGCAGGTCACGCTGCTCTCCGAGGTCTCCGTCGAGGACGGCGTCGTCAAGGGCCGCCGCGACGGAGACACCGCCTCCGAGCAGCTGGAGGCCTCCCTCCCGGCCGTCGTGTCGGTGACGGACCAGTCGGGCGAGGCCCGCTACCCGTCCTTCAAGGGCATCATGGCCGCCAAGAAGAAGCCGGTGGAGTCCCTGGACCTCGACGACCTCGACATCGAGGCAGACGAGGTCGGCCTGGAGGGTTCCTGGACCGCCGTCGACTCCGCCGCCGAGCGTCCGGCCCGCACCGCGGGAACGATCGTCAAGGACGAGGGCGAGGGCGGCAAGCAGCTGGCCGAGTACCTCGCGAGCCAGAAGTTCGTCTAAAGGGCTCGCGCGAGCCGCTGAAGTCCGCCCCCTCTTCGTTCGCAGGAGATTGAACCCCCATGGCTGAGATTCTCGTCTACGTCGACCACGTCGACGGAGCCGTCCGCAAGCCCACCCTGGAGCTGCTGACCCTGGCCCGCCGCCTCGGCGAGCCCGTCGCCGTCGCGCTGGGCCCCGGCGCCGAGGCCACCGCCCCGGCCCTCGCCGAGCACGGCGCCGTCAAGGTCCTCACCGCCGACGCCCCCGAGTTCGCCGAGTACCTCGTCGTCCCGAAGGTCGACGCGCTGCAGGCCGCGTACGAGGCCGTCTCCCCGGCCGCCGTGCTCGTACCGTCCTCCGCCGAGGCCAAGGAGATCGCGGCCCGTCTCGCGGTCCGCATCGGCTCCGGCATCATCACCGACGCCGTGGACCTGGAGGCCGGTGACGAGGGCCCGGTCGCGACGCAGTCCGCGTTCGCCGCCTCCTTCACCACCAAGTCCCGTGTCTCCAAGGGCACCCCGGTCATCACGGTCAAGCCGAACTCGGCTCCCGTCGAGGCCGCCCCCGCCGCCGGTGCCGTCGAGGCGCTCGCCGTCACCTTCTCCGCCCAGGCCACCGGCACCAAGGTCACTTCGCGCACCCCGCGCGAGTCGACCGGTCGCCCGGAGCTGACCGAGGCCGCGATCGTGGTCTCCGGCGGCCGCGGTGTGAACGGCGCCGAGAACTTCGCGATCATCGAGGCGCTCGCCGACTCGCTCGGTGCCGCCGTCGGCGCCTCGCGCGCCGCCGTCGACGCCGGCTGGTACCCGCACTCCAACCAGGTCGGCCAGACCGGCAAGTCGGTCTCGCCGCAGCTGTACATCGCCTCCGGCATCTCCGGTGCGATCCAGCACCGCGCGGGTATGCAGACCTCGAAGACCATCGTCGCCATCAACAAGGACGCCGAGGCCCCGATCTTCGACCTGGTCGACTACGGCGTGGTCGGCGACCTCTTCGACGTCGTCCCGCAGCTGACCGAGGAGATCAAGACCCGTAAGGGCTGACCTGCGGTTCTGTTCGGTCCGGGGGCCGCGTGGTGATGATCACCGCGCGGCCCCCGGCCGTTTCGGACACCCATTGACGCAGGTCCCGGCGGACTACTAACTTCGCTATACGGATTGTTGATTCCGTGAAGCGGAAAACAGGAGGATGTGGGATGGGCCAGCAGGAGAAGGTGTCGACGAGCCTCGCCGGAGCGGTCAGCGAGGGCATCAGCGACTCCCTCGCAGCGGTGGACGCCGAGCTCGACCGGCGCTACCCGGGCGACCCGGGCACCCGCCAGCCCGTCCACACGGTCTACGTCCCCGGCAACGTCTTCGACGCCGGAACCATCCGCTCCTGGGGCGCCCAGGCCCTCGCCGCCCTCGACGAGCACGCCCCCGACGCCTCCTCCTTCGCCGCCGTCCTCGGCCTCTCCGACGACCTCGCCGAGGACGTCTACGGCCGCGTACGGGCCAAGCTGGAGCGCGAGCCGATCGAGGACCTCCGGGTCGACTTCGAGGACGGTTACGCGGGCGACGACGAGGATCAGGACGCCGCCCGCGCGGCCCGGCTGATCTCGGCGGCGTACGAGAACGGCACTGCCGCCCCGTACATGGGCATCCGGATGAAGTGCATGGAGGCCGCCGTACGCGACCGCGGCATCCGCACCACCGACGTCTTCCTCACCGGCCTCCTGGAGAACGGCGGCCTGCCCGACGGGCTCGTACTCACCCTCCCCAAGGTCACCTACCCCGAGCAGGTCTCGGCCTTCGTCCGGCTCCTCGAGGCCTTCGAGAAGGCCCACGGCCTGGACGCGGGACGCCTGGGCTTCGAGATCCAGATCGAGACCAGCCAGTCCATCCTCGCCTCCGACGGCACCGCCGCCGTCGCCCGCATGATCGGCGCCGCCGAGGGCCGCGCGACCGGACTGCACTACGGCACCTTCGACTACAGCGCCTGCCTGGGCGTCTCCGCCGCCTACCAGGCCAGCGACCACCCGGCCGCCGACCACGCCAAGGCGATCATGCAGGTCGCCGCCGCGGGCACGGGCGTACGGGTCTCCGACGGCTCGACCAACGTCCTGCCGGTCGGCTCCACCGAGCACGTGCACGAGGCCTGGCGCCTGCACTACGGCCTCACCCGCCGCGCGCTCGCCCGCGCCTACTACCAGGGCTGGGACATGCACCCGGGCCACATCCCGACCCGGTACGCCGCCGTCTTCGCCTTCTACCGCGAGGGCTTCGAGGCCGCCGCCAAGCGCCTCTCCGCCTACGCCAACCACGCGGGCGGCGACGTCATGGACGAGCCCGCCACCGCCAAGGCGCTCAGCTCCTACCTCCTCCGCGGCATCGACTGCGGCGCCCTCGACACCTTCGAGGTCGACGCCCTCACCGGCCTGACCCGCGCCGACCTGGACCGCTTCGCGGCCCCGCGCCGAGGCGACCTGACGGCGACCGCGCAGTAGCCCCGAGCGTCCCAGGGGCGTCCCGCCGATCTTCCAAGCTCAGGACCGATCGGCGGGCCACGCCCTAGGATTCGCGTGGGGGGTGGGGCGGGATGGAGAACCGTGTGCGGCCGCTCGCGGGCGACGACCCGGTGGAGGTCGGCCCGTACGGGATCAGCGGTCTGCTGGGCAGGGGCGGCATGGGGGCCGTCTACCTCGCGCGTTCGCGGGGCGGCCGGGCGCTCGCCGTCAAGGTGATCAGGCCCGAGCTCGCCGGGGACACGGAGTTCAGACGCCGCTTCGCCCGTGAGGTACGGCTCGCCCGATCGGTGAACGGAGTCTTCACCGCAGGGGTCGTCGACGCCGACCCGGACGGCGACCCTCCGTGGTTGGCCACGGCATACGTCCCGGGGCCCTCCCTCGACGAGGCGGTACGGCGCCACGGCGCCTGGCCGGAGCGGTCGGTACTCGCCCTGGCGGCGGGGCTCGCCGAGGCCCTGGAGGCGATCCACGCCGGCGGCGTGATCCACCGCGACCTGAAGCCGTCCAACATCCTGCTGGCGTCCGACGGCCCGCGCGTCATCGACTTCGGCATCTCGGCCTCCGCCGAGGCGACCTCCGCGCTGACCCGCAGCGGAGTCGTCCTCGGCACCGTGGGCTTCATGGCCCCCGAACAGCTCACCGGGGCCGAGATCACGCCCGCCGTCGACGTCTTCGCCCTCGGGTCGGCCCTCGCGTTCGCCGCCTCCGGCCACGGGCCCTTCGGCGGTACGTCGGCGGGCGGCGGAGACGGGGCGAGCCCCGCGCGCGTGATGTACCGGGTCGCCCACGAGGAGCCCGACCTCGACGGGCTGCCGCCCCGGGTCCGGGAACTCGTCGCCCGTTGCCTGGCCAAGGAGCCGGGCGACCGGCCTTCGGTACGCGAACTCCTCGACGAGCTCGCGCCGGGCGCGGCAGCCGGCGCCGCGTGGCTGCCGGGCGCCGTCGCGGACTCGGTGGTGGACTCCGGCGCGGACTCCGTGCCGGGCGGGTCACAAGGCCCGGTGGACGCGGTGGACCTGGCGGAGGCGGTGCCGCGGCCTGCGGAGGACCCCCGGCAGCCGGACAGCCGGGAGCCGGGGGCGCCGTCCGGCCCGACGCCCACGGTCGTGGACGCGGTGGCTCCGCCCACTCCGACACCTGGCGTCGTGGACGCGGCGGCGCCGACCCGGTCCTCCGTCCGCCCCCGGTCGCCCGAGCCGGCCCCGGCTCCGGCTGCGGCCACCGTCCCCGACAGTCCTGCGGCCCAGCTCGGCAAGCAGCCTTCCGTACGGAAGGGGGCGCGTGGGGGTCCGCTCGCCGCCGCGGTCGCCGCGGCCGTCCTGACGACGGGCGGCCTCACCTGGTACCTGGCCGGGAACCCAGGGGGCGGCGGCGCCAACTCGGCGACGGGGACCCCGACTCCGTCCGCCTCCGTGTCGACCGCGAGCAGCCAACCGGCGTCGCCCCCACCGGTGACGACGAATCCGGTGACGACTTCGCCCACGGCCGCACCGATTCCCGTGGTCGGGAACTGGCGGGGGAGCTACCACTGCACCCAGGGCGTGACCCGGCTCTCGCTGCGGATCACCGCCACCCCCACGGGGGCCCTGGAGGCCGTGTTCTCCTTCTCCGCCCACCCCGACAACCCCGGTGTGCCGAACGGGTCGTTCCGGATGGTCGGCGCGTACGAGGAGACCGGGCGCCGGATGGTCCTGCGCGGCGACCGCTGGATCCAGCACCCGGCCGGGTATCTGATGGCCGACCTCGAAGCACGGGTGCCGCCGGGCGAGCAACCGCTGGCCATGAACGGCGACATCGTGTACGAGGACACGGACTGCACGACCTTCGCGGTCGTGCGCGGCCCCCTGTGACGTACCAGATGGCCCCGACGTACCAGATGGCCCCGACGTACCAGATGTACGCGATGTACTCGACGTACCGGCTACGCGTCCGCGGGCGGGGGGATCTCGCCCGATCCGCGGGGGATCAGTCGGGTGTCCAGGACCACCCGGGCCGGTGGCTCGTCGAAGCCGTCCAGGCGGCGGAAGAGGCGCTCGGCGGCCGTGCGGCCGAGGGCCGCCGCGTCCTGGGCGATCACGGTGATGCCGAGCAGGTCGGCGAGTTCGATGTCGTCGAAGCCCACGAGGGCCACCGGGTGCGCCCGGTCGGCCAGCGCGCGGACCGCCGTGACGGTGACCCGGTTGTTGCCCGCGAAGAGCGCCGTGACCGGCTCCGGGCCGGAGAGCATCGCGGTCAGCGCCTCCCGTACCCGGTCGGGGGCCGTCGGCCCGAGCGACACCCACGACGGATCCACCGCGAGCCCCGCGTCCTCCATCGCCGCCCGGTAGCCGCGCACGCGCTCCGTCGCCGTGTGGATCCGTGGCTGGTCACCGATGAACCCGATCCGGCGGTGCCCGTGGGCGATCAGATGCGCCACCCCGGCGCGCGCGCCCCCGAAGCTGTCCGACAGGACGACGTCCGCGTCGATGCGGCCCGCGGGGCGGTCCACGAAGACGGTGGCGACACCGGCCTTGATCTCCGGTTCGAGGTAACGGTGGTCGGAACCGGCCGGGATGACGATCAGTCCGTCGACCCGCCGGGCGCAGAGCGCGAGCGCCAACTCCTGCTCCCGCTCCGGGTCCTCCGCGCTGGAGCCGTTGATGAGCAGCGCCCCGTGCGCCCGGGCGACCTCCTCGACGGCGCGGCTGAGCGGACCGTAGAACGGGTCGGCGAGGTCCTCGAGGACCAGACCCACGGAAGCCGTACGGCCCTTGCGCAGGACGCGCGCGCTGTCGTTGCGGCGGAAGCCGAGCGAGTCGATGGCCTCCTGCACGCGGCGTTCGGTGTCGGGGGTGACCCCCGGTTCGCCGTTGACGACGCGGGAGACCGTCTTGAGCCCGACGCCGGCCAAGGCGGCGACGTCCTTCATCGTGGGCCGATTGCCGTAACGGTGCTCGGGGCGGCGGGCGGTGTCGGCCACAGTCTGCGAATCTCCTCGGTCTCGGCTCTGTCTCGTCCGAGCATAGGCCCTGGACAACGTTGTCAGGGCAGGGGAGACTGTACGTCACAGCGATCTACCGCTCTCGTCCTCTCTGGAGACCCCGCGCACATGCAGACTGACCTCGTTGCCGCCCTGGACTTCGGCGGCACCAAGATCGCCGGTGCGCTGGTGGACGGCGCCGGCGACATTCTCGTACGGGCCCAGCGGCCCACTCCCGCGCGGGAGGACGGCGAGACGGTGATGCGTGCGGTCGAGGCGGTCCTCGCGGAGCTGGCGGACTCGCCCCTGTGGGCTTCGGCGCGCGTGGTCGGCATCGGCAGCGCGGGCCCCGTGGACGCCTCGGCCGGTACGGTCAGCCCGGTCAACGTCCCCGGCTGGCGCGGCTTCCCGCTGGTGGAGCGGGTCCAGCGGGCGGTCGACGGACGACCCGTCACGCTCGTCGGTGACGGCGTCGCGATGACGGCCGCCGAGCACTGGCAGGGCGCGGCCCGGGGCCACGACAACGCGCTCTGTCTCGTCGTCTCGACGGGCGTCGGCGGCGGTCTGGTGCTCGACGGACGCGTTCACCCCGGCCCCACCGGCAACGCGGGCCACATCGGTCACATCAGCGTGGACCTGGACGGCGAGCTGTGCGCCTGCGGCGGGCGGGGCTGCGTCGAACGCATCGCCAGCGGCCCGCAGATCGCCCGCCGCGCCCTCGACGGCGGCTGGCGGCCGGGCCCCGACGGCGACACGTCTGCGGCGGCCGTCGCGGCGGCGGCGCGGGCGGGTGACCCGGTCGCCGTGGCCTCGTACGAACGCGCCGCGCGGGCGCTCGCGGCCGGGATCGCGGCCACCGCGACCCTGGTCGAGGTCGACATCGCCGTCGTGGGCGGGGGAGTCGCGGGCGCGGGGGACGTACTCTTCGAGCCGCTCCGGCGCAGCCTGCGGGAGTACGCCACGCTGTCGTTCGTCCGGGACCTCACCGTCGTCCCGGCACTCACCGGCACGGACGCGAGCCTCCTCGGCGCGGCGGCGGCGGCCCGAGAGGCGGCCTGACGCGGATCGGCGGCCGGCGGGACGACCTGACGTCCGGATCCCCGGCCGGACCGACGGCTGACACTGATCGGCCGCCCGCGTGACGATCTGACCCTCGATCCGCCGCCCGAGAGCGGGCCTGACGCCGATCGGCCGCCTGCGCGGCGGGACTTCGTCGGTAGGAGCCCCGGGAGTCCCTCCCGCCGTTGGATCCCACCGTCAGGTCCCCACTATCAGGTCCCCACGTCAGATCATCACGACCATCCCCCTGGTCCTGCCGGCGGCCGCCGTCTCCGGCGTCCGTTGTCGCACAACCACCAGGAACGCGTCGGACTCCAGGTCCATCACGACCTCCGCCGGGAGTCCCTCGTCCCGGCGCGCGCTCGCGAACTCCTCGGCGGGCCAACTGCCCCGTGGCCCTCCCGCGGGGAACCTCTGCAATACCGTACGGCTCATCTCCGCACCCCCTTGCCTCGCCGGTCCAACGACGGTCCGTACCGAAGTGTCACGCACCGGCCCGCACGGGCGTTCGCGCGGTGGGCCGCCGAACCCCGGGTTGTCGCCGGGGGTTTCCATGGCAGGGTGTTGCGGGCAAGCCACTTGGGGCTACCGAAGAGGGGGAATCGTGATCGTCTGGATCAACGGTGCGTTCGGCGCGGGCAAGACCAGCACCGCGCGTGAGCTGGTCGATCTGATCCCGAACAGCACGCTGTACGACCCCGAGCTCACCGGCGGCTTCCTCGACCTGCTGCTGCCGCAGAAGCGGCGGGACGAGGTCGACGACTTCCAGGACCTGCCGATGTGGCGCCGGATGGTGGTCGACACCGCCGCCGCGCTGCTCGCCGAGGTCGGCGGCGTCCTCGTCGTCCCCATGACGCTGATCCGGCAGGAGTACCGGGACGAGATCTTCGGCGGTCTCGCCGCGCGCCGGATCGAGGTACGACATGTGGTGCTCGCCCCTGATGAAACGATCCTGCGGGCCCGGCTCGACAGCCGCGCGGCCGGCGAGGACGATCCGGAGGGCGCCGAGCGCGCCCGCCAGTGGTGCCACGCCCGGATCGAGCCGTTCCGCCACGCGCTCGGCTGGCTCGCCGCCGATGCCTACACCCTCGACAACTCGGCGCTGACGCCCGCCGAGACCGCCGAAGCCGTCGCCGAGGCCGTCCACGCGGGCCTCGCCGCCCCCTGCGGCATCGTCCAGACGCCGGAACCCACCGGCGAGACGTTGGCGGCCGGGGTCCTGCTCTTCGACGAGCAGGACCGCTTCCTGCTCGTCGACCCCACGTACAAGCCGGGCTGGGAGTTCCCCGGCGGGGTCGTCGAACCCGGCGAGCCGCCCGCCCGCGCGGGCATGCGCGAGGTGGCCGAGGAGATAGGCATAGAGCTCGACGTTGTTCCCCGGCTGCTCCTGGTCGACTGGGAACGCCCCCAGCCCCCCGGTTACGGCGGCCTCCGCCTGCTCTTCGACGGCGGTCGACTCCCCTCGGCGGAGGCGGACCGGCTCGTGCTGCCCGGCGCCGAACTGCGCGGCTGGCGCTTCGTCACCGAGGACGAGGCCGCCGAAATGCTCCCCCCGGTCCGCTACCGCCGCCTCCGCTGGGCGCTCCGCGCCCGCGAACGCGGCACGGTCCTCAACCTGGAAGCCGGCGTCCCTGTCGGCTGACCCGACCCCGCTCCGGCCCGGTCGCCCGACCTCGATCCCGGTCCGGTCGCCTGATCCCGGCCCCGGTCCCGGCCCGGTCAGCCGATCCCGCCCCCGTCCCGGTCGGCGGCCGCCTCTCGCCTCCGCCCGCCCGCGATCACTCGCCGCCCGCCCCGGATCACTCGCCGTACGAGCGGACGAGGCGGGCGAGCTGGCGGCCCACCGTGTGCAGGGGCTCCTCGCTGCGGCTGACCTGTGCGGTGACCTCGGCGCCTTCCAGTGCGGCGATGACGGTGGTGGCCAGCTCCCGGGCGTCCTCGGTGGTGAAGCCGCAGCGCAGCAGCTTGTCGCTGACCAGCCGCTCCCACTCGCGGAGCGCGACCGCGCACGCCTGCTGGATCTCCGAGTCGGTTCCGAGCGTCTCCAGGGCCGCGGCCGTGATCGGGCAGCCGTCGGTCCAGCCCGACTCGCGCAACCCTTCGGCGAGTTGCCGGGCGCAGGACAGCATGGCCTCCGCCGGGTCGTCGGTGCTCTCCAGCGCCTCCCGCAGGAGCGTCGCGAACTCCTCGCTGCCGTGTTTGATCGCGGCCACGGCGACGGTCTCCTTGCCGCCCGGGAAGAAGTGGTAGACGGAGCCGAGGGTGGCCTGCGCCTCCTGGGCGATCTGCTTGATGCCCGTGCCCACGTAACCCTGTCGCTGCAGGAGGCGTGACGCGGCGACGACGATCCGGTCCCGTGTGTTGGTCTGCATGCCGCCAGCGTATCCGTCGATTGGGTAGAGCGTTCGTTCTGGAGACGGGATGCGTCGCGCCCCGAGCAGGCACGGCCCGGCCGCCCCCTTCCGCCGCCCCAGGGGCGCCGGCCACCCCGCCGACGGCTCTCCGCCCCGGCAGGGCAGACGAAGGAAGGAGCCCGGGCGTGAACGGTCACGCGCGCTCGTCCCGGCGGGCGACCGCCGGGACCCACCCATGAACTAGGCGACCGCCGCCGCCAGTTGACGTGCCGTGTCGTGGGTGACCGGGTCGCCGTGGCCGCAGCACAGGATCGAGGGCTTCAGGTCGGCCAGGCGGCGCATCGACTCCATGGCCAGGTCGCGGTCCACGTGGAAGACGCCGAAGGTCACCCCCTGCACCGAGGCGACCGTGTCGCCGGTGAACAGGACGCCGTGTTCCGGCAGATGGAGCGCGATCGAACCGGGCGTGTGGCCCGGGGTGTGGACCACGATCGCGCCGTCGCCGAAGTCCAGCTCCTCGCCGTCCTCCAGCTCACGGTCGACCCGAGTGTGCGGCGCGTCCGGGACGGTCAAGCCGTGTTCGTACAGCGGGAGTTCCCAGTCGAGCAGGTCCGGTTCGGGGACCGGTGCCTCGCCCCGGATCACCGGGGCGTCCAGGCGGTGGGCCAGGATCTGCGCGCCGAAGCGGTCGGCCAGCTCCTGCGCGGAGCCCACGTGGTCGCGATGGCAGTGGGTGAGCACGATCCGGCGGATACGGGCGGGGTCCAGGCCCACGCCCCGTACCGCCGTCTCGATCTCGTCCGCCGAGTCCACCCAGCCGGCGTCGATGAGGGTCAACTCCTCCCCGTCCCGCCACAGATAGGCCTGGCCGATGGAGAAGTGCAGCATGTGCAGTCGTGGGGTGATCTCGCTGAGTTGCATACGGCGAACCTACGTTTCCACGCGGGTCCGCCGTACCGTTCTACGCTCTCGGCGAGCTTCGCCCAACGCTGAACGCCCGGAGGCTCAACCCTGCTTCGAGCGGGCGTAGTTCAGCAGGAAGTGCGCCTCCGCCACCGCGAGCCGCTCCAGCTCCTCGGGCGACACCGACTCGTTCACCGCGTGGATCTGCGCCTCCGGCTCGCTCAGGCCGATCAGCAGGATCTCCGCCTCGGGGTAGAGCGAACCCAGTGTGTTGCAGAGCGGGATCGAGCCGCCCATGCCGGAGGTCTGCATCTCCTGACCGGGGTACGCGACCCGCATCGCCTCCGCCATCGAGACGTACGCCGGGCTGGACACGTCCGCCCGGAAGGCCTGGCCCTGGCCGACCTGCTCGAACGACACCCGCGCGTTCCACGGCACACGCTTCTCGATGTGCGCGTACAGCAGCTTCGTCGCCTCGGTGGCGTCCTGGCCAGGCGGCACCCGCAGGCTGATCTGCGCCCGCGCCGTCGACGGGATCGACGGCGTCGCACCGGCCACCGGGTGGCAGTCGATGCCGATGACGGTGACGGCCGGACGGGCCCAGAGACGGTCGGCCACCGTGCCGTTGCCCGGCAGCCCGACGCCCGCCAGGACCTTCGCGTCCGCGCGGAAGTCGTCCTCCGGGTACTGCAGGCCCTCCCACACGGCGTCCGTCGGCAGACCGTCGATGACCGTCGAGCCGTCCTCGGCGCGCAGCGTGTCCAGGACCCGGATCAGCGCGGCCAGCGCGTCGGGCGCGGCGCCGCCGAACATGCCGGAGTGCAGGTTGCCTGCGAGGGTGTCGATCTGGACCCGGATCATCGTCATGCCGCGCAGGGTCGCGGTGACCGTCGGCAGACCGAGCCGGAAGTTGCCCGTGTCGCCGATCACGATGGCGTCCGAGGTCAGCAACTCGGGGTGCGCCTCGGCGTACCGCTCGAGGCCGCCCGTGCCCTGCTCCTCCGAACCCTCCACGATCATCTTGACCGTGACGGGCACCCCGCCGTTCGCCTTCAGGGCGCGCAGGGCGAGCAGGTGCATGATGAACCCGCCCTTGCAGTCCGCGGCGCCACGCCCGTACCAGCGTCCGTCGCGCTCCGTCAGCTCGAACGGCGGCGTGAGCCACGCCGACTCGTCCAGCTTCGGCTGCACGTCGTAGTGCGCGTAGAGGAGGACGGTCGGGGCGCCGACCGGGCCGGGCAGCACACCGTAGACCGACTGCGAACCGTCGGGAGTGTCGAGCAGCGCCACGTCCTGGAAGGCCTCGGCGCGCAGCGCGTCGGCCACCCAGTTCGCCGCCCCCTCGCACTCGCTCCGGGGAGCCACCGCCTCGTCCGCCACCGATTCGAAGGCCACGAGCTCCGTGAGCTCCGTCTTGGCACGGGGCATCAGGCCGGCGACGGTCTCGGCGATCGGATTCGCGGTCATGGGCACGCTCCTGGTGGGTGCGACGTTGTGAGGATGTCGCCGTCTGTGGGTTGTACGGCGGACGTAGCGCCGATCCTACGGCGCCGGGTCCCGAGGGCCGCGCCGTAGGATGCCCGGAGAGCTTGGATCATCGTCGGATCAGGAGCAGAAGCACATCGTGAGCAGCGAGAACGCAGACGCCGAAGAGGTACGCGCGGAAGAGTCGCAGGACGCCGCGACGGTCTGGGACGTGGTCGTCGTCGGGGCCGGTCCCGCCGGCGCCTCGGCGGCCTACGCGGCCGCGGTCGCCGGCCGTCGGGTGCTGCTCCTGGAGAAGGCCGAGCTGCCCCGGTACAAGACGTGCGGCGGCGGCATCATCGGCCCCTCGCGGGACGCGCTGCCACCCGGCTTCGAACTGCCCCTGCAGGACCGGGTGCACGCCGTCACCTTCTCCCTCAACGGACGCTTCGCGCGGACGCGCCGCTCGCGCCGCATGCTCTTCGGCCTCATCAACCGGCCCGAGTTCGACGCGGGGCTCGTCGAGCAGGCGCAGAAGGCGGGTGCCGACCTGCGCACCGGCGTCACCGTCTCCCGGGTCGAGCAGCACGGCCCCGCCGTGCCCGACCGGCGCACGGTCGCCGTCGTCCTCGCGGACGGCGAGACGATCCTCGCCCGGGCGGTCGTCGGCGCCGACGGCAGCGCGGGCCGGATAGGGGCTCATGTCGGCGTGAAGCTCGACCAGGTGGACCTCGGCCTGGAGGCGGAGATCCCGGTTCCGGCGTCGGTGGCCGAGGACTGGAAGGGACGGGTCCTCATCGACTGGGGCCCGATGCCCGGCAGCTACGGCTGGGTCTTCCCCAAGGGCGACACGCTCACCGTCGGCGTCATCTCGGCGCGCGGCGAGGGCGCGGCCACGAAGCGCTATCTGGAGGACTTCATCGCCCGCCTCGGGCTCGCGGGCTTCGAGCCGGCCGTCTCCTCCGGGCATCTGACCCGGTGTCGGAGCGACGACTCGCCGCTCTCGCGCGGCCGGGTCCTGGTGTGCGGCGACGCGGCGGGTCTCCTGGAGCCGTGGACGCGGGAGGGCATCTCCTTCGCACTGCGCTCGGGGCGGCTCGCGGGGGAGTGGGCGGTACGGATCGCCGAGTCGAACGACGCCGTCGACGCGCGCCGCCAGGCGCTGAACTACGCCTTCGCCATCAAGGCGGGCCTCGGCGTGGAGATGGCGGTCGGGCGGCGGATGCTCGCGCTGTTCGAGCGCCGGCCGGGGCTGCTGCACGCCGCGCTCACGGGTCTCCGCCCGGCCTGGAACGCGTTCGCGGACATCACCCGCGGGTCGAGCTCGCTGGCCGGCCTGGTCCGCTCGAACGGGGTGGCGAGGCGCGCCCTCGACGTCCTCGACCGCCGGATGGCGCCGACCGGAGGAACGACGCTCCGGGGCGTTGCTGCCCAGTCGGCGGAGCCGGCGGAGTCGGTTGAGTCGGCCGAGTCGGCTGAGCTGGCGGGGACGGTCGAGGTGGCGGCGACGGCCGAGCTGGCGGAGACGGTTGTGCCGGTGGCGGACGCGCCGGAGGTGGCGGACGTACGGGACGTACGGGACGCGTCGGAGGTGGCGGACGCGGCCGGGGTGCCGGAGTCGTCCGGTCCGGCCTCCTCGGGTCCGTCGGACGTGCCGACCTCGTCCGACGCGCCGGATGTGCCGGACGCACCGGACGTGCCGGACGTGCCGGGTTCCGGGCTCACGCGGTCGGAGTGATCCGGAAGACCGGGTGCTTGGGGGCGATCGCGCGCAGCTCCGCGTCCGTGGAGTCCGGGCCGACCCCACCGAAGAAGACGCCGACCTCCGCCTTCCAGCGCTTGAGATAGGCGCGCAGGAGGGTGGGCTTCTCGTCGTCGCTCAACTCGACGGCGGTGAACGGCTGCACCTGCTTGCCGAGGTGCAGCTCACCGCCGCCGGCCGCCCGCATGTTGTGGGTCCACTGGACGTGGCCGCGCGGCGCCACCAGGTACTGCGCGCCGTCCAGCGTCAGCAGGTTGACGGGGGTGCGGCGCCACTCGCCGCTCTTGCGGCCGCGCACCGCGAGGACGCGGGAGCCCCAGACGCTGAGACCCCGGCGGGTGAGCCATGCGACCGTCCGGTTCAGGACATTCACGGTGAACCAGCCGGGCTTCATGACGTGGGCGTTGGGCTGAGCGGACATGGGATCCTCCCGAAGCAAACTGTGAGCACTGCTCTCGCTTGAGATCAGTGTGCACGGATCGGCGATCCAAAGCAAGAGCGGTGCTCTCGTTTTAGTGCGGTGCTCCGAAAAGTGGCAGACTGCTCTCCATGACCAGCGTCCAAGGAGCCCGCGCCCGCGCCCGTATCGAGATCACCGCCGCCATCAAGGACGAGGCCCGCGCCCAGCTCGCCGCCGAAGGCGCCGCCAAGCTCTCCCTGCGCGCCGTCGCCCGCGAGGTCGGCATGGTGTCGTCCGCGCTCTACCGCTACTTCCCCAGCCGTGACGACCTCCTCACCGCCCTCATCGTCGACGCCTACGACGCGGTCGGTGCCACCGCCGAGCAGGCCCTCGCCGACTCCCGCGCCGTCACCGCCCCGAACGACCACCTCGCCCGCTGGACCGCCGTCTGCCGTGCCGTCCGCGCCTGGGCCGTCGAACACCCCCACGAGTACGCCCTCATCTACGGTTCCCCGGTCCCCGGCTACTCCGCCCCGAAGGACACCATCGGGCCCGCCTCCCGCGTCGCCCTGGTCCTGATCGGCATCGCCCGCGAGGCCTTCACCAGCGACGGCATCGCCCCGCCGCCCGTCCCCGCCGCCATGCGTCCCGAGGCGGAACGGATGGCCGCCGATTTCGCCCGCGATCTGCCGCCCGCCCTCGCCGTCGCCATGGTCACCGCCTGGTCGCAGCTCTTCGGGCTCGTGTCCTTCGAGGTGTTCGGCCAGTTCAACCGGGTCGTCGAGGACCGGGAGACGTTCTTCACCGAGGCCGCCGCCCGCCTCGGCCGCGACATCGGCCTCCTGCCCCGCCCGTAGCCTCTCCAGCCGCGCCGGATCCGGCCATGCGTGCGTGCAGGCCGCGCGCACGCCCCCGTCATGAGTGCGTTACGGGTGGCGGCTTCACCGTCAAGTACGCGTCAGGGAGCCCGCAGGGACCCCCGCGGGCGGGCATAGCGTCACAGGAGCACGCACGGCCGACCGGGCCGGGCGTGCCCAGAGACACCATGTCGCGAGGGGAATGCCATGTCCGACACCCTGTACGCCGAGGACCCGGAGCCTTCCGAACGGATCCCGGCCGGACCGCTCTTCGTCCCTGTCCGGTCGGGTCCCGCGGGCTGCTCCGCCCGCGTCTTCCGTACGCCCCTGGGCTGCCGTACCGCCGTCGGCTTCACCACACGGGCCAAGCTCTCCGCCACCCTCGGCGCCGACCACGCCTCCATCAGGCTCTCCGAGCCCGCGCTGCGCGCCCTCACCGCGCCCCTGGGCGTCACCGCCCTCACCATCGACCCCCCGTTCTCCGCCCCGGCCCCGGCCCCGTCGCCCTCGGCCGCACCAGCCCCCGCACCAGCCCCCGCACCAGCCCCCGCACCGGCCCCTGCCCCCGCACCCGCACCGGCCTTCGCCCCCGCACCCGCACCCGCACCCGCGCACTCGGACCGCGACCCCCGGCGCGGCGGTCTCCTGCGCGTGGCGGTCGCCGGGGCCGTCGTGTCCTGCGTCAACCTGCTGATCGGCTGAGAGGGCGTCATGACCATGTCTCTGGAGGGCCGTACCACGGAGGTCCACGAGCCCGAGGGCCTGTCGATCTGGCCCCGCTCCACCCGTGCCGAGCGCGGCGGTGACCTGAGCGTCGGCGGAGCCTCGCTCACCGAGACCGCCGAACGCTTCGGAACCCCCTTGTACGTCCTGGACGAGCAGGAGGTACGGGACCGCTGCCGCGCGTACCGCACCGCGTTCCCCGAGGCCGACGTCCTCTACGCGGCCAAGGCCTTCCTCTGCCGAGGCCTCATCCACTGGGTGCGCGAGGAGGGCCTCGGTCTCGACGTCTGTTCCGCCGGTGAGCTGACCCTCGCGGTCACCAGCGGCTTCCCGCCCGAGCGCATCGTCCTCCACGGCAACGCCAAGAGCCCGGAGGACCTCGCGGCGGCCGTCCGCCTCGGCGTCGGGCGCGTCGTCCTCGACAGCCCTTCGGAGATCGCGCGCCTCGCCGCCCTCGTACCCCCGGGCGACCGACAGAAGGTCCTGGTGCGGGTCGTCCCGGGCGTCGCGGCCGGCGGGCACGCGAGCATCCGTACCGGTACGGAGGACCAGAAGTTCGGCCTCTCCATCGCCGACGGCTCCGCGCAGCACGCGATCGCCCGGGTGCTCGGCCAGCCGCGCCTCGAACTCGTCGGGCTGCACTGCCACATCGGCTCGCAGATCACCGAGGTCCGGCCGTACGTCGCCGCCGTGCGCCGCATGATCGGACTGATGTCCCGGATCAAGGAACAACACGGTGTGGAACTGCCCCAGTTGAACATCGGTGGCGGACACGGCATCGCCTACCGGCCGGGTGAGCGGAGCCTCGACGTGTCGGTCCTCGCCGGCCGCGTCCGCGCCGAACTGGAGGAAGGCTGCGGGAGGGCGCGGCTGTCCGTACCCCGGCTCACGATCGAGCCGGGGCGGGCGATCGTCGGACCGGCCGGCATCTGCCTCTACCGGGTCCTCGCCGTCAAGCGCACCGGTACGCACACCTTCGTCGCCGTCGACGGAGGCATGAGCGACAACCCCAGGCCCGCGCTCTACGGGGTGCGCTACGCTCCCCGGCTCATCGGCCGCCACTCGACGGCCGCGCCCCGCTTCGTCACCGTCGTCGGCCGGCACTGCGAGGCCGGTGACGTACTCGCGCAGGACGTGCCGCTCCCCGAGGACGTCCACCCCGGCGACCTGCTCGCCGTGCCGGTCGCCGGGGCGTACCACCTCTCCATGGCCTCCGGCTACAACCTGGTCGGCCGGCCCCCGGTCATCGCCGTGGCCGACGGCGCCGCGCGCACGCTCGTACGCCGGGAGTCGCTGGAGGACATCAGCATCCGGGACATCGGTGTGTAGGGGCCGATGGCGTACTCCCGGGGGAGTACGCACGATCACCACGCCCGGCTGACGCTCCCGCCGCCCGACCGCGTCTAGCGTGGCGGACATGGACGAACAGCGCAGAGACGGGTACGGCGGTCCGCCCTGGGCGCGTGGCGCGACGGGCGGACCGCCGTGGCCGCTGCGCTGGGCCGACCGCGAGCCCGGCGACGGACTGCCCTGGCGGTCCACCCTGCTGCTCGCCGTCTTCGTCATGATCGGCTCGGGCTTCGCGGCCAGGAACCAGCCGGACCGCGAGTCGCTCGACCTCCTCGGCCGCTCCCTGCTGCTTCTCGGCTCCGCGCTCCTCCTGCTGCGGCACCGCCACCCGGTCCCCGTGGTCTTCGGCACCGCCGCCGTCACCCTCGTCTACTTCGGCGCCGGGTACGCCTACGGCCCCGTGTTCCTGCTGGTCGCCGTCGCCTGCTTCGCGGCCGTCGTGCACGGTCACCGGCGAGCCGCCTGGTGGGCGCTCGGCCTGCTGTGGGCGGGGCACCTGCTGATCGCCCACTGGCTCTACCGCCACCTGCCCCCGGCCGGCGACTCCGCCGCGCCCTGGGGCCAGGAGATCCCCGTCTTCGCCTTCGTCGTCGCGATCCTCGCCGCCTCCGAACTGGTCCGGGTCCGCCGCGAGCAGTGGGCCGCCCAGCGGGCCGAGCGCGCCGCCGCCGAGCGGCGCCGCGCCGACGAGGAGCGGCTGCGGATCGCCCGCGAACTGCACGACGTCCTCGCCCACTCGATCTCCGTCATCAACGTCCAGGCGGGCGTCGGCCTCGCGCTCCTCGACACCGACCCCGAGCAGGCCCGCACCGCGCTGACCACCATCAAGGCGGCGAGCAAGGAGGCGCTCGGGGAGGTCCGGCAGGTGCTCGCCACCCTGCGCGCCCCGGGCGAGGCCCCGCGCACCCCCGCGCCAGGCCTCGACCGGCTCCCGGAGCTCGTCGAACAGGCGGCGTCCGCGGGCCTCACCGTCAGCACGTCGACGGAGGGGAAGCCCGTACCGCTCCCGCCCGGCACCGACCTCGCGGCCTTCCGGATCGTCCAGGAGGCGCTGACCAACGTGGTCCGCCACTCCGGGTCCCGTACCGCCCGGGTCGTGATCGGCCACCTCCCCGGCCGCCTGGAACTCCGCGTCGACGACGAAGGACCGGCGACCGGCGGCGACGCGGGCGGCAGCGGCAACGGACTCGCCGGGATGCGTGAGCGTGCCACCGCGCTCGGTGGCACGATCGAGGCGGGCACCCGCCCGGACGGCGGTTTCCGGGTGCGTGCCGTCCTTCCCGTCCGTCCGAAGGAGACACCGTGATCCGTGTGCTGCTCGCCGACGACCAGTCGCTCGTACGGGCGGGCTTCCGCGCGCTCCTGGACGCCCAGCCGGACATCGAGGTCGCCGGCGAGGCCGCCGACGGCGAGGAGGCGGCGGTCAAGGCCCACGAACTGCGCCCGGACGTCGTCCTCATGGACATCCGGATGCCGCGCCTCGACGGCCTCGCCGCCACGCGCAGGATCAGCGCCGACCCCGGTCTCGGCGAGGTGAAGGTGGTCATGCTGACGACGTTCGAGCTCGACGAGTACGTCTTCGAGGCGATCCGCTCCGGCGCCTCGGGCTTCCTCGTGAAGGACACCGAACCGGAGGAGCTGGTACGGGCCGTACGCGCCGTCGTCCACGGCGACGCCCTGCTCTCGCCGGGCGTCACACGACGGCTCATCGAGGAGTTCGCGGCCCGCTCCAAGCCCCCGGCCGCCGTGAGCGGCCTGGACGAACTGACCGAGCGGGAACGGGAGGTGATGGCCCTGGTCGGCATCGGCCTGTCGAACGAGGAGATCGCCCGCCGCCTGGTCGTCAGCCCGCTGACCGCCAAGACCCATGTGAGCCGCACCATGGTCAAGCTCGCCGCCCGCGACCGCGCCCAACTGGTCGTCCTGGCCTACGAATCGGGCCTGGTACGCCCGGGCTGGCTGGGCTGACGGCACGTACGTCCGTCCCCGAGGCCACTTCGCCCTGGGCACGGCTGACAGGGATGGCGGCTCGTCCGAGCCGCCATCCGTCGGCATGATCTTCGTACGGCCGGCCCGTCCGGGCGCCCGCCGCGCCGCCCGGGAGGGCTGGTCGGCAGCGGCCTCAGTCTGCCGTCGGGGCCTGTGCGTTCCGGGCCGCGTACCCGATCACGGCGGCGCCCGCCGCGAGGACGGCGACGGTGGTCAGGGCGACGGGCAGGGAGAACCAGTCGGCGAGGAAGCCGATGGACGGCGGGCCGAGCAGCATGCCGCCGTAGCCGAGGGTGGAGGCGGTGGCCACCCCGCTCGGACCGGCGAGGGCGCCCGCGCGGGCCACGGCGACGGGGAAGATGTTGGCCAGGCCGAGGCCGGTCACGGCGAAGCCGAGCAGGGCGGCCCAGACGCTCGGGGCGAGCGCGCCGAGCAGCATCCCGGCGGCCGCCGTCGCGCCGCCCGCGACGAGGGTGCGGGTCTGGCCGAGCCGTTCGAGGAGAACGGTGCCGGACAACCGCCCGGCGGTCATCGTGAGCGCGAAGAGCGAGTAGCCGGCGGCCGCGATGCCGGGGTGCGCGTGGAGGTCCTGCTCCAGGTGGAGCGCGCCCCAGTCGGCCAGGGCGCCTTCGCCGTACGCGGTGCAGAGCGCGATCACCCCGAAGACGACGACGAGCCCGCGCGCACCGGCCTTGCCCCGGGGCCGGTCGCCGCTCGCGGCAGGGGCCGCCTCCGGCGGGGCGGGGGAGGGACGCCGGAGCAGTACGGGACCGACGGCAGCCGTCAGGAGAAGGCCGACGACCGTCAGACCGAGGAGGTGCGCGGTGGGCGACACGCTCCCGGCGACGAGCCCGCCGAGCCCCGCGCCGAGCATCCCGCCGAGGCTGAACGCCGCGTGGAAGGAGGGCATCACGGGCCGGCGCAGCGCGGCCACCAGGTCGACGGCGGCGCTGTTCATGGCCACGTTGATGCCGCCGTACGCCGCGCCGAAGACGAGCAGCACGAGGCCGAGCGCGAGCGGGGAGCGGGTGAGGGCGGGCAGGGCGATGAAGAGCGAGAGCAGCACGGCGGTGGCGACGGTGACGGCATGGCTGCCGTGGCGCCGGCAGAGCCGCCCGGTGAGGGTCATGGTGACGACCGCGCCGGCCGACACCCCGAGGAGCGCGAGCCCGAGGTCGCTGGCGGAGGCACCGGTCTGCTGCTTGATGGCGGGGATCCGGACCACCCAGCCGGCGAAGAGGAAGCCGTCGAGGGCGAAGAAGAGGGTCAGGGCGGAGCGGAGGCGGGACAGGGAGGGAGCGGTGTCTCCGCCAGGGCCCCCCGGAACGGCCGTCCGTACTTTGTTTAGTAGCGGCACAAACTCAGGATAGGGGCGATGCGGTCCCGATTTCAACCGCCGCTCGGGCTCGGTGCGGGGTGAGCTTCGGCTCAGCGGTACGCGGGCGAGCTGCCGTCGTCGGTACGAAGGTGAGCTGCCGGCGTCGGTACGAGCTTCGGCTCAGCCGTACGCGGGCGAGGTGCGGTCGTCGGTGCGAGCTTCGGTTCAAGGGGGTGAGGGGGGCTGCGGTCGGCGGTACGCGGCGAGCTCCGGTCAGCGGTATGGGCTTCGGCTCAGCCGTACGCGGCGACCTCCCGTCAGCCGTACGAGCTCCGGCTCCTCGATGCGCGGCGACGGAGCGCCGTGCGCACCCGGCGGCCGGCCGATCTCGGCCCGCGCAGACCGCGCCACCGCCCGATCATGGGAGACTCGCCCCCATGAACGGCAAGGCGACCACGACCAAAACACGGCTGGACAGGGGGCGCGGCGCGCTCGGGCCCGCGCTGGAACTGGTGCACACGGGCCGGGCACCGACCCGTGCGGTGCTCACCGCCGAACTGGGCGTCACCCGCGCCACCGCCGGCGCCGTCGCCGCCGAACTCGAAGCGCTCGGCCTGATCCGCGTCGACTCCAACCCCGGTGCCGCCGCAGGCTCCCAGGGCCGTCCCTCGCACCGCCTCGCCGTCGACGAGAAGGGCCCCGTCGCCCTCGCCGCGCAGGTCCACGCCGACGGCTTCCGTGCCGCGCTCGTCGGCCTCGGCGGCTCGATCGTCGCCACCGCGCCCGGCTGCGTCACCGTCTCCGCCGACCCCGCCCAGGTCCTCGGCGCCGTCGTGGACGCCGGCGCCGCCCTGCTCCACGCCAGCGGCCGCCGCTGCGTGGGAGCCGGGCTCGCCGCCCCCTCGGCGGTCGCCGAACCCGAGGGCACCGCCCTCAATCCGCTCCACCTCGCCTGGCCCGCCGGTGCGCCGGTACGGGAGATCTTCGCCGAACGCGTCCGTGCCGCGGGCATCGAGGGCCCCGCCTTCACCGGCAACGACGTCAACCTCGCAGCCCTCGCCGAACACCGTCACGGTGCCGGCCGGGGAGCCAAGGACCTGCTGTGCGTGGCCACCGGCCACCGGGGTGTCGGCGGCGCCCTCGTCCTCGACGGGCGCCTGCACACCGGCAGTTCGGGCCTCGCCCTGGAGGTCGGGCACCTCACGGTCAACCCCGAGGGCCGCCCGTGCCACTGCGGCAGCCGAGGCTGCCTCGACGTCGAGACCGACCCGCTCGCCTTCCTCACCGTGGCGGGCCGAGACCCGGGCCCGGAGGTGTCGCTGCTGCAGCAGTCGCGCGACCTGCTCCGCAACAGCCCCGACGATCCCGGGGTGCGGGTCGCCACGGAGGAGCTGATCGACCGACTGGGCCTCGGCCTCGCCGGACTGGTGAACATCCTCAACCCGGACCGGATCATCCTCGGCGGACTCCACCGCGAACTGCTCGACGCCGACCCCGACCGGCTCCGCGCCGTCGTCGCGGACCGCAGTCTCTGGGGGCGCAGCGGCGGAGTGCCGATCCTCGCGTGCACGCTCGACCACAACAGCCTGGTGGGCGCGGCGGAACTGGCCTGGCAGCCGGTCCTCGACGACCCGCTTGCCGCCCTGGGCCGCGCGGCGGCCTGACCTTCGGGGGAGTGGGGAGGGCGGGAGCCCGCGAGCCGTGCTCCCGCCGCCGGCCCTCGGCGCGCCGCCCCCGGATCTCGATCGGATCGCCAAATGGCTCGGCACGGCGCCCAAGGGGAACTAGCGTTCCACCTCATGACCGATTCTGATCTTCCTCCGCGCCTCGGTGCCCTCACCTTCCACGGGCCGCTCTCCGAGGCCCGCGCCGCCCGTATGATCCGGCGGATCGCCGAGAACGAGCCCGCCACCGTGCTCGACATCGGCTGCGGTTGGGGTGAGTTGCTGCTCCGCGTCCTGGAGGCCGCACCCGGTGCGACCGGTGTCGGCCTCGACATCAACGCCGAGGACCTGGCCCGGGGCCGGGACCTCGCCAAGGAGCGCGGGCTCGACGAGCGCGTCGCGTTCGTGGAGGAGTCGGCGCTCGGCACCACGCGCGGGCCGGTCGACGCGGTTCTCTGCCTCGGTTCCAGCCAGGCGCTGTGCGACCCCGACCAGCCCCACGACCCCGCCGCCGCCCTGCGCGAACTGCGCCGCCTTGTCCGGCCCGGCGGCCGGGTCGTCCTCGGGGAGGGGTTCTGGGAGCACGCCCCGACGGACGAGGAGCTCGCCGGCATGTGGCCCGGCGCGCACGCGGGCGACCACCTCCGCCTCGGAGAGCTCGTGGACCTCGCGATCGAGGCCGGCTTCCGGCCCGCGTGGATCGAGACGGGGACGCGCGAGGAGTGGGAGGAGTTCGAGTCCGGCTACCGCCACGAGACCGAACTCTGGCTCGCCGCCCACCCCGACCACCCGCTCGCCGCCGAGACCCGCGAGCGCGTCGACCGCCAGCGGTCGACCTGGCTGAACGGCTACCGCAACGTCCTCAACATGGGTTATCTGACCCTCGTTCCGGTCGGCTGATTCAGCAGCTCCCGCTCCGGCGCGGACACGTGCAGCACCTGGAACCGGTCGCCCGCGTCGTCGGGGATCCGCGCACCCTCCGCCCAGAGGGTGAAGAACAGCAGCTCCCAGTGGCGGGGATCGATCGCGAGCGCGCTCGCGACGACGCCGTCACGCCAGGACTCGTGCCCGTGCTCCATGATCGCTTCCGACACCGCGTGGCCCGGCGGGATGTCCTCCGGCACCGGGGACGTCCGCCGGGTCGCGGTCGTCGGCGCGACGGTGGCCGCCGGACCCTCCTCGTACCGGAGGCCCGTCCAGTGCTGCACCACCGGTCGGCCGAAGTCGTTCACGATCCCCCGGAAACCGGGGCCCCAGAGGAAGGAGTTCATGCCTTCCGGGGTGTTCCAGAGGTAGAACGGCGCGTACTGGTTCATCGGCGATCCGTCCGCGCGCTCCCGCATCAGGTACGCCTTGAGGCCGAGCCCGGGGAAGTCGTCGAGCAGGTGCCCCTTGGTCGCGACCCGCTTGCGGATGATCTCCATGTCGTAGTCGGCGGGGAGGGTGATCTCGTACTGCATGGCGTGCATCGGGAGGTCTCCGCTTCTCGTGAGGGGCGCTCAGGCGGTACGGGACGACAGCTGGGCCAGCAGGCCGAGCAGGCCGCGGACGGCGGTGTCGAACGCGGCGGGGGAGCCCGAGGCGCGGGCCAGGACGTAGCCGCCCTGTACCGTCGCCACGATCGTGGCCGCCAGCTCGGCCGGATCCGGCGGACCCGCCAACTCGCCGCTGTCCAGGCCCTCCTGGAGGATCTCCGCGAGCCGGCCGCGCAGCCGGTCGAGGGTCTCCTCGACCGGGGCGCGCAGCTCCTCGCTCGCCATGACGTCCGGGTCCATCGTCAGCCGGCCGACCGGACAGCCGCGCAACACCTCGCGCTCGCGCAGCAGATACGCCTCCACGCGCGCGTACGCCGATCCTCCGCCGCCCAGGGACGCGTCGGCCGTCGCCCACATCTCCTCGGCCGTGCGGCGGATCGCGGCAAGGGCAAGATCCGGCTTCCCGGCGAAGTGGTGGTACATGCTGCCCTGCCCGGCTCCGGCCGCCTGCTGGATCGCCTTGGGGCTCGTCCCCACGTAGCCGCGCTCCCAGAGCAGCTCCCGGGTGGCTTCGATCAGTCGCTCGGACGTCGTCATGAGGCGATTGTACATACCAGTAGGTACAGCGCTGCTTCAGAGGCAGTGCCGATAAGAGGCAGTGCCGGTCGGTGTGGCGCGTCGGGCGCAGCCGGCGGGGCACCTCCGTACTCCCCACGTCGTACGGACGAAGCCGCTGGCCGTACGACGACCCGGACCCCCTCCGCGAGCGAGTCTCGAAGCATCGACAGCCGCGACAGCCGCGACCGACGCGACGCGACACGCATACGAGGAGCTGAGCGACATGAACACCCTCGCCCACGCCGGCCCCGGCCCCTGGGTCCTGTTCTTCCCGCTCGTCTGGGCGGCCGTGATCCTGACCGTGATCACCGTGCTGCGCCGCACCGGATGGCGCGGCAGGCGAGGCTCCGGTCCCCGCCCCGCCTACGACGAGCAGTCCCCGATCGCCCTGCTCGGCCACCGCTTCGCGGCCGGCGAGATCGACGAGGACGAGTACTGGCGTCGGCTGACGGTCCTGGAGGAGCAGTTCGGCCGTACCGCGGGACCCAAGGGGCGTGCGGCATGACGAGCACCGCCCCCGACACCGTCGCGCGCACCGCCCGCGCCGCCGCCCGGGTCGTGGACGCCGTCAAGGTCTACGGCGGCGGAGACACCGAGGTCAGGGCCCTGGACGGGGTGAGCGTCGACTTCCCGGTCGGCCGCTTCACCGCGATCATGGGCCCCTCGGGGTCCGGCAAGTCCACGCTCATGCACTGCGCCGCCGGCCTCGACACGCTCACCTCCGGCTCCGCGATCATCGGCGACACGGACCTCTCCACGCTCGACGACCGGCGGCTCACCCTGCTGCGCCGCGAACGGATCGGCTTCGTCTTCCAGGCGTACAACCTGCTGCCCACTCTCACTGTTGCCGAGAACATCACCCTGCCCCTGGACCTCGCCGGTACCGTCCCCGACCAGGACCGGTTCGACGCTCTCGTCGACACGGTCGGCCTCCGCGACCGGCTCCACCACCGGCCGAGCCAGCTCTCCGGCGGCCAACAGCAGCGCGTGGCCGTCGCGCGGGCCTTCGCAGGCACCCCCGACGTCGTCTTCGCCGACGAGCCGACCGGGAACCTCGACTCGCGCTCCGGCGAGGAGGTGCTGCGGCTGCTCGGCCGGACCGTCCGGCAGACCGGCCGTACGGTCGTCATGGTCACCCACGACCCGGTCGCCGCCGCCCACGCCGACGAGGTGGTCTTCCTCGCCGACGGTCGGCTCGTCGACCGCATGGCCCGGCCGACCGCCGAACGCGTCCTCGACCGCATGAAGGCCTTCGACGACCGGTCGCGGACCTCGGACCGGGCCCGAGGGGTGGTGCCGTCATGAACGCCTCCGTGAAGCTCAGCCTGTCCGGGCTCCGCGCCCACAAGCGGCGCTTCGTCGGCACGCTCACCGCGATCCTGCTCGGGGTCGCCTTCCTGACCGGCACCCTCGTCATGGGCGACACCCTGAGGACGAGCTTCGACTCGCTCTTCGGCAACGCCACCAGCGGCACGGACGCCGTGGTGCGCAGTACGAGCGTGGTCACCGTCGAGGGGGAGAGTCAGGGGACCCGCAGCTCCGTCGCGGCCTCCCTCGCCGACGAGATCGCCGAGGTGCCCGGTGTCGCGGCGGCCGTCCCCCGGATCGAGGGCGCGGGTCAGCTCGTCGGCGCCGACGGCGAGCCCATCGGCGGCCAGGGCCCGCCCACCCTCGCCGGATATTGGATCCAGGATCCAGAACTCAATCCGTACGCCCTGGCCGAAGGCCGCGCACCCGAGCGGTCCGGCGAGGTCGTCGTGAACCGCGGCGCAGCGACGACGGGCGATCTGGCCCTCGGCGACACCACGGTGCTCCGCACCCCCGACCCGGTGAAGGTCACCGTCGTCGGCCTCGCCACCTTCGGTGGGGAGGACGGCATGGCCCAGGTGACGTACACCGGCATGACCCGCGCCGACGCCGAGAGGTACCTGAACCCGAAGCCGGGCGAGGCGTCGAGCATCCTCGTCCGCGCGGGTCCGGGCACCTCGCAGGACGAACTCGTCGCCGCGCTCGCACCCGTACTCCCCGCGGGCACCGAGGCGATCACCGGAGAGCGGTCGGCGCAGGAGAACACCGACATGATCTCCGGTCAGTTCCTCACCCTCTTCACCACCTTCCTGCTGGTGTTCAGCGGAGTGGCGCTGCTCGTCTCCGTGTTCTCCATCCACAACACCTTCGCCATCGTGGTCGCCCAGCGGACCCGCGAGAACGCCCTCCTGCGGGCGCTCGGCGCCTCCCGCCGTCAGATCGTCGGCTCGACGCTCGTCGAGGCCGTGGCCGTCGGCCTGGTCGCCTCCGCGGCGGGCCTCCTCGGCGGCATCGGCGTGGCGGCCGGTCTCCAGGCGCTCTTCCCGGCGATCGGCTTCCCCTTCCCCGAAGGGGAACTGGTGATCAGCGGCCTGTCCATGGCACTGCCCTTCGCCGTCGGCCTCCTGGTCTGCGTCGGCTCCGCCCTGCTGCCAGCCGTGAAGGCGGGACGGACCGCGCCGCTCGCCGCGCTCCGCGAGACCGCCGTGGACGACTCGGGTGCCTCACGCGCCCGTGCGGCGGCCGGGACGGGTCTCCTGCTCGCAGCCGTCGCCGTCGTGCTCACCGGCGTCCTCGCGGCGCCGTCGCTGTGGCTGGCCTCCGCCGGCGCGGTGCTCGCGCTCGCCGCGTTCGTCGTCCTCGGCCCGGTGGCTTCCTCGTACGCCGTACGGATCCTCGGCGGGCCGCTGCGCGGGGCCAACCGGGGGCTGGCGCGCCGTAACGCGCTGCGCAGTCCGAGGCGGACGGCGGCGACCGCCACCGCGCTGATGATCGGCGTCGCCGTCGTCTCGCTCTTCACGGTCTTCGGCGCCTCCCTGAAGGCCACCATGGACCAGACGGTCTCGCGCTCGTTCGCCGGCGACGTGGCCGTCAGCACGCCTGCCTTCGGCGCCGGAGGCAGCGGGCTCAGCCCGCGGCTCGCACCGGCGCTCACGGCGCTGCCCGAGGTGGAGACGGCCGTCGGCCTCGGCCAGGGGGTCGCGGAGATCGACGGCGAGGGGCGGGCCCTGACCGTCACCGATCCGGCCGCGCTCGCCCGGGCCTTCGACCTCGGCGGCGTCCAGGGCTCGCTGGACGGACTCGGGACCGACGGCATCGCCGTCGCCGACACCGAGGCGGACAAGTCCGGCCTGAGGCCGGGCAGCACGACCGAACTGGCCTTCACCGACGGCAGCCGGCACACCTTCACCGTCAAGGCCGTCTACGCACAGTCCGAACTGGCCGGGGACTACGTCATCACCCGAGAGGCCTGGGCCCCGCACCGCGCCCAGGACTCCGACCGGCTCGTCGCCGTCGGCTTCGAGGACGGCGTCTCCGAACAGGCGGGCAAGGCGGCGGTGGCGGACGTCGCCGCCGAGTACGGCAACCCGGAGGTGCAGACGCGCGACGAGTACGCCGAGTCCTCGGCGGGCGGCATCGACATGATGCTCACCCTCGTCTACGCGCTGCTCGCCCTCGCCGTCCTCATCGCGCTGCTCGGGATCGCGAACACGCTGACCCTCGCGGTCCACGAGCGCACCCGTGAACTCGGGCTGCTGCGCGCGGTCGGCCAGACCCGGGCCCAGCTGAAGGCCATGGTCCGCTGGGAGTCAGTCCTCGTCGCGGCCTTCGGCACGGTCGGAGGTCTCGCGCTCGGCGGATTCCTCGGCTGGGTCCTGGTCAAGGCGTCCGACGGAGCGAGCGACAGCGCGTTCGCCTTCGCCGTCCCGCCGCTCCAGCTCACGGTCGTCGCCCTGGTCGGCCTCGCGGCGGGCGCCGTGGCGGCCTGGCGCCCGGCGCGCAGGGCGGCCCGCCTGGACGTGCTGCGGGCGATCGCGACGGAGTGACGCGGGCGCCGGATCCTGGATATCGGATCACGGACATTGGATATCGGATATCGGATCCAAGATCCATGATCCGATATCCAATGTCCGATCTCCGATGTCCTATGGAGCCCGCTCGGCCCGCTCAGCCCGCCAGGGCCGGGCGGGCGACATGGGCGCCGTGGAAGCGGGAGTGGCCGACGAAGGGACCGTCGGTGGTCGCGCCGTACACGGCGTGCGCGTACGACGGGACGGCTACGGCGGGCATGGGCGCGGAGAGGGTGAACCAGATGACCTTCCCCGCGTCGTGCGGGCGGATGCCCCAGCTCTCGCTGACGGCCTCGATGATGGCCAGACCGCGGCCCGAGGTGGCGAACTCGTCGATGTCGTCGGGGTGCCCGCACCCCGCGCGGCCGTCGACGTTCGGTATCCGCGGATCGTGGTCGTGGACCGAGACGGTGAGACGGTCGAGCAGCAGCTCGATCTCGACGGTGCACATCTTGTCCGGCTGTGCGTGCCGGTGAACATTGGTCAGCAGCTCGGTGACACCGAGCGCCGCATGGTCGATCAAGGCATCGAGACGCCAGTAGCGCAGATGCGCCGAAACGATTCTGCGGACCTGACCGATCCGCGACGGCAGGGCCTGGAGCTCCACCGTGCAGTGCCTGCTTGGCTCGCTGATCACGGCTGCGACTCCCCGAAGTTGAGGTCCGGAAGAAGACGAAGATTCGGATCTGTCATGCGTACAGCAGGGCGATGGCTGGATCACAGCGTCACCGCCGGTAAACCCTCGGTGAGGTGGTTCCAGGGTGAACCAGTGGTGACCGGCCCGCAACTCGCGGCGACCTGTCGCAGGTCAACGGCCCTTGGTGGCCCGCTTCAGGGCTTCGAGAAAGCCCCCGGGGCCGGACGCCCGGTCCTTCGGCCCCCGCGCGGGTCCGTCCATGGTCAGGCGGTACCGCGTCCCGTTCACCGTCGCGACCGTCTCGTCCGGCTTCGCGAACCAGGGCCTGCCGGCCCGGACCGAGGTCACGGGGGCGCTGTCGATCTCGCGGCCGTAACTGGTCAGGAGGGACAGTCGGCCGTCCTCGATACGGACCTCGCCCGCACGCGTCAATGAGCGCGGCCAGCGCTCGATCCGTACGCCCTTGGCCGTGAACTGCGGCTCCGTCATCTCGCTCCGCCCCCTTCGCGTCGGTTGTCCCGTCCAGTGTGCCGGGCGGACCGCGGCCGCACCAGAGGCCCTTGTGGCGAGTGTCGCGGGACGCTCACCGGGGCTCCGTGCCGCCGGTCTCACCCAGGCGTACGGCGAGGGCGGCGATGTCGTCGTCGAGCCGGCCTCGGCTGTAGTGCAGGAGGTCGCGGTGGAGGGCCGTGAGGAGTTCGCGGGGCGGTGTCGGGGGCTGTCGGCGCATCCACCCCGCCAGCGGGAAGAACTCGCCGTTGCGGGCGCGGGTCTCGGCGATCCCGTCGGTGTAGAGGAGCAGGAGGTCGCCGGGGGTGAAGTCGAAGGTGTCGACGGTGTAGTGATCGCCGATCAGCCCCGCGAGGCTGAGCAGCGGCGAAGGGCTGGCGGGCTCGAGGAGACGGAGTTCGTCACGGTTCAGGAGCAGGGGCGGGGGGTGTCCGCAGTTGAGGATGTCGATACGTCTGCCCTCGCGCGGGATCTCGACGAGAAGGGCGGTGGCGAAGCGCTCCATCGGCCCTTCGGGGGGAAAGGCGGCGTTGTAGCGGGTGCTGCTGGCGTCCAGCCGGCGCGCGACGACGACCAGGTCGGGCTCGTCGTAGGCGGCCTCCCGGAAGGCGTTGACGATCGCCGCGGCCGCCCCGACCGCGGGCAGGCCCTTTCCCCGTACGTCACCGATGAGCAGCCTGACCCCGTAGGGCGTGTCGACCACCTCGTAGAAGTCCCCGCCGATGCGGGCCTCCGCCGCGGCCGCGAGGTACAGCGACTCGATCTCGACGTTCCGGAAGCGGCGGGGCATGGGGCTCAGGACCACCTGCTGCGCCGCGTCGGCGACGAGCCGTACCTGGAAGAGGGTGCGCTCCCGCTGGAGCCGGACGTGGCTTCCGTACGCGGCGGCCACGGTGACCGCGATGATCCCCGCGGCCGTCCACCACGTTCCCAGGTCGGGGAAGACGAGGCTGAGGCCGATCATCAGCAGGAGGCAGACCGTCCCGAGCAGGACGGTGGGCAGGACCGGCCACATGGAGGCGGCCAGAGCCGGTGCCGCGGGCAGGAGGCGGCTGAAGGCCATCTCCGGCGGAGTGGCGTAGGCCAGGCTGGCGATCACGACGGTCAGAATGACCGGCGACAGCCGTACAAGCCTCCCCCGGCCGTAGCGCCGACGGAGCCGCGGCCGTGCAGACTCGATCACGCTCCCCAGGATATCCGGGCAAGAGGGACATAGCGCTCTGGCGAGCGGAGCCGGTCGCCCGCCCCTCCCCGCGAGGGCGTGCGCGGCCCCGTCCAAGGGACTCCTATGGACCCCCAAAGCGAACGTTTGTGCAGGTGAGGGAGTTATCGTCGGCAGTGGGGGACAAGCTGGGCCGGACGAGGAGAAGGACGAATGAGCACCACGGAGAACACGGCGCGAGCCGCGGCCGCGACCGTCGACGTCGACCGGAGCGACCCGGCGTACCGCGCCTGGCTGAAGGAGGCGGTCCGCAAGGTGCAGGCGGACGCCAACCGCTCGGCCGACACCCACCTGCTGCGCTTCCCGCTCCCCGAGTCCTGGGGGATCGACCTCTACCTCAAGGACGAGTCGACCCACCCCACCGGCAGCCTCAAGCACCGCCTCGCCCGCTCCCTCTTCCTCTACGGCCTCTGCAACGGCTGGATCCGGCCGGGCAAGCCCGTGATCGAGGCCTCCAGCGGTTCGACGGCCGTCTCCGAGGCGTACTTCGCGAAGCTGATCGGCGTCCCGTTCATCGCCGTGATGCCCCGCACCACGAGCGCGGAGAAGTGTCGGCTGATCGAGTTCCACGGCGGGCAGTGTCACTTCGTCGACGACTCCGGCGCGATCTACGAGGAGTCCGCGGCCCTCGCCGAGCGGACCGGCGGGCACTACATGGACCAGTTCACCTACGCGGAGCGGGCCACCGACTGGCGGGGCAACAACAACATCGCCGAATCGATGTACCAGCAGCTGAGGTTGGAGCGCTACCCCGAGCCCGCGTGGATCGTCGCCACCGCCGGTACCGGTGGTACGTCCGCGACGATCGCCCGCTACGTCCACTACATGCAGCACGACACCCGTATCTGCGTCGCCGACCCCGAGAACTCCTGCTTCTTCGACGGCTGGACCAACAACGACCCGGGCGCGACCGCCGACTGCGGCTCGCGCATCGAGGGCATCGGCCGCCCCCGGATGGAACCCAGCTTCGTGCCCGGCGCCATCGACCGGATGATGAAGGTCCCGGACGCCGCGAGCGTCGCCGCCGTCCGCGCCCTGGAGGCCGCGATCGGCCGCAAGGCGGGCGGCTCCACCGGTACGGGCCTGTGGAGCGCGCTGAAGATCGTCGCCGAGATGGTCGAACAGGGCCGCACCGGCAGTGTCGTGACCCTGATCTGCGACCCGGGCGACCGCTACCTGGACAAGTACTACTCCGACACCTGGCTGGCGGAGCAGGGCCTCGACATCGCGCCCTACGCCGCCGCTATCGACCGCCTCCTGGCGACGGGTGTCTGGCCGGAGTGAGCCGCCGGTCGAGCCGGCGCATCGCGTCGCGGAAGGACCTGCCCACGCCGGGACGGGCCAGGCGCACCGCGAGCCGGCACGGCGCGCCGCCGTCGACCGCCATCGTCCAGCGGACCCGGGTCCCCGTTCCCGTGGGGGAGAGGGCCCAGTCCTCGACGAGGGCGCTGACGCCCGGCGCGTTGGTCTCGTCGACGCGGTACGCGTAGCGGGTGTCGGGGTCGTGGGCGAGGATCGTCTCCTGGAACACGACCCCACCGCGCAGCCGGACCGTGCGACCCGCGCCGTCGCCGGTCGGGGTCGCGGAGGTGACCGCGGTGAACCAGGAGGGCATGGAGCCCAGTTCCACCGCCAGCGACCGGAACACGGCCGACGGCGGAGCCGCCAACTCGGCGGAGAACGCCAGTCGTACGGGTGCGCTCGTGGCGAAGTCGAGCTCCACGAGCCTGAGTCGGCGAGCCATGGACCGTCCCTCCCGAGGCGTGGACGCGAGGACCGCCCACCCTAGCTGACGAACCGTCAGTTGCCCAGGGGTCGTCAGGACGGCAGGAGCAGTCCGTCCATCGCCCGGCCGAACAACCGCCGCCCGGCCAGGGCCAGTACGGGATCGAGCGCACCCGGCACCCCGCGCACCCGCAGCTCCTCCACCCACACCGCACGGGTGCCGCCGCCCTGAGCCGCGTACACCTCGATCACGGCATGGCCGAGCACCACGCGCCCACGCTTCTCAAGCCGACACCGCCCCGGCTGTCCCGGCTGCCCCGGCGTGGGCGGCTCCCAGACGACCACCTCCATCGGGTCGTCCACGGCGAACCGCCCGATCCCGGTCCGAGCCACGAACCGGGTCCCCACCCGCGTCGGCCCGGGGGAGAGCATGCGGGACCGGGTGAGCGGCACCAGGCGGCCGTGCGCGGTGAAGTCGGTGAGCCGCCGCCACACCTCCTCGACCGGCAACCCCGAACGGCGCTCGACGCGGAAGAGGCTCACTCCTCCTCGCCCGCCACCACCAGACCCGGCAGATGTTCCGCCATCTCCTCACGGGTCTGCGGCGACAGACCCGCGTCCGTCACCACGGTGTCCACCTCGTCGAGCCGACCGAACGAACCCAGCCCCACCGTCCCCCACTTGGTGTGGTCCGCGACCACCACCACGCGACGGGCCGAACGCATCAATCGCCGGTTCGTCTCCGCCTCCGCCAGATTCGGCGTCGAGAGCCCCGCCTCCACCGAGATCCCGTGCACCCCGAGGAACAGCACGTCGAAGTGGAGCGAGCGGATCGCCTGATCGGCCACAGGACCCACCAGCGCGTCCGACGGCGTCCGCACCCCGCCCGTCAGCACCACCGTCGCCGCCCCCGGCCGCCCCTCGCGCGCCGCACCGGCCTGCTGGGCCGTGTGGAAGACATCGGCGACCCGCACCGAATTGGTCACCACCGTCAGATCCGGTACGTCCACGAGATGACCGGCCAGCGCGAACGTCGTCGTACCGCCCGACAGCGCGATCGCCGAACCCGGCGCCACCATCCGCGCCGCCGTCCGGGCGATCTCCTCCTTCGCGCCCAGTTCCAGCGCCGACTTCGCCTCGAAACCCGGCTCGTGCGAACTCGTCTCGGCCACCGGTACGGCACCGCCGTGCACCTTCGCGACGACACCCTGGCGCGCCAGGACGTCCAGGTCCCGGCGGATGGTCATGTCCGAGACGTTGAGCCGTCGCGTCAGCTCGTTGACCCGTACACCTCCGCGCCGTCGCACCTCGTCCAGAATGAGGGCGCGCCGCTGCTCCGCGAGGAGATTCTGATGGTCGCTCACCACCGGGGCCGGTCCTTCCGAAGGGAACTGGGGGAATGGAGGGCGGATTCCGTGAGAGACCCTGCACCTGCGCACGGCCTTCCGCGATCCTGATGTCCTACCTGTCTGCCTGCCGTCGAATCCTCCCACCCAGAGAGTGAGGCACCGAAGTGCCCCCTGCCTCTCGCGCCCCCAAGAGCGGCGGCGCGGCGCTCGAACTCCTCGTCCACGGTGTCGGCGGAGCCACCCCGCAGGACATGCTGGACGATCCGCGCACGGTACGGATCACCGGCGACACCACCGCCGCCATGCACCGGCGCGTCGACGACGCCGACGCGGAGGACCATCCCGAGCGCTACGCCGAACGACCGGTCCCGGAGGCGTACGTCTGGTCCAACCTCACCTCCGGCAACGGCGCCCGCGCCCTGTGGCTGCTGCTCCTGCCGTTCATGGTCGCCAACCTCGCCCACTGGATGCGCCCGCCGGCCAAGGGGCACCCGCGACTGGTCCGGCTGTACGGGACGGTGGTGCGGCTCGTGGCCCTCACCCTCACCGTGCTGCTCACCGCCGCCGCCTGCGAGGTCGCTCTCGACCTCACGGCCTGGCAGTGCGCCGGCTCGGCCGCCTGCGCGGAGGACCGCTCCTGGCTCGGCTTCCTCTCGGCCGAGCGCGGCGGCTGGTGGTCCCAGCCGGGCCGCCGGCTCGCGCTCGCCGCCGTCGTCCCGGCCGCGCTGGTCGGCCTGCTCTGGTACCTCTCCAACCGGACGTGGAGCGCGTACGAGGCCCAACGCCCGCCCACCGGCTACGACGAGAACGCACCTGAACCCCCGGCCGAGAAGGCGCCCGAGCCCCCGGACCGGCACGCGAAGACCGGGGACGCGGCCCCGCACACGACCGAGAACGCGACGGCGGAGTCGGCCCCGGACCCGCCCGAGGGCCCGGCCGACTCCGCCGTCGAGGTCCGTCCCGCACTCGGGCGCCCCGGGTTCTGGTACGGCAGGCGGCTCGTCGCCCGGCTGCGCGCCGCGCACACCGCCGCCGGATTCCTGACCGTAGCCGCCGCTCTCACCGGGGCCGCCGCCCGGCACGACAGGGAGGCCCAGAGCGCCCTGCTCGACCTCCTCGCCCGGTCCCTCCAGTCGGCCTACATCGTCCTCGGTGCCGTCGTCCTCTGGGTCGTCTGCCGCCGGGGCCGCAGCGAGAAGCGCCTCGACCTGCGCCTCGAACGGGCCCTCGTCTCCTGGCTGCCCGCCTCCTCCCTGATCCTCCTCGCCCTCGCCGTCCTGCACACCGGCTGGTCCCGCCCCGACTGGCACTCCGCCGGAACGCTCCCCGGCAACGCCACCTTCGGCGTCCTGACGCTCGCCCAGGGCGGACTCGTCGTGGCACTCGGCGTGGTCGCCGTCCTGCTCCACCGCCCCGGCGGCGACGCCCGCACCGCGCTCCACGGCCTCGGCGGCCCCGCCGTCGCGATGCTCGCCTGCGCGCTGGGCGGCGTGATGTCGGGCGGCGTCGCCCAGCGCGTCGCCGACTGGCTCGACGGGCCCGCGACGCCCGGCATGGGCGCGGGCTCGGCCATCGCCCCACCCGTGCTGCTCAGCTGGCAGGCGTCCGTCATCCCGGTCCTGCTCCTCATGCTGCTCGGCCCGGCCGCGGTCCTCGCCGTACGGACCGCCCGCGCCGCCCGCCGCCTCGGACCCGTCGTCGAGGCCGACTACGGTACGGAGGAGCCGGATCCGGTGCGTACCGGACGGATCGCCGCGGCGCGCGCGACCGCGTCCCTCACCGATGCCGCCCCCGCGCTCGTCGGTACCGTCTCGGGCGCCACCCTGCTGCTCGGCGCCGGTTCCGTGGCCGGTGCCTGGGCCAGCGGCAACGTCCCGGGCCGGGCCTTCGGCGGCGCCCACCCGGCGATCGCCTCCGCCGCCGAAACCGCCCAGTCCCTCGGCTCCTGGATGATCGGCTTCGGCTTCCTGCTCTTCGTCACCTGGGGCCGCCGCGCCTACAAGGACGCCTCGGCCCGCCGTACGATCGGCATCCTCTGGGACGTCGGTACGTTCTGGCCGCGCGCCGCGCACCCCTTCGCCCCGCCCTGCTACGCCGAACGGGCCGTGCCCGACCTCACCTGGCGCATGAGCTCATGGACCCGGCACACCGGCGGCCGGCTCGTCATCTCCGGCCACTCCCAGGGCAGTGTGCTCGCCGCGGCCGCCGTCTGGCAGCTGCCGCCCGCCACCCGCGGCCGCGTCGCGCTGCTGACGTACGGCTCTCCGCTGGAGCGGCTCTACGGGCGTTGGTTCCCGGCCTACTTCGGGCCAGGACCGCTGCGCGCCCTCCACCGCACGATCCACTGCTGGAGCAACCTCCACCGCCCGACCGACCCGATAGGCGGGCCCGTCCGGGTGCCCGCCGCCGGGGACAAGCCGGCCGTGGACCGCGCCGCGCTGCTCGACCCGGTCGTCTACGGCCGTACCCCCGAACACCCGCTGCCCGAACCGGTCCTGGGCCACTCCGACTACCAGGCCGACCCGGCCTTCGCCGCCGAACGGTCCGTACTCCTCGACCGGTTGCCTCCCACCCTGCCCCGTCCTCGCGACGGAGCCGCCGACAGGCCCACGGATCAAGGGAGTTCGGGCAGGTCCTCCGGATAGAGCAGCGTCAGGTCGTCCGTGCTCGCGTCGGCGAGCACGGCGACCCGGCCGGCGTGCCGCTCCACCATCGACTCGAACGTCTGCCGGGCCGTACGGCCGTTGCCGAACGCGGGGCCCTTGGGCAGCTCCGTGAAGTACTTCCGCAGCGCCTCGTCCGTGCCTTCGGCCAGCCGGTACTCGTGTTCCTCCGCCTGCTGCTCCACGATCCGCAACAGCTCGTCCGGCACGTAGTCGCTGAAACTGATGGTCCGTGAGAACCGTGACGCCACACCGGGGTTGACGGTCAGGAACCGCTCCATCTCGTGCGTGTACCCGGCGACGATCACCACCACCGCGTCCCGGTGGTCCTCCATCAGCTTCACCAGCGTGTCGATCGCCTCCCGACCGAAGTCGCGCCCCGAGTCCTCAGGCGACAGCGCGTACGCCTCGTCCACGAACAACACCCCGCCGCGCGCCCGGTCGAAGGCCTCCTGCGTACGGATCGCCGTCGAGCCGATGTGCTCGCCCACCAGGTCGACCCGGGAGACCTCCACCAGATGGCCGCGCTCCAGGACCCCGAGCGACGCCAGGATCTCGCCGTACAGCCGGGCCACCGTCGTCTTTCCCGTGCCCGGGTTGCCGGTGAAGACCAGATGGCGGCGGACCGATGCCGCCTTCAGCCCCGCCTCCTGCCGTCTGCGGCCGACCTCGATCATGTTGGTGAGCGTCCGCACCTCGTGCTTCACGCTCTCCAGGCCCACAAGACCGTCCAGTTCACCGAGGACGTCCGTCGAGGAGCGCGCCGTCACCACGGCCTCGGGTGCGGGCTCCGGCACGGGCGCGGCGGCGACGGGGGAGCGCGGCGCAGGCACCGTACCGAGCAGACCCGCCGTCGCCGTCGCCGTCAGGACCGTCCCCGTGTCGGCTCCCGGCGTACGACGCACCCCGCTCTCGTCGCTCGTGCAGTCCTCCGCGACCGGCCCGTCCTCCGCGAACTCGTACCCGCCGCGCGCGCACCGCTCCGTACGGCACTTGCGCAGGGTGGTGCGGCAGCCGTCCATCACATGGAAGCCGTAGCCGCCGCTCCCGGTCACCCGGCAGCCGTGGAAGGAGCCCCGCCCCTCCGCCGAGACGTAGAACCCTGCCTCGGCCGGCGAGGTGACCGTGCACCGCTCGATCGTCGGATCGGCGCCCTTGGTGACGATCACCCCGGTCTGCACGGCGTCGATCGTGCACCCGCCGAGCGTCCCGCCGCTGCCGTGGTCCCGGAACCAGGCGCCGGTCGACGCCTCCCGGATCCGGCAGTCGTCGAGCTGCGCCGTCGCCCCGTCGCTCACCGAGACCGCCGTGTTCCGCACCTGCGAGAGATCGCTGTCGACGACGTCCACCCGCGAGCCCCGGTCGAGCACGAACAGCGCGTCCGGCACGTCGTGCACCCGGCACGCGTCGAGGACGGCTGTCGCCCCGTCGCTGATCCAGACCGCCGGATAGTCCCCCGTACTGTCGTGGATCTCGCACTGGTTGGCGTCGACCCGCGTGCCCGGGTCCCACACCGAGAGCCCGTTGCGGCCGAAGCGGCGCACGGTCGAGCGGGTCAGCGTCAGTACCGAACGGGAGCGCAGGTCGACCGCGTTCTCGGGGATGTCGTGGATGTCGCAGTCGGAGAGCGTGAGGACCGCGTCCGTGTCGAGCGTGATGCCGTCGGCCGAGGTTCGGTGGACGGAGGAGTCCGTCAGATGAGCGGTCGCGCGGGCCGCGATCTGCAGACCGGTGCCCTTGATCTCGTACACCTCGCAGCCGACGCCCTCCAGACCGCTGCCCTCGCCCGTGACGCTGATCCCGGCCCCGGAGGCGTGGTGCACCCGGCAGCGCTCCAGACGCGGATGCGCACCGCCTCGCACCGAGACACCGGACTGGCCCGCCGCGACGATCTCGCACTCCTCGAACACCCCGCCCGCACCGTCGAGTACGGCGATGCCGACGCCCGCCGGGTTGTCGACGGTGCAGCGCCTGACCGTGGGGCGGGCCGCGCCGCGCACCTCGAGGCCGGCGGCCGAACGCGTCACGATCCGCAGATCGAGCAGCTCGGGCGTCCCGTCCTCGACGAGCAGCGCGGGCGCGGCGGAGTCCTGCCCCTCCACGTGCAGGTCCTGCACGGTCGCCGACGCCCGTACGGTCAGCGGTACGCCGTCCACGGGCGCGATCCGGACCGAACCGACCCCGCCTTCGGGGCCGCGCAGGGTGACGGCGCGTTGGATGACGAGGTTCTCCCGGTAGGTCCCGGGTGCGACGGTGAGGACGTCGCCGTCCCCGGCGGCTTCCAGAGCCGCGGCGAGGGAGGCGTACTCACCCGTGCGGCGCCGCCACCGCGAAGTGCCGGTGTGCGTCACCTGGACCGTGCCCTGTGCCATGGGTGTGCTCTGCCCCCGCCTCATGCGTCGCCGCTGATCCGATGCCCCACCGTAGCGCGCGCGGGGGTGCCGGGTTGACGGGTCAGCTGCCCGCGCCCGTACGGCCCCAGTCGGGACCGGCCTTGGCCCACGCGCGGTCGAGTCGCTGGTACCGCCGGTGTACGAGTCGGCGTACGACCAGTCTCCTGACGGCCTCCACGAAGACTCCCGCCAGGCTCGCCGCGAGCAGCCCGATCACCAGCGCGTGCGCGTGGGCGGTCTCCGGTCGCATCGGCGCCTGGACCGGCCGTCCGCCGCGGTCGGTCCACAGCCGGAAGGTGTCGCCCGGATCGGAGAGCTCCCGCCGGGTCGCCACCGTGCCCGTACGGGACGTGCCGTCCGGCGCCGACCAGCGCGCGACGACGGAACGACGGGCCGGCTGATCGCCCGCGGACTCGGGGCTCTGCAGTCCGGGGGCCGGGGCGTCGGAGAGCCGGATCACCCGGGCCGTCGTGGGCAGCCGCTGGAGGCTCTGGGCCCGGACCGCGCGCTGGAGGGAGGCGTCGGTCGCGGCGCCCGCGATCCAGCCGACCGCGGGGACGGCGAGGGCGAGCAGTACGGCCGCCGTGAGCGCGACCCACGCCTCGATCAGGTCGGTGCTCCGGCGCAGGGGATTGTGCCGCCAGCGCCAGACTCCGGTGGCTGCGCGCACGCGCTCACACCCCCTCGTCGTCCGTGGTTCTCCCAACGAGTCTGCCCCGGGGGCGGGTTCCCCGCCTGTCGGGAGGGGAAGTGTGACGCGATCGCGGATCGTCCCGTCAGTCGAGGATCTTGACCTCGTCGCCGACGCGGATGGTGCCGGGGTGCTCAGGGACCAGGTTCTGGCCGAAGATCAGCCGGGTGCCCTGCTTGCGGTGCCGGGCCAGCGTGCGCAGGGGTTCCTTGCCGCGGGCGGCCGTGGACTGGTCGGTCGTGGTCACGACGCAGCGGCCGCAGGCCCTGGCGACCCGGAACGTCACCTCGCCGATGGTGAGCCGTGTCCAGCCGTCCTCGGCCCAGGGCGCGGTCCCCTCGACGACCACGTTCGGCCGGAACCGGTTCATCGGCAGCGGGCCCTCGTGGGCGTGGTCCCCCTGGGCGATCAGCGCGTTGAGGGCGTCGAGGGAGGAGGCGGAGGTGACCAGGAGCGGATAGGCGTCCGCAAAGCTCACCGTCTCGCCCGGCAGCGCGTACTGCGGATCGATGGGTCGCCGACGTGCCGGGTCGTCCATGTGGACGAGCCGGGACTCCGTCTCCAGGAACGCGCTCAACCAGGCGTCGGCCGCCGGGCCGGCCGGGACCGCCTCCACGGGGGTGTCGAAGACCTCCACCCGGATCGTGGTCGACGGCCGCGGTTCCTCGACCGGCAGCGTGGGGTGGCCGGCGGCGGACAGCATGATGCCGCCGCCCGGCAGTGATTCGGCCGATGCCAGCGCCATCCGTGGATGACGGCGCTGGGTCACGACCTTGCCCGACGCGTCCACCACGGCCCAACGGCGGTCACCGGCCAGTCCCCATGGCTGGACCTCCGCCTCGGCGAGAGCGTGTCCGCGCAGCGCCTTCACCGGGTGGACATGAACGGAGCGCAGACGAGGATTCGGCATGCCGACATCCTGCCAGTCGCTCCGCGTTCGACTCTGTCAGTACCCCTGGCCCTGGTACGGGCGGTTGTAGGGGTCCTGGTACTGCACGGGGGCCGGGGCGGGCCTGGCGGCCGGGCGCATCGCCTCGTAGCCGGCGGGCGCCGGACGCTGCGGCTGATGACCACCGGGGTAGCCGCGCGGCGCGGCGGGCTGCTGCGGGATGTACGGCGCCGGAGCGTGCTGCAGCGGCACGGGGGCCATCTGCTGCGCGGGCTGCGGATAGCCGTACGAGCCGCCGCCGTAGGAGGGGGCGGGGCTCGGTGCCGCCGGGAGGGCGGGCAGCGCCGCGGGCAACGCCGGCAGGTAGCTGTTGCCGGTGTCGTACGCGGCAGGCACTCGGATCGGGGCGATCTGAGGCGTGCCCCGCTCCGCGACCAGGGAGTCGTAGATCGGGGTGTCGGGGAACGACGGCGCGGTGTAGTAACCGCCTCCGTAGGTGGAGCGGGGGGAGGTCATGGCCATAAGTTAAGCCCACGATGTGCTGGTTGGGGAGCCCGATAAGAGGGTTGTTTGACGGGTTCTGAGTGACCGTCGATCCATAATGCGATCGAACGTGACAAAAACGGTCGCGCTCCGGGCCGCCGATAGGTCGCCGATCTTGAAAAGGCGAGCTGGGGAGGGGGTTACCCGCGGGTCTCCCTCGTCTGCGTGGCGTGTCCGGTATTGGGTTGACGTAAAGAAATCTTGATACGCGGAGCGACGCTGGGGGCGAGCATGTTCATGCTTAAAGGGGCCAATGTTCCGGTGGGGGCGCGCAGTGTGCGCGTGGAATTGGGTTGGCGTTCAGGCGTCGGAGTGCCGGATGTCGACGCCTCGGCACTACTCCTCGTGTCGGGAAAAGTGCGCTCCGACGCGGACTTCGTTTTCTACAACCAACCGGCGCACGCCTCGGGGGCGGTACGGCACGAGGGCAAGTCCGGCCCCGACGCCCCCGGCGGGCCCGTCACCGACGTCGTCTCCGTCGACCTCGCGCGCGTGGAGCCCGAGGTCGAGCGGATCGTCCTCGCCGCCTCCGCCGACGGCGGCGACTTCGGGCACGTGCCCGGACTCTTCGTCCGCGTGATCGACGCCGAAGGCGGCGCGGAACTGGCCCGCTACGAGAGCACCGACGCGACCGTCGAGACCGCCTTCGTCCTCGGGGACCTCTACCGACGGGACGGCGGCTGGAAGTTCCGAGCGGTGGGCCAGGGGTACGACTCCGGCCTCGCGGGCCTCGCGACGGACTACGGCATCACGGTCGACGAGCCGGGGGTCGATGAGCCGGGAGCGGTCGGGCCAGGGGCGGTCCAGCCCGTCGCTGCGGAGCCTGGCGGAGCGGTCGCCGCCGGGCCGCCCGTGCGGCTCACCAAGGTCACCCTCACGAAGGAATCCCCGACGGTCTCCCTCACCAAGGGCGCCGGCGCGACCGGTGGCGTGATGCGGGTGAACCTCAACTGGGAGACGCGTACGGAGAAGGAGGGGCAGGCGGTCGGACCGCGGGCCGGATTCTGGGGCCTGGGCCGCCGCCGCGAGACCGCTTCCCCGCATGCCTCCGGTGGCCTCGACCTCGACCTCTGCGTCCTCTACGAACTGGCCGACGGCTCCAAGGGCGTGGTGCAGGCGCTCCAGGGCTTCGGCTCGCTGACCGAACCGCCGTATGTCCAGCTCGACGCGGACGACCGCACCGGCGCCCGCGCCGAGGGCGAGAACCTCACCATCAACCTCGACCGTGCCGACGAGTTCCGCCGACTCCTGGTGTTCGTCGTCATCTACGCGGGCGCGAGCGACTTCGCCGACCTGCACGCGACGGTGACCCTGAAGCCGCACGACGGCGCGCCGATCGAGTTCTCCCTCGACGAGTGCACCGTGCCGGCCCGCACCTGCGCGCTCGCTCTCCTCACCCAGGAGGACGGCGACCTGACCGTACGGCGCGAGGCCCGCTTCCTCGTCAACGAGCCCGGCATCTCCATGCAGCAGACCGCCGACGAGGCGTACGGCTGGGGCCTCAACTGGACCCCAGCCGTCAAGTGAGTCGACCGCGGTCGGTGGTCACCGGTCGGGCGCGGCTTCGGAACGGGTGTCGGGTCGCCGGTCCGGGCGGGCGTAGGTCCGCCCCTTCCAGGCGGCGCCCCGGCCCCGGTAGTGCTGCACGGCCGAGTCCACCGTCATGAGGAGGTAGAGCAGCGCGGTGAAGGGGAGGGTGGGGGCGAGCCAGAGCGGCTGCCGGTAGTAGCGGAGCATCGGCACGTACGTCCCCGCCATCACCGCCCACGCGAGACCGCCCGCCCAGCCGGCGACCGCGTCCCCGCCGAACAGCCCGGCTGCAAGCCCCACCGGCGGAGCGAGGTAGACGACGGCGAGCCCGGTGACCGTCCCCGCCAGGACGAGCGGGTTGTGCCGGAGCTGGGCGTACGCGCTGCGCGAGACCATCCGCCACAGGTCGGCGAGGTGCGGGTACGGGCGGACGGAGTCCACGCGGTCGGCGAGGCCGAGCCAGATCCGCCCGCCGACCCGGCGCACCGCCCGGGCGAGCGACACGTCGTCGATCACCGCCTGCCGGATCGACTCCGGCACGCCCGCCCGCGCGGCAGTCTCCGTCCGCAGCAGCACACAGCCGCCGGCGGCGGCGGTCGCCCGGGGGCGCCGGCGCCGGTTGATCCAGCGGAAGGGGTAGAGCTGGGAGAAGAAGTAGACGAAGGCGGGTACGACCAGCCGCTCCCAGCCGCTGGCGACCCGCAGGCGCGCCATCTGGGACACCAGGTCCAGCTCGTTCCCGACCGCGGCGGCCACGAGCAGCCGCAGGCTGTCGGGCTCGTGCGCGATGTCGGCGTCGGTCAGGAGGAGGAACTCGGGGCCGGGGGGCGCGGTGCCGGGAGGTGCGGTGCCGGAGGGCGCGATGCCGGAGGGCGCGGTGCCGGGGGAGTGCGCGTCGCGGGACCCGACGCCGGGGGCATCCGGGCCGTCCGGCCCGGACGGGCCGTCCTGCGCCCAAGGCTCACGGACGTCGAGTTCCCGGCCACGCGCGCGTGCGAGGGCGATGCCGTGCCGGAGGGCCCACAGCTTGCCCGTCCAGCCCGGCTCGGGCTCCCCGGGGGACGTGACCGTCAGCGGCAGCCCGCCGTACCGCGCGGCCAGTTCACCGGCCAGCTTCCCGGTGCCGTCCGTACTGCCGTCGTCGACGAGCAGGATCTCCGCCTCACCCGGATAGTCCTGGACGAGCAGCGACGGCAGGCTCAGCGGCAGCACCTCGGCCTCGTCCCGTGCCGGTACGACGACGGCGACCCGCGGCCACACCGCCGGTTCCACGCGCGCGTGGCCGGTCGGCAGGCGTTGATCGGTGCGCCAGAAGAACCCCTGACCCAGCAGCAGCCACGCCCAGGCGGCGAGCGAACCCAAGGCGATCCACGCAACAGCGCTCATTTGCCGCAGTCTGCCCCAGATCGGCTGAGGCGCAAGGGTGGTCGGCTAGGGTGACCGGGTGAAGATCGCGCTCATGGACTCCGGAATCGGCCTGCTCCCGGCAGCAGTCGCGGTTCGCCGACTGCGGCCGGACGCGGATCTGGTCCTCTCCAGTGACCCCGACGGCATGCCCTGGGGCCCGCGTACCCCCGAGGACCTCACCGAGCGCGCGCTCGCCGTCGCCCGTGCCGCCGCCGAACTGGAGCCGGACGCGCTGATCGTCGGCTGCAACACCGCCAGCGTGCACGCCCTGCCCGCGCTGCGCGCCGCGCTGGAACCCCGTATCCCGGTCATCGGTACCGTCCCGGCGATCAAGCCGGCCGCCTCGGGCGGCGGCAAGGTCGCCATCTGGGCGACGCCTGCCACGACCGGCAGCCCGTACCAGCGCGGACTGATCCGGGACTTCGCCGACGGCGCCGAGGTCACCGAGGTGCCCTGCCCCGGGCTCGCCGACGCGGTGGAGCACGCGGACGCCGACGCCGTGGAGCGGGCCGTCGCCGCGGCCGCCGCGCTCACCCCGCGCGACGTACGGGCCCTGGTCCTCGGCTGCACGCACTACGAGCTGGTGGAGGAACGTATCCGCGCGGCCGTGCGGTCCGCCGACCTTCCGCCCGTGGTTTTCCACGGCTCTGCCGGGGCAGTCGCGGCTCAGGCGCTGCGCCGCATCGGTGCCGAGCCCGCGCCCGACGCCACCCCGTCCGGCGGCCTCACCGTCCTGCTCAGCGGCCGGACCGGGGAGCTGCCGCCCGCAGCCCTGGGGTACGCAGAGGGCCGACTGCTCAGGGCCGCGGCCGCCGCGCACTGACGTGTCGCGGCCGCCGTCCATGAGGCGCCGCATGAGCGGAACGTGAGTAGGCTGCTACGCATGAGGGACGAGCCCCGTCACCCCCGGCATCCCCGCCCCCTGGGCACGGACGCACCCGTGCCCGAGGTGTGGACGGGCCGCGCCACCAACCGTCTGCAGTGGGTCGCGGCGGTCGCAGGTGCGGGCTTCATGGGCCTCGGCATCACCCTGGCGGTCGACTCGCCGTGGACGTCCGGCATCGCCCCGCTGCTGATGGCCGTGATCGGCTGTATGGCGGCGGGCCTGCTGGTGCTGTTCGGCACGCTCGCCTTCGTCCACGTCGAGGTGAAGGTGGACGAGCAGGCCATGGAGGTTCGCTGCGGTCACATCGGCGTACCCCGCCGCCGGATCCTGCTCTCCCAGGTGGTCGGCGCCGACTACATCGCGAGGGTCACCCCGCACGAGTGGGGCGGCTGGGGCTACCGCTGGCGCCCCGAGAAGGGCAAGGCGGTCATCGTCCGCCGGGGCGAGGCGCTGCTGCTGCGGCTGAACGACGGCCGTACGTTCACGGTCACCGTCGACGACGCCGAGTCCGGCGTACGCGTCATCCGCGAGCGCCTCCGCCCGGCCACCCCTACGGGTACTACGGGCGTCTGAGGACCTGGCCTCCGGGCGACGGTGACGGGTGTCCAAGGCTCAGCCAGCCAGCCAGCCAGCCAGCCGGTCAGCCGGTCAGCCAGTCCGTCCGTAGTCCTTCAGCCCGTCCGTCAGTGCGTCCGTCCGTCAGTGCGTCCGTCCGTCAGTCCGTCCTGGCCAGGTCGGCTTCGTCCATGAGGCCCGTGGCCGATCCGTCCGCCGTGCCCGCGCCCCCGCCCGTGCTCCCGCCCGCGCCTGCCGTCGCCAGGCCAGCGAGCAGGCCCGCGCAGGCGGTCACCGGCGTGAAGCTCAGCGCGTTGCCGACCGCGGCCAGGGCGGCCAGCGCCGTCAGGGACGCGCCCGCCGTGAGCACGACCGCCGTCGGGCGGGGCGAGGACCGGAGACCCCACAGCAGCCAGCCGTAGGCCGCACCCAGCAGGACCACCCCCGGAACCCCCTGCTCCGCCGCCTGTTGGAGCGCCGCCGAATGCGGTTTGCCGTCCGCGGCGAACGTCTCCCGGGCCGTCGGGCTCAGCGCGCCGAACCGGTCCGGGCCGACCCCGAGCACCGGGTTCTCCTTCGTGAGCGCGACCGCGTCCTGCCACAGCAGCACCCGGTGCCGGGTCACCTGGCCCTCCAGGGAGACCGCGAGCCCCTCCGGCAGCCGCTCCTCCGCCACGGCCCACGAGGCCCCCACCACCAGCCCCGCCGCCAGGGCGAGCCCCACGAGACCGAGGATCCTGCGCCGCATCCGTACCGCCGCCAGTGAGCAGAGCAGGACACCGGTCGACGCGAAGAACCCCACCACCGAGCCCAACGCCAGTGCCGCCACGGCCACGGCCAGGGCGAGGAGGCGGGAGAGGAGCCGGCCTTGCCGCGAACCGGCGGCCGACGCCGCGCAGCAGGCCGCCCCGGCGGCGAGCACGAGCAGCGCCGCGGCCGCTCCCGTATGACCGGTCGGTACGGAGCCGACGGGTGTGGCTCCCGGGATCCCTGGCCCGGAGGCCAGCGCGAGGCCGAGCGCGGCGAGGGCCGCCACGACAGCGGCGGCCACCGGGAGCAGCGAGCCGGAAATCCGGCCGCAGGCGTATCCGGCGGTGAGCGCGAGCACGGCGAGGAGGACCCCCTCGGGGCGCGCCTCCCGTCCGGCCGCGCTGATGAGCGACCACAGGACACAGGCGCCGAGGACCAGTACCCCGGCCACGTCCGCGGCCCGGCTGCCGCGCTCGCGCACGACGGCCACCCGCGCCGCAGATGCAGCCATCCCCGTCGACCCCCGCTCCGTCTGGCCGACACCGTAACGGCGCGGCCGCGATTTGGGGAGCGGATGAGCAGAAACGTTGTGGCAGAGGTGAAGGAAGGGTGACGGGGGGCTCGATCCTGTCGTGTGGACGAGGACCGCGAGCCCGGCATGATCCACATGATCCAGACGAATGGCCCTGGCCCTCGCGCCGTCGCCGCCCTGCTCGGGGAGCCACAGGTCGGCGCCGTAGACTCCGCAACGTGAGCACCACCATCACCCCCGTCGACGCCTCCGGCCCCGCCGCCGCCCCCGAGCCCGGTCCGGCCGGCCTTCGACGCCTCGTACGGCCCGGCGCGGCCGTGCTGTCCGGGGCCCTGCTCTTCCTGAGCTTCCCGCCCCGGCCGCTGTGGTGGCTCGCGCTGCCGGCCTTCGCGCTGCTCGGCTGGGTCGTGCGCGGCCGCCGGCTGCGCGCGGGCTTCGGCCTCGGCTACCTCGCCGGTCTCGGCTTCCTGCTGCCGCTCCTGATCTGGACCGGCTCCGAGGTCGGCCGCTTCCCGTGGATCGCGCTGTCGGCCGTCGAGGCGCTGTTCGTCGCCGCCGCCGGCCTCGGCATCGCGGCCGTCTCACGGCTCCCCGCCTGGCCGGTGTTCGCCGCGGCGGTGTGGATCCTCGCCGAGGCGGCACGCGCGCGTGTCCCGTTCGGCGGCTTCCCCTGGGGCAAGATCGCCTTCGGTCAGGCCGACGGCGTCTTCCTGCCGCTGGCCGCCGTCGGCGGCACCCCGGTGCTCGGCTTCGCCGTCGCCCTCTGCGGCTTCGGACTGTACGAGGTGATCCGGCAGGTCCGCGCCTACCGCGCCACCGGCACCGTCCCGCGCGGCCCGCTCGCGGCCGCCGCCCTCGCCGTCCTCGTCCCGGTCACCGGCGCGCTCGCCGCCCTGCCGCTCGTCGACGACGCCGCAGAGGACGGCACGGCGACGGTCGCCGCCGTGCAGGGAAACGTTCCGCGCCTCGGTCTCGACTTCAACGCGCAGCGGCGCGCGGTCCTCGACAACCACGTCGCGCGCACCGAGGAGCTGGCAGAGGCGGTGGCGCGGAAGAAGGAGCCGCAGCCCGACTTCGTCCTCTGGCCGGAGAACTCCTCCGACATCGACCCGTACGCCAATCCCGACGCGGCGGACGCCATCGACCGGGCCGTGAAGAAGATCGGCGTGCCGACCGTGATCGGCGCCGTCATCTCCCCGCCCACCGGCAAGCTGCGCAACACGCTCATCGAGTGGGATCCGGAGAAGGGCCCGGTCACCACCTACGACAAGCGCCACGTCCAGCCCTTCGGCGAGTACATCCCGATGCGGTCCTTCGTCCGCGTCTTCAACAGCAACGTGGACCGGGTCAGCCGCGACTTCGGCCCCGGCGACAAGATCGGCGTCTTCGATCTCGCCGGTACCAAGGTCGGCCTCGCCACCTGCTACGAAGCCGCGTTCGACTGGGCGGTGCGCGACACCGTCACCCACGGCGCGCAGCTGATCACGGTGCCCAGCAACAACGCCACCTTCGGCCGCAGCGAGATGACGTACCAGCAGCTCGCGATGTCGCGGGTCCGGGCGGTCGAGCACAGCCGTGCCGTCGTCGTCCCGGTCACCAGCGGCGTCAGCGCCATCATCGCGCCGGACGGCCGGATCGTGGAGCGGTCGGAGATGTTCACCCCGGACGTCCTGGTCGAGAAGGTGCCGCTGCGCTCCTCGTTGACCCCCGCGACGCGCATGGGCACGCTGCCCGAGGCGCTCCTGGTGGCAGTGGCGGCCGCCGGTCTCGGCTGGTCGGTGCTGCGGTCCGTACGGGCGCGCCGGAGCCGCGAGGCCTGAGCCTCCGGCCTGGCGGCGGCGCCGTGGCCCGCGGTGCTTGATCCACCGGGGCATAGGGTCGAGCCATGGGTACACCTGACTTCATCCGTGAGATCCGGGCCAGCGCCGGCCACCAGCTGCTCTTCCTGCCGGGCGTGAGTGCCGTCGTCTTCGACGACCGCGGTCGGGTGCTGCTCGGCCGACGCGCGGACAACGGTCTCTGGGCCATCGTCGGCGGCATCGTCGAACCCGGCGAGCAGCCGGCCGTCTGCGCGGTCCGCGAGGTGTACGAGGAGACCGCCGTGCGCTGCGAGCCCGAGCGCGTCGTGCTCGTCCAGACCCTGCGCAGGCCGATCGTCTACCCCAACGGCGACACATGCCAGTTCATGGACGTCACCTTCCGCTGCCGTGCGGTCGGCGGCGAGGCCCGGGTCAACGACGAGGAGTCGACGGAGGTCGGCTGGTTCGACGTGGACGACCTGCCGCAGATGAAGCGGTTCTCGCACTTCCGGATCGAGCAGGCGCTCCTCGACGAACCCACATGGTTCGACCCCATGCCCAGCAGCTGAAGTATGGCTTCAGCACACATCGGTTGAGGGTGGGGCGCTTCATACAGTGCGGAGTATGAGCGCCCCCACCACATCAGGTCCCGTACCGGCGCAGGTACCGGCACCACCCGTCCAGCCTCCCGCTGCCGACCACGCTCCCGGTGTCGCCCAGGCCCCCGGTTCGGCACAGGCCTCCGGTGTCGCGCAGGCCCCCGGTTCGGCACAGGCCTCCGGTGTCGCCCAGGCTCCCGGTGCGGTCGCCGCGCCCGGTTCCGTCCTGCTCGACCTCACCGGCCGCACCGCGCTCGTCACCGGCGCGGCCGGCGGCATCGGCCGGGCCTGCGCGCTCCGGCTCGCCGCGGCGGGGGCCACGGTCAGAGCCGTCGACCGGGCCGCCGACGGACTGGCGGCGCTCGCCGAGGCCGCGGACGGACTGCCGGGGGCCGTCGAGCCGCAGACCCTGGACCTGACCGACCTCGACGCCGCCGAGCAGGCGGCGGCGGGCGCCGACATCCTCGTCAACAACGCCGGACTGCAGCTCGTCCGCCCCATCGAGGAGTTCCCGCCGGACGTCTTCCACACGGTCCTGACCGTGATGCTGGAGGCCCCGTTCCGGCTGATCAGGGGGGCCCTGCCCCACATGTACGCCCAGGGCTGGGGCCGGATCGTCAATGTCTCCTCCGTCCACGGACTGCGGGCCTCGGCCTTCAAGTCCGCCTATGTGGCCGCCAAACACGGTCTCGAAGGGCTCTCCAAGACCGCCGCGCTCGAAGGCGCCCCGCACGGTGTCACCTCCAACTGCGTCAATCCCGGCTATGTGCGGACGCCCCTGGTCGAGCGGCAGATCGCCGACCAGGCCGCGGCCCACGGCATCCCACCGGAGCGGGTCCTGACCGACGTCCTCCTCAAGGACTCGGCGCTCAAGCGCCTCATCGAACCCGAGGACGTCGCGGAGGCGGTCCTCTACCTCTGCACTCCGCAGGCCTCCTTCATCACCGGTGCCTCCCTCACGCTCGACGGCGGCTGGACCGCGCACTGACGGTTGTCCACAGGGCTGGTGCTCCCACCCGTACGGCAGGTATCCCTGTGTCCATGTCGCAAGAACCGGTCTCCTACCTGGAGCTCCTCGCCCGAGGCGCCGCGGCGGAGGCGTACGACCGGCCCGTGCTGCTCGCCCGTGCGAGCGGCGCGGGCCCCGAGGCGTTGGCCGAGCTGGAGCGCGCCAAGCAGCTCGCGCTGCGCGTCCGCGCCGAGCTGGAGGGGAGAAGGCGCCGCGAGGCGGAGCTCTCGGCCCTCTTCGAGACCGCCCACGACCTCGCGGGCCTGCGCGACCTCGACGCGGTGCTCCGCGCCATCGTCCAGCGCGCCCGCTCCCTGCTCGGCACCGAGGTCGCCTACCTCAGCCTCAACGACCCGGCCGCGGGCGACACGTACATGCGCGTCACCGAAGGCTCGGTCTCGGCCCACTTCCAGCAGCTCAGACTCGGCATGGGGGAGGGCCTCGGCGGACTCGTCGCCCAGACCGCCCGCCCGTACGTCACCGAGAACTACTTCGACGACGCCCGCTTCCAGCACACCCGCACCATCGACTCGGCCGTCGGCGACGAGGGGCTCGTCGCCATCCTCGGCGTCCCGCTGACCCTGGGCAGCCAGGTCATCGGTGTGCTCTTCGCCGCCGACCGGCGCGCCCGGGTCTTCGGCCGGGAGCAGGTCGCGCTGCTCGGCTCCTTCGCCGCGCACGCGGCCGTGGCCATCGACACCGCCAACCTGCTCGGCGAGACCCGCTCGGCCCTGGCCGAGCTGGAGCGGGCCAACGACATCATCAGGGAACACAGCGGTGTCCTGGAGCGGGCCTCCGAGGTCCACGACCGGCTCACCGAACTGGTGGTGCGCGGCGGAGGGGTCCACGACGTGGCGGACGCCGTCTCCGAGGTCCTCGGCGGGCGGGTCGAGTTCATCGAGGACTTCCCGGACGGCCGCGCCTCCGCCCGGCTCGCCGACGGCCGAGCGCTGCGCGAGGGCGACCGCTGGGTGGCGGCCGTCGCGGCCGGCGGCGAGACCTTCGGCGCGCTCGCCCTGCACGGGCAGCCCGACCTCGACCCCGTCGACCAGCGCACCCTGGAGCGGGCCGCGCTGGTGACCTCCCTGCTGCTGCTCGCCCGCCGCTCGGCCGGAGAGGCCGAACAGCGCGTACGGGGCGAACTGCTTGACGACCTCCTCGACGCCCCGGATCGCGACCGCCGCCTGCTGCGCGAGCGCGCCGCCCGGCTCCGTACGGACGTCGACGCGCCCCATGTGGTGCTCGCCGCCCGGATCGACCGCGCGGGCGCCGGGGGAGAGGCCGACACCGGCGTACGGGAGAGCGCGGACCGCCAGCGCCTCTGGTCGGCCGCCTCCCACCTGGCCGCCACCCGGCAGGGCCTGGCCTCCGCGCGCGACGGCGGGACGGTCCTGCTGCTCCCGCTCGGCCCCGGTGAGGACGCCGCCGAACTGGCCCGGCAGACCGCCAAACACCTCGGCGGAGCCCTGCGTGAACCGGTCACGGTGGGCGCCTCCTCGCCCGTCCCCTCACCGCTCGCCGCCCCCGGCCAGGTCGCCACCGCGTACGAGGAGGCCCGCCGCTGTCTGGACGCCCTCCGCCTGCTGCACCGCTCGGGCGAGGGCGCGGCCGCCGAGGACCTTGGCTTCCTCGGGCTGCTGCTCGCCGACACCCGGGACATCGAGGGCTTCGTCGACCGCACGATCGGTCAGGTCATCGCGTACGACCGGCGCCGGGGCACGGACCTGGTGCGCACGATGGACGCGTACTTCGCGAGCGGGATGAGCCCGGCGCGTACGAAGGACGACCTCCATGTGCACGTGAACACCGTGGCCCAGCGCGTCGAGCGCATCGGCCGTCTCCTCGGCCCCGACTGGCAGTCCCCGGCCCGCGCCCTGGAGATCCAACTGGCCCTGCGCCTGCACGCGATGTCGGCGGCGGTCGCCCGCTGAGCACAAGGGGAAGGCGCCGGCCCCAGGACGGGGGACCGGCGCCTTCATTGGTGCGATGCGCGCGCTCAGACGTCGGCGCGAACGGCGGTGGTGTTGGTGTCGGCAGGGGCGTCCTCTGCGACCTCGGAGAGATCGCGGTTGCGGGTCTCCTTGGCGCAGGCGATGGCGACGACCGTGAGGAGGGCGGCGGCGATCACGTACAGGGAGATCGGGGTCGAGGAACCGTAGTCGCTGAGCAGCGCGGTCGCGATCAGCGGTGCGGGGGCGCCGGCGGCGACCGAGGAGAACTGGGCGCCGATGGAGGCGCCGGAGTAGCGCATCCGGGTCGCGAACATCTCGGAGAAGAACGCGGCCTGCGGCGCGTACATCGCCCCGTGCAGGATCAGACCGACGGTGACGGCGAGCAGCAGCGAACCGAAGGTCCCCTGGTCGATCAGCATGAAGAACGGGAACATCCAGGCACCGACACCGACCGCGCCGATCAGATAGACGGGCCGCCGGCCGATCCGGTCCGACAGCGCGCCCCAGGCGGGGATGACGGCGAAGTGGACGGCGGAGGCGATGAGGACGGCGTTGAGCGCGGTCTGCTTGGAGAGGCCCACCTGGGTCGTCGCGTAGACGAGGATGAACGCGGTGATCACGTAGTACGAGATGTTCTCCGCCATGCGGGCGCCCATCGCGATCAGTACGTCCCGCCAGTGGTGCTTGAGGACGGCGACCAGCGGCATCTTCTCGACCTGGGAGGCGGCGGCCTTGCGTTCCTCGGCGGCGGCGAGCGCGGCCTTGAAGACGGGTGACTCGTCGACGGAGAGGCGGATCCACAGACCCACGATCACCAGCACACCGGAGAGCAGGAACGGTATGCGCCAGCCCCATGCCAGGAACGCCGAGTCGGAGAGCAGCGCGGTGAGCGCGGAGAGCACGCCGGTCGCGAGCAACTGCCCGGCGGGCGCACCGGTCTGCGGCCACGAGGCCCAGAACCCGCGCCGCTCGGCGTCCCCGTGCTCGGAGACGAGGAGCACGGCCCCGCCCCACTCACCACCGAGCGCGAACCCCTGCACGAGCCGCAGCGCGGTGAGCAACAGGGGCGCGGCGGACCCGACGGTCGCGTGCGTGGGCAACAGCCCGATCGCGAACGTGGCCCCACCCATCAGCAACAGACTGAGCACCAGCAGCTTCTTGCGCCCGAGCCGGTCACCGTAGTGCCCGAACACCAACGCCCCGAGCGGCCGGGCGGCGAACCCGACGGCGTAGGTGAGGAAGGAGAGGAGGGTGCCGACGAGCGGGTCGGAGTCGGGGAAGAAGAGCTTGTTGAAGACCAGCGCGGCGGCCGAACCGTAGAGAAAGAAGTCGTACCACTCGATGGTGGTGCCGATGAGACTGGCGGCGACGATGCGACGGAGGTTGGACGGTTGTGGGGGAGCAGTCGCGGGGGAGGACATCGGCACCACTTCCTGAGGTATGACGGGGACGTTTTCGTGTTGCCACACCGTAGAAACACGCAGGTCACCGGCGTATGTGGCGGGACACCATAGTTCAGGGTGCCGGAGTGCGCGTGGCCACCATGGAGGCAATTCCTGGGCCTCGTCGACGGTATTGATAAGGCCACGAAGGAGACTGTCCGAGTTGCACCATTCCGGAAGGTGCACGTCCGCAGACCGGCACCTATACGGTCCAGCCGGGAGACACGCCAGCACGGACCGCTGACGTCGTACCGGTAGGGATCGCCGCCCCGTGGGACCTTCTCCCAGTCGATCGGGAGCGTCCTTCCCTGCGCCAGTCGCACGTGCACCGGCCCCGCATCGACTCCGCTTAGGCCGGATCCCCGACCCGTCGTAGTGCCACCACGACGCCGACTCATACATCGGGGCTGTGCTGCCCACGTCGAAGATCACCGGGCGCGGCTCGCCCCCGTCTGCCGGCAGGACGCCTACGTGGCCCTCGTGCGACTCGAACCCGTCCCGTTCCCAACTCATCGCGCCTCCCCGCTCTTGCATCGTCCCGCGAGCCCCCCGGTCGGCGACCCGCACTCCACGACGCAGAACCCTGCGGCCTCCCCGCAGCCGAATCCGGCATATGCCCCGGGTGATTGGCTCGCGCTGTGCGGGCGCGCGCCCCCTCCCTGCGCGCCACCGTCCCGTGCGGCGATCGCTGCCGTGCGGAGCCTCGACTCAGGTTCGCGGCACCGGCTCCGCACGCGCGTGGCGTGGTGACAGGGTCAGTCCGTGATCACCGGTTTCGTACCCGGATCAAGCTGCTCATTCAGGCAGGTCTGGACGCGCTGATAACTGGGGTCGAGAGCCCGTCCCTGGCCATGCTGGCTGGACTCCTCCGGAGCGAAGAGCCCGAAGCGCCAGGGCTCTTCGACCAAGTACGTAGGTGGCTCCGGAGGTGATGGTGATGACCTGTTCCGCGGAGGTGAAGGGGCCGAGCTTCACGTTGTAGGTGCCGGTGCGGGGATGCGCTGTCTCGACCGAAGCGGCCGAGCCGAGAGACCAGGGAGCGGCCGTGCTCGTCTCGAACCCGGGGTTGCCGACGACGTTGGTCCCGTTGCAGGCGCTGTCCGAGAAGGAGGATGCCTGGTGGAAGCCGCGGTCCGGGGCACACGCCTGAGGAAGCGCCGAACCGAAGTAGTCCTGGCCGCCGTTGCCCACCAGGACTGCGCCGGAGCGAGTTCCCGGCGGCCCACTGCACGACCAGGAACAGCAGCGAGAAGATCAGCGTGGCGACGCTCAGCACGCCGAGTCCGACGACCTTCAACACGTCGACGGAGCGGTCGGAGATCACGTGATACCCGCCGTCAAGCCTCGGCAGCACCAGGGTGAGCACGGCCCCGATCGCGGCGGCCGACAGCTGCGCGGCACCGGCGCGCAGCGTACGCCGCGGACGCGCCCGGCCGACCGATCCGGACCGAACAGCAACGTCGGCAGGTCGTCCACAGAGGCTCCGATCACGCGCAGGCTCGCCAGAGGGAACCTTCGGGCCGTGGCCCGGCCGAAGAGAAGACGACATGCCGTCGTTCGCCCGACAGGACCCGAGGTCACGGCCGGTACGGGCGGCCGGTACCGCGGCCCGTACGGGCAGGTTCCGCGAAGGTCGTCCGATACGGCCCTCCCTGTGCCACCTTCCCTCTGTGTCTACGACACCCGAGACCTCCGTCCGCAACGAGCGCGACGGTCCCATCCGTACGGTGATCCTCAGCCGTCCCGATGTCCGCAACGCGGTCGACGGCCCGACCGCCACCCAACTCACCGACAGCTTCCGCGAGTTCGAGAAGGGCGAGGAAGCGTCCGTCGCCGATCTGTGGGGCGAGGGCGGCACGTTCTGCGCGGGCGCGGGCCACAAGGCCGTCTGCACGGATCGTGGCAACCAGGTCCTGGCCGAGGGCGACGGGCCGATGGGTCCCACCCGGCTGCTCCTCACGAAGCCGGCGACCGCCGCCGAGGCCCACGGCATCGGCCTCGTCAACCGCCTCGTACCGACGGGGGAGGCCCACCGCACGGCGGAACGACTCGCCCACAAGTTTGCCGGGTTCCCGCAGTTGTGCCTGCGCCACGACCGGCTCTCCGTGCGAGAACAGCACGGTCTGAGTGAGCCGGAGGCGCTGGCCGCCGAGTACCGGCACGGCCTGGTCCCGCACACGGCGGGGGAGACCCAGACGCAAGCCGACCGCTTCGCGGCCGGCGCTGGCCGCCACGGCTCGGTTCGCCGACTGACCGCGGCAGGCGGGTCGCGCGCCGGGCGGTGAGTTGCGTCGCCTTTCGGTCAACCATGCTGCTGATCATGGGATTTGACGAGCCGTGATGTTAGCTTCGGCCGCAGTCAGACGGAGTCGGGGGACTCATGGTGCAGGGACGGGGCAGGGGTGCGTACGCGTACCCAGGTGTGGCGGGCGCGGCGTGCGGAACGGGCGGAACGCGCCGATGAGTTCGCCCACCCCGAGCCCGACCGGCACGGCGTCACCGAGTACCAGCCCGAGCCCGCAACCCACCACGACACCCACACCCGGTACGACACCGACGCCCGGCACGACGCACCTGCCGTCGCCGAGTCAGCCGTCGGACACGTCCAGCCCCCAGCCGACGCCGTCACCGAGCCCGAACGCGTCACCGACCCCGCCGACCTCCGGTCCGCCGCCCCAACTGCCTCCGCCGACCCCGCCCTCGGTGACCAACCCGTGGACGGCACCCGGCGGCTTCGACGTACAGCCGTTCCACCTGTACCAGGTGTCGGCGGCCCTCACCGTCGAGCAGCAGTCGTTCCACAAGGCGCTCGTGCAGTTCCTCGACGTCCACGCCGGCTACTCCAAGGTCGGCGGATCCGGCACCGTTACAGCCGAGTTCGCCACCCAGTACGCCGCGGTCGTCACCCTCCTCCTGGAGGTGCACGGCAAGGCCGTGGTCGCTGTCGGCGGCGCGGCGGTCGGCTTCACCACCACGGCCAACAACTTCCGGCAGGCGGACGCGGCGACCCACCCGCTCAACCCACCCTTCACACCACAGCCGCCGCCGCAGGTCATCACCGCCCCGCCGGCGTACACGGCCCCGCCACCCTTCGGCGTGCGCGACGGCAACCCCGTCGACGACTTCGCCGACGTCTTCGACGGCGACATCCCCGGTTCCCTGATGCGCACCGTGATCGAGGAGGCCCTGCGGACCGGCCGCGCACTGGAGATCCTGCCGCTCCCGAACTACCTCAGGGTCAACGAGCTCTCACAGGCCTGGCTGCCGTACCAGACGAGCATCGGCACCATCCAGGGACAGCTCACCGGCACGATCGACGCCATCACGGACAATGCCAACGGGGACTGGCACGGGGCGATGCTTCAGTTCGTGTCGTCGCTCTGGGGCACGACCGCCTGGGGCAAGAACACGGCCGGCTACGAGTGGGCCCACAAGCCGCCGACGGGCGCGGGCACGAGCCTCCCGGTCTTCGGCGTCCTCAGCACCACGGCCCAGGTCCTGGCGCAGGCCATCCGCTCGTACGCGGAGGCCGCGGAGAAGGTCCGTACCGAGCTGCGCGAGATCCTGTACAAGGCCATCAAGGACGCCTTGGCAATCCTCGACGTCACCGACATCAAGAGCTTGGGGGACTTCTTCGAGCGCCTCAAGAAGATGTGGAAGGGCCTGGGCGCGGCGGTGCTCGTCGCCATCGACACGGACGCCGTCAACGCGGCGGTCGACACCTACGAGACCGAGCTGCGGGCCCAGATCCAGAAGGTGAAGGCCCTGCTCGAACCCCTGCGCGAGGCCTCGCGCGCGGTGCCGACCTTCCAGTCGCAGTCGGCGCTGGCAGAGGCGTTCGGGGCACGCTCGCTCTTCGAGTTCGACAGGTCGATCGTCCCGCTCAACGAGCAGTCACGGGACCCGAACAACCGGTTCGGCATAGACCTCGCGTCGATGGAGTGGGAGACCAATCCCTACCAGGCCTCCCCGAGCGACCCGCTGAAGCCGGGGAAGGACGCCCACACGATCGACCGGCACGTCGGCCTCACCCCGGACCAGCTGCGGATGCGCGTACGGGACCAGGGCGTCGACGCCTCGGCCTTCCGGGACCTGCCCGCAGCCCAGAAGCATGTCCAGGCGGCACTGAACGACCCCGCCAACATCCGGAGGATCGAGGACTGGATGGAGAAGCAGAAGCGAAGGGTGGCCAACGGGACGTTCAGCCCGGCCTCCTCGCCGGACATTCGTGTTTTCACCGTGAGAGACGCGAACGGGAACAACGTAGTGACGGGGTCCTCCGTCTCGCAGTCCGATTTCGCCTCCCAGGGCTTCAACGCCCAGCCGGCCCAAGTCCACAGCGTGAAGCTGGTCCTCAACTACTCGCCGGAGGCTGGGACGTTCTACGTCCGGACCGCCTACCCGACCCCCCCGTAGAATGCGCTTTGTGACCACGAAACATCACGAGTTCCTCACCGAGGGCGCGGTGGGGCTCCTGCTGGACGTCGCTGCCTCCTCGCGCAACCCGGGGGCCGCGCCGCTGGAGGACGAACTCCAGCGGCTGTCCCGGTTCCTGCAAGACTCCAGCGCGATCGCCGACGTGATGCCACTGGTGGCCTTGGCCTCGCTGCTCGACCTCCTCGCCGACGAGGTCGGCATGGAGGCGTTCGAGGCAAGGCCCGTCGCGTATCGCCAGACGCTGGCGCGCGCGGCCGGCGACGATGCGCCGGCGGACTTCCTGCGCTCGCTGGCCGCGCTCGTCCGCGACAGCGAGCTCCGCTCCTACCCGGACATGACAGAATTGCCGCTCGCCTTCTGGGAGGCGCGCGGACGCTTCTCGCAGACATCGCACTTCCTCTCGCTGATGTACTCGGGGGAGTACGACAGCGTGGACGAGGCCGTGGACGAGATGCTGAGCAGCGAGCACCCGGAGGACTGCCATGAGCGACTCGGCAACCTCGCCGGCGAGCTGCAGCGCATCATGTACCTGTTCCGCACGCCAGCCGAGTTGGACGCCGCTTTCGCCACTGTCATGCCGTACGTGACCCACGCACGCGTCCGCCTCCTCCTCGACGCCGTCCACGCCCACTTCGCCGAGCAGCACTGACCCTCCCAACCCCGGAAGGATCAAGCGCCATGCCCATCGAGCCGACCCTCGCCGTGTCGGACGAGGACCTGAAGCGTCTCGCCGACGACCTGGACGCCGTGCGGACGCACATCGACGGGGTTGTCCGCCGGATGGAAGCGCTCGTGGACCGGGCCGAGGTGCGGCGGCGCAGTGGGGCGGCGACGGAGTGCGCATGCCTCAGGTGACCGAACCGACTGACGCCGTCCTCACCAGCGGGGTGCTCGCCCGCCTCGTCTCCCTCGCTGTGGCCTCGCGGAACCCGGGGGCCGCCCCCTTGGAGGACGAACTCCAGCGCTTCTCCCGGCTGATGCAGGACTCGCACACGATCGCCTGGGTCATGCCCTTCGACGCGGTCGCCTCGCTCCTCGACGGACTGGCGGACGAGTACGGCACGGAGCGGTTCGCCACACGGCCCGCCGTGTTCCGTGATCGGCTCGCCCGGGCGGCCGGCGACGAACCCGTCGACGCCTTTCTGCGCTCCCTGGCGGAACTCGTCCGCGACTCCTGGTTCGGCGTCATTCCCGGCTACGACGAACTCCCATTCTCGCAGTGGGAGGCACTGGCCCGTTTCGACGTCGTCAACGAGTTCGCGTCACAGCTGCCCACCGGTGAGTACGGCAGTGACCCGGAGGCCGAGGCGCGTGACCTGGTCTCCATGGACCACCCCGAGTGCCACGGCAGAATCGCCGACCTCGCAGGCCGGCTCCAGCGCGTCCTGTACATGTTCCGCTCGCCCGCCGAGCTCGACGAGGCCTTCGCGCCCGTCATGCCGTCGGTGACGTACGCACGGCTGCGCCTCCTCCTCGACGCCGTCCACGCCCACTTCGCCGAGCAGCACTGACCCTCCCAACCCCGGAAGGAGCAACCGCCATGCCCATCGAGCCGACCCTCGCCGTGTCGGACGAGGACCTGAAGCGCCTCGCCGACGACCTGGACGCCATGCGGACGCACATCGACGGGGTGGTGCGCCGGATGGACGCGCTCGTGGACCGGGCTGAGGCGCGATGGCGCAGTGAGGCGGCGACGGAGTACCGGAAGCTGCATCGCGAGGCCGGTGCCGACGCCGTGCGGGTCCGGGAGATCCTGGGCGTGCTGGCGAACGCAGTCCGGATGAGCCGGGACGGGTTCACGCGCCAGGAGCTGGACATCCTGCGGGGGTTCCGGGCCGAGATGAGCAAGGTCGACATCGACGCCGAGGTACGCGAACTGTCCGGCGAGGGACGGAGCGGCGCGGGCCCGGCCGGCGGAGCGGCGCCGACCAGCAGGATCAACGACATTTGAACGCGTACCTGAAACAGACGTAAGGCAGGGGGAAACGTGAACGACGACGGCTCGATATCCGTCGACGTGGTCGCGCTGCGCGAGATAGCAGGCGACCTCGAGGACATCGTGAAGAAGCTCAACGAGCGACTGAGCGCGCTGTACGACCGTACGGTGCCGGTCGTCCTCGCCTGGGAGGGGGAGGCCCGCGAGGTGTTCGTGGACGAACTCGACCGATGGGACCGGCAGATGGAGGACCTGCAGGCCGCGCAGAAGTGGCTGCACGCCGTCGTCACCACCGGGCAGGCCAACTACTCTGCCGCCCAGCGGGCTACGCTGCGCGGCTGGGGCGGGGCCTGACATGACGACGCCTCCCGAACTTCCCATACCCCCCGCGTCGCCCGTCCCGGCCCGCGCCGACCGCGCCGCGACGTACCCGGACCGGGTGACCGCCCAGTGGGCCACCCAGCAGGTGATCGCGCTGAACGAGCAGGTCATCCACCGCTGGCTCGCCCAGTCCACCCGGCAACGGCTCGTGATCGAGGCCGCCTGGCCCACGCGGCCCGACCCGGTGGGCACGCTGCTCACCACCGGGATGGCGCTGGCCGGCCAGGAGCCGATCCCGGTGCGCGCCGCCCGGGTCGTGCTCCGCAGGAAGGTGTCCGGCGAGCCCGGCGCGTACCCCTTCACCGTGCACTCCTCGCTGCCCATCGACCTGTAAGAGGCCTGCGTGTCCCTGAACCCCGCCGAGCACGACCGCAAGTACGGCGAGCTCGACCAGGTCGTCCGCGCCCACCTGGGCCTTGGTCCGCACGCCCCCGAGGCGGTGGCCGGCTATCTCCGGCAGACCTGGCGCACCCGGCCCTGGGCCATCGCTGTCGCGGCCGAGCAGCTACGCGTATACGCCGCCAATCCGCCGGGGCGGCTGCGGTTGAGGCTCGGCGAGTACTACCGGCTGCCCGACGTGGGGCTGCCGCCGGAGGAGATCCGGGACTGGCTCACGGGCCTCGCCGACCGGCTCGACGAGAGCCTGGCGACCGGCCAGGCGCCACCGCCTGCCGCGCCCACGACGCCCTGGGAGTGGCGGGCCCGCTTCCCCGAACTGGCGCAACTGGTCGGTGGCTGGTTCACGCAGGACTTGCCGGACGAGTTCGGCGACCACCAGGCCGCGCTCGCCGACTACCTGGAGGGCACCGACACGGGGCTCGTCGCCCAGCTGACGGGGGAGTTGCACGACCTCCTCGCCCTAGGCCTCGACGAGGACGGCCTGGCCCTCGCGCTGGTGACGCTCGGCGCGGAGGTCGAACCCCCGGCACCCTTCACCCCCGGCGCCTGGCTCGCCACCCTCGCCGTACACCTCCGCGGCTGACCTGCCGGAGCTCGATGGACTACGGCAGGGTCCAGCACAGCGCCGCGTACGCGGCCCTGACGCGGCGGAGTTCGCGCCGCCAGCCCGGGGCGGGGATTTCGGAAGGGCCAAGTGCGCTCAACCGCCATGAGCGTCACGGTCGGATTGCACCGGCCCTAAGCGACCTCGCCGATCCTTCGTGCAGGGCCCCTCGCCCCGTCGTGGTGGATCGGTGTGTGGGCTCCTCTCAGTGAGACGCCGGAGCCGCCGCGCCGGGCGGCCACGATCTCCGCCGCGATCGAAAGGGCCGTCTCCTCCGGTGTCCGTGCGCCCAGGTCGAGTCCGATGGGTGAGCGCAGGCGGGCCAGTTCCAGTTCGGTGACGCCGGCTTCCCGAAGGCGCTCGTCGCGTTCCAGGTGGGTGCGGCGCGAACCCATGGCGCCGACGTACGCCACGGGCAGCTTCAGCGCCCTCTCAAGCAGGGGTACGTCGAACTTGGCGTTGTGGGTGAGGACGCACAGCACCGTCCGCGAGTCGAGCGGCGTCGCCTCCAGGTAGCGGTGCGGCCAGTCGACGACGACCTCGTCCGCCTCGGGGAAGCGTTCCCTCGTAGCGAAGACGGGGCGGGCGTCGCACACGGTCACGTGGTGGCCGAGGAGTTTCCCGACCCTGACGAGCGCCGACGCGAAGTCGATCGCCCCGAAGACGATCATGCGGGGAGCGGGGACGCTGGACTCGACGAGGAGCGTCAGCTGCCGCCCGCAGCGCGAGCCGTCCTCGCCGATGACGATGTCTCCGGTCTGCCCGGCGTCCAGCAGGGCGCGGGCCTCGCCGGCTGCCGCCCGGTCCAGGTCCGGGTGGTCGCCGAGCCCGCCCTCGTACCTGCCGTCGGGGTGTACGAGAAGGGCGCGTCCGAGCAGTTGGGGCGGCCCCTCGGCGACGCGGACCAATGCCGCCGGCGATCCTTGCGCGGCGGCGGCGCAGGCCGCGGTGAACACCGCGCGGGCGGGCGACTGGGCCAGGACCGGCGTGACGAGGATGTCGATGATGCCGCCGCAGGTCAGGCCGACGGCGAAGGCGTCCTCGTCGCTGTAGCCGAAGCGCTCGACGACGGTGGTGCCGTCTTCGAGGGCCTGCCGGCACAATTCGTAGACCGCGCCCTCCACACATCCGCCGGAGACCGACCCGATGGCCGTGCCGTCACTGTCGACGGCGAGGGCCGCGCCCGGCTGCCGGGGTGAGCTGCCGTTCGTGGCCACGACCGTGGCGACGGCGAACTCACGTCCCTGTCGGGCCCACCGGTCGAGCTCTTCGGCGATGTCCAGCATCGCGGTCTCCTTCGCTGGGGGACTCAAGGAATCAGGGATGTGTGTACGTGAAGGACGGCAGGACGGCGGTCGAGAACGCGCCGCCGCCCGCCGGTTCATCGATGGGGCTCTCGCTCGAACCCGTGCCGCTCGCGCCACAGCGCCGCGAGGCCGTCCATCGACGTCAGAGCAGTGCCTCGGGACGAATCGGCAGGTCCGTCAGGCGTTTGCCCGTCGCGTTGAACACCGCGTTGCCGATGGCGGGCGCCACCCCGACGATGGTGATCTCACCGAGTCCCTTCACACCGATCGGATCGGCCTGCGGGTCCTCGGTGTTGATGAAGGCGGCGTCGAGGTCGGGGACGTCCGCGTTCACCGGCACGAGATAGTCGGCGAGGCTCGCGTTGACGATGCGGCCGTCGCGGTGGTCGGTGACGGTGCCTTCGAGGAGGGCCATTCCGATGCCGCCGACCATGCCGCCGATGGCCTGGCTGTGGGCGAGTTTGGGGCTGATCACCCGCCCTACGTCGTACACCGCGAAGATCCGCCGGACGCGGACCAGGCCAAGCAGGGGATCGACGGAGACTTCGGCGAAGACGGCTCCGTAGCCGTAGGTGGAGATCCTTGAATCGGCGTCGCCCGGGCCCCAGTTGCCAGTGGTCTCGAGGCTGGGCAGACCAGCGCGGCGCAGGATGTCCCGGTAGCTGTCCCGGGCTCCTGCGCCGACGGCCGACAGGTAGCCCTCACGGGCGTGCACATCCGCCGGATTCGCGCCGTGGAGCGGCGAGTCGGGGTCCGCCACCGCCCTGCGGATGAACTCCGCCTTCAGCGCGTTGCAGGTGGTGTGCGCGGCCGAGCCCACGCTCGCCATGGTGCAGGCCGCCGCGTGCAGGGGCGCGGTGGGGTAGCTGGAGTCGCCCAGCCTGAAGGTGACCGCCGAGGCGGGCAGCCCCAGGGCGTCCGCGGCGACCTGCATGACCGACGTGGTGGTGCCGGGGCCCATGTCTCCGGTGGCCGCGAAGACTTCGGCGGTGCCGTCGGCGTTGATCCGGGCGCGTGCGCTGGAGTCGCGCCGGTTGTTGTGGTAGCTGGCGGTCGCCATCCCCATGCCGATCAGCAGGTCGCCCTCCGTGCGCGCGCCCGGCTTGGCGCGCCTCCGGGACCAGCCGAAGCGGCGGGCGCCGGTGTCGTAGCACTCGCGCAACTTCCGTGTGGAGAAGGGGAGTCGGGAGACCTCGTCCCGGGTCGGCTCGTTGCGCAGCCTCAGCTCGATGGGGTCTACGGCCAGTTCGTGCGCGAGCTGGTCCATCGCGGTTTCCAAGGCGAAGGAGCCGAGCGCCACGCCAGGCCCTCGCATGGAGGCCGGAGAGTGGACGTCGACGGGCGTGACCCGGTAGGCGGTACGGGTGTTGGGGACGCCGTAGAGGAACTGCGGCAGGTCGGTCAGGCCGTCCGTGTAGGTCCGATAGCGCGCGTTCTCGATACGGACCTCGTAGACGAGAGCGCTGACGCGCCCGGCCGTACTGCTGCCGAGGGCCATCCGGTGCCGGCTGGCCGGTCGGAACCCGGTGCCGTAGTAGAACTGACGCCTGGTCAGAACCACCTTGACGGGCCTGTCGACCTCGCGCGCCGCGAACGCGGCCAGGATGACATGGTCGTAGGTCTGGATTCCGCTGCCGAACCCTCCGCCCACGAACTCGCTGTGCACGCGTACGTCGCCGACGGCGATGCCGAGCGCGCCGGCCACGTTGCGCGCGGCGCCCTGCACCCACTGGGTCTTGTCCCAGAGCGTCAGCCGTCCGTCCTGCCATCGGGCGATGGTCGAGGGCAGTTCGATGGGGTTGTGGTTCTCCCGGGCGCTGGTGAGTTCCAGGTCCACCTTCACCTGCGCCGAACTCAGCGCGCCCGCCGGGTCGCCGCGGCTGTAGTCGGGCTCGTCCTCGGGTGTCTGCGACGGGGCCTTCGGATCGTCGAAGTCGGTGACCGCGTCCTGCCGCTCATACGTCGCTTCGACCAGAGAGGCGCCATGGGTCGCCGCCTCCAGACTCTCCGCGACGACGACCGCGACGGGCTGGCCGTAGAAGGCGAGCCGATCGACCGGGTGGGCCAGCCGCAACTTGCCGAAGTCGGTCAGGACGCGCAGGACGCCCGGGTGGCCGAGCGCCGCGTCCACCGAGATCCGGCTCACCGTGCCACGGGCCACCGTTCCGTTGACGATCACGCCGTACAACAGGCCTTCGATACGGTGCTCGGCCGCGTAGGTGGCCGCGCCGGTCACCTTGCAGCGGGCGTCGACGCGGGAGAGCGGCTGCCCGACGACGGTCTTCGCCATCACCGTCCTCCGATCGTCATGAGCTGGCGGCGTACGGTCCGTTCGACCAGCCGCACCTTGAAGGCGTTCTCCGACAGCGGTACGGCGCCCTCGGCCGCGAGGGCCGCGGCATCCGTCCACGTCCGGCGCCCCGGCCGCTTGCCGACGAGTGCCTCCTCCACCTTGGGCAGCCGCCACGGCACGGTCGCCACACCGCCGACGGCCACCCTGGCGTCCCGCACCACGCCGCCCCTGATGTCCAGCGCCACCGCCGCGGACGCGAGGGCGAACTCGTAGGACTGTCGATCGCGGACCTTCAGATATCCCGAGCGGCGCGTGTGCGCTCCCGCGGGGACGGTCAGGGAGGTGATGAGTTCGCCCGGCCGGAGCGACTGCTCGTTCTGGGGCGTGTCTCCGGGGCGGAGGAAGAAGTCCTGGACCGGGATGGAGCGGGTTCCGGCGAGGCTGCGTACCTGGATCACGGCGTCCAGAGCCACGAGGGCAACTGCCAGGTCGGAGGGGTGAGTTGCCACGCAGTGAGTGCTCGTCCCCAGGATCGCCTGCATACGGTTGTCACCGTGCAGGGCATCGCAACCCGAGCCCGGGTCACGGCGGTTGCAGGCGGAGTGGACATCCCGGAAGTACGGACAACGGGGCCGCTGCATGATGTTGCCCCCGATGGAGGCCATGTTGCGCAGCTGAGCCGATGCGCCGAGTTCGAGGGCCTGCGAGAGAACGGGGTACGTGGCGCGCACTTCCGGATGCGCGGCGAGCTCGCTCATCCGGACCAGGGAACCGACGTGCAGCCCGTGTCGGGTGACGGTGATGTCCTTGTACGGCAGCCCGTTGATGTCGACCACGTGCGCGGGGCGCTCGACGGTTTCCCGCATGAGGTCGACCAGCGTGGTCCCGCCGGCGATGTAACGGCCGTCGCGGGCACCGGCATTGAGCGCGGCGGTGGCGGTGGACACCCGGCTGAAGGCGAAGGGATACACGCGGTCATACCTCCTTGGCCGTCTGCTCGATGGCGGAGACGATGTTCGTGTACGCCCCGCACCGGCACAGGTTGCCGCTCATCCACTCGCGGATCTCCTCCCGGGAGCCGGTGTGGCCCTCGGCGATACAGGCGACGCCCGACATGACCTGCCCCGGCGTGCAGTAGCCGCACTGAAGGCCGTCGTGGTCGATGAACGCCTGTTGCAGCGGGTGCAGTCGCTCGCCCCGGGCGAGCCCCTCGATCGTGGTGACGCGCGCGTCCTGGTGCATCACGGCGAGGGTGAGACAGGCGTTCACCCTCCGGTCGTCCACGAGCACCGTGCAGGCTCCGCAGGCGCCCTGGTCGCAGCCCTTCTTCGTGCCGGGGAGGTCCAGGTGCTCGCGGAGGAGGTCGAGGAGTGAGGTGCGGTTGTCGACCTGGGCGGTGCGCTGCTCGCCGTTGACTGTCAGGCGAACGGTGGAGAGCCGGTCGGCCGGCGCGGGTGTGACCGGCGAGGGTGTGGCTGTGGGCAGGCGTTCTGCGGGCAGCAGGGGTAGACCGGCCGCCGCTGCCGACGCCGCGACGAAGGTTCGTCGTTTGAGCGTGGTTGCCTCGTCGAACAACGTTTCCGACATGCGTGATGCACCCTCTCGGTCGAACACGTGGCAAGTGATGACACCGGGTGTCATCGTAACAGTGATGACACCCGGTGTCATGGGTGACGAGAGGGTCGCGCCAAGGAGTGGCGTGCCTGTGGCTTACGGCGCGAGCGGGGCCGCGACCGTGGCCCTGAGCTCCTCAACGGATTCACGTAGCAGGGTGTGCAGGTCCTGGGTCTCCGGACCCTCGATCCAGCATTCGCGCGCGGCTCTCCATGCGGCGGCACCCGCCGCGGCCGTAAGGAAGGCGGTCCGCGGCGCGACACCGCGCTCGCGCAACGCCTCGGTCACGGCCGCACTGGTCGCGGCGAACTTGGTCAGCTCTCGTTCCCGAAGCTCCGGGTTGGCCAGGATGACGGCTCGGCGACGCCGGGCGCCCGCATGTCCGGAGGTCACCATGTCGACAGCGGCGCCGTACCCTTCCAGGACGACGGCGAGCGGCGAGAGGTCGGCCGGCGCGGCGGCCATGGCGTCGACGATCGTCCGGTGGATCCGAGCCGAGAGCGGGAACAGCACCTCGCGCTTGTCCGGGAAGTAGCGGAAGAACGTACGCTTCGTCAGACCGGCCCGCTCGGCGATCTCGGCGACCGTGGTGTCCTCGAAGCCACGCTCCTCGTACAGCTCGAGCGCGGCCCGCGACAGTCGGCCCGCTGCGTCCGGCATCCATCTACCCATGTCGCTCATCCTAGTGATGACACTCAATGTCATCGGATATACGGCGATGGCGTCTGGGCCTGCGGTTCTCTTCGTCGGCACAGTGGCTGCGGCTCTGCGGCCGGATGCCGGCGTCCACGCCGAGGCGGTGACAGCGACCTACTTGGCGTGCCGAATGGTCCAGGCCTGGTTGGAGCCGCCGTGGCAGGGCCAAATTTGCAGATGAGCCCCTGGTTGTGGGGTGCCGGATGGGCTGTGGATGTCGAGGCATTTGTCGCTATGGGCAGAGCGGATCTCCCATTTGTTGTCGCTGCGATGCCAGAGATACCACTTCTGGTTGATGTTTCCGGTGCACCGGAATTGCTGGACTCTCGTGCCGTTCTTTGTGCTCCCCCACTCCACGTCCAGGCATTTCCCACTGTGCTTCGCCACGATGTCGAAACGGTTCCGATAGACGTTTCCGTCGCCAGTGCGAGGCGCTTGGAAGCGGAACTTCTGGTTGTCCCCGAAGTGCCTGCCCCACACGCCCAGCTTTATCTCGTCGGCGGTGCTTGCTGCGAATACGTCCACCACCAGAGGATGTTTGGGATCCGTGCCCCCGCTGGTGATCGTGTACGCACCGCTTCCGTCCCAGTTGAAGGGGTGCAGGACGGTGCGGGTTTCGGGGTCCCGGCTGGCAGTTCCTGCCCATCCGTAGGCCACGTGCGCGTTCTGCCGACGCGTTCTGCCGACGCGTGCGGCTGTACGATGCGTTGTTGACGCATAGCTTATGGCCGGGAACAGCGTAGCGGTGCCTGTATCCGTTCAGGCACTCACCTGCGCTAATCGTGTTTTCTGTGATTGGCTGTCAGGGAGTCTGCTGGCGGGCGCTCGCCCACCCATCCCCTTTGTCTGCGTTCGGAGAGAACTCCGACGCCCCCGGGGACACTCCCATTTTGGCATCGCCCTCGGTGGGGTGCCCTGTTGAACGGGGGCCACCGTCGTCTATTGGGCCGGCCCCGTAGCCCGCGTCGCCGACGGGCACCTCGGCCGGCATCCGGAGCGCGTCGTATGCGGAGGAACGGCGCGGCCACCCACGGGTGACCGCGCCGCTCCCTGCCGTGTCAAGGTTCCTGCTATGCGGCGCCGCCCTCGTGAGGGTGATTCAGCACCTGATGTAGCCCATGCCCGCCCCGACGAATGTGCGCCCAGCCGCGGCGCCGATGTCGACCGGGCTGTTGTCGTCCTTGGGCCCGGCCCAGTTTGAGTTCACGGTTCCTCCGGTGCCCGAGAGGTACCCCATGACGAGCGGGCACCGTCCGTCCGACTTGGTGTCGTAGACGGTCCCGACGACCCTGGTGTTGCCGTCGCAGAAGGCGATCCAGGCATATCCCTCGGCGCTGGAGATCCTGGTCTGAGGCCCGCAGGCGCTCGCGCCGGCGGGGGCGGCTGTCGCGGTTCCCACCGTTGCGGTCGCGGCCAGCAGCATCGCCCCACCGAGCACTGCGGCGAACTTCTTGAGGATCATGGAATCTTTCCCCATTTCGCATGTTGAGGTGAATGACGGGGGAATCCGATCACGGAATCTGACGCTCCATCGCGAAAGGTGGTGTGAATGGCCAGATGCGGCTGCCGTGATGTGGTGCCCGGCCGACGCGTGCCCAATGACGCGGTGACCGTGGAGACTTCTCCGCGGCTGACTTTCAGGCCGTACCCCACGTCGGGCAATGAACTGCCGTCGTGGTGGGGCGCGGAGGATGAGAAGCCCAGGCTGACCTGGATGTCGCACGCCGTCAGCCCGTGAACCTGCCTGACGGCGTCCAGGAGCGCGTGGCGGGATCGCTCCCAGTAGCCGCCGAAGCCCCAGGTCGGAATCCGCCACGCCACACCCATCTCGGCCAGGCCGCAGAGTCGGAAGAGCCTGGGCGGGGCCGGATCACCGGCCCGCCTGCCCTCCCTCCACCTTCACGCCCCGAAGGTCCTACCGCGGGAGCCACGCACCGCCGGCAAGAAGCCCGGCCGCCGCGGTGACGAGCGTGACAAGTCGGTACGGAACGCGCTGGACGACGAGGCGGACGCCGCCACACCTGATCTCCAGGAACGGGCGGGGCACCTGAGGCGTGCGAGGGGATGTGGAGGGCATGGCATGCTCCGTTTGAGTTGACGGTGGCCTTGTGTTCGGCTGGCATCAGCAAATCGCCGGCACCGGCAGTTGCAACACTCCGCAATTTGATCGAGAGCGTGCCGCCGAGCGGCCGCTTCGCAGTCGGCAGGGAGGGTGCAGTGGAGGAAACACCGCCGCCGGGAGGGCGCAACCGCCACCGAGGCCTGGCAAAGCTGAACAAGCTGAACGAGCTGGAGACCGCGGAGAAGAGGCTGGCCGAGTACCTGCGCGAACTCCGCGATCAGCTGGGCATCACCTCCAAGGAGTTGGGCGCGGCGCTCACGGAGAAGGACCCGGAGGCCAAGGTCAGCGAGTGGCAGCTCTCGCGGTATCTGAGCGGCTCGACGCTGCCGAAGCTCTCCTTGATCGGCCGCATGCACGAGCTGTTGTCCCAGCGCACCGGCCGGCCCCTGGACGAGGACGCGGTGCAGGCGGGGCGGGCGTTGGTCATCGCGGCGGCCGAGGCCAAGGGGCCGCTCATGGCCCGGGAGATCAAGCTCGAAGCGGCGATCGAAGACCTGAGCAACCAACGAGCCCAAGCGGCGGAGGAGCTGTCACAGTTGCGCGGGGCCGTCGCCGCCGAACGGCTCCACCTCGATGAGCTGGAGCAGGAACTGCGGGGCATGTCCGAACAGGCGCAGCGCGAGCGCCGGGAGATCACGGAGGAGCAGGAGGAGATCCGGCAACGCATTGCGCATCTGGAGGACTCCGTCCGCCAACACGAGGCCGTTCTGCGCCTGGTGCAGCAGGAACGCTCCCACGTCGACTCGATGCTGGCCGCCACGGGCAGGGAGGTCGAGCTGTGGCGGCGCCACGAGGCCGCTCCGGCCTCGGTGGCTGAGCCCAGGTCCACCGCGAGAGGGACCGCCGAGGCGATCATCACGCTTCGTGAGCAGGGGAGCGACGGGCCGGCGGATGCGTTGATCGCCACGTATGTCGCACGGGCCTCTCCCGTCGAACTCGCAGAGCTGTCGCGGGAGTTCCCTCGCACCGAGCGTCCTCTTGAGAACCGGCGGCTTCTCAAGGCAATCGCCACGTTTCGTCCGGCGAGAGAAGTTCTGGGCTTCGTCGTGCATCCGCGTTACAGCGATGTCCACTCGACCTTCCACGACTTCGAAGGCCTGCTGGAGGCGGCTGGCCACTACGCCCCGTTCGACGAACTGGTCCTCCTGGCCAAGCTCTTCGAAGAGACCAATCACCCGCGCAAGGTGCAGGAACTGGCCCGAGCTGTCGAGGAGAACCGCCCCGAGCAGCAACTGGAGGACCTGCGCAAACGGGGTCTGCCCGTACGTCGGCCGCCGAGCAGCATCCCGCCGCAGCCACAGCCGGTGCTTCCGGACAAGCGCCGGTTCTGGCAGCGTTGACTGTCGGTTCGTGACAGCCGTTGCGCGAGGCCGTACGGCAGGCACTCATCCCGCTTGCTCCTGTCGACGCCGTGAGGGGCAGCCGGGGCCCGGCTGCCCCTCACGGCTGCTCCCGTAGCGGGGGCTGGTGTCCGTCAGGTCACTCGGCGGCGGATCCACCAGGTGCAGAACCCGGTCAGGGCCAGGGCGAGGCCGACGTAGAGACCGGCCTCGGCCCATTGGAGGGCCCAGAAGTTGCCGGCGGGCTGGTACGTCATCTGCTGCTTGTAGCCCAGGGCGCCGAGGTCGGCGAGGCAGCGCTCGAATTGCTGCAGGGCCGGCGGGCCCGACTCGGTGTGCAGGCAGTCGGCGAAGGACGACGGCACCGTGGTCGGCTGACCGGCGGCGTTCAGTGTCTGTTGGGAGATGACCCAGGACCCGGGCACATCTTCGAGGTGCGCGACGATCTGTTTGGCGCCGTCCTGGATGCTGATGGGAGCGCCGCCGGGCTCGATCGGCAGGGTGGTTCGGTCCGTGGCGGCCAGGTGGGGCCGGATCCACATCGGCACGGCGATCTGGACGGCGGCGTAGAGGGCGAACGTGGTGGCCATCGCGGGCAGGGTGCGGCGGATGACGAGGCCGAGGGCGACGCCCAGGACGAAGGCGAAGGCGGCGTGGGCCATGGGGACGACACCCCGTGCGGCGAAGGCCACGGGGTCGAGCCGCGGGAAGTACGTGTCCGTCGCGCCGCCGCCGTTGACAGCCCGGTCGATGGGGCTGCTCCACCAGCTCACCGCGAGGCTGGTCAGTCCGGCAGCGGTCATGGAGGCCGCCGCGCCAAGGCCCAGCTTGGTCGCCAGCCAGCGCGTGCGGGTGACGCCCTGGTTCCACGCGAGGTAGTGGGTACCGGTCTCCAGCTCACGGGAGATCAGCGGCGCGCCCCAGAACATCCCGATGACCGCCGGCACGGCGAGTACGGCCAGCAGTCCGGCGTAGTAGAGGGTCTGGTCCGAACTGGAGACCTGGTCCACCAGGCTGCTGCCCGCGGTGCGGTAGAGGTCGGACAAGTGCGGGCCGGTGACCGCGAGGGTGGCGGCGAGTACGGCCACCGCGGCGAACATCACGGCGGCGTGGGTACGGAACTGGCGCCAGGTCAGCCAGATCATCGGAGTACCTCCAGTGCGGGCCGGGTGTCACGTACCGCGTCGGCGGGCCGGGTCATGTAGGCCAGGACGATGTCTTCCAGACCGAGCGGGCTGACGGTCCAGGACGGGTCGTGGACCGCGGTGTCGGTGCGCACCAGGAGCGTGGTCTGCCGGTCGGTGTGGCTGGCGGTGATGACGTGCTGACCGGCCGGGAGCGTGTCCGGGGCCCGGCGCGGTCCGGTGAGCCGGTGGTGGCAGGCGACCAGGTCGTCGATGTCACCGGCGACCTGCACCCGGGAGTCGACCAGGACGATGACGTAGTCGCAGGTCCGCTCCACGTCGGAGACCAGGTGGGAGGAGAGGACGACGCTCAACTCGTGCTCGGCGACGGCCTCCATCAGGTCCTGCATGAACTCTCGTCGGGCGAGCGGGTCCAGCGCCGCGACCGGCTCGTCCAGGATGAGCAGCTCCGGGCGCTTGGCGATGCCCAGAGTGAGGGCGAGCTGCGCGCGTTGGCCGCCGGACAGCTTGCCGGCCCGCTGCTTCGGGGCCAGCCCGAGGCGACGGATCCGGTCGCGCGCCACGACGTCGTCCCAGTTCGGGTTGAGGCGCCTGCCGAAGTCGAGGTGGTCGGCGACGCTCAGCGCGGCGTAGATCGGGGTGTCCTGGGCGACGAAACCGACCTTCGCCAGCTGTTCCACACCCGCAGCGGGACGACCACCGCACACCTCGATGGTGCCGGCCGACGGCGTCAGCATGCCGGAGGCCAACTTCAACAAGGTCGACTTGCCGGCGCCGTTGGGGCCGACCAGACCCACCACCCGGCCCGCGGGGACGTCCAGGTCGCAGTTCTGCAGCGCCCAGCGCTGCTTGTACCTCTTGCCCAGGCCCTGAGCTCGCATGACGGCGCTCACGCTACGTCCTCTCCGGCGGCCTTACGAAACGTGTTCACGAACAGCGCCTCGATGCTCTCGTCGTCGAGCCCGGCCAGCCGGGCCTTGGTCAGCCAGCGCTGCAGGTCCTTCTGAAGAGGCCCGTGCGCGGCGAGCGAGGCGTCGGCCAGCGTGCGGGTCACGAATGTGCCCACGCCGGGGCGGGCGGCCACCAGGCCGTCGTGCTCCAGCTCCCGGTACGCCTTGAGCACCGTGTTCGGGTTGACCGCCATCTGCCTCGCCACGTCCTTGACCGTCGGCAGCCGGTCTCCCTCCTTCAGCAGCCCCAGGCGCAATGCGTGCCGAACCTGCTGGACCAACTGCTGGTACGGGGACAGGCCGGACCGGCTGTTCAGGTGGAACTCAATCACCGGTTCCTCCATTTACCTAGTTGCCTAGCACTATAGACCTCTACGTCGGCCGTGAGGCAAGGCTTTCATCGCGGGCGCCGGCTCCGCCGGGCGCCGAGGGGGCCAACCGCGCATGGTTGGCACCCGCCAGGCCTCGCTCGGGTGTCGAGAGACGACCGCCTGCCGACACGTGAACCTGTGATGACGAACCCGCAGGTGGGTACTGTCGAAAGCCCGAGTCGGAAATCAACGTCGGTGAACGCACGACCGATTGATTTCGCCGCGCCGTACGGCCGGGGCGCTCGCGGCGGCCCGGCCGCAGGGCCCGGGCCGCCGGCCCACCCGCTGTGCTGCCTCGGCTGGGGCCCGCGCCGGCTGCCCGGTCACTACGGGGGCCGTCATGCTCGCGGCCCCGGCCGAGGACGTGCCGCTGCACCGGTACATGCCGGGCTCTCTGCTCGTCGAGTCCGCCCCGGCCGCGGCGGTCCCGGGCGCCCATGGCGCCCCCGCACCGCGCCTACTTCGCGGACCAGAGCCCGAGGTTGTTCCGGCCCGCGTCCGCCGCGCGCTGCAGGGCGTCCGAGGGGCCCAGGATGCCGTGCGGCAGGTACGCGGAGCGGACGTTCAGCTCCCAGCCGTGCACCTGGACGGCGAGCGCCGCCAGAGCGAGGGTGTCGAGCGGCAGCAGCGTGCGCGGTGCCGGGTCCGTGCCCACGCTCTCGCGGTGGACGGCGAGGCGGTCCGCCAGGGCTTGCTCGAAGGCGTGCTGGTCGTCGTCGAGCAGAACGCGCAGAAGTCGCTGATCCGGCGTCAGCGGCCCGGCCGCGTCGAGCCGCTCGGCAGCGTCGGCCCGCTCCCGCGGGTCCGGCTTGCGCAGCGGAACGGTCGGCCAGTCGCGGGGCAGGTGCCCGCTCGACTCGGTCACGTAGGCGCAGAGCGCCTCCATCGCGGCCATGTCGGCCGGCTCCGAGGTCGAGGTCAGCTTCGAGTACGGCACTCCGTCGCGAATCGCGGGGGCGAAGTCATCGCGCAACAGCAGTGCCGTGACCCGCTGCCAATCCCACACCAGTCCGCTGACCACGACGGCCGCGAACGTGTCCAACCACGTCCGGGCCGTGGGAGCCTCGTCGATGACGTCCCGGAACGCCAGCTCCTCGCTGGTCAACTCCTCGCGGACGAGCGAGAACTTGATCTCCTGGTCGCCGTCGGGGAAGCAGCCGAGGCTGATCACGCCCAACGAGCACTCCGCAGCCGTCAGCAGCGCGCGGCGCGAGAGCTCGTCGAGCCCGGGCTCCGTCAGCGCACGAGCGGCGACGTGATCGAGCAGCTCGTCGGCCATTCCCCGCAGGCGGTGGAGGTGGAAGCTGTCGTAACGCATGCTGTGCCACCTCCCGAAGGCCCGCCCATGGATGTCGTCGAGCGCCTCCGCCATGCGCCCCTCGCTCACCTCGTGATGCGCCACTTCCCGCACGAGTGCCGTCCTTTCAAGATCGATCAGCAGTCGGGCGGCACGCTATCAGCGGCCTCGGACAGCGCTACCGCAGTGTTGCGGGAGCCGGGCCGTCGGGCCGGACGGTGAGGCCGTACGAGGCGCCGGTCGGCGTCGAGCGGAAGTGCGGGACGTGGGCGGGCAGGAGGTGTTCGAGGAGGACGGTCGACTCCCGGAGCGCGAACTGCAGACCCAGGCAGGCCCGGGGCCCGATGCCGAACGGGAGATAGCTCCCAGGGTGTCCGGGCCGTCGACCTGGGGACGTGAAGCGCCCCGGGTCGAACCGCTCGGGGTCCTCCCAGATGTCCGGGTCCCGGTGCGTGAGGTACGGGCAGACCAGGACGTCGGTTCCGGCCTCGATCTCGTATCCGGCGAGGACGTCGTCCTCCGTCGCGCAGCGGGGCAGTACCCAGGCCGACGGGTAGAGCCGCAGCGTCTCGTGGACGAGCGCCTGGACGGCCTGCCGCCGTTCGGGCGAGCCCTCGGCGCCCGCGGCGAGGGCCTGCTCCCGCGCCTGCGGGTTCCGGTCCAGGAGGAGGTGGAGCCAGGTCAGGGTGGTGGCGGTGGTCTCGTGGCCGGCGACGAGGAGAGTGACCAACTCGTCCCGGATCAGCCGGTCGGTGTATTCGGGGAGCCTGCCGGCCGCCTCGATCAGGACGTGCAACAGGCCAGGGCCGTCGGGCCCGGCCTCTCCGTCTCTTGCCGCCGCGATGGCACGGCTCGCCACGGCGTCGATGCGGGCCAGGTCGGCGGCGACGGCCCCCTGAGCGGCGACCGCATCGGTGGGCAGGCTGGGCAGCGCGGCCACCACGGCGGGCAGGGCGGCCAGTTCACGCTCCGTGTCGGGGTCGAGGGGATGCCCGGTCAGGGAGCGCCAGATGGTGTCCAGGGCGAAGCGGCGCATCTCGTCGCCGACGTCGAGGACCTGCCCGGTGCGGGCGTACGCGTCCCAGCGCACCGCGGCGGACCGGGCGGCCTCGCCGATCCGCTGCTCGTAGCGGCGCATGCCCCGGCCGGTGAACTGGGCCTGCAGCAGCTTCCGTTGCCGCTGCCACGCCTCGCCCGTCGCGGCCAGGACGCCGTCGCCGATCAGCAGCCGTGCGCGGTGCGAGCGCTTCACGTACCGGCCGGGGTGGAGCGCGAGCACGTGCTGCACGGCCTGCGGGTCGGTGACCAGGACGGTCGGCCGCGGACCGAGCCTGAACGCGGCGACACCGCCCAGCTGTTCGCGTGCCCGGGCGAAGAGGTCGACGAGTTCTCCGCCGTCCTTCTGCCACTGCTCGACGACTTCGGGTTCCAGTTCGGGGACGGAGCCTGGGCGGGCGGTGGTGGCCACGGGTCTGCTCCTGTTCGGCGGCTGGACGGTACGTGCGCGTCACGCACTGTAGGGGAGCGGGCGCACCGCCCGCTCCCCCACAGGTCGGGTTTCAGACGCGGTCGGCCGCGATCAGCACGTACTGGAACGAGCCGTCCTTGTACGAGTTGATGAACGCCTCCTCGATGCCGGTGACCAGCGACGACGTGGCCCGCAGCTCCCAGTAGGGCAGGGTCGCGGGCGTCAGGTCGACGACGGCCTGCGGTACGAGACGGTTGTCGGCCATGGCGCGCAGGTACTCACGGCGGGAGTGGATGTTGCACTCGAAGTGCGCGTTGATCTGGGAGACCCACTTCGAGGGCTGTCCGTAACGCGGGTTCCAGCAGCCGGTGATGGTCACGTAGCGACCGCCGACCTCCAGGACGCGGGAGTGCTCGGCGAAGAGGTCGTGCAGGTCGACGTACATGCTCGACTCGTTGTTCCACGAGGCCGCCGCCTGCCCCGTCTCGAACGGCGTGTCGAGCATGTTGCACACGCGCGCGTGGACGCTGTCCTCGATGCCGAGCTCACGGGCGCGCTGGTTGGCGAAGTCGGCCTGCGTGGCCGAGAGGGTGACGCCCTCGACCTTGCACCCGAACCGCTGGTGGGCCATGACCATCGAACCGCCCCGGCCGCAGCCGGCGTCCACGAGCGTGTCGTCACGCCCGATGGAGCCGAGGTTGTCCAGGAGGACCTCCGCCTGGGCGGACTCCAGGCGGTGGAGTTCGGCGATCAGCTTCTTCTCGTACGCGCTGTCCTCGGTGTCCCCGAGGGCGGCGTGGTCCACGTCGCCGATGCCGTAGTGGTGGTGGTAGAGCCCGTCGACGTCCCCGAGGCGCAGGTTCACGGGCCTGGCCTCGTTGTTCCAGTAACGGGCGATGTCTCCCTGGTAGGGCGTCGCCGGGGCCGGGATGAACGCGGAGGGGCCGTTGGCGGTGGTGACGGTGGAGAGTTCGGTGTTGGTCACAGATCGATCCGTTCTTACCAGAAATCGGGCAGGCTGTATCGGAAGGTGTTGGTCTGGTGCCAGTAGTGGTTGCCGTCGACCCACGCCGCCACGCCGTGCAGGAAGCGCAGGACGTTCGGGACGGGGCAGGCGACGGCCAGGTCGGCGGCCGCGTCCTCGAAGGCGTGCATGAGGTCGTTGTGGACCTCGACCGCCTTCAGGTAGGCGTCGCGCTCCGAGCACTCCTCGCGCTCGGCGATCACCACGGGCAGATTCAGGTGCAGGCCGGGACTCTTGAGCTCCTTGGTGTAGGAGTACAGGTCGTTGACGATGGTGGTCGCATTGCCGGCGAGCGCGATGACCCGTTGCATGGCGGGCTGCGCGTGCAGATCGGTCGGCAGTTCGTAGCCGCCGACGGTGTCGGTGATGGTGGGGCAGGGGCGGAAGTTGTTGAACTGGCGCATCGCCAGGTACTCCCACACCTCCGGGACGTGGTCCGTCTCGGCCCACGCGGCCTCGGCGAGGTACCCGAGGTGCAGCCGGGACATGTCGTGCCGGAAGCGGTCGGCCTGGGAGGGGGTGGACTGCTGGACGAAGTACTCCATCGCGGAGCGGTAGGCGCGTCGCGGGGCGTCCGCGTGGAGCGACTCGGCCCACTGCGGCTGGTAGTCCGCCGTCGTGTACAGGGGGTCCAGGGCGGTGTGCGCGAGGAGGAGGCGGCCCCCGAGGCCGATGGGCGACCCTCCGTGATCCTCGCAGTAACAGTCGTCGACCGCGTTCTCGGCGACCATCAGCCGCGTGGCGATCATGAGGTGGTCGACGGTCGGAGCGTCCGGATGGCAGGCGACCATGTAGCGCCCGACGGAGAAGCCGTCGAACTGGCCCTCCCACTCGTCGGGGAACAGCTCGACCTCTTCCACCGCCCAGTCCTTGATCCTGCGACTGACCTCCTCCACGAGCACCGGGTCGGGCTCGGCGACCGGGTGGTGGTAGAGGCCGGGGATCGGCCTTCCCGCCGCGGCTTCGCCCGGTTCGGCCGCTGTCGTCGGCGCCCCGGACGACGACGAAGGTGCCGGGGGCTCCCCGCGTCGGCTCGGATAGAGGCCCGACGTGCCCAGACCGGTGGGGCCGCGCAGGATCCGTTCCAGGGAAGAGAGGGCGGGGGAGAGCCCGGGATCGGGCATCCGAAACTCCTTGGTGGGGTGGGGGCTGTCGTCGCCGGTCGTCGGACGGAGCGTCTGTCGGACGGAGCGTCTGTCGGACGGAGCGTCTAGTGGTGCCTGCGGGCGATCTGTACGTTCTCCAGCACGCCGAGCGCGTTGGGCACGAGGATGGCGGCCGAGTAGTAGGCGGTGACGAGGTACGACATGATCGACTGCTCGTCGATGCCCATGAAGCGCACCGAAAGGCCCGGCTCGTACTCCTCCGGCAGGCCCGTCTGGCGCAGCCCGACGACGCCCTGGTCGTCCTCGCCGAGGCGCATCGCGAGGATCGAGCTGGTGTTCTCCCTGCTGATGGGGATCTTGTCGCAGGGCAGGATCGGGACCCCGCGCCAGGTGAGGACCTGACGCCCGTCGAGCTCGGCGGTCTCCGGGTAGAGCCCGTGGGCGTTCCACTCGCGCCCGATCGCGGCGATCGTCCGGGGGTGGGCGAGGAAGAGCTTGGTGCCCCGGCGGCGGGTGAGTAGCTCGTCGAGGTCGTCCGGGCTGGGCGGGCCGGAGTGGGGCTGGATCCGCTGCTTGTAGTCGGCGTTGTGGAGCAGACCGAACTCGCGGTTGTTGATCAGCTCGTGCTCCTGGCGCTCGCGCAGCGCCTCGATGGTGAGCCTGAGCTGCTCCTCGGTCTGGTTCATCGGCCCGTTGTAGAGGTCGGCGACCCTCGTGTGGACCTTCAGCACGGTCTGGGCGAGGGAGAGTTCGTACTCGCGCGGCTTGAGCTCGTAGTCGACGAACGCGCCGGGCAGCCGGGCCTCGCCCTTGTGGCCGGCGGACATCGCGATCTCGGCCTCGCCGTGGTGGTTCTGCCGTCGGCCCGGCAGTGAGCTGAACTGCCGGATGTGGAGCTGGAGATGGGGCGCCGCGGAGAGCACGGCGGCGAAGTCGGCGCGAGACAGGGTCAGCAGGGTGCCCGCGCTCTCGGCGGTGGCGGAGTAGTCCCAGCTGCCCTCGCCGTCCAGGAGGGCGTGTTCGCCGAACCGGTCGCCCTCGGCGAGCATGGCGACGGCGACCTCGTCGCCGTACTTGCCGACAGAGGTCTTGTTGATCCGGCCGCGGGCGATCAGATGGACCTGCCGGGCGGGTGTGCCGCGTTCGACCAGCACCTCGCCCGCCTGGAAGTCGCGCTGGACGCACCGGCCGGCGATCGCGGTCAGCACCTCCACGTCGTCGAAACCGCGCAGCAGGGGCAGTTCGCCGAGCTCCTGGGGGATCACCCGTACGTCGGGCCCGTCCTGGACGAACTCGATGCGCCCGTCGCCGACGGTGTAGCTCAGCCGTCGGTTCACCCGGTACGCGCCGCCCTTGGTGTCCACCCAGGGGAGCATCCGCAGCAGCCAGCGGTCGGTGATCTCCCGCATCTGCGGAACGGACTTGGTCGTGGTGGCAAGATTGCGGGCGGCCGCGGTGCTCAGGCTGGACTGGGGGGACGGCGGCGCCTCCGCTTCCGGGCCGGTCTCAACGGTCATCGGACGAGATCTCCTTAGGCGCGGCTGGTGATCGGCGTACGCGTACGCCGACGGGTGAGAGGGGGGTGGGGCGAGGGGTGGAAAGGGGGTCGAATCATCGGGAATCCGTCCGGAACCCGGTGAACAGTAGCTGCGGAATTGCCCTGGTCACCCCTTGATCCCGGGGGGATTACCTCGATGAAGTGACCTTCATTCGTACGGGGTTTATCCGGGCGAACGACGACATTCGAGCCACCTGACCGATATCGCCACCTGACCGGGAGCCGCCCGACCGGCCCTCACCCCCGGACCGGTACGTGTCAGGAGGTCGCGCCGTATGTGACTGGCGTCACGCTCTCGGGCCGTGATGAATCCGGGAGGGGAACCGCTTGATCATCCGGAGAACGTAGCCGGATCGGCAGGAGGGCGATGACGCATGGAGCGCGAAAGCGGGAGGCTGTACGCGGCCGACATGGGGCGCCTCGCGTCCGAGTTCGTCGAGCACGCCACGGCCAGGGCTCGGCTGCCGCTCGACTACAGCGCGGCGAGCCTGCGCATCGTCGACCGGCTCATCGACGGGCTGCGCCGCGGTGGGAGCGGCCGGGAGCAGGTGAGCGGTGCGTTGGTGGGGCTCGGCGCGTACGTGGGAGAGGTGCTGGTGCGCGAGGCCGGAGCGGTGTGGGTGGACCTTCCTCCCGAGCACTTCCTTCGGACCGTCTTCTCCCAACCTGTCGGGGTGAGGATGCCGGACGGTCGCGTGTGGAACCCGCTCGGCCGTACCGTGAACCGCTTCGAGGTCGGGGCGGAGGAATCCGTCGGTACGTACTTCCTCACGCTGCACGGCCGGAGACCGCGCCGCACGATAAGTCGGCTGGGGAGCGTCGCCGGTGGGGTGCCGACCGGCGCGTGCTGACGTTCTGACAGGATGGGCATGGTTCGGATCACGGCTATGACCGACGGTCACGTGTGCGTACGCGGGTCAAGGGGAACGTGTGGGGGAGGGGACGCGGCAGGCGCGCGACGCCGAGCTCGACGTGGAGCTCGGGACGGCCGTCGAGCGGGCGCGGGGCGGCGACGAGGCAGCCTTCGCGTACGTGTACCGCATCGTCCACCCCGGTCTGCTCGGGTACGTGCGAGGGATCGTCGGTGAGGACGCGGAGGACGTGGCGTCCGACGCGTGGCTGGAGATCGCCCGGGACCTCGGCCGCTTCCGCGGGGACGCGCTCGGGTTCCGCGGCTGGACCGCCACCATCGCCAGACACCGCGCGCTGGACCACCTCCGTCGGGTCCGCTCACGACCCCGCCCGGCCCGTCTCGAGCCGGACGTCCTGTCACTGCCCGCCACCGGGGACACCGCGGCCGAGGCGTTGGAGGCGCTCTCGACCGACGAGGTCCTCGCGCGGGTCGCGGAGCTTCCGCAGGACCAGGCCGAGGCCGTGCTCCTGCGGGTGGTGGTCGGCCTCGACGGCCCGACGGCCGCCCGGGTCCTGGGCAAGCGCCCCGGTGCGGTACGGTCCGCCGCACACAGAGGGCTGAGAAGGCTCGCGAAGGAACTGACGGGAAGAGGGAGGCCGAAGGAGTGACCGATGACCGGCGCCATGCCGCCCTGGAGCGGTCCTTGCGGGACGCCTTGCTCGTGAGCCCGGCAGCCACCGGCGACGACCCCGTGGATCGAGAGGGCGCGTCGCGGGCCCTCGCCGCCTTCCGTACGGCACGGGACACCGGGCTGCACGCGTCCCGTCCCACGCGCCGTCGTGACGACTGGACTCCTTCCCCGCGACGGCGCGGATCCGCGCGGTCGCTGAAGGCGGCACTGGCCGGGCTGTTCGCCAGTGTGACCCTGGGCGGCGTGGCGATCGCCTCCGGAAGCCTGCCCGGCCCCTTCCAGGACTCCCCGACCCCTGCTCCGGCACTGGCGCCGGAAGCGCGCGGCAGCAGTCCCGTGCCCGGCCCGTCGACGGCGGTTCCGCAGGACCCCTCGACGTCAGGTGTCCCCGGCCGTCCCGATGCTCCGACCGCGCTCCTCGACCCGAAGGAACGCGAGGCGCTGTGCCGATCGTTCGAGAAGCGCGAGTTCGAGAAGCGGGAGTCAGGGAAGCGCGAGTCCGAGAAGCGGGAGCTGGAGAAGAAGGACGGGGCCCGAGGTTCGCAGGCATGGCAGCGACTCGTGCGAGCGGCCGGCGGCGAGGAGAACGTTTCCGGCTACTGCGGGCCTGCCGGCGGAGCGGCACCATCCGGCCGGGGAGCCGGGGCCGGTGGGTCCGAGAAGGGCGGGCAGGGGGCTCTTCGGCCGACCGCTGCCACCGGTTCCGAACAGCCCCGCCCGGCGCACCCCTTGGGGAAGACCCGTACCGCCCAACCTTGAGAAGAGACCGGACGCCCCTGCGGCCGGTCCATGACGCCCATGAAGTCCTCGGGAAGGAAAGCCCTGGCCCGATGGCCGGGCGTGCCGTCGACATCGGCGTATGCGGACCGTCACACTGTGTGCGGAGGTGACGCACGTGTCGGAATCGGTGGAAATGCGGGCGGCGGTTCGGGAGACGTACGGGTCGGCCGACCTCAGTTCGGTCCCGGTGTTCGCCGGAGGGTTCATCAACTTCGGGTACTGGCGGTCGATCGACCTGGCCGGACCGATCGCGGTCGACGACCGCGTCCGCAGCCAGCAGGACCTGTACCGGCACGTGCTCGACTCCGTCGGCCCGCTCGCCGGCGGCCGGGTGCTGGAGGTCGGCTGCGGGCTCGGCGTCGGGTGTGCGCTGGCCCTGGGCGAGTACGAGCCGGAGCACATCACCGGCATGGACATCCACCCGCAGCAGCTGGAGCGCGCCCGACGCGCCAACGCGGCTCTGCTGGACGCCTCCCCCTCGAGACTCCGGTTCGTCCGGGGCGCGGCGGAGGACATGCCGTTCGGCGACGGCGCGTTCGACCGCGTCCACAGCGTCGAGGCCGCACAGCACTTCGACGACCTGACCGCCTTCGCCCGCGAGACGGTACGGGTCCTGCGGCCCGGCGGGCGGGTGGCCGTCGCGAGCTTCTTCACCCCGGACGACGACCCGGGCCACGGCGCCCGGCTGGCGGACCTGCTCAAGTCGTACGCCGACGGCCTGGACATCGCCCGCCCCGTCACTCTCCTGACCGAGGCGTTCACCAGGGCGGGCCTGGCGGACGCGCGGGCCGTCTCCATTGGCCCGGAGGTGTGGGAGGGCTGGGACCGCTGGCTGTCGGACCAGTGGAAGCCGGGCACCTGGCCGCGGAACTTCCTGAAGGCCTACCAGCAGGGTGATCTCGACTACTACGTCGTCACGGCCACCCGCCCCCAGGCCTGACCCGCACCCCCGGGCCTGACCCGCACCCCCGGGCCTGCCCCACACCCCCGGGCCGGCGCTCACCTCCCCTTCGGCAGGTAGTACGGGGGCCTCGGGCGGTGGTGGGCGGCCACCGGGGGTGACTGGGAGGCATCGGCGTACGCGCGGGCCACCTGCCCGTCGTACGAGCGGTACTCCACTCCCGTGGCCCGCCCCGGCCCGTCCAAGGGAAGACGTAGTCGTCGGGGAAGGGTAGACCGACGTGCTCGCGCTGCTCGTCCGCGTCGGCGGCGACCCCCAACTCCTCCTCGGCGGCTCGGTAGTGGGGCTCCAGGTCCTCGTACGAGATCGGTCACCGACGCCCGTACCCGAAGGCTTCGGTGTCGAAGTCCTCGGGGAGCATGCGCGGTGCGAGGCCCGTCCAGACGTTGCCCGTACCGCCGTTGACGCGCACGTATCCGCCGGCGTACGGGAGCGGGCCGTCCTGGTGCAGGTGGCCGGCCGTTCGGAACCGGGTGGTGCGTCGGTGCCGACGAGGTCCGTCACCTCGGGCCAGGGGGCCGCCGGATGGGCACGGTGGGCCGGGAAGGGGGCGTCTTCCCGTGCGTGGTCGCCGGCGCCCGCTTCCAGGACCAGGACCCTTCGGCCCTGCCCGCCGAGTCGGTGCGCGACGAGCGAGCCCGCGACCCCGGCCCCGACGACGATCACGTCGTACCGGCTCACCGGCCGCCCCCCTCGACCCGCTCGCCGGAGCCGGACGGGTCGCGCACCTCGGCCCAGCTCCCGTACCCGCCGGGCTCGGTGGCGGGGGCGCTCATGCGTACCGCTCCGCGCCGAGCTGCTGCGCCGCCACCGACCGGTACACCTCGGTCAGCGCGGCGGCCTCCAGGGCCACTTCGTCGAAGCCGGTCAGTCGTACCGACAGGGCGGTGAAGCGCTGTTTCTCGTCTGTGTGGGGCACGCGAGCATCGGTGCCCCCGCCGCACGTCGGCCGATGCGGCGCGCCCCCGCAGCGGCTTGATCACGGCGCCGGGCACTCCCTCGCAGGGATGGTGGCGTCCGGCCTGGTGTTTCGACCCGCGTTCACAGAAGTGGCGCGGTCGGGTCCTCAGCGGCGGCGGCGGAAGCTCCGGCGCCAGCTGACTCCACCCGGCAGTCGCACCGACGCGCTGTGCCCGCCCCCGCTGTGCCGGGTGACATGCGCCCGGCGCGGGCCGAAGCTCAGCGACCAGCCGTGCGTACCGATGTTGAGGCGGAGCAGCTTCGGGATGATCGTGATCTGCTTGTGGTAATAGATCGACATGTCGGCCTCCTCGACTCCATGCTGCGCGAAGGTCGCGGCGGGCCGGTCACGGCCACGCCACGACCTTGTCACCGCGTCAGCGGGCGGTCGCGGGGTGCGGACACTCCGGCAGCGCCGGCCGGTCTCTGGTGCGTACGGCGGGGAGCCAGGCCGTCGGGGGCGTCGAGCCGGACGGGAGGCGGACGCGGTACCAGCGGGTGGACCAGCGGTCCTCCTCGTCGATGATGGGCTGCCCGTCGGCCACCTGGCAGTCGGCGACGAGGACGTCGCCGTGCCACACCCTGGTCGGTACGACGTTGTCCGCGGTGTACGGCCGCGCCGGATCGATCGCCAGTCCCAGACTGCACTGCCGGTCCCGGTCGACCCGCTCCCGGCAGCCCCGCTCCGCGTTGAACACCCGGACCGTGCCGGCCGTCGCGCCCGCACGGCCCGGCGGCGTCGACGCGCCCACCCGTACCGCGTCCGAGCTCAGCGTCGCGCCGGCGATCCCGCACAAGGCGGTGGCCAGGACGGCGGCGCGGGCCCGACCCCGCCGCCGCGCCGCCCCAGGCGTCCCCTGCTCCGCGGCGATGCGGGCGAGCAGGCTCTCGGCGGTGTGCGGGGCGCGTGCCGCGTGGCTCGGGGCGAGGCAGTCGGCGGCCAGCGCGCGCCAGAACGGCGGTACGGCGTGGTCCATGCGCAGCGGGGCCCGCCCCTCGCCGTACTCCTGGACCGCGGCGCCCCGCGCCATGGGTGTGGCCCCTGGGAACGGGGACGCGCCCGATGCGAAGACCTCGTGGATGACGATGCCCAGGGCCCAGATGTCGGCGCTCGGCCGGACCCGCACGCCCAGTTCGCCGAGGGGGGCCCTCCAGCGCTCGGGCGGGAGGTAGTCCAAGGTGCCCATGGGTGGCGCGTACCCGTGGGTCCCCGTCAGCTCGGTGGCGAGGCCGAAGTCCGAGAGCTTCACGGAACGGTCCCTGCCCAGCAGGACGTTCTCCGGCTTGAGGTCCGCGTGGACCCAGCCCGACCGGTGGAGATGGGCGAGCCCCTCGCAGATCCCCGCGATCAGCCGACCGCGATCGGCCTCGGGCACCCCCGCGTCGACGAGCTCCCGCAGACTCCCGGCGGCCCGCTCCATGACAAGCACGAGCGCGCCCTCGAGGGAGGGCCGGTCGGGTGCGGCGAGCACGAACGACTCCAGGAGGCCGATCAGGCGCGGATGCCCGGCCCTGCGCCCGAGCTCGACCTCGCGGCGCGCGGACTCCACGATCCGCTGCGACTGCCGCGGCGCGAGCCCGGCCGTCGGCATGATCTTGAGCGCGACCTCGGTGGGGACCTTGCGCCGGCTCGCGGGGCTCCCGCCGGCCCGGATCTCCGGGTGCTCGTCGGCCGGACGCGCCGCGTAGACCGTGGACCAGCCTCCGGCCCCGATGAGTTCGGTGACCACCCACTCGCCCACCCGATAGCCGGGCGGGAGGAGGTCCGTCCGGTCGCATTCGGTGGTGCCCCCGGGGCCGTGCGGCGCCGTCATCGGGCGGCCTGCCGCTCCCGCCCGCCGGCCGCCGTCAGGGGCGGAAGCAGCGCGAGGTGCTCCTCCCGTACGAGACCGAACCGCAGCGCGAGCCCGACGATCTCCTCCCGCTTGCCGTTGCGACGGTCGCCCTTGCCGGGCTCGTGGGCGTCCTGGACGCCGATGCGAAGCTTCTCCTCGGCGAGGTAGTCGATGTGCGAACTCACCGCCCGCGGGGTCAGCGTGCCGCAGGTGGCATGCCCCCTGAGCCGCTCGACGATCTGCGGAGTGGTGGGGACCGCCACGCGGGACTGGTCGCGCAGGCGCGGTTCGCAGAGCGCGACCAGGACCAGGAAGTACGTGGCCGTCTCGTCCAGGGAGTACGCGGTGACCGTCCGGTTCCCCCAGGGGACGCCCATGGCGTCCGGGTCCAGATAGACGTGGTCGGGGGCGAACACCTGGAAGGAGACGGGGACGTCACCGCGCGTGGGCAGCACCACGCGGGAGAACTCGAAGGGGATCGGCGCCCCGACGCGTCGCGGCGGAACCCTGAGGTATTCGCCCGCTCCCTCCGGGTTCTCCACGAGATAGCTGTGGGTCGTGCTGTGGTTCGTCAGCTGCCAGTGGTCGTCGGTCACGCGGATCTCCCCGGCGAGCCGGGAGATCGCCGGGTCGGCGAGGCACAGCTCGACGGGGACCGCCGCGGAGCCCCGCCCGAAGCGGGCGACCTCCCCGGGGCCGAGCCGTAACGTCACCGCGTCACCGTGCGGTTCGCCGCCGTCGGCGCCACCGCTTCCCTGCGGCAGATGGACGACTACGCCACTCACCGCTCCCCCCGTTCCCCCGCGTCGCTTGTCGGACGAGCGGAACGATACTCATCTCTCAGAGTCTCTCAGGGTCTCTCAGGGGAGTTCATCTGCGTACTTCGGCCACGTGGGCCGGAATCGCCCGCAGGGTCGCGCCGAGCGTGGGGAGGTCACCCGCGGCCGGGGCACGGCGCCTCGTTCCAGTCCGCACAAGGTGGGGAAGGGCGCCGTACGGCGAGGCAGGGACCCCCGGTCAGGGGAGTTTCGCGACGCGGACGAAAGAGTGAAGCCGCCCTTCACTTGGCGGGATCCGCACCCTTCCGCCGAGCAGGCATCCGCACCTTTCCGTCGAGTCGGCAGCCGCGTCCTTCCGCCGAGCCGGCATCCGCACCCTTCCGCTCAGAGAGCGGGGCTGCCCGACATCAGGGGTGCGACCGCGCGATCGCCGAAGGCCGTCCACGGCTGCCACCCGCCGCTCGGCCGCTCCTGGACGCGGGTCCGTATCCGGCCCGCGACGGTGACGGCGAAGACGTGCAGCCGACCGGTGGAGTCGGGCGTGGCCGTGGGCGTGGCGGCGAGCCTGATGCCGGGCTCGCCGAACTCCCCGCCGGGATGCCAGTCCCCGCCCGGAGCCACCTGCCAGCGGTGGCCGAGCCGGGCGCCGCCGGGCGCCAGGGAGAACGCCTCCAACCGCCCGTCGGCGTTGGCGGCGAACGCAGGGGCGGCGGCGCTCCAGCCGAACAGCGGCACCCACTCGCCCCAGCCGCCGCTCGGTACGGTCTGCCGCCGGGCGAAGGTTCCCACGCCCGAAGGCCCGATCGCGGCGACGGTGAGCCGGCCGCTGCCGTCCCTGGCCACCCGGGGCGCGGCACCGGCCGCGGTACCGAACGCGTGCCATGCCGCGGTCCAGGGGCCGCCGGGGGCTTCCTGCCAACGGTGCCGGATCGCGGCGCCGCCGGGGGAGAGGACGAACGCCTCCAGCCTGCCGTCGGCGTTCGCCGCGACCACCGGTGGCGCGCCCGCCGCCCCACCGAAGGCGGGCTCCCACGGGTCCCAGGCCGGCGCCCCGGGCGAGCGCTGCCGCCGCCGGGCGAAGGAGGCGCCGCCGGGGCTCGCCGCGAAGACCTCGAGGCGGCCGTCGGCGCCGCGGGCCACGGCGGGCGCTGCGCCCGCCGGGCCGCCGAACTCCTCCCACGCGTACCAGCCGCCGTCCGGCCGCTGCACCCGGTGGTGCAGTTTGACGCCGCCAGGGGCCAGCGAGAAGACCTCGAGCCGGCCGTCGGTGTTGCGCCCGAGGGTGGGCACCGCGCCGGCCGGTCCTCCGAACGTCTCCCACTCCGACCAGGTGTCGGTGGACGCGTCGGTCTGGACGCGGCGCAGCATCGAGCGGTCGCCGGCGTCGAGGGCGAACACGGTGAGGCGGCCGGCCACGTCGAGGCCGGCCACCGGGTTGTCGGGGCTCTGCCAGGCCGGTGGTGTGTCCCGCCACTCCAGGGGTGCCACGTACAGCCCGTTCCGGAACCAGCCCGCGGCGCTGGCGTACCACGCGTCCCCGTCGGCGACCACCTCGACGGCGTGACCGGGCACATGTCCCGCGTATCCGGCGAGTTCGAAGTGGAACGGGTCCCGCGAGGCGAGGACGTCGGTGCCCTCGTAGCCGTTGCGCGGGCCGATGAACAGGTAGAACCAGCCGTCCCGTTCGACGACGCACGGCGACTCGGTGACCGAGACGGTCGCGTCCGTGCTCGCGTCGGTGAACGCGACGCCCGGCTCGCTCCAGCGCACCAGATCGGCGGAACGCCGGTACGCCACGACATGGTGGCCGCCCGCGTCCGAGAGCTCGGTGTAGTACATGACCCACTCGCCGCCGATCCGCAGCACCATCGGGTCACGCGCCGCGAGCCCCCGGAAGAGCGGGCCGGACGGTTCGCGGGTCCAGGTGAACAGGTCGGTCGACGTGGCGAGGTTGATCGCGGCGCCGCTCGCGCCGCCCGCGGCGTAGAACATCCAGAACCGGCCGTCGGCCTCGACGACGTGCGGCGCCCAGAGGTGTTCCTCGCCGAAGTAGGACGGGTCGACGGTGAGCGCGTCGGCGTGGGTGGTCCACGGACCCTGCGGGCTCGGCGCGGAGGCGTGGGCGAAGGAGATCTCCGCCGTGCTGTCGGGGGACTCCCCGCGCGGCGCGCTCTGGCCGACGATGCCGAACAGGTGCCAGCGGCCGTGGGCCTTCACCAGCGTGTGATCGTTGAGATAGCGCGGGCCGGCGGAGCCGGACGGGTCGTAGACGTACGAGAAGGGTCCCGCGCCGACCCAGAGCGGAGGCGGGGCGTCCGCGGAGGCCGCGGCGAAGGCCGGACCGACGGCCGGACCGAAGGCCGGGACGGCGCCCAGGAGCGGGAGCGCGCCGGCTCCGGCCGCACCGCGCAACAGGCTCCGTCTGCTGATCGGAAGCATGGGTCCTCCGGAAGTACCGCGTGGTCGGCCGTGCCGTTGGGGGCACGGCCGACCACGGGTCGGTCGTGGTGGGACGCTCGGGGACGGGGTCGGACGGGGCTGACCGGTCGGACAGGTCTGATGGGGCCGACAGGTCTGATGGGTCAGTCGAGGCCAGGGCCGGCGGTGTCGTTGACCCAGAGCCACTCGGACCAGCTGCTGAAGCCGGTCTGCCAGGTGTGGAAGGTGCCGGTGCGGTTGGTGCCGAAGACCTCGATGCGGCCGTCGGCGTTGGAGGCGGCGGTGACCTCCGTACCGCCGGTGCCGAAGGGGGCCCATTCGCTGAAGGGCGCGTTGACGGCGGTCTGCCAGCTGTGCATCGCGGTGGTGCCGTTCATCGCGAAGACTTCGACGCGGCCGTCGGGGGTGCGTTCGCTGGTGAGCTGTGCGTCGACGGGTCCGCGGGTCTCCTCCCAGCCCGACCAACTGGTCGGGCTCGTCTGGTACTTGTGGAACACCCCGCGCGGGCCGGAGGCGAAGACCTCAAGACGGCCGTCGGCGTTGTGGTCGACGGTCAGATCACGGCCGCCTTCGCCGAAGTTCTCCCACCCGGACCAGCCGCCGTTGGGAGCGGTCTGGTACTTGTGCTGGAAGATCGTGCCGTTGAGGGCGAAGACCTCCAGGCGCCCGTCGGGTGCCTTCCCCATCTCCACCCGGCTGTCGGCGGGGCCGCCGCCCGTGTCCTCCCAGCCGGACCAACCGCCGTTCGGGGCGAGTTGGTACCGGTGGAAGAGTCCGATCGAGCCCGACGCGTAGACCTCGATACGGCCGTCGGCGTTGACGCCGGCCGCGATGTCGCGGCCGCCCTCGCCGAAGGTCTCCCACCCGGACCAGCCGCCGGACGGGTTCAGCTGCCAGCGGTGCTGGAAGATGTTCCCGTTGATGGCGAACAGTTCCAGGCGGCCGTCGGCGTTGGGTGCGATGGCGAGTTGGGCGTTGCCCGGTCCGCCGAGGGATTCCCAGGACGACCAGTTCCCGTTGACCTCCTGCTGCCAGGCGTGGTGGATGCCGTTCGCTCCGGCGGAGAACACCTCGAGGCGCCCGTCCGCCGAGCGCGCCGACACGACCCGGCCCGACTCCGCCGGATACACCAACGGCTTGGGCCGGGGACCGCTGCCCGGGGTGCAGGGCAGCACCACACCGCGCTCCGCGAGGTAGACCTCGGGGTCGATGTGGTACGAGGTGGCCGGGTCTCCCCAGATCCGCAGATGCAGGTGGGAGCCGGTGGAGTTCCCCTCGGATCCCATCAGGGCGATCTGCTGACCGGCCACGACGCGGTCGCCCTCGAAGACGTCCCGCCGGGACATGTGCCCGTACTCGGAGATCCTGCCGTCGGCGTGCTGGACCCGGATCCACTGGCCGTAGCCGGTCTCGTACCCGGAGATGGTCACCTCGCCGTCGTCCACGGCGTAGATCGGCGTTCCGACGTTGTTGGCGATGTCCACGCCGTTGTGGCCGCTGTGGTAGTGCTGGGTCACGGTGCCGGCGGTCGGGCAGGCCGCCTGCGCGGCGACGGCGGTGCGGGCCGGAGCCGCGGCCACGGCCGGAGTCGCAGTCGCAGCGGCAGTCGCGGCTGCGGGTGCGAGCACCGGCAGCAGCAGGGCGGCGGTCGCCGCGAGTACACAGGTCAGTGCGCGTCGGGAGAGTCCGGGAAACACGGGACGCTCCTCCCCTCGGCGGTCTCGGGGTCAGTGGGACGGACGTACGGTGCGAGGCGCGCGGTCACGCCTTGCGCAGCCGGCCGATGACGCCGTCGATGTCGCGCGCCAGCATGTCGTGGCGGACGAAGTGGCCGCCGGGCAGCTCGTGCCACTCGTGCGGGATGCCCGCGTTGCCGAGGGCGGCGCGGAACTCCCGCTGCCCCGCGAGCACTTGGGTCTCGTTGGCCCGGTCGAACCAGTTGACCGGATCCGGGCTGGTGCCGGCGACCAGGAAGACCCGCTTGTTGCGGTAACTCTCGATCCGCTGCATCGGGTTGTCCGCGTTCACCCGGGCCTCGTCCCAGAACGGCGCGCCGTAGACCGTACCGCCGCCGAGGTCCGAGCCCGCGGAGGTGACGTTGGCCCAGTGGACCACGAGGCCGTTGTCCCTGCGCAGGCTGGCGGGTCCCGAGTGGGAGCTCACCGAGGCGAAGTGGCCCCAGTACTTGGCGGCGTACTTCAGGGCGCCGAAGCCGCCCATCGAGAAGCCGGACACGGCACGGCCGTCGTACTCCGCGAAGGTGCGGAAGTTCGCGTCGATCCACGGGATCAGCTGGTCGATGTGGAACGTCTCCCAGTTCCGCGGGCCGGTGTTGGAGCTCACGGGGTTGGAGTACCAGCCGGCACGGCCGCCGTCGGGCATGACGACGATGATCGGCTTGCCCGCGGTCCAGTCGCGGATGCGCTCGCGGTCGAAGGTGATGAAGTCCTGGCCGTCACCGCCTCCGTGGAGGAGGTAGAGCACGGGGTACCTGCGCCCGCCGCTCCAGTGGTAGTCGTCGGGGAGGAGCACGTTGACGGCCGGATTCCAGCCGATCGCGTTCGTCTGGAAGCGGTAGTACCACATGCGGGGATCGGCCTCGCCGCGCTCGACGATGCGCAGGCCGAAGCCGTCACCGACCGCGGCGGCGCTGGTCGCGGTGGCGAGGACGCCAGCGCTGCCGAGGGCAAGAGCGGCCGAGAGGCCCCCGGCGGTCTTCAGGATGTTCCTACGGGTGGGGTGCTGCGCGCTCAACGTGGCCTCCTGGTCCGGAGTCTGACGATCTGTCCTGGCGCAGCGGAGTTCCCCCGTCACGCCGCTTTCGGTTGGAAGGTAGCAACGGCACGGGCCCGGGAGACCCCGGAAGATTACGGACTGACAGGCGCGGGCGCGTGGGCTAGGGGGCCCGGCAGTGCGGGTGGTGCCCAGCGTCCCCCTTCGTGTGAGTCATCGGGATTTCATCGCTCCTCCTTACCGTGGCCGCGTTCGGACGAAGGCCCGTACGACAGGGGAAGGACGGCTCGATGGCGCGGAGGAGAATCAGAACGAGGCTGCCGATGGCGGTCATGGCCGCGGTCGCGGCGATGAGCACGCTGGCGGCAACGGGGTCGACGGCCACCGGTTCCACGGCCACGGGGTCGACGGCCAGGGGGCCGGCCGCCGTCGTACCCGGTCCTGACAAGCCGACCATCCGCTACACCGAGTACGGAATCCCGCACATCATCGCCTCGGACTGGGAGGGGCTGGGAACGGGGTACGGGTACGCGGCGGCCAAGGACAACATCTGCACCCTGGCCGACACGTATCTGATGGTCAACGCCCAGAGGTCCCGGTATCTGGGGCCCGACGGCAGGGCGAGCCCCGGCCAGAACCAGAACAGCACCAGCAACCTCAACAGCGACCTGTACTTCCAGCGGATCAAGGACGACCGGGTGGTGGAGCGGCTGCTCGGCCGGCCCGCCCCCGACGGTCCGGAGCCGGAGGTCGAGGAGGCCATTCGCGGCTACGTCCAGGGGTACAACAGGTACTTGGCCGAGACCGGCGTGGACGCCATCTCCGACCCGGCCTGCCGCGGTGCGGCCTGGGTGCGGCCGATCACCGAGCTCGACGTCTACCGGCACGCGCACGCCGAGATCATCATGGGCAGCGCCGACCCGCTGCTGGACGGCCTGGTCAACGCCGCACCGCCGGGGGCCTCGGCCGCCGTGCCGACGGGGGCCTCGCCCGCTGCGCGGCCTGGACCCTCTGCCCCCGGCGCGCCGCCGGCGTCCTCGCCCGCGAAGACCGCGGCGAAGATACGGGACGCACTGGCGGTGAGCCGCCAACAGAGCATGGGCAGCAACGCGTTGGCGGTCGGCTCGCAGGGCGTGTCCGGCGGGACGAGCATGCTGCTCGCCAACCCGCACTTTCCGTGGCAGGGCAAGAACCGGATGTGGCAGAGCCAGCTGACGATCCCGGGGAAGGTCAATGTCTCCGGCGCCAGCCTGCTGGGACTTCCCGCGGTGAACATCGGGCACAACGACGACGTAGCCTGGAGCCACACGGTCGCCACGGTGGCCCCGTTCGGTCTCTTCGACGTCCAGGTCGATCCGCTGAACCCCACCAAGTACCTGGTGGACGGCGCCTGGGAGCAGATGACCTCGCAGCAGGTCGCGGTCGACGTACGGAACGCGGACGGCTCCCTCGGGAAGGTCACCAGAACCTTGTGGTCCACCCGCTACGGCCCGATCACCACCTCGATGCAGGGCGTTCCGTTGCCCTGGGTGGTGAGCGCGCACGCCGTACGCGACGTGAACATGGAGAACCTGCGGGCGTTGAACACCTGGTTCCGCCTCGACCAGGCCAAGGACGTCGACGACGTGGTGAACACCCTGGAGACCACGCAGGGCGTTCCGTTCTTCAACACCGTCGCCTCCGATCGCAAGGGCAAGGCGCTGTACGCGGACATCCAGGCCACCCCGAACATCACCGACGAGCACGCGCGGTCGTGCCTCACCGCCACCGGCCAGCTGCTCTTCAACCAGTCCCTACGGCTGCCGAACGTGCCGCCGATCTCCATCCTCGACGGCAAGCGCAGCGCGTGCGACTGGCCCGACGACCCGAACGCGGTCGCGCCGGGGCTGCTTGACCCGCACAAGCAGCCGCGGCTGATCCGGTCCGACTTCGTCGGCAACGCCAACGACAGTGCCTGGCTGGCCAATCCGGAGCAGCCGCTGTCCTTCCCCCGGGTGATGGGGGACATGGCGGCGCCCCGATCGCTGCGTACCCAGGAGCTGATCCTGACCGCGCAGAACCGGATCAACGGCACGGACGGCCTGCCGGGCAGGGGCTTCACCCCGGAGACCATGGGGAAGCTGCTGTTCGCCGACAACAGCAGGGCGGCCGACCTGGCCCTCAACGCCACGGTGTCGATGTGCCAGAGCGTCCCCTTCGGGCTCATCCTGGTGGACGGCAACCTGGTGAACGTGAGCGAGGCGTGCCCGATCCTGGCCGCATGGAAGAGCCACGACTACACCGCCGACAGCCGCGGATCCTGGCTGTTCGCGAACTACTGGTCCTTCCTGCTCGGTCAGCAGGGCATCGAGAAGCTGCCGTGGCGGGTTCCCTTCGACCCCAAGGACCCGGTGCACACCCCCAACTCCCTTGATTCCGGGAGCTCCGCCGTCCGTGACGCCTTCGGCCGGGCCGTGCTCGCGCTCCGTAAGGCGGGCATTCCGCTGAACGCCCCGCTGTCGGACATCCAGAAGGTCACCCGTGGGGCCGAGCAGATCCCGATCCACGGCTCGATCGGTCAACTCGGCGTACTGAACGTGATCACGCCCGGCCAGGTCGACGGAAAGCTGGACGTCGTCTTCGGGTCCAGCTTCATCCAGACGGTGCGCTTCACCGCCGAGGGCCCGCCCGAGGCGTACTCCGTGATGGCCTACTCGCAGTCGGCCGACCCGACCTCCCCGCACTACGCCGATCAGACCAGGTTGTTCTCGGCGGGCCGGTGGGTGACCGAGCGGTTCACGGAGGAGCAGATCGCCGCTTCACCGCACCTGCGGATCAAGGTTCTGAACTGAGAACGCCGACAACCTCACGAGGGGAACGCTGTGACAAGGAGAGCGAACTGGCGGCGACTCGCGGTGGCGTGGATGCTCGCCGCCGCGGCCGTGGTCGCACCGACGGGTTCCGTGGAGGCCGCCGACGGCTCCACCGTACCGCCACCGATGACGGACGGGTTCGGCCTGACCCAGGTCGGTACGGCGACAGGAGGCGCCACCGACTTCTACCTCACGGTGACCACACCGGAGGTCGCGGGCGAGCAGCACATCAAGATCATTCTGCCGAGCGGCTACTACGACGATCCGGGCAGGCGCTACCCGGTGATGTACTTCCTGCACGGTTCGCCCGACGATCCGGTCCAGCAGAACTACCCGGCGCTGTCCATGTCGGACTCCATGATCACCGTCATCCCTGACGGTGGAGCCCGGGGCTGGTACGCCAACTGGCTCAACCAGAAGACCCAGGCCGGTGCCCAGAACTGGGAGAACTTCCACCTCAAGCAGGTGATCCCGTTCATCGACGCGAACCTGCGGACCATCGCCACCAAGAAGGCAAGGGCCGTCGCCGGCGTCTCCATGGGTGGGTTCGGCGCCTTCCACTACGCCCAGGTCCGCCCCGACCTGTTCAGCCAGACCGCTTCCCTGTCGGGGGACATCGATCTGTCCGCCCGGTCCATGGACCTGCGGCTGGCCGTCGTCGCCTCCCTCATCGACGCGCAGGGCGTGATCTGCGGCTCGGCGTCCGGAGTCTGCGACCCCGACGACTCGCCCTACAAGCCCGGCGTGGACAGTGATGCCGCGTTCGGCTCGCCGTACCCGGTGTTCAACGCCGACCGGCGGTGGAACGAGGTCGACCCGTCACAGCACATGGACAAGCTCCACAAGGGCGGAGTCGGGGTCTCCATCTACGTGGGTAACGGAGGCGGCTCGCCCCTCGAACCGGAGTTCTGGGTCCAAGGTGCGGCGCAGAACGTCAAGGCCCGCATGGACGCCCTGGGCATGCCCTACTACTACGTCAACTACGGCGACGGTTCCGCCTGGGGCACCCGGTGCAACGGCGGTCACAACGGCGGATGTTGGGAGCAGGACCTCCGCGACCTGATTCCCCGTCTTGAGAGGACCTTCGCCTCCTGACCCCGCCCGGGTCCGGCCCGTACGTGACGACGAGCGCACGCAGTCGTCAGGTACGGGCCGGGCCTCCGTCACATACGGGCCCGGGCCTTCGGCATGTACGGGCCCGGGCCTTCGTCACACCTTGCAGCGGTGCTGCTCGGCCTGGACGGCGAGCTCGCTGCGCTCTCGGCGGGCCGCGTCCGCCTCGTCGCGTACCGTGTCCAGACGCTCCTCCAGCTGGGTGACCCGCTCGCGATAGCGCTCCAACTCGGCCCGTACGAACGCGGCGTCGGCCACCTTCTGCGCGGTCTCCTCGCGGATTGTCTCCGTCTCCTCCTCGAACCGCCGTGTGGCCTCGTCCAGTTCGGCGACGGCCGTCGGGAGCCTGAGCCGGCAGCGGGGCGCCGGCTTGGCCGCCTTCTTGGCCGCCTTCTTGGCCTCGGCCGTGCCACGAACCCGGGCCCGCCCGCGCATCGTCGTCGGATGCGCGGGCGGGCCCGGGTGGTGGGAAAGCGTGCGGGTCCGCTAGTTGATCGCAGGTCCGGCGTCGTTCAGCCAGCGCCATTCCGACCAGGTGGAGAACCCGTCCTGCCACCGGTGGTAGACGCCGGCGTGGCTGGTTCCGAACACTTCGATGCGGCCGTCGGAGTTGTTGCCCGTACCGATCGCCGTGCCACCGCCACCGAAGGTCTCCCACTGCGAGAACGCCGCGTTGGGAGCGGTCTGCCAGGAGTGGCTCGCGGTGGTGCCGTTGATCGCGAACACCTCGACCCGGCCGTCGACCGACCGCGACGTGGCCAGCTCGGCGTTGGCCGTCCCATGGGTGTCCGTCCAGCCCGACCACGAGGTGGGGCTGGTCTGCCAGCGGTGGAACACCCCCTCGGCGTTGGAGGCGAACACCTCCAGCCTGCCGTCCTGGTTGTAGCTCGCGGCGACCGCGTGCCCGCCGGTGCCGAAGCCCTCCCAGGCGGACCAACCGCCGTTGACGCCGGTCTGGTACAGGTGCTCGAAGGTCGCGTCCGACAGCGCGAACACCTCCAGTCGCCCGTCAGGCGCGTTCTCCATGGCCAGGCGCGCGTTGGCCGGGCCACCGCCGGTGCCGTCCCACGGGGCCCAACCGCCGCTGGGTGCGGTCTGCCAGCGGTGGAACACACCCGCGGGGTTGGAGGCGAACACCTCGATACGTCCGTCGGCGTTGGTGCCCGTCGCCACTCGGTACCCTCCGTCACCGAACTTCGCCCAGCTGGACCAACCCGCGCTGGGCCCGGTCTGCCACATGTGGTCGAACGTGGTGTCCGACAGCGCGAACAACTCCAGCCTGCCGTCCGCGTTGGACGCCACCGCCAGCTGCGCGTTGCGCGGCCCGCCCGCGAACCGCCACGGCGACCAATTGCCGTTCACCTCGGTCTGCCAGGCGTGGTACACGCCGTCGGCACCGGCGGCGAAGGCCTCCAGGCGCCCGTCGGCGGACCGCCCGGACACCACCCGACCCGAGCCGTACGGGTGCTTGGGGCCACCACCCGTACCGGACCACAGGGCGTTGGCGATGAGTGCCGCGTCGCCGGCCTCGATTCCGTACAGGTGGCGCAGGTCTTCCCGCGGCTGCTGGACGTTCCAGGCGACGTGACCGACCTCGTGGTTGTTCCACGAGCCGCCCTCGAACTTCTGCTCCATCGCGTTGAGGAAGGAGTTGGTGGCGTAGGTCGGGTTCAGGCGCTGCTCCCGGGTGCCCCACCAGTCCTGCTGCTGGAAGAGACCGAGGCTGGTGTGGTCGACGGCCTGGGAGTAGTTGTTCATGCTGGCTTCCACGATGATCGTGGCGATGGCGATCGTCGCGGCCTTCGGGTTGAGCCCGCGGTCCTTCACCGCCTGCGTGACCATCCGGGCGCAGGACATCTTGTACGCGTCGAGGTAGCCGGCCATCTTCGCGTCGAGCTGCGGGTTGAGCTGGTCGGCCATGATGCCGTCGGTGGCCGAGGGGCCGGCCGGATCACACGGGACGGTGGGAATGGCCATCCCCTCGGCCACCCCCTCCGGGCCGAGGAAGTACCGGGAGACGCCGTACCGGTCGTCGCCCGGGCCGGGCCGGGCGACGCCGGCAGGTGCGGTCATGCCGATGACCAAGGCCCAGAGGCCGGTGATGACGGCGAGTCTGGTGAGCATGCGGGATAAGCCGGTTCTTGCCATGGTGTGCCTCTCTGTCGTGAGGTGAGGTTCGGTGGGAGAGGGCCTCATCGGCCGAGGCCGGCTCCGTCACCGCGCAGGATCATCTGCCGCGCCCGCCGCAGCATCCGGCTCGGAGGAACCCCCAGGTCGTCGGCGAGGCGGCGACGGGCGCGGTCGAACACGGTCAAGGCATCGGCCTGTCGGCCGTCGATGCAGAGCGCCCGCATCAGGGTCACGGCCAGCGGCTCGTGCAGGGGGTGCGCCGCGGACAGGGCGAACAACTCGGCGATCGCTTCCGCCTCCTGACCGAGCCTCAGCTGCCACTCGACCTTCTGGCGGACGAGGGCGATCCTGCGTTCGGTGAGCCGCAACCGCTCCAGCTCGGCGAGCGGCCCGGGCAGACCGGCCAGGGGCTCACCGCGGAACAGAGCCAGCGCCTGCGCGCACAGCCGGACCGCCTCGGCCGGTTCGCCGGCCCGAGCGGCCGCCCTGATCTCGGAGACCAGCAGCTCCATACGGGTCAGGTCCACGTCGACCGCGCCGGAGACCAGCCGGTAGCCGTGCCGGGAGTGCTCGATGACCGCGCGATCGGCGTCCTCCGTACGCAGGGCCTTGCGCAGGCGGTAGACGTACACGGGAACGACGTTGGTGGCGGGCGGCTCCATTCCCCATACGTCGTCGAGGAGTTCCCGCCGACTGAGGGGCCGCCCGGCGCACAGCGCGAGCGCGGCGAGGACGGCCTGCTGGCGGAGATGTCCCAGGCCGAGGGGCCGCCCGTCCCGCCACGCCCGCAGTGGCCCGAGCACGGAGATCTCCACCACCGGGCTCGCCGACCGCGTACGGGGGCCACGCCCGGGGACGGTCAGGCCGCAGTCGAAGGCGTGGACGATGGCGGCGGCCCGGTCCCGCAGACCGAGCCGCACGAGGATCCGCGCGAGGTGCTCGGCCACGGCGCTCTCCGGGATGGCGAGCGCGGCGGCAACCTCGTCGTCCCGCAGCCCACACCCAACCGCGGCAAGCACCTCACACTCCACCCGCCCGAGCACGGCGAGGCTCGGACGGTCGGTGGCGGCGGTCGTCGGCATCACTGCTCCCCGGCTCCCTACTGGTCGGTCTGGCGTGCGCCGTCGACAAAGTAAGGGGAGCCGGGTGGGGGAGGGCATCCGGAACGATCCGGAGTGACACGCGCGACGAAGGAGAACCGGTTCAGCCCTCGAGGCGGTGTGCCAGGTCGAGCAGGTCCGCGAGGTGTAGCACCCGTCCGTCGAAGCCGGGGAGGGGGACGTGGAGCGGTCGGGTCCAGCGGGTGGGGATCGTGTCGAGGCCGTAGTGCGCCCCCGCGAGGGCTCCGGTCACGGCGGCGACGGTGTCCGTGTCCCCGCCGAGGTCGACCGCGGCGCGCAGCGCGGTCTCGAAGTTCGTGGTCGTACGCAGGGCCCAGACGGCGGAGCCCAGGCAGGGCCAGACGGCGCCGTTGAACTCGGTCGCCCGATCGGGGTGCCAGTCGGGGGCGAGGACGGTCGCGTAGCACTCGCGGTGATCGGGGTGGACGAGGGTCAGGATGTCCGGGAGCACGGCGAGGGGGTCGGCGCCTTCGAGCGTGACGTGGACGAGTTCGTGGAAGATCGCGGTGCCTTCCCAGGCGGCGCGGTCCCCATGGGTGAGGGCCGCGATGCGGCGGGCCGCGTCCATGGTCGCTTCCCGGCCGGCGGGCGCGAAGTGGACGGCGGAGGTCGACGCCCGCATCAAGGAGCCGTTGCCGGCGGCCCGTTGGTTGACCTGGAAGTGGATCGCGGCGGCGAGGTCCCAGGGCGCGCCGTTGCTCAGGACGTCCTCGGTCTGCAGGCCGATGTCCTTGGGTTCGGCCGCTGCCCAGCGCTGGAAGCGGGCGAAGATGTCCGGCAGGTCGAGCCCGCCCCGCTCCAGCAAGGACTCCGCGACCAGGACCGCCATCTGCGTGTCGTCGGTGGCCTCACCCGGGTCCCAGCCACCGCCTCCGCACATCTCGCCGCCGGCACCGGGCGCGGGAAAACGCGCGGAGAACGCTCCCGGGGGACCGAACTCGAAGGGCGCGCCCAGGGCGTCGCCCACCGCCGAGCCGATGACCGTGCCGGCGGCCCGCTTCATCCGCTGTATCCGCTGCGTCTGCTTCATCCGCGCAGGCTATCGATGCCTTACGAGCGGTCGCGGGGGTGAGGGGTGGTGCGTGAGGGGGCTGTGCTGTCTCACCCACCACCGGTTCGTGGGGTCAGACGTCCCAGGTGACCGGGAGGCTCTTCACCCCGTAGATGTCCGCCGTCTCCGGGCGCAGGGCGACCTCCTCGGCCGGTACGGCCAGGCGCAGTGTGGGGAAGCGCTTGAGCAGGGCGGCGAACGCGACCCGCATCTCGACGCGGGCCAGCTGCTGGCCCAGGCACAGGTGGATGCCGTGGCCGAAGGCCAGGTGGCCGCCGTTCTCCCGTCGGATGTCGAGCGTCTGGGGGTCGGTGAAATGCTCGGGGTCGTGGTTGGCGGTGTGGTACGACAGGACGACCGTCGTGCCGGCCTCGATGGTCTGGCCGCCCACCTCGACGTCCACCAGCGCCGTTCTCATGAACGACTTGGCGACGCTCAGATACCGCAGCAGCTCCTCCACGGCCTGGTCGGTGAGGGTGGGATCGGCGCGCAGGGCGTCCAGTTGCTCGGGGTTCTGCAGCAGGGCGAAGGTGCCGAGGGCCAGCATGTTGGCGGTGGTGTCGAACCCGGCCGCGAGCAGGATCAGGCTGATGCCCTTGAGTTCCTCGTCGGTCAGGTCGCTGTCGGTGAGTTCGCTGAGTACGTCGTCGGTGGGGTTGGCGCGCTTGGCGGCCACCAGTTGGGCGAGGTACTCCTGGGTCGCGGTGTAGGCCGCGATCAGGTCCTCGTCGCTCGTCTCCCCGTTCATGAACGTGTCGATCTGCTCCTGGAAGGAGTCCCGGTCCTCGTACGGAACCCCCAGCAGCTCACAGATGACGATCGTGGGGATGGGCTTGGCGAACGCGGCCACCAGGTCCGCCGACGGCCCCTTCTTCTCCATGGCGTCCAGGCACTCCGCGGTGATCTGCTCGACGCGTTCGGTGAGCAGGCGCATCCGCCGTGCGGTGAACTTGCCCACCAGCGGCTTGCGGTAGCGCCCGTGGTCCGGTTCGTCCATGAGGAGGAACTCGCCGGGCGGCGCCGGAGGGAGGTCGAAGTCGACCACGTTCATGAGGTCCTTGCGCGAGCTGAACCGCTGATCGGCCAGGACCGACCTGACCAGGTCGTATCCGGTGATCAGCCAGCCGGGTTTGCCACCGGGGTGGGTGTAGCGGCTGATCGGGCCGTGCGCGCGGGCGTCGATCAGCTCTGCCGGCGGGTCGAAAGGGCAGCCGCTCGGACGCTCTGTCGGCAGCGCCTCGACGGTGTGGACGGATTCGCTCATGGCCATTCCTCATCTCGCGACATGACGTGTTTGACGTTGATCGAAAGCTACGTTGCGTTCAGTGCGTCGTCAATTGCTTGAACGGCGTTATCCCTGGCAGGGGGAGGGAAATTGATGCAATGACGAGTGAAGTGAACGCAATGTCGCGTTGCAATGGTGAGTGGCGAAGGCAATGCCCGCGGCAGGTCGGGACGGGGGCGGGCCCTGGTCGCGGTGTGGCGTTCGTGGCGAGTCCGAACGGGGCGATCCCCCGACGGAGGCGCGCAACATTCTTGCGGAATTTGCGATAGTCTTGCGTTCATGACGCGACGACTTGCTCAAGTGGCCAAGAAGGTGGGAGTCAGCGAGGCGACGGTCAGCCGTGTGCTCAACGGCAAGCCCGGTGTCTCCGAGGCGACGCGGCAGTCCGTCCTCACCGCGCTCGACGTGCTCGGGTACGAGCGGCCCACGCAGCTGCGCGGCGAGCGGGCGCGCCTCGTCGGCCTGGTCCTGCCGGAGCTGCAGAACCCCATCTTCCCCGCGTTCGCGGAGGTGATCGGCGGCGCGCTCGCGCAGCAGGGGCTGACTCCCGTGCTCTGTACGCAGACCAAGGGCGGCGTCTCCGAGGCCGACTACGTGGAGCTCCTGCTCCAGCAGCAGGTGTCCGGCGTGGTCTTCGCCGGCGGACTGTTCGCGCAGGCGGACGCGCCGCACGACCACTACCACCAGCTGGCGGAGCGCAACATCCCGGTGGTCCTCATCAACGCCTCCATCCAGGGGCTCAACTTCCCCTGCGTCTCCTGCGACGACGCCGTCGCCGTCGAGCAGGCGTGGCGCCACCTCGCCTCGCTCGGGCACGAGCGGATCGGACTCGTCCTCGGCCCCAGCGACCACGTCCCGTCACGGCGCAAGCTCGAAGCGGCCCGCGCGGTGGCCGAGGCGGCGGGCGCGAAGCTGCCCGACGAGCACGTCGTCCGGTCGATCTTCTCCCTCGAAGGCGGGCAGGCCGCCGCCACCCGCCTCCTGGAGCGGGGCGTCACCGGCATCGTCTGTGCGAGCGACCCGCTCGCCCTCGGAGCCATAAGGGCCGCGCGCAGGCGCGGGCTCTCGGTCCCCGCGCAGGTCTCGGTCGTCGGTTTCGACGACTCCGCCTTCATGAACTGCACGGAACCGCCGCTCTCCACCGTCCGCCAGCCCATCGAGGCGATGGGGCGCGCGGCGGTCGAGCTGCTCAGCGCCCAGATCCAGGGCACCCAGACGGACCCCGGTGAGCTGCTCTTCGAGCCCGAGCTCGTCGTGCGCGGGTCGACGGCGCCGCCGCCGCTCGGCTGATCCGGAGGAGTCCGCTCCTCCCCACCCTCTCCTCATCGTTCCTCGGCTCCGGCGCCGGGGAGGCACCCCGCCTCCTTGGTGCCGGAGCCGTTTGTCGTTGACCTGCGCCGATGCGGGGCCCCACGGGGAGGTCGTGTCACGGCTGTTGACAAAGCGGTGACCTGATAGAAATCTGACACCCCGACGGGTGCAAAAGATTAACGAAACAGCTCAATAAATCTGTAGGTAGCCGTCATTCATTGTCAGAGTTCCGCTGGGTTCCTGGCGAGAGGCACTTCGACGCGGCGCCGGGGCCCAGCAGGCGGAGAGGCCCATATGAGAGGCAGAATCCTGAGCTGGCGGTTGACGGTCGGCATGCTGATAGCCGCCCTGGTCGCCGTCGGACTCCTACCGGTCACCGCACACGCGGCAGCCGCCGGACCCAACCTGGCGCTCGGCAGAACGGCCACGGCCGGCGGCGCCCACGGCGCGTACCCGGCAGGCAACGTCACCGACGGAAGCCAACAGTCCTACTGGGAGGGCCCGATCGGGTCGTTCCCCCAGTGGGTGCAGGTCGACCTCGGCGCCGGAACCCGGGTCGACAGCGTCGCCCTGAAGCTCCCCACCACCTGGGAGGCCCGCTCCCAGACCCTCGCCCTGCTCGGCAGCACCGACGGCAGCACGTTCACCACCCTCGCGGCCTCCCAGGCCCGCGTGTTCGACCCCTCCCAGGCGAACACCGTGACCCTCGGCCTCACCTCCGTCACCACCCGGTACCTCCGCATCCAGGTGACCTCGAACTCCGGCTGGAACGCCGCCCAGCTCTCCGAGCTGGAGGTCTACGGCGACGGCGGCCAGGGCCCTGTCGACCCGCCCCCGGGCACCAACCTGGCACGCAACAAGCCGATCGAGGCGACCTCGACCACGCAGACGTACGTCGCCGCCAACGCCAACGACGACAGCGCCACCACCTACTGGGAGTCCGCCGGCTTCCCCTCCAGCCTGACCGTCAAGCTCGGCGCCGACGCCGACGTGTCGGCCGTGGTCGTCAAGCTCAACCCCGACCAGGCGTGGGGCCCCAGGACCCAGTCGATCGAGGTCCTCGGACGTGCGCAGGAGGCCTCCGCCTTCACCTCGCTCAAGGCCAGGGCCGACTACGCCTTCAGCCCCTCCTCCGGCCAGAACACCGTCACGATCCCGGTCACCGGCCGCCACGCCGACCTGCGCCTGACCTTCTTCTCCAACACCGGCGCCCCCGGCGGCCAGGTCGCCGAGTTCCAGGTCGTCGGCACGGCCGCGCCCAACCCCGACCTCACCGTCAACGACCTGACCTGGACCCCGTCCTCCCCCTCCGAGACGGACTCCGTGACGGTCGCCGCCACCGTACGCAACGCCGGTACGGCCGCCGCACCCGCCACCACGGTCCAGGTCAGCCTGGAGGGCGCCGTGGCCGGTTCCGCCCCGGTCCCCGCGCTCGCCGCCGGCGCCTCGGCGACCGTGCCCGTCACCGTGGGCAAGCGCCCCATGGGCTCGTACACCGTCTCCGCCGTGGTCGACCCGACCGATACCGTCGCGGAGCAGGACAACAGCAACAACAGCCGGACGGCGGCGGCGAAACTCGTCGTCGGCCAGAGCCCCGGTCCCGACCTGCGGGTCACGGGGATCACCACCAACCCGGCCAGCCCCGCCGTCGGCTCCGCCGTCACCTTCACCGTCGCGGTCAACAACCGCGGCACCACCGGCGCCCCCGCCGGAACCGTCACCCGGCTGACCGCCGGAACCACCACCCTGAACGGCGCCACGGGCGCGATCGCCGCAGGTCAGACGGTCAACGTCGCGGTCTCCGGCACCTGGACCGCCACCAGCGGCGGGGCCACGCTCACCGCCACCGCCGACGCCACCGGGACCCTCGCCGAGACCGACGAGAACAACAACGTCTTCACCCGCTCCCTCGTCGTAGGACGCGGCGCGGCCGTGCCGTACACCGAGTACGAGGCGGAGGACGCCCGCTTCGAGGGCACCCTGCTCACCGCCGACCAGAAGCGGACCTTCGGGCACACCAACTTCGCCACCGAGTCCTCGGGCCGCCAGTCGGTGCGCCTCAACTCCCAGGGCCAGTACGTCGAGTTCACCTCGACGAACCCCTCCAACACGATCGTGGTCCGCAACTCGGTCCCCGACTCCGCCGCCGGCGGCGGGGCCGAGGCCACCATCAGCCTCTACGCGGACGGCGTCTTCGTCCGCAAGCTGACCCTCTCGTCCAAGCACAGCTGGCTCTACGGCACCACCGACGACCCCGAGGGCCTCACCAACCGTCCGGGCGGTGACGCGCGGCGGCTCTTCGACGAGTCCCACGCGCTGCTCACCCAGACCTACCCGGTGGGCACGAAGTTCCGCCTCCAGCGCGACGCGGGCGACTCGGCGGCCTTCTACATCATCGACCTGATCGACCTGGAGCAGGTGGCCCCGCCGGCCGCCAAGCCGGCCAACTGCGCCTCCATCACCGAGTACGGCGCCGTCCCCAACGACGGCATCGACGACACCGACGCCCTCCAGCGCGCCGTGACCGCCGACCAGAACGGCCAGATCCCCTGCGTCTGGATCCCCGCGGGCCAGTGGCGCCAGGAGCAGAAGATCCTGACCGACGACCCGCTCAACCGCGGCCAGTTCAACCAGGTCGGCATCCGGGACGTCACGATCCGCGGCGCGGGCATGTGGCACTCCCAGCTGTACACGCTGACCCCGCCGCACCAGGCGGGCGGCATCAACCACCCGCACGAGGGCAACTTCGGCTTCGACATCGACCACAACACGCAGATCTCCGACATCGCCATCTTCGGATCGGGCCAGATCCGCGGCGGTGACGGCAACGCCGAAGGCGGCGTCGGCCTCAACGGCCGGTTCGGCAAGGGCACGAAGATCAGCAACGTCTGGATCGAGCACGCCAACGTCGGCGTCTGGGCCGGCCGCGACTACTCCAACATCCCCGAGCTCTGGGGCCCCGGCGACGGGCTGGAGTTCACCGGCATGCGGATCCGCAACACCTACGCCGACGGCATCAACTTCGCCAACGGCACCCGCAACTCCACCGTCTTCGACTCGTCCTTCCGCAACAACGGCGACGACGCGCTGGCCGTCTGGGCCAGCAAGTACGTCAAGGACACCTCGGTGGACATCGGATCCAACAACCACTTCCGCAACAACACCATCCAGCTGCCGTGGCGCGCCAACGGCATCGCGGTCTACGGCGGCTTCGGGAACACCATCGAGAACAACATCATCTCGGACACCATGAACTACCCGGGCATCATGTTGGCGACCGACCACGACCCGCTGCCCTTCACCGGGCAGACCGTGATCGCCAACAACGCCCTGCACCGCACCGGTGGCGCGTTCTGGAACGAGGACCAGGAGTTCGGCGCGATCACGCTCTTCGCGCAGGGCCAGCCCATCCCCGGCGTCACCATCCGGGACACCGACATCCTCGACTCGACGTACGACGGCATCCAGTTCAAGACGGGTGGCGGCGAGATGCCGGACGTGAAGATCACCAACGTCCGGATCGACAAGTCGAACAACGGCTCCGGGATCCTCGCGATGAGCGGGGCGCGCGGCAGCGCGACGCTGACCGGCGTGACCATCACCAACTCGGCCGAGGGCGACGTCCTCGTCGAGCCCGGCTCGCAGTTCGTCGTCCACAGGAACTGACCCTCACGCCCCACTCCACCCGTGCGGCGGCCCCTTCACGGGGGCCGCCGCCACCGAGCCTCGCCGCCGGTCGGGCGCGAGGCCGAGAACGAGGACTGAGAGGACAGATGAGCATCTCCGACTGGAGACCACGGTTCCTGAGCGCCGTGGTCGCGACCAGCCTCCTGGCACTGGGCGGTCCGCTGATCTCCGCGCAGGCCGCGGGCGGCCCCAACATCGCCCTGGGCGACGCGGCGGCGGCCAGCAGCGCCGTCGCCGAGTACGGCGCCGCGAACATCACCGACGGCAACCAGGGCTCGTACTGGCAGAGCGCCGGCAGCAGCCTGCCCCAGTGGGTCCAGGCCGACCTCGGCACCACGACCCGCGTCGACGAAGTGGTCCTGAAACTGCCCGCCGGCTGGGAGAGCCGTAACCAGACGCTCTCCGTCCAGGGCAGCGCCGACGGCACCAGCTTCGCCACCGTCAAGAACTCCGCCTCCTACACCTTCAGCCCGGGCACGGCCAACACCGTCACGGTGACCTTTCCCGCCACCCAGACGCGGTTCGTCCGGATCAACATCACCGCCAACACCGGCTGGCAGGCCGCCCAGCTCTCCGAGCTCGAGGTGCACTCCGCCGACGCCTCCTCCCTCGACCTCGCGAGCGGACGCCCTCTGACCGCGAGCAGCCACACCCAGGTGTACGCGGCGGGCAACGCCAACGACGGCAACCAGGCCACCTACTGGGAGAGCGCCAACAACGCCCTCCCGCAGTGGATCCAGGCCGACCTGGGCGCCGCCGTCCGCGTCGACCGGGTCGTCCTGAGGCTGCCCTCCGGCTGGGAGACACGCAGCCAGACCCTGAAGATCCAGGGCAGCACCGACGGCACCGCCTTCACCGACCTGACCGCCGCCCAGGCGTACACCTTCGCCGCCGCGGGCGGGCACTCCGCGACCATCACCTTCGACGCGACCACCACCCGCCACCTCCGCGTCCTCGTCACCGCGAACAGCGTCCAGCCCGCCGGACAGCTCTCCGAGCTGGAGGTCTACGGCCCGCAGACGGGCGACACCCAGGCCCCGTCCGCGCCCGCGAACCTCGCCCTCACCCAGCCGGCCTCCGACCAGATCAGGCTGACCTGGAACGCCGCCACCGACAACGTCGGCGTGACGGGCTACGACGTCTACGCCAACGGATCCCTGCTCACCAGCGTCGCCGGGGGCGTGACCACCTTCACCGACACCCGGCCGGCGAACCAGACGGTGACCTACCTCGTCCGCGCCAAGGACGTGGCGGGCAACCAGTCGGCCGACAGCAACACCGTGACCCGTACAGCCGAGACAGGGGACACCCAGGCGCCGACCGCGCCCGCGAACCTCGCGCTCACCGAACCCGGCGCCGGCCAGATCAAGCTGACCTGGAACGCCTCCTCGGACAACGTGGGCATCACCGGCTACGACGTCTACGCCAACAACACCCTCCGGGGCAGCGTGGCCGGCAACGTCACCACGTACACCGACACCCAGCCGGCCTCCGCCACCGTCACGTACCACGTCCGCGCCAAGGACGCGGCCGGCAACCAGTCGGCGAACAGCAACGCCGTGACCCGCGACGGCACCGGCGGTACGGGCTCCAACCTCGCGGTCGGCAAGGAGATCGCCGCCTCCTCCACCGTGCACACCTACGCCGCCGTGAACGCCAACGACAACAACGTGGCGACGTACTGGGAGGGCGCGGGCGGCAGCTACCCCCAGACCCTGACCGTGAAGCTGGGCTCCAACGCCGACCTCGACCACCTCGTCCTCAAGCTCAACCCGGACGCGGCCTGGGCCACCCGGAGCCAGACCGTCGAGGTCCTCGGCCGCGAGCAGAGCGCGTCCGGTCACAGCAGCCTCGTCGCGGCGAAGAGCCATACGTTCAACCCGGCCAGCGGCAACACCGTCACGATCCCGCTCTCCGCGCGGGTCGCGGACGTCCAGCTGAAGTTCACCGCCAACTCCGGCGCCCCGGCGGGCCAGCTCGCCGAGTTCCAGATCATCGGCGTACCGGCGCCCAACCCGGACCTGGAGGTCACCGCTCTCACCGCCTCGCCCGCCTCGCCGGTCGAGTCGGACCCGATCACGGTGAGCGCCACCGTCCGCAACAGCGGTCCGGCCGCCGCGCCGGCGAGCGCCGTAGCGCTGCGCCTCGGCGGCACCAAGGTCGCCACCGCCCAGGTCGGTGCCCTGGCCGCCGGCGCCCAGACCACGGTCAGCGCCTCCATCGGCGCGCGGGACGCCGGTTCGTACCAGCTGAGCGCGCTCGTCGACGAGGCGAACGCGGTCATCGAGCAGAACGAGTCCAACAACACCTTCACCAGCTCCACCGCCCTCGTGGTCAGGCCGGTCTCCAGCTCGGACCTGGTCGCGGCCTCCGTGACGACCGCGCCGTCCAGCCCCGCGGCCGGTGACGCCGTCACCTTCAAGGTGGCCGTGAAGAACCAGGGCACCGTCGCGAGCGCGCCCGGCAGCCACGGCGTCACGCTCACCCTGCTCGACTCCACCGGCGCCACGGTCAGGACGCTGACCGGGGCGCACGACGGAGCCGTCGCCGCCGGGGCCACGGCCCAGGTGAGCCTCGGCCCCTGGACGGCCGTCAACGGCTCGTACACCGTGAAGGTCGTCCTCGCCGACGACGCCAACGAGCTGCCGGTCAAGCGCGCCAACAACACCTCCACCCAGCCGCTGTTCGTCGGCCGCGGCGCCGACATGCCGTACGACATGTACGAGGCGGAGGACGGCACCGCCGGGGGAGGCGCGCAGGTCGTCGGCCCGAACCGGACCGTCGGCGACATCGCGGGCGAGGCCTCGGGCCGCAAGGCCGTGAACCTGGACGCGACGGGCGAGTACGTCGAGTTCACCACCCGCGCCGACACGAACACCCTGGTCGCCCGCGTCTCGCTGCCCGACGCCCCGGGCGGCGGCGGCATCGACTCCACGATCAACGTGTACGTCGACGGGGTGTTCAAGAAGGCGCTCCCGGTGACCTCGAAGTACGCCTGGCTGTACGGAGCCGAGGCCGCTCCGGGCAACTCCCCGGGCGCGGGCGCCCCGCGCCACATCTACGACGAGTCCCCCATCATGCTCGGCGAGACCGTGCGGGCGGGCAGCAGGATCCGGCTGCAGAAGGACGCCGCCAACAGCCAGTCGTACGCGATCGACTTCGTGAACCTGGAGCAGGTCGCGCCGGTCGGCAACCCGGACCCGGCCACGTACACGGTGCCGGCCGGCTTCGGCCACCAGGACGTCCAGAACGCGCTCGACCGGGTACGGATGGACACGACGGGCACCCTCGTCGGGGTCTACCTGCCGCCGGGCGACTACCAGACGTCGAGCAAGTTCCAGGTGTACGGCAAGGCCGTGAAGGTCGTCGGCGCCGGCCCCTGGTACACGAAGTTCCACGCGCCCTCCACGCAGGACAACACCGACGTGGGCTTCCGGGCCGAGGCGGCGGCGAAGGGTTCGCTCTTCAAGGGCTTCGCCTACTTCGGCAACTACACCTCGCGGATCGACGGCCCCGGCAAGGTCTTCGACTTCGCGAACGTCACGGACATCGTCATCGACGACATCTGGAACGAGCACATGGTGTGCCTGTACTGGGGCGCCAACACCGACCGGATCACGATTCGCAACTCCCGGATCCGGAACATGTTCGCCGACGGCATCAACATGACCAACGGGTCGACGGACAACCTCGTGTCCAACAACGACGCGAGGGCCACCGGTGACGACAGCTTCGCGCTCTTCTCCGCGATCGACGCGGGCGGCGCGGACATGAAGAACAACGTCTACGAGAACCTGACGTCGACGCTGACCTGGCGGGCGGCGGGCGTCGCCGTCTACGGCGGCTTCAACAACACCTTCCGCAACGTCCACATCGCCGACACGCTCGTCTACTCCGGGATCACGATCTCCTCGCTGGACTTCGGCTACCCGATGAACGGCTTCGGCACCGATCCCACGACCTTCGAGAACATCTCGATCGTCCGGGCCGGCGGGCACTTCTGGGGCGCGCAGACCTTCCCGGGGATCTGGGTCTTCTCGGCCTCGAAGGTCTTCCAGGGGATCAGGGTCAACCACGTCGACATCGTCGACCCGACGTACAGCGGCGTGATGTTCCAGACGAACTACGTCGGCGGGCAGCCGCAGTTCCCCATCAAGGACACCGTGTTCACGGACATCTCGATCACGGGCGCGCGCAAGAGCGGGGACGCGTACGACGCGAAGTCGGGCTTCGGGCTCTGGGCGAACGAGATGCCCGAGTCGGGGCAGGGGCCCGCCGTGGGGGAGGTGACCTTCAACGGCCTCCAGCTGAGCGGCAACGCGGTGGACATCCGTAACACCACGTCCACGTTCAAGATCAACGTCAACCCCTAGCGGGTCCGGCGACAGCACGGGCCAGGGCCCGGCGAGGTCGGCGCAGGCGGCTTGCGGCCGCTTGCGCCGGCCTTGCGTGCGTTGCGGCCGATCGGCGCTCCGAGCCCCCGATTTCCCCGGCCTCCTTCCTTCCTCTGTCAGGCAATTACGAAATCAGCGCGATATCTTGCGTTCACTTGTTGGGGGTGGTTGAGTGTGGCGCGCCCCACAACGCACCGGCGGTGGGGCGAACCTCCACGTTCATGCCCGAAGGGGACCACCCATGAGAAGTGCCCGGTTCCGCCGTACGCGCCGCGCCAGCGCGGTCACCCTCGTCTCCGCGCTCACGCTGACCGCGCTCGCCGCCTGCGGCACGAGCAGCAGCAACAACGGCAGCGGTGGTTCCGAGGGCGGCGGGTCGTCCGACCCCGCCGCCCCGCTGGACCCGAAGACCAAGGTGACGCTCACCATCGACTGCATGCCCCCGACGGCGAAGGCGGCCGAGCTCAAGGAGTGGAAGGAGGACGTCGCCACCTTCAACAAGACGTACCCGAACGTCACGATCGAGGGCCGCTCCACCGCCGGCCAGTGCCTCGAACCGCCCCGCTTCACCGCGATGCTCAAGGCCAAGTCGCAACCGGACGTCTTCTACACGTACTTCACCGACCTGCAGCAGGTCCTCGACAACGACGGCGCCGCCGACATCACCGCGTACGTCAACGACAAGACCGTCCCGCTCCTGAAGGACATCGACCCGAACGTCCTCGGCTCCCTCAAGCAGGACGGCAAGCTCTACGGCCTGCCCACCAGCAACTACACGATGGGCCTGCTCATCAACCGCAAGCTCTTCACGCAGGCCGGCCTCGACCCCGACGCCCCGCCGCGCACCTGGGACGAGGTCCGCGCCGCCGCGAAGAAGATCGCCGGACTCGGCAACGGGATCGCCGGCTTCGGCGAGTACAGCGCGGGCAACACCGGCGGCTGGCACTTCACCGCGCAGATGTACAGCCTGGGCGGCGACGTCGTCGACGCGAGCGGCAAGAAGGCCGCCTTCAACAACGAGCTCGGCAAGCAGGTCGCGAAGAACCTCCACGCCATGCGCTGGGAGGACGACAGCATGGGCAAGACCCAGCTGCTCCAGTGGGGCGACCTGCAGAAGCAGATCGCGACCGACAAGCTCGGCATGTTCCTCGCCGCGCCCGACGACATCGCGTACATGGTCCAGCAACTGGGCGCGAAGTACGAGAACTTCGGCATGGGACCGATACCCGGCGAGAAGGCCACCCTGGCAGGCGGCAACAACTACATGATCAAGAAGGGGATCTCCTCCGACAAGATCAAGGCAGCGGTCGCCTGGCTGAACTTCAAGAACCTCACCGTCGGCAAGGGCCAGTTCGACTGGGCGCGCACCAAGCAGGACGGCCTGCCGGTCGGCGTCCCGCAGCCCAACTTCTGGCTGAACGACTCCAAGGGCAAGGACGACACCGCCCGCGTGGAGCACGCCACCATGCCGGTCGCCAACTTCAAGGCCTTCATGGACAACCCGGTCGCGGGCAAGGCGGAGCCGCCGAAGGCCCAGGAGGTCTACAAGGTCCTCGACAACGTGATGTCCGGCATCCTCACCAACAAGGACGCCGACATGGACAAGCTGCTCGCCACCGCCGAGACGCAGGTCAACCAGGTCCTCGCCACCGGGTGACCGGATCCCGGGCGGGGACGGACGACGTGCCGCCCCCGCCCGGGACCTAGGACCTAGGGGCTGTCCCTGGGCCATCCGCAGGACGACAACCCGGCAGACCCGGCAGACCAGCACCAAGGAGCGACGATGTCGGCCCCCAGCCTGACCCCGAGCAAGGCGGGATCCCCCCGCCACTCCCCGCCGCACGAGACGGACCACGCACCCCCCGGCGGGCGGTTCGCGAAGAGCCTGCGGCGCAACCTGACCGCCCACGGCTTCCTCATCGGCGCGGTCCTCTGCTTCGCGGTCTTCTCCTGGTACCCGATGGTCAGGGAGTTCTTCCTGGCCTTCCAGAAGACCGAGAGCGGCTCGACGACCTGGGTCGGCTTCGACAACCTCGTCACCGTCTTCAACGACCCGGCCTTCTGGCAGGCCTGGCGCAACACGCTCCTGTTCACCGTCCTCGCGCTGGTCTTCGGATTCGCCGTCCCGTTCGTCGTCGCCCTCGTCATCAACGAGTTCCACCACGGACAGGGCTACCTCCGGCTCCTCGTCTACCTGCCCGTGATGCTCCCGCCGGTCGCCTCCGTCCTTCTCTTCAAGTACCTGTACGACCCCGGCTACGGCCTGCTCAACGAGCTGTTCCGGTCCCTTCACCTGCCCGAGCAGCAGTGGCTCCAGGACCCCGACCTCTCGATGCTCTCCGTCGTCATCGCCTCGACCTGGATGAACATGGGCGGCGCGGCCCTCATCTACCTCGCCGCGCTCCAGTCCATCCCCGGCGAGCTGTACGAGGCGGCCGAACTGGACGGCGCGGGCCTCTTCCGCAAGATCTGGCACGTCACCATCCCGCAGACGCGCCTCATCCTCTCGCTGATGCTGCTCATGCAGATCATCGCGACCATGCAGGTCTTCGTCGAACCCTTCCTGCTCACCGGCGGCGCAGGACCCGAGGGCTCCACCACGACCGTCGTGTACCTCATCTACCAGTACGCCTTCAACTTCAACAACTACGGTGCCGCGGCGGCGCTCGGCCTGCTCCTCCTCGTACTCCTGGCCGGATTCTCGGCCGCGTACGTGAAGCTCAGCCGCGCCGAGGACGAGTAGGACCGGGGGAGACCAGCATGTCCACACGCACACTCATCTCGCCGGCGCAGCTCGCCCGCCCCCGAGGCAAGGTCATCTACTGGACCGTCTTCGCCGTGGTCGTCGGCGGCTTCACCCTGGCGTTCCTCGGCCCCCTGTACTGGCTGGTGACGAGCGGCTTCAAGGACGCCCAGGAGGTCATCCAGACCCCGCCGACCCTGGTGCCGGGCTCCTTCGCCCCGGAGAACTACACCCGGGCCTGGGAGGTCATGGACCTCGCCACCCTGCTCTTCAACACCCTCTACTACGCGTTCGGCGCCCTCGCCTTCCAGCTCGTCCTCGACGTGGCGGCCGCCTACTCGCTCTCCAAGCTGCGGCCCGTCCTCGGCAAGGCGATCCTCGGCCTGATGCTGGCCACCCTGATGATCCCGGCGACCGTCCTCGTCGTACCGCAGTACCTCACGGTCCTGGACGTGCCCGTCGTGGAGCGCAACCTGCTGAACACGCCCTGGGCGATCTGGCTCCCGTCCGTCACCAACGCCTTCAACATCTTCCTGCTCAAGCGGTTCTTCGACTCGATCCCGAGAGAGCTCCTCGACGCGGCCTCGATGGACGGGGCGTCACCGACGCGGATCCTGTGGTCGATCGTGCTGCCCATCTCGCGGCCGATCCTGGGCGTGGTGTCGATCTTCGCCGTCGTGGGGGTCTGGAAGGACTTCCTCTGGCCGATGCTCACGCTCCCCGACCCCGCGATGCAGACGCTCAACGTCGGCATCTACTCGCTCTCCAACGGCGTACCCGTGAACGTGCTCATCGCCGCGCTCACCATCGCCTCCGTGCCGACCCTGCTCATCTTCCTGGTCTTCCAGCGCAACATCATGAGCGGTCTCACCGCAGGCGGACTCAAGGGCTGACAGCGCCGCCCGTCCCCGCCTCCGCACCCCCAGACCTTCGCCGCCGGCCCGATCCATGCCCCGCAGCAACCGGGCCGGCGGCGAAGAACCCCGACCTGCCCGAAAGGACCGTCACGTGGCAGCCCCGAACTCGCACCGCACCGACGACTGGTGGCGCGACGCCGTCATCTACCAGGTGTACCCACGCAGCTTCGCCGACGGAGACGGCGACGGCACCGGGGACCTCGCGGGCGTCCGGGCGAGACTGCCCTACCTCGCCGAACTGGGCGTCGACGCCGTCTGGTTCACCCCCTGGTACCTCTCCCCGCTGGTGGACGGCGGGTACGACGTCGCCGACTACCGCACCATCGACCCCGCCTTCGGCACCCTCGCCGAGGCAGAGAAGCTGATCGCCGAAGCCCGCGAACTCGGCATCCGCGTGATCGTCGACATCGTCCCCAACCACGTCTCCGACCAGCACGCCTGGTTCCGCGCGGCCCTGGCCGCAGGACCCGGCAGCCCCGAGCGCGAGCTGTTCCACTTCCGCCCCGGCCGGGGCGAGAACGGCGAACTCCCGCCCAACGACTGGCCCTCGCAGTTCTCCGGCGCGACCTGGACCCGGGTCGAGGACGGCGAGTGGTACCTCCATCTCTTCACCCCCGAGCAGCCGGACCTCAACTGGGCCCACCCGGCGGTCCGCCGCGAGCACGAGGACGTCCTGCGCTTCTGGTTCGAGCGCGGTGTCGCCGGCGTACGGATCGACTCCGCCGCCCTCCTCGCCAAGGACCCGGCACTCGCCGACTTCGTCGAGGGCGTCGACCCCCACCCGTACATCGACCAGGACGAACTCCACGACATCTACCGGTCCTGGCGCGCCATCGCCGACACCTACCAGGGGGTCTTCGTCGGCGAGGTCTGGCTCCCGGACTCCGAGCGCTTCGCCCGCTACCTCCGCCCCGACGAGCTGCACACCGCCTTCAACTTCAACTTCCTCTCCTGCCCCTGGGAGCCGGACCGGCTGCGCCGCACCATCGACGACACCCTCGCCGAGCACGCCCCGGTCGGAGCCCCCGCGACCTGGGTCCTCTGCAACCACGACGTCACCAGGACCGCCACCCGCTACGGGCGCGCGGACACCGGCTTCGACTTCGCGACCAAGGCCTTCGGCACGCCCACCGACCTCGACCTCGGCACGCGCCGCGCCCGCGCCGCCGCCCTGCTCACCCTCGCGCTGCCCGGATCCGTCTACGTCTACCAGGGCGAGGAACTCGGCCTGCCGGAGGCCGACATCCCGCTCGACCGCATCGAGGACCCCATGCACGCCCGCTCCGAGGGCGTCGACCCTGGACGCGACGGATGCCGCGTCCCGCTGCCGTGGACCGCCGAAGCACCCTGGTACGGCTTCGGTTCGGCGGACGAGCCGTGGCTGCCCCAGCCCCGGGACTGGGCCCGCTACGCGGTCGACCGCCAGCACACCGACCCGGGATCGATGCTCGCGCTGTACCGGACGGCCCTGGCGCTGCGCCGGACCGAAGGCGGCTTCGGCGACGGGCCCATGACCTGGCTGCCCGCCGAGGAGGGCGTGCTCGCCTTCGCCCGTACCCAGGGCCTCGTATGCGTCGCCAACCTCGCGCGCACACCCGCCGCCCTCCCCCCGCACGAGCGGATCCTGCTCGCCAGCGGACCGCTCGACGCCGAGGGGCGGCTGCCCCAGGACACGGCGGTGTGGCTGCGCGTCTGACCACTGTCCGGCCCGACCGGTCGGCAGGCCTCTGGCCAGAACCGAAGACGTACCGCGAAACTTTCGGCGTTTCCTGTTATCCGAGGGACGCTCTGCGGTCTCCCAACTGCTGGGCACCGACAACAGGCGGGATGGGCAGAGTGAATCAGGGCATGGGCACGCAGTACGTTACGCAGCACGGCACGGACCTCGTGAGGGCGGCGCAGAGCGGGGACCTCTGGGCCCAGGACCAGCTCATCGCCGCCTACCTGCCCCTGGTCTACAACATTGTGGGCCGGGCCCTGAACGGCCACCACGACGTCGACGACGTCGTACAGGAGACGATGCTGCGGGCGCTCGACGGGCTCGCGGGGCTGCGCGCCCCGGACAGTTTCCGGTCCTGGCTCGTCGCGATCGCCATGAACGGGATACGCGGCCACTGGCACAAGCAGCAGTCCGGTCCGCACACGGGCGTCCTCGACGAAGCCCGTGACCTCGCGCATCCCGGCGCGGACTTCGTGGACCTGACCGTGATCAGTCTGTACCTGTCCGGGCAGCGCCGCGAGACCGCCGAGGCCACCCGCTGGATGGAACCGGACGACAGCGCGCTGCTCTCGCTGTGGTGGCTGGAGTGCGCCGGTGAGCTGACCCGCTACGAGGTGGCGGCGGCCCTTGAACTGTCGACCGAGCACACCGCGGTCCGGGTGCAGCGGATGAAGGCGCAGCTCGACACCGCCCGTGTCGTCGTACGGGCCCTGGCGGAGAACCCGCCGTGCCCCACCCTCCGGTCCGAGCTCGGCACCTGGGACGGCCGTCCCTCCGCCCTGTGGCGCAAGCGCATAGCCCGGCACGCGCGCGGCTGCGTCCACTGCGCCGGCCTGTGGAGCAACCTCGTCCCCGCCGAGGGGCTGCTGGCCGGACTGCTCCTGGTGCCCCCGTCGGCGCTGCTGCTCAACTCGGTCCGGGAGAGCATCGCCTTCAACCTCACCGCGGCGAGCACGGCGGCGTACCCGACGCAGCAGCAGTACGGCACCGACGCTGGCTACGGGGCGGGGGCGCCCTATGAGGCGCCGGGTTCGTACGAGACGTACGGGGCGTATGGAGGGTACGAGGGGCAAGGGGTGCAGGGGGCGTACGAGACGTCCGGGATGCAGGGAGCGTACGGGGCCTACGAGATACCGGCGCCGTACGGCATACCGACGCCGACGCCTGCACCGTACGAGTCGGTCGAGCCGATGGCCGCGTACGCAGCGGGTGAACCGTACGCGCCCTACGAGCCGTACGAGCCGTACGCGTCCTACGAGCCTGAGGCGGCGTACGAGGCGGAGGCGGCGTACGAACCCCTCGCGCCGTACGAGACCCAGAGCACCGCCAGTCCCACCAGTCCCGTCACTCCCGTAGGCCCCGTCGAACCGGGTGCCCGCAGTTCGCGGAGTGCTCGGCGGCGGCGGGAGCAGGAGCAGCGGCGTGGGCGTCGCAGGGCCGTGGTCGCCGCCGGTATGGCGGTCGTGGCGGTCACCGGCGGGGCCTTCTACCTGAACACCGGACCCGAGGGGGACGGGGAGACGCTGGACGCGAACCGGGCAGCGGCTCCCGGCCCGGACCTGCCCCTCGGGCAGGATCCGACCGCCCTCCTGGAGACCCCCTCGGCGTCGGCGTCGACATCGGCCAGTGCCACGGCGACCCCGTCGACCAGTCCGAGCCGTACCGCGAAGGCCACGCCGTCGAAGACGGCCGCCCCCCGTACCTCCGCGCCCACGACCAGGCCGAAGCCGAAGCCCAAGCCGACGGCCACCGGCGGCTCCGGGTCAGGATCGGACTCCGGCTCCGGCTCGGACTCGGGCTCCTCCACCGCCGACCAGGTGATCAGTCTGGTCAACGCCGAGCGGGCCAAGGCCGGATGCGGCCCGCTGACGGCGAACTCACAGCTGACCAGGGCGGCGCAGGGGCACTCCGAGGACATGGCCGCGCGGGACTACTTCGACCACACCAACCCCGACGGCAAGGGTCCGGGCGAGCGGGTCACGGCCACCGGGTACCCCTGGTCGACGTACGGCGAGAACATCGCCATGGGGCAGAGCAGCGCGGAGCAGGTGATGGAGTCCTGGATGAACAGCCCGGGCCACCGCGCCAACATCCTCAACTGCGACTTCAAGGAGATCGGGATCGGCATCCACAACGAGGGCGGCCCCTACTGGACCCAGGTCTTCGGAGCGCGCTGACGCCGAGGCGACGGGAGCGGCCCGAGCCGCTCCCACGGCCTACGGCAGGATCGAATCCACGTACCCGCCGTCCACGCGCAGTGCTCCGCCGGTCGTCGCCGAGGCCTGGTCGGAGGCGAGGTAGACGACCATGGAGGCGATCTCCTCCGGTTCGATCAGCCGCTGCACCAACGACTGCGGCCGGTGCTCCCGCATGAAGGCGCGCTGCGCCTCGTCCCACGGGAGCGAGCGGTCGACCAGCTCGTAGACGAAGTCCTCGACGCCACCCGTGTGCGTGGGGCCCGCGATGACCGAGTTGACGGTGACCCCGGTGCCTGCGGCGCGTTTGGCGAAGCCGCGCGTGACGGAGAGGAGCGCCGTCTTGGTCATCCCGTAATGGATCATCTCCGCCGGGACGACCACCGCCGAGTCGCTGGCGATGTTCTGGATCCGCCCCCAGCCCCGCTCCATCATCCCGGGCAGGTACCGGCGGATCAGCCGTACGCCGGCGAGCACGTTCACCTCGAAGTAGCGGCGCCATTCCTCGTCGCTGATGTCCAAGGGCTCGGCGGTCTCGAAGATGCCGAGGTTGTTGACGAGGACGTCCACCTCCGGCAGCACCCCGGCGGCCCGGAGTTCCCCGTCCTCGGTGGTGACATCGGCGACGACGGGGACCAGATCCGCGCCCGGCACCTCACTCCGAATGCCGGCGACGGCTCTGTCCACCCGCTCGTCCGTCCGCCCGTTGATCCCCACCCGCGCCCCGGCCCGGGCGAGGCCGGTGGCGATGGCGGCCCCGATGCCCTGCGTGGAACCGGTGACCAGAGCGGTACGTCCCGTCAGATCGATACGCATGGAGGGGCCCTTCCCCCTCCGCGCGCCCCGCAACGGCGGCGCCCCCGAGGACCTCCGGTCGGCCCCGTGAGGTGACTCCGTACGAGTGGGAACCGCGCCCACACTCCGAAACGGCGACGGGGACGTGCCGTCGGAGGGGAGTGAGAGGTCATGGAGACGCACGACAGGAGCGGGCCCACCGGCGAACGGTGTCTGGTCACCGGACCGGGTGGCTACATCGGCGGCCGGCTCGTGCCCGAACTTCTCGACGCCGGATACGCCGTCCGCTGCCTGGCCCGCACCCCCTCCCACCTCCGCGACCACCCGTGGGCCGACCGCGTCGAGGTGGTCGAAGGCGACGTCACCGACGCCACGACCCTGCGCCCCGCCCTGCGCGACGTCGAGGTCGCCTACTACCTGGTCCACTCGATGAGCTCCGGGCGGGACTTCGAGGAAGAGGACCGCCGCGCCGCCCGTACCTTCGCCGCCGAGGCCCGCGCGGCCGGAATCCGTCGCATCGTGTACCTCGGGGGACTCACCCCCGCGGGCATGCGGGACCAGGACCTCTCCCCGCACCTGCGCTCCCGTGCCGAGGTCGGCCGGATCCTGCTCGACTCCGGGGTGCCCACGACCGTGCTGCGCGCCGCCGTCGTGATCGGCTCCGGCTCGGCGTCGTTCGAGATGCTCCGCTACCTCACCGAGCGCCTCCCGGTGATGGTGACACCCAGTTGGGTCGGCACCCGCGTCCAGCCCGTGGCCGTCCGGGACGTCCTGCGCTACCTCGTCGGCAGCGCCCGGATGCCCGAGGACGTCACCCGGACCTTCGACATCGGCGGCCCGGACGTTCTGACGTACCGGCAGATGATGGAGCGCTACGCCGCGGTCGCCCAGCTGCCGCGCAGACTGATCCTGCCCGTCCCCATGCTCACCCCGGGCCTCTCCAGCCAGTGGATCGGGCTGGTCACCCCGGTCCCCGCCGCCCTGGCCCGACCCCTCGCGGAGTCCCTGCGGTACGAAGTCGTGTGCACCGAGCACGACATCGCCCGCCACGTGCTCGACCCGCCCGGTTCGCCCGTCCCCTTCGACGAGGCCCTCACCCTCGCCCTGCGGCGCGTACGGGACGCCGAGGTCGTCACCCGCTGGTCGTCCGCCGCGGTGCCGGGAGCACCGAGCGACCCGCTGCCCACGGACCCCGACTGGGCCGGCGGCAGCCTGTACACCGACGAGAGGGAACGCGACGTCGGCGCCGGGCTGCAGGAGCTGTGGCGGGTCGTCGAGGGGATCGGCGGCGAGAACGGCTGGTACTCCTTCCCGCTGGCCTGGGCCCTGCGCGGCTGGTTGGACCGGCTCGTCGGCGGGGTCGGGCTGCGCCGGGGCCGCCGTGACGCGACCCGCCTGCGGGTCGGCGACGCCCTGGACTTCTGGCGCGTGGAGGAGATCGAGCGGGGGAGCCTGCTCAGGCTCCGGGCGGAGATGCGGCTGCCCGGCCTCGCCTGGCTGGAGATGCGCGTGGAGGACGACGGGGCCGGGCGGTCGCGGTACCACCAGCGGGCCCTGTTCCACCCCAGGGGACTGGCAGGGCACCTCTACTGGTGGAGCGTCGCCCCCTTCCACGCCGTCGTGTTCGGCGGCATGGCGCGCCGGATCGCGCGAGCCGCGGAGGAGTCGGCCCGCGCGGGCGGAACCACGCGCGCGTGAGCCGGTGACGGCGGAAGGTCGTGGCGGTGTCCACGGGGTGCCTCGCCGCCGGCCCGGTGCCCACGCGCCAGAGTGGTGCCATGCATGCGTCGATCGTCCTGTTCACCTCGGATCTCCGACTCCACGACCACCCGCCCCTGCGGGCCGCACTCGCTTCGGCGCCCGAGGTGGTGCCCCTGTTCGTCCGTGACCCGGCCGTGGACCGGGCGGGCTTCGCCGCGCCGAACCGTCTCGCCTTCCTCGCCGACTGCCTGACCGACCTGGACGCCGGGCTGCGCGCCCGTGGCGGCCGGCTCGTCGTACGGCACGGGGACACCACGGCCGAGGTGTGCGCCGTGGCCCGGGAGGCCGACGCCGACGAGGTGCACATGGCGGCAGGACACAGCGCGTTCGCCCACGAGCGCGAGCGGCGGCTGCGCCACGCCCTGGAGCGGGACGGCCGCGGGCTGCACGTCCACGACGGGGTCGTCACCGTCCTGCCGGCCGGCGAGGTCACCCCGGCGGGATCGGACCACTTCGCGGTCTTCACCCCGTACTACCGCCGATGGTCGGCCGAGCCGCATCGCGCTCCGGTCGCGGCACCCCGATCGGTGCCGGTCCCCAGCGGCGTGCGGTCCGACGAGGTGCCCTCACGCGCCGAGATCCCGTCGGTCTCCGAGGGACTCGCCGTCGGCGGGGAGCGGAAGGGCCGCGCGCGGCTCACGGCCTGGATGTCGCGCCACGTCGACGCGTACGAGGACCGGCACGACGACCTCGCGGGCGACGCCACCTCCCGGCTCTCCCCGTACCTGCACTTCGGCGCGGTCTCGGCGACCGAGGTGGTGCACCGGGCGCGGTCCCGGGGCGGGCCGGGAGCGGAGGCCTTCGTACGCCAGGTGTGCTGGCGGGACTTCCACCACCAGGTCCTGAACGCCCGCCCGCACGCCGCCACCGAGGACTACAGGCCGCGCCACGACCGCTGGCGCCACGGCAGGCGGGCCGAGGCGGACCTCCGCGCCTGGCAGGAGGGTCGGACCGGCTACCCCCTCGTCGACGCCGCGATGCGCCAACTCGCGTACGAGGGCTGGACGCACAACCGAGGACGGCTCATCGCGGCCTCCTTCCTCACCAAGACGCTCTACCTCGACTGGCGGGCGGGCGCCCGCCACTTCCTCGGGCTCCTCGTCGACGGAGACGTCGCGAACAACCAGCTGAACTGGCAGTGGGTCGCGGGCACGGGCACCGACAGCCGGCCCAACCGGGTCCTCAACCCCGTCCTCCAGGCGAAGCGATACGACCCCGACGGCGCCTACGTCCGCCGCTGGGTCCCCGAACTCGGCGCAGTGGCCGCCCCCTTGGTCCACGAGCCGTGGAGACTCTCCCCGGCGGAGCGGGCCTCCTTCGACTACCCCGACCCGATCGTGACGCTCACCGACGGTCTGGAGCGCTTCCGGCGCGCTCGTGCTCTCGGCGAGGCCTGAGCCCGCGAGGCCCGCGCTCCCGGGCGGCGGGGGAGCACGTCAGTCCTCCTCCGCGCTGGTCAGGGCGTTGGTGATCAGGTGAGTGACGAAGTCGTTGTCGTCGGTGAGACGGACTTCCTCCTCATGTGACCGCGGCGGTCGGCGCGGCTCGTTCGTACGGTAGGCCGCCGACCGAGCGCCGGTCCGGCGAATCCCGACGGACCCCCGGAAGGCGTGACCCCGACTCCCTCCTGATGTGCGGTGGCGCCATGCGCCTGCGCCATGATGGCTCGCGATGGCGCCATGACTGCGCCTCGTCGTCTTCGCGCGGAACCGCTCGCGGGCTGCGGCCGGTGTCCGCGCCGCCGCTCCCGTGCCCGCGAACATGGCCGGCGCTTCGGTGCCGGCCGATCCCGCGGCGCTCTGCCGCGCCGCCTGACGGTTCCGCACGGTCGACTTCACCGTCGTACGCCGTGCGGAACCCCTGTGGCCGCCGCCCGGACGGTGAGAAGGTGTCCCGCGTGCTGTAGAGGCTGTCTCGGGCCGGCCTGTCGAGGAATGGGGAGCACGGAGTGGGCGCGTTCGGCGAGTACCAGAACGAGATCTACCTCAACGGGCTGGGCGGGGTCATGCCGCGCTTCCCGATGACGTTCGAGGGGTGGGAGGAGCGGGCGCGCGCGGCGATGTCCCCCTCGGTGTGGTCGTACGTGGCGGGTGGCGCAGGCGACGAGCACACGCAGCGCGCGAACGTGGCCGCGTTCGCCCGCCACGGCGTGATCCCCCGGATGTTCGTGGGAGCCAAGGAGCGGGACCTGTCGGTGTCGATGTTCGGCCTGTCCCTGCCCTCGCCGCTGATGATGGCGCCGATCGGGGTGCTGGGCCTGTGCGCGCAGGACGGCCACGGTGACCTCGCCGCCGCGCGGGCCGCCGCCGCCACAGGAGTGCCGATGATCGCCTCGACGCTGTCGGTGGACCCGCTCGAGGAGGTCGCCGCCGAGTTCGGTTCGACTCCGGGCTTCTTCCAGCTCTACACGCCCACGGACCGGGACCTGGCCGCGAGCCTGGTGGAGCGCGCCGAGAAGGCAGGGTTCCGCGGCATCGTCGTCACGCTCGACACCTGGGTGACCGGGTGGCGCCCGAGGGACCTGTCGACGAGCAACTTCCCCCAGCTGAGGGGGCACTGCCTGGCGAACTACACCAGCGACCCCGTCTTCCGGGCGGCCCTCGCCCAGCCGCCCGAGCAGAACGCGGGCGCGGCGGTGCTGCACTGGGCGGGTGTCTTCGGCAACCCGCTGACGTGGGACGACCTGCCCTGGCTGCGGTCGCTGACCTCGCTCCCGCTGATCGTGAAGGGCCTCTGCCATCCCGAGGACGTCCGCCGCGCCAAGGACGGGGGCGTGGACGGCGTCTACTGCTCCAACCACGGCGGCCGGCAGGCCAACGGCGGCCTCGCCGCGCTCGACGCGCTGCCCGAGGTCGTCGAGGCGGCCGACGGGCTCCCCGTGATCTTCGACTCGGGCGTGCGCAGCGGTACGGACGTGGTCAAGGCGCTCGCCCTGGGCGCGACCGCGGTGGCCGTGGGACGCCCGTACGCCTACGGGCTCGCGCTCGGCTGGGTCGACGGGCTGGTCCACGTACTCCGCTCCCTGCTCGCGGAGGCGGATCTGCTGATGGCGGTCGACGGGTACCCGACCCTCGCGGACCTGACCCCGGAGGCGCTGCGCCGCGTCGGGTGACGCCACCTCCGCTTCCGTGCGTGTCCACGGGCGGGTGAATGCACCCGCCCGGCCCCCACGGGCCCCGCCCGGCGAACTACCGTGCCGTTCATGAGCCCGGACGAGACGAACCCCGAGCACCAGTGGCCCCTTCCGCCTGCGTGGATGTGGGCGTGCGCGCGATGCGTCACCCTCTACCGGACGATGCGTCAGGTCGGCGAGGAGATCGCCGAACTACGCCTGACCGGCGAACGAGGCGTCGACTGGGACCCCTTCGACAGCACCCTCACGACGCAGATGGCCCTCGGCGAGCACCTCGCCGAACACCACGCCGAGTTGCTGCCCGCATGGGAACCCGACTGCGACACCTGCGCCGACCACCGGAACCGCATCGCCCGCGAGACGGAACCCGACCACCGCCGAGCGACCGCCCTCCGCTTCGGCAACGAACACCTGGCCCGCCACATCTACGCCCCACCCAGCACCGTCGGCTTCCTGTGACCGCTGCCGCACGTAGGTGCCCCCGCCCCGAGCACGGGACGGGGGCACGCAGCGCCCACCTCGGGTGCGGACGGCGGGCGTCAGGTGCGGGGAGTGCGCGGGTCGAGGTGGAAGTCGAAGGCGAGGGTGCCGGGGTCGAGGGCCGTCGCGCCGCCGTCGACCGTCAGGACCGCCCCGTTGACGAACGAGGCCGCCGGGGACAGAAGCCACGCGACGGCCTCCGCGACCTCGCGCGGCTCGCCCGGGCGGCCGGTGGGCAGGACGCGGGTCACCTCCTCGTACGCCGCGTCCACACCGTCGAGGCCCGCCTCGTCGGCGAACCGGCTCATCCTGCGGTCCGCCATGTCCGTGCGCACCCAGCTCGGGCACACGGTGTTGGCGCGCAGCCCGGCGGCCCCGTAGTCCACCGCGAGCGAGCGGCAGAGCTGCAGGAGCGCCGCCTTGGAGGTCGCGTAGGCCGCGTTGCCCACGCCGTTGCGCAGGGCGGAGACCGAGGCCACGGCGACCACCGCGCCCCGCGCGTCCAGCAGATGCGGGAGCGCGGCGCGCAGCAGGTGGAACGGGCCGGTGAGGTTCGTCCGCATCACCGTGTCCCAGTCGTCGAGCGTCACCTCGCCGACCCCGCCGCCCCGCCCGATACCGGCGTTGAGGACCACCCCGTCGAGGCGGCCGTGGGCGGCGACCGCCGTGTCGACGAGCGCGCGTACGGCGTCGGGGTCGCCGATGTCGGACGGGACGGCCAGGGCCCCGGTCTCCTCTGCGACGAGCCGCAGCGGCTCGGGGCGGCGCCCGGAGATCACCACGTGGTGACCCGCTTCGGCCAGGAGCCGGGCCGTCGCCGCGCCGATGCCCGTTCCGCCGCCGGTCACGAGATACACGTGCTGGTTCGCCATCGTCGTCGAGCCTCTGTGGTGGTAGTCGTTCAGGTGCCTGCCTTCGTGATGATCAGTTGATCACAGGGACGCACTCGCGTCAGGAATTCTCCGGGGTGAGCACCACGAAGTCCGCGTTCGACGGGTCGAGGCAGACCGCCAGGCGGCCGACCCCCTCCGCGTCGTCCGGGCCCATCTGCACGCTGCCCCCGTTCGCCGTCACCCGGGCGACCGCCGCGTCGCAGTCCTCGACGTCGAAGACCGGGTGCCAGTACGGCCGTCCGTTCGTCAGGGTGAGCTGCTCCTTGGGCATGCCCATGATGCCGCCCTGCATCCGGTCCTCGGAGAGGCCGGACGGGGTGACCAGGGAGTACGTACCGCCGCCGCCCGGCAGTTCCATGTCGCTGTACCACCAGCCGAAGACATCGCCGTAGAACCGCTTCGCGGCCTCCGCGTCGCTCGTGTACAGCTCCGTCCAGGAGAGCGAGCCCGGCGCGTCCACGAGCTCCACGCCGCTGTCCGTACCGGGCTGCCAGACGGCGAACTGGCCGCCCTGCGGGTCGGTGTACTGCGCCATCCGGCCCCACTCGCCGAGGTCCATGGGGGCGACCCGGACCGTGCCGCCCGCCTGCTCGACCGCCCGGGTCGTGGCGTCCGCGTCCTCGACGCAGTAGTAGATCATCCAGGCCGACCGCGCCCCCGCCTCGGTGAGCTTGCCGAGCCCGGCGACGATCTTGCCGTCCCTGCGGAACATCCCGCCTTCCATGTCCTCGCCGCCCTCCGTGCCCTCCATGGGCTCGTACGCCCAGCCGAGCACGGTGCCGTAGAAGGCCGCCGCGGCCGGGACGTCGGGTGCCCCGAGGTCGAGCCAGCAGGGGGTGCCGGGGACGGGGTCGGTGGTGATCATGAGCTTTCCCTTCTGAGGTCCTTTGTCGCCAGCCTGGCACCGGGCCGTCGGTCGCGCATGACGGGCGGAGGGCGGCGGTGAAGGGTGGACTCCGTACGGCTCCGGAACTCATCGCCGATCGCGGACGGAGGGAAGGGGGCCGCGTGCGTCCGTCCGGACGTGTGCGGTGGTGTTGGGTGATGGGCACTTCACCCGGCCCGCTTTTCGTGCCATCTGCCAGTACGGCCGCCGGACGGGCGCGGAGGAGACTCTCTGCCACGGCCGCGTCCGGTTGATCGGCGTGGCCACGTACAGGACGACGTACAGGACGACGTACAGATGGGGGAGCACGTGAGCGTGCAGCAGTACGACCAGATCGGTGAGGCGTTCGAGGGGTTCAAGTCCCTGCCGTTGACGCGTTACGGGGAGGTGCCGAGCTTCCTGGGCCTGGTCGGGGACGTGACCGGCAGGTCGGTGCTCGACCTGGCGTGCGGCACCGGCTTCTACAGCAGGGAGTTCAAGCGGCGCGGCGCCGGCGAGGTCTTCGGTGTCGACATCTCCGTCGAGATGATCGCCGCCGCCCGGGAGATCGAGCAGCGGGAGCCGCTCGGTGTGGCCTACGAGGTCGGCGACGTGGCCGAACTGGGCGCGCTCGACCGGCGCTTCGACATCGCGCTCGCCGTGCAGTGTCTCAACTACGCCGAGGACATCGCGGCGATGGAGCGGATGTGTCGCAACATCCACCGGAACCTGGTGCCGGGCGGAGAGTTCTTCATGCTCGCCCAGAAGCCCGACTACCAGTTCGACTGCGCGTCCCTGGAGTCGTACGGCTTCCGCTGCGAGCCGACCGGCGAGGAGGCCGAGACGGGTCCGCGGGTGCGGGTCACGGCCCTCCTCGACCCGCAGCCGATCACCATCGTCGCCTCGGCCCCGCGCCGCGAGGTCTACGAGAAGTCGCTGCGGGCGGCCGGCTTCAGCGAGGTGGAATGGGTTCCGCTGCAGGTCTCCGAAGCCGGCGTCCGTGAGTTCGGCGAGGAGTTCTGGGCCGACTTCCACGCGAGCCCGCCGCTGGAGATGCTGCGCTGCCGGGCCTGACGGCTTCCGCTCCGACCGCTTCCGTTCTGACGGCTTCGTCGCTCGGAGCGGGACGGAACGGTGAGCTCCGGAACCCGTGGCCCGTGTCAGGAACCGTTCGCGGACGTTGGCACTCATGATCCATGGGTTCCGGAGACGGCGCGCGCCCGCGCCCAGGTCTCCCGGAGCCTCGCGGCACACCGCTGGCCGTGTGCCGCGTCGTCGAACGATCCGAGGAATCCACGTGCCCCTGTCGCCGCATCGCCGCCTAGCCGTCAGCGCCACCCTGGTCGCCGCACTCGCCGCCGGCGTCGCGCCCACCACCAGCGCCTTCGCCGCGCCCGCCGCGCCCGCCGCACCCGCCGCGCCCGCGGCCCCCGACCCCATCACGGCGATCGAAGCCGCCACGCGCCCCTCCGGCAGACTCCCCGACATGGAGGGCGTGGCCGCGGCGCTGAACGCCGCCATGGCCAAGGGCGCGCCGGGCGCCATGGCCCGCTACACCGGCCCCGGTGGCGTCAAGACGCGCACCCTCGGGGTCCGCGACCGAGTCTCGGGCGCGCCCATGGACACCCAGGCGCGATTCCGGATCGGCAGCGTCAGCAAGACCTTCTCCGCCGTCGTGCTGCTGCAGCTGGTGGACGAGGGCAAGGTCGAGCTCGACCAGCCGGTCAACCGATACCTGCCCGGGCTGCTGCCCGACGACAAGATCACGGTGCGTCATCTGCTCACCCACCGCAGCGGGTTGGCGGACTACACCGACGCCATGTTCAACCAGACGGTGCCCGGCTTCGAGGCCGTACGCAACCGCGTCTTCAGCTACCAGGAGCTGGTGAACCTCTCCCTGGCCGAGCCGCGCACCACGCAGCCCGGCGTGGCGTACAAGTACTCCAACGCCAACTTCGTGGTCGTCGGCATGCTCATCGAGAAGCTCACCGGCAAGCCGGTCGCCGAGGCGTACCAGAGCCGCATCTTCACGCCGCTGGGGCTCCGGAACACGTCGTACGTCCACCCCGACACCAAGATCGCCGGGCTCCAGGTGCGTGGCTACCTGCACCCCGACGAGGTCGGCGGGCCGCTCGTGGACTCCACGGAACAGACCGTGTCCTGGGCGCAGTCGGCGGGGGCGGTCATCTCCAACGCGGAGGACCTGAACACCTTCACCACCGCGCTGATGCGGGGCCGGCTGCTCTCGCCGCGCATGCTCGACGCGATGACGACGGTCACCCCGACGGACACCACCAACACCCGTTTCTACGGCCTCGGTCTGCGCCGCTACAACCTGTCCTGCGGTACGCAGGTGTTCGGCCACACCGGCACCGTGCAGGGCTTCTACACCTACGCCTTCGCGACCCGTGACGGCCGCCGCAGCCTCTCCGCGGTGGCGAACACGTCCAACAAGGGCGAGGCCAACACCGCGCTCGGTGGCACGCTCGAGGCCGCGTTCTGCGGCAAGAAGCCGGCCCCCGCGAAGTCGTCCTCCCCGTCCTCCCGCGCGGCGATCGACGCGCCGACGGCGCAGGGGCTCCCGGCCGAGCAGGACCTGCCCGAGAACCGCTGACCGTGAGGACGCCGCGTCGGGCGGCCGGTCCCTGACCGTGCCGCCCGACGCGGCGCCACTCCCCGCAGCGGCCCCCGGCCCGCCCCGGACCCGTTCACGCACCTCGACACCTCGCGCGACGAGGCCCGCGTCGGTCACAGCCAGCCCGACCGCTGTGCCTGCAGGGCGAGTTGGAAGCGGTTCGCCGCACCGAGCCTGGCCATCAGGATCTGCAACCGTCGGAACAGCGTCCGGCGGCTGATGCCCAGCTCGCGGGCGACGACGTCGTCGCCCGCGCCGCCCGCGAGGAGCCGGAGCAGGCGCCGGTCGGCGGGCGGCAGGCCGCCCGGGCGGGTGTCGGGGCCGTGGAAGGGCAGCGCGTTCCGCCAGGACTGTTCGAACAGGGCCACGAGCGCCGAGAGCAGCCCGCACGGCTGGACCACCAGCATCGTGTTGTGCACGTCGGCCTCGTGGATCGACAGCGAGACCAGTGCGTACGCCTCGTCGATGATCACCAGCTTGACCGGCACGGACGGCAGGACCCGGGCCTGTTCGCCTGCCTCGACGGCGGGTTCGACGGCATCCTTCAGATGGCCCGGATACTCCAGCGACTCCCGGGAGTAGATGACGCGCTGCGTCACCCCGCGCGCGAGGGTGGCCAGCGCGTCGTCCGTGGCGCCCGGGTTGGGGAAGTAGGGAGGGGATTCGAACTGCCGGATCTGCTCGCGGGCGCTCGCCCACGCATGCCGCATCCGGGGACCCACGGCGTCCCCCGTGACGACCTCCACGAGGTGGTCGTCGTACGCGGCGAGCCGTCGGCGCCGGAAGGACTCGAACGCGCCGCCGATCGCGAGCCGCGACTCCTCCAGCTCGGCCGCCCGGTGCCGGGTCAGGATCTCCAGACCGGCGGCCGGCGGCACCGGAGCCACCACCTCCGCGTCCTCGTCCACCGCACCGGCGAGACCGGCGTCCGCCAGTTCCGCGTACGCCGCCGCCAGCTCCGCCCCGCGCAGACCCGTCGCGGCCCCGACCGCGTCCAGGGGAGCCGGCGCCACCTCCAGGAGAGCCAGATAGACCCGCACGGCGGCCTCGCCGACGCCGAGGAGCCGAAGGGACTCGCCGAGTTTCGCGTTCGTCATGACCCGCATTATCGACCGTCCGCCGCGGTCCGTGGCCGATCTGTGCCAGTGGCACTCCTGGGCACCAGGAGCCCGCTTCGCGGACTACTGTCCGTCGCCGACGGCACCGCATGGACGAAGGGACACGACGTGGCCAAGGGTCGGAAGAACGGTCTGTACACGGAGCTCTCCGCCGAACTGTCGGCGCTCATGCGCACGGGGTGGGCGGACACCGAACGGCACGACCTGGAGCTCGACGAGCAGGCCCCGTACGCGGCCCGCCGCCGCGCCGCGCTCTCCGCGCGCTTCCCCGGAGAGCGCCTCGTGATCCCCTCGGGCAACCTCAAGGTCCGCTCGAACGACGACACCTACCCCTTCCGCCCGTACACCGGCTATGTGCACATGACCGGCGACCAGGCACGGGACGGCGCGCTGGTCCTCGAACCCCGTGCGGACGGCGGCCACGACGCGTACTGCTACCAGCTGCCCCGGGACAGCAGGGACAACGACGAGTTCTGGATCGGCAACACCGCCGAGCTGTGGATGGGGCGCCGGCGGACCCTCGCCGAGTCGGAGCGCGTCCTCGGCCTCGCCTGCCGGGACGTCCGCACGGCCGCCGACGACCTGGCCTCCGTCGCCTCCTCCGGTGTGCCCACGCGGATCGTCCGGGGCATCGACCCGGCCCTGGAGGCCGCCGTCACCACCGACGAGGAGCGGGACGACGAACTGGAGGAGGCGCTGAGCGACCTCCGGCTCGTCAAGGACGCGTGGGAGCTGGCCGAGATGCGCAAGGCCGTGGACTCCACCGTGCGCGGCTTCACCGACGCGATCGGCGAGCTGTCCCGCGCGGTCGCCTCCTCCGAGCGCTGGATCGAGGGCACCTTCTTCCGCCGCGCCCGCCTGGAGGGCAACTCCGTCGGCTACGGCTCGATCTGCGCCGCCGGGGAGCACGCCACGATCATGCACTGGACGGACAACGACGGCCCGGTCCGCCCGGGGGAGCTGCTCCTGTTCGACGCCGGCGTGGAGACCCGCACCCTCTACACCGCCGACGTCACCCGCACCCTCCCGATCAGCGGCACCTTCACGCCCGTGCAGCGCCAGGTCTACGACGCGGTGTACGAGGCCCAGGAGGCGGGCATGGCCGCCGTGAAGCCGGGCGCCGCGTACCGCGACTTCCACGAGGCGTCCCAGCGCCACCTCGCGGCCCGGCTCGTCGAGTGGGGCTTCATCGAGGGGCCGGCCGACCGCGCGTACGCACTGGGGCTCCAGCGCCGCTTCACGATGGCCGGAACCGGTCACATGCTCGGCCTGGACGTCCACGACTGCGCACAGGCCCGGAACGCGGAGTACGTCGACGGGGTCCTTGAGCCCGGCATGGTGCTCACCGTCGAGCCCGGCCTCTACTTCCAGGCGGACGATCTCACCGTTCCCGAGGAGTGGCGCGGGATCGGCGTCCGGATCGAGGACGACCTCGTCGTCACCGCCGACGGCCACGAGAACCTGTCGGCGGGCCTGCCCCGCTCGGCGGACGAGGTCGAGGCGTGGATGGCCAGGACCGCGGGCTGAGGTCCGTCCACAGGTGAGCCCGGGCCGAGGTTGTCCACAGGTTCACCGGGCTTGGACGGGAGTGTCGGCCGTCGCCGTTAGGCTTCTGGAATGGCCCTTCCGGAAGCTTCCCCCGCGACCACCTCCGAGGCATCGGAGGTGCTGCACCGCGTCTTCGGCTACAGCTCCTTCCGAGGCGCGCAGCAGGAGATCGTCGAGCAGGTCGTCGGGGGCGGCGACGCCCTCGTCCTGATGCCCACCGGCGGCGGCAAGTCGCTCTGCTACCAGATCCCGGCGCTCGTCAGACAGGGCACGGGCGTCGTGATCTCGCCGCTCATCGCGCTGATGCAGGACCAGGTGGACGCGCTCACCGCCCTCGGCGTGCGGGCCGGCTTCCTGAACTCGACGCAGGACCCGTACGAACGGCAGACGGTCGAGCAGGCCTTCGTCGCCGGTGAGCTCGACCTGCTCTACCTGGCTCCCGAGCGGCTGCGTACGGAGGGGACGCAGCGGCTGCTGGACCGGGGCACGGTCTCGCTCTTCGCGATCGACGAGGCGCACTGCGTCGCCCAGTGGGGTCACGACTTCCGGCCCGACTACCTCGCGCTGTCGATGCTGCACGAGCGCTGGCCCAAGGTGCCGAGGATCGCGCTGACCGCGACGGCCACCGAGGCCACCCACGCCGAGATCGCGACCCGGCTCGGTCTCCAGGAGGCCCGGCACTTCGTCGCGAGCTTCGACCGTCCGAACATCCAGTACCGCATCGTCGCGAAGAACAACCCGCTCAAGCAGCTCCTCGAACTGATCAGGACCGAGCACGAGGGGGACGCCGGAGTCGTCTACTGCCTCTCGCGCGCCTCGGTGGAGAAAACCGCGGCCTCCCTGGTGGAGCAGGGCGTCGACGCCCTGCCGTACCACGCGGGGATGGACGCCCGGACCCGCGCGGCGAACCAGGCCCGCTTCCTGCGCGAGGACGGCGTCGTGATCGTGGCGACGATCGCCTTCGGCATGGGCATCGACAAGCCGGACGTGCGTTTCGTGGCCCACCTGGACCTGCCGAAGTCGGTCGAGGGCTACTACCAGGAGACCGGCAGGGCCGGGCGCGACGGGGAGCCGGCCACGGCCTGGCTGGCGTACGGACTGCAGGACGTCGTCCAGCAGCGCAAGCTCATCGAGGGCTCCGAGGGCGACGAGACCCACCGCCGCTCCCTGGCCACGCACCTGGACGCCATGCTCGCGCTGTGCGAGACGGTCGACTGCCGTCGGGTGCGGCTGCTCGCGTACTTCGGCCAGCAGGGCGAGCCGTGCGGGAACTGCGACACCTGCCTGACGCCGGCCGAGTCCTGGGACGGCACGGTCGCGGCGCAGAAGCTGCTGTCCACGGTGTGGCGCCTGGCGAAGGAACGGCGCCAGAAGTTCGGCGCCGGCCAGATCATCGACATCCTGCAGGGCAAGAAGACGGCCAAGGTCATCCAGTTCGACCACGACGGCCTGTCGGTCTTCGGCGTCGGGGCGGACCTGTCCACGGCGGAGTGGCGCGGAGTCGTACGCCAGCTGCTCGCGCAGGGTCTCCTCGCGGTGGAGGGCGACTACGGAACGCTCGTGCTGACGGAGGCGAGCGGCGAGGTGCTGGGAGGCCGCCGCCAGGTCCCGATGCGCAAGGAGAAGGCCGTCGCCGCGAGCTCCCGCAAGGAGTCCGGCTCGCGCTCCGGGAAGGGCGCCCGCGTGCCCGTCGACCTTCCGGCGGAGGCCGTTCCGGTCTTCGAGGCGCTCCGCGCCTGGCGGGCCGCGACCGCCCGCGAGCAGGGCGTACCGGCGTACGTCGTCTTCCACGACGCGACGCTGCGGGAGATCGCGACCCTGTTCCCCACGACGGCCCAGGAGTTGGGCACCGTCGGCGGTGTGGGCGAGGCCAAGCTCGCCAAGTACGCCCAGGGCGTCCTGGACACCCTGGCCGAGAGCCGCGCCCCCGGGGCGGGAGCCCCGGAGCCGCAGGCCTCGGCGTCGCAGCCGGTGCGGTCGCAGCCCGCGGAGCCGGGGCCCTCCGTGTCGCGGTCCCCGGAGCCGGGGCCTCGGGAGGAGTTCGACGAGGAGCCGCCCCTCGACCCCGAGGAGGAGGCGGAGCCGCCCTGGGACGACTGGCAGTGAGCGGCCGGTCAGGGCCGGTCGGCGAGGAGCGCGCCGGGGGAGGGGAAGTACTCCTCCGCCGAGACCTCCCGGCCCCCTTCGGCCCGTAAGCGGCCGAGGACGAGGCCGGGTCCTGCGCCCGTCGCGGCCGTCGGCCCGGTGACGATCACGACGCCCTCGTCCTCCCCGTGGAGCACCAGGCCGGGGGCGCCGGAGTACGTTCCGTCGGAGACCCTCGCCGTGAGGAGTTCGAGCCGCCGGCCGTCGTGGTGCGTGTAGGCCGTCGGGAAGAGGTGGAGCCGGTCCTCGACGAACCGGGCGATCTCCTCGGCCGGGCGCGTCCAGTCGATCCGGCCGTCCTCGACGGAGCCCGCGCGGGCCGGCGTCTCGTACCGCGGGTGCTCGTGGACCACGCCGGCCGGGGCCGGTTCGAGGTGCCGATGGACACGGCGGAGCAGGGAGGCGAGCACGTCGCGTTCCTCCTCGCTCAGCGGAGCCAGGATGTCGTCGTCGGCCGACGCGATGTCCGCGTTGAGCCGCGCCAGGAACGACCTGCCCTCAGGCGTCAGCCGTACGACGACGCGGCGGCGGTCGGCGGGATCCCGGGCGCAGTCGAGATGGCCCGTCTTCACCAGATCGTTGACGATCTTCACCAGGTCGCTGGCGTTCATGTCCAGCCGTGAGGCGAGGACGGTCTTCATCTGGGGACCCAGATCGGCGACCATCGCCATCACGGTCAGGTGCCACAGGCGCAGTCCGTGCGCCGACAGCTTCTCGGTGAGCCTGCGGCGCGCGGCCTTGCCGAGCGCGTACATCAGATAGGCGTTGAGGCTCAGCACACTGGGCGGCGTCGTGCTCAACGACCGCGGGCCGACGGGCGCATCGCCGCCGGGCGCTTCGCCGCCGGGTGCGGAGCCGGTGGCGTCCCCGGCGGCGCCCGCGGGGGAGGGGGCGGCCAGAAGGGCCGAGAAGCCGCCCGGGACAGGGCCGATCGTCAGATCGGTGTCGGCGAGGGAGCTGAAGACCCGCGCCCAGTCGGTAGGGATGTTCGATATGCCCACGACGGCGAACCGTGTGCCGTTCGCGTCGTGCGCGGTGCCGGAGGTCACCCGGTGTTCCATGGAATTACCTGTTCCCCGTGCGAGTCAGGTGCACCTGACCCAGTCATGCCGGAATGAGGCCGGCGCCCCCAGGACCGTCTGGGGGCGCCGGAGTTCGGGAGATCAGGGACGGCTGGTGAGGTAGCCGCCCATCGAGGTGAAGTACTCCGTCGCGGGCAGCTCGCGGCCGTCCTCTGTCCGTACGCGCGTGATGGCCAGGCCGTGGTTGCGGCCGGTGCGCGCGTCCGCGCCGGCGACGATGACGACGCCCTCGCCCTCGCGGTAGAAGATCCGGCCGGGCGTCCCGCCGTAACGGCCCTCGGAGACCACGGCGGAGAGGACTTCGAGGCGCTTGCCCTTGTGGAAGGTGAACGCGGCCGGGTAGGGGGCCGACTGGGCGCGGACCAGGCGCCCCAGGACCTCGGCCGGCCAGTCCCAGTTGATGCGGATGTCCTCTTCGGCCCGCTTGTGGAAGAAGCTGGCCTGGGAGCGGTCCTGCTTGGTGAACTCGGTCTGCCCGGAGGCGATCAGGGCCAGGGCGCCGACCGTGACGGGGGCGATGAGGTCGACCGTCTTGTGGAAGAGGTCGGTGGCGGTGTCCGTGGGGCCGATGGCCACCGCGCGCTGGTCGACGATGTCGCCCGCGTCGAGCACCTCGTCCATCATGTGCGCCGTGACGCCGACCTCCGACTCTCCGTTGATCATGGCCCAGATGATGGGGGAGAACCCTGCGTACTTGGGCAGGAGGGAGTCGTGGATGTTCAACGTGCCGTGCCGGGGCAGGGTGTAGATCCGCGGCGGGATCCACGTGCGCCAGTTGTTGGCCACGATGATGTCGGGGTCGGCGTCCTTGAGGCGCTGGAACAGCTCCTCGTCGTCGGGCCTGTTGCGGATGACGACCGGAACGCCGTGCTCCTCGGCGAGATCGGCGACCGAGTCGCTCCAGATCTTCTCGTAGGCGTGCTCGCTCTTGGGGTGCGTCACGACCATCACGACGTCGTGCTCGGAGTCCAGGAGAGCTTGCAGGGTGCGGTGCCCCCAGGTCTGGTAACCGAACATGACGACCCGCATGGGGTTCCTCCTCAGAAGAGCGAATGACCGCGCCAAGTAAAGCAAGCCTTACCTAAGGATGCAACGGGCCCTCTTTTCACGCCCGTTCGGCGCCGTGATCTCTGGCTTGTCCGTTTTGCCCAGTCGACAGTTCGAGCCAGGTCAGGTTAGCTTTACCTAAGTTCGGCTGGCCGGTGCTCACGGCGAGGTCGGCGCCTCGTATTTTCATCCACGCCTCACAGGCGGCTGTCCCGCACGATGGGAGTGACATGTCACAGGTTCTTCCTGGCGACACCCCTCTGGTCCATGACCTCATAGGTATCGGCTTCGGGCCGTCCAACGTGGCCATGGCGATCGCGCTCAGCGAGCACAACGCTCGCGTCGGGAGGCAGGAGGCGGTCACCGCTCACTTCTTCGAGCGCCAGGCGAGCTTCGGCTGGCACCGTGGCATGCTCATCGACGACGCCACGATGCAAGTGTCCTTCCTCAAGGACCTGGTGACGCTCCGTAACCCGTCGAGCGAGTACACCTTCCTGCGCTATCTGCAGAGCAAGGGCCGGCTGATCGACTTCGTCAACCACAAGAACCTCTTCCCGCTCCGCGTGGAGTTCCACGACTACTTCGAGTGGGCCGCGGCGAAGGTCGACGACATGGTCTCCTACGGCCACGAGGTCATCTCCGTCGAGCCCGTGATGCGCGACGGCGTGGTCGAGTACCTCGACGTCACCGCCCGCTCCGGCACGGAGACGGTGGTCCACCGGGCCCGGAACCTCGTCATCGGCACCGGACTTCGTCCCGTGATGCCCGAGGGCGTCGAGCGGACCGACCGCGTCTGGCACAACTCCGACCTGCTCGCCAAGGTCGACGGCATCGAAGGCACCGACCCCAAGCGCTTCATCGTGGTCGGCGCCGGCCAGAGCGCCGCCGAGAACGTGGCCTACCTGCACCGCCGCTTCCCCCAGGCCGAGATCTGTGCCGTCTTCTCCCGCTACGGCTACAGCCCGGCGGACGACAGCAGCTTCGCCAACCGCATCTTCGACCCCGCCGCCGTCGACGAGTACTACACGGCTCCCGACGACATCAAGCGCCGGCTGATGGACTACCACGGGAACACCAACTACTCCGTGGTGGACATCGACCTCATCGACGACCTGTACCGGCAGGCGTACCAGGAGAAGGTCCTCGGCACCGAGCGGCTGCGCTTCCTCAACATCTCGCGCCTCACGGGCGTCGAGGAGGCCGGGGACACCGTCCGCGCCACCGTCACCTCCCTGGTCACCGGCGAGGAGAGCGTGCTCGACGCCGACGTGGTGGTCCTCGCCACCGGCTACAGCCAGGCGGACCCCATCGGCCTCCTCGGCGACGTCGCGAAGAGCTGCCACCTGGACGACGAGGGCCGGGTCCGCGTCGAGCGGGACTACCGCATCGCGACCGACCCCGAACTGCGCTGCGGCATCTACCTGCAGGGCGGTACGGAGCACACGCACGGCATCACGTCGTCGCTGCTCTCCAACACCGCGATCCGGGTCGGCGAGATCCTCGACTCGATCGTCGACCGTGGCCCGGAGCCCGCACCCGGCGTCCCCCAGCAGGTCGCCGACGGCATCGGCTCGGTCCGCTGACGCCACGCGGCCGCTGACGCCCGGTCGAACACCGGGCCTCCGGTCCAACCGGCCCCTCCGGTCCATCCGGCCCCTCCGGTCCATCCGGCCCCTCCGGTCCGCCCCCGGGCGGTCCGGTGAGGAAGCCCTTCTCCCCGAGGGCCTTCCTCCTCGAGCCCCCACACGCCCCGCTCGCCGCCTCGCGTCGTCGTACGCGGTGGGCGCGGCACGCACCGTGTCATCCCCGTGAAAGGAACATCCGTGTCCACTGGTACGCGCCCCTCTCTGGCGAGCTTCGTCAGATACGTCCCCCGGGTGGCCGTCGCCACCGTCGCCGCGCTCGCGCTGTCCGCCTGTGGGGGCGGGAGCGAGAAGACCGAGTCCAAGCCCTCGGGCGAGGCGTCGGCCTCCAAGTCCGCCGCCTTCCCCGTGACGGTGGAGCACAAGTACGGCTCGACGACGATCGACGCGGAGCCGAAGAAGGTCGTCACCCTGGGCCTGTCGGACCAGGACGCGGTGCTCGCGCTCGGGATCAAGCCGGTCGGGGCGGTGGACTGGTTCAAGGAGACGCCGTACGGCAAGTGGCCGTGGACCAAGGACAAGTGGGGTTCCACGAAGCCGGAGATCGTCGGTGAGCGCGACGAGTACAACATCGAGAAGATCGCGGCGCTCAAGCCCGACCTGGTGATCGCCCAGTACTCGGGCATGAAGAAGGAGCAGTACGACACGCTCTCGAAGTTCACCAAGGTCGTCGCCCAGCCCAAGGACCTCCCCGACTACGGTGCGTCCTGGCAGGTCATGACGCGGCAGATCGGCAAGTCCCTCGGCAGGACGGCCGAGACCGAGAAGCTGATCACCGACATCGACGCCCGCTTCAAGGCCGTCCGTGACAAGCACCCCGAGTTCGCCACGAAGACCATCGCCGTCGCCGACAGCTTCGAGGCCGGCAAGTACTCGGCCTTCACGAAGACCGACCCGAAGGCGATCTTCTTCTCCGAGCTCGGCTTCAAGCTGAAGCCCGAGATCGACACCCTGGCCAAGCCGGGCTGGAACGTCGCCGAACTCAGCGCCGAGAAGCTGAACGTGCTCGACGTCGACCGCCTCGTCTGGGTCACCTCGAGCACCGAGGCCAACGAGCGCATCAAGGCCGAGCCGCTCTACAAGAAGCTCAAGGTCAACCAGGAGAAGCGCGACCTGTTCGTGCCCTACCAGGACCCGGACATCGGCGCCGCCTTCTCCTTCAACACCGTCCTGTCGATCCCGTACGCCATCGACGAGGTCGAGCCGCTGATCGCGGCCGTCAAGTAAGGCGCCCGCCCACCGGCATCCCGCCCGCCCGCGGACCTCTCGCGGGCGGGCGGGCCCCGCTCTCCAGCCGGGACCCGCCGGGACCCACCTCACCGACGCACCACCAGGGAAAGGCCCATTCGAACGATGTTTGACGTCGAGTCGGACCGGACGTCCGCTTCCGGAATACCCGTCACGGGCGGGCAGTCCGGTATCTGGCTGGCCCAGCAGATCGACCCGGACAGCTCCGCCTACAACATCGTGTTCGCCCTTGACCTGCGAGGTGACGTCGACCTCGACCGTCTCGCCGCCGCCGTACGGCAGTCCGTCGACGAGGCCGAGACCCTGCACGTGCGCGTCGGCGCCGGCGACGGCGGACCCCGCCAGACGCCCGCCCGCGCCCCCTTCGACATCCCCGTCGTCGACCTGCGCGCCGCCACCGACCCCGCGCGCGCCGCCGCCGACTGGACGGCCGAGGACCGCGAGCGTCCCGTGGACCTCGCCCGCGACCCCCTGTTCTCGCACGCCCTGCTGCGCCTGGCCGACGACCACGTCCTCTGGTACCAGCGCTACCACCACATCGTCACCGACGGCATGGGCGTCGCGCTCGTCACCCGCCGCGCCGGCGAGCTCTACACCGCGGGCGACGAGGCCCCCGCGCCCCGCGACTGGGCACTGACCCGCCTTGTCGACGCCGACCTCGCCTACCGGGCCTCCGCCGCGCACCAGGACGACCGCGCCTTCTGGCTCGACCGCCTCGCCGACCGGCCCGAGCCGGTACGCCTGGTCGAGCGCGGCCAGGTGCCCATGACGCGGCGGCTGCGCAGGACCACGGAGCTGACCGCCGAGCGGACCCGGCGGCTGCAGGCCGCCGCCGAGCACGCCGGCACCCGCCCGTCCCGTCTGCTGGTCGCGGCCGTGGCCGCCTATCTCCACCGCGTCAGCGGCGAGCAGGACCTCGTCCTCGGCCTGCCGATCGCCGCGCGCCTCGACGCCGTGTCGGCCGAGGTCCCCGGCATGGTGTCCAACATCGTGCCGCTGCGCCTCGCCGTCCGCCCCGGCACCACCGGCGCCGAACTCCTCACCGCCGTACGGCACGGGATCGGCGAGGCGGTCGCCCACGGGCGCTACCGCGCCGAGGACCTGGCCAGGGAGCTGGGCCTCGCCGACGGCGTGCCCGAACTCGTCGGCCCCACCGTCAACATCCTGCCCCGCCCCGAGGACCTGCGCTTCGGCGACCACGCCACCGCGCTCGAACCGGTCTGGCTCGGCCCGGTCAGCGACCTGGCCCTGAGCTTCGCCGAGGCCTCGGGCGGATCCGGCCTGCGCGTCCACCTCGACGCCGACGCCGACGTCTGCGACGAGGAGACCCTGCGCGCGCACGAGGAGCGCTTCCTCGCCCTGCTCGACGCCTTCGCCGAGGACCTCGACCGCCCGGTCGGCCACATCGAGCTGACCTCGCCCGCCGAACGGGCCCGGCTCCTCGACGAGTTCGGCATCGCCCCGCGCGAGACCGCCGAACTCTCCTGGCCCGCCGCCTTCGAGCGCCAGGTCCGCCGCACCCCGGACGCCGTCGCCCTCGTCTGCGAGGACCGGGAGCTCACGTACGCGGAGCTGAACGCGGAGGCCAACCGGCTCGCCCGCCTCCTGGCCGACCGTGGCGTCGGCGCCGAGGACGTCGTCGCCGTCGCCGTTCCCCGCTCGCCCGAACTCGTCGTCTCCCTGCTCGCGGTGATGAAGGCGGGCGCCGCCTACCTGCCGCTGGACGCCGACCACCCGCAGGACCGGATCGCGTACATGCTCACCGACGCCGGTGCGCGCACGGTCCTCACCACGGACGAGCTGTCCGCCGCCCTTCCGGACCTCCCGGGCGTCACCCGGCTGCATCTCGACGCGCCGTCCCTGGCCGCCGAGCGGGCCGCCCTCGACGCCTCGGACCTGGACCTGCCCATCGCCCTCGACCGGGCCGCGTACGTCATCTACACCTCGGGCTCCACCGGCCGGCCCAAGGGCGTCGTCGTCTCCCACGACGGCGTCGGCAGCCTCGTCGCCACCGCGACCGACCGCATCGGCATCACCGCCGAGAGCCGCGTCGTCCAGTTCGCCTCCGTCGGCTTCGACGTGACGGTCTGGGACCTCATCATGTCGCTGTGCGTGGGCGGCCGGATCATCGTGGTCCCCACCGAGCGCCGCGTCGCGGGTCCCGCCCTCACCGAGTACATCGCCCGGCACCGCGCCACCCACATGATCCTCCCGCCGTCCCTCGTCTCGGCCCTGCCGCAGGACTGCGACCTGCCCGACGGCGCCGTCCTGATCGTCGGCACCGAAGCGGTGCCCAGCGAGCTGATCGCCCGCTGGAACGGCAGGCTCCAGGTCGTGGTCGCGTACGGCCTCACCGAGGCCACCGTCAACTCCACGCTCTGGGTCGCCACCACCGACCGGCCGGGACCCGCGCCCATCGGCGAGCCCGACCCCAACACCCGCGCCTACGTCCTCGACGCGGCGCTCCGCCTCGTACCCGTCGGCGCCGAGGGCGAGCTGTACGTCGCCGGGCGCGGCCTCGCCCGCGGCTACCTCGGCCGGCCCGGCCTCACCTCCGAGCGCTTCGTCGCCGACCCGTACGCCGACGAGCCCGGCGCGCGGATGTACCGCACGGGCGACCGCGTCCGCTGGGCCGCCGACGGCAACCTGGAGTTCCTGGGACGCTCCGACGGCCAGATCAAGATCCGTGGCCACCGCATCGAGCCCGGCGAGATCGAGAGCGCCTTCATGGCCTGCGAGGGCATCGCCCAGGCCGCCGTCCTCGCCCGCGAGGACCACCGCAACGCCAAGCGGCTCGTCGCCTACCTCGTGGCCGAGACCGGTACGGACCCCGAGGCCGCCGTCGCCGCCGCGCGCACCCGGATCGGCGAGGCGCTGCCCGACCACATGGTCCCCTCCGCCGTCGTACGCCTCGAAGGACCGCTGCCCCTCACGCCCAACGGCAAGCTCGACAGCCGCGCCCTGCCCGAGCCCAGGTGGACCGCGACCGCGGGAGGCGACGCACCCACCACGCCCGCCGAGACCGCGCTCGCCGCGCTCTTCGCCGAGGTGCTGCGCCTGCCGTCCGTCGGCGTCCACGACAGCTTCTTCGAGCTGGGCGGCGACAGCATCGTCGCCATCCAGCTGGTCAACCGCGCCCGCGAGGCCGGACTCGCGATCACCCCGCGCGACATCTTCCGCCAGCGGACGGTCGCCGCGCTCGCCAGGACCGCGGACACGGCCGCCGCCTCCCCGGCGTCCTCGGCCGCCCAGGCCGCTCCGCGCGCCGTCGAGCTCGACGAGGACGCCCTGCCGGTCTCCCCGCTCCAGGAAGGTTTCTTCTTCCACGCGGAGTTCGACCGGGACGCGAGCGACCTCTACGTCGTCCAGGAGCTCATCGACCTCGCCGGCACCGTCGACCCGGAGCGGCTCCGGGACGCCCTCCAGCTGCTCCTCGACCGGCACCCGCTGCTGCGCGCCGCGTTCCGCCAGCTCCCCGGCGGCGAGGTCGTCCAGCGCATCGCCGACCGCGCCGACCTGCCGTGGCAGGAGGCCGACACCGGCCGCACCGCCCTCGAGGAGGTGCTGCGGCAGGACCGCGCCGAGGGCTTCGACCTCGCCCGGCCGCCGCTGATGCGGGCCACCCTGATCCGGGACGGGCAGCGCCACCGGCTGCTGCTCACCCTGCACCACATCATCGCCGACGGCTGGTCGGTCTCCGTCCTGCTGCGCGAACTCACCGCCGCCTACCGGGGCGAGACCCTCCCCGAGCCGCCCGCCCCGCAGCCGTATCTGGCCTGGCTCGCGGGCCGGGACCTCGACGCCGCCCGCGAGGCGTGGCAGCACGCCCTGGCCGGTCTGGACGGCCCGACCCGGCTGCCCGCCTTCACCACGGGAGACCACGCCACCGGCCACCACCGCGGCGCGGGCGAGCAGGGCGCGCCCGTCGCCAGGCCCGAGCACGTCGACGTCCGGCTCCCCGAGACGCTCACCGCCGACCTCACCGCCCGCGCCCGCCGCACCGGCCTGACCCTCTCCACCGTCGTCAACGGCGCCTGGGCGCTGCTCATCGGCGGACTCACCGGCAGCCAGGACGTCGTCTTCGGCACCACCGTCTCCGGCCGCACCACCGAGGTCGAGGGCCTGGACGCGGCCGTCGGCCTGTTCATCAACACCGTGCCCGCCCGGGTCACCCTGCGGGGCGGCGAGTCGCTCGCCGAGCTGCTGCTGCGCGTCCAGGACGAGCACGCGGCCCTCCTGGACCACCAGCACCTCGGCCTCGCCGAGATCCAGCGGATCGCGGGCGGCGGCGAACTCTTCGACACCCTCGTCGTCTTCGAGAACTACCCGTCCGGCGACCTGGCCGCCGACGGGGACCAGGAGGCGCTGCGCCTGACCGGCGCCGAGGTCTTCGACGCCGTGCACTACCCGCTCGCCCTCATCGTCGAGCAGGGCGGCGCCGGGCTCGCGCTGCGCTTCAAGTACGACGCGGCCCGGCTCGACCAGCTCTCCGTGGCCGTGATCGCCCAGCGCTTCGAGGCGCTCCTGCGGACCCTCGTGGCCGACCCCGCCCGCCCGGTCGCCCGCGTCGGGCTGCTCTCCGAGCGGGAGACGGAAGCCCTCGCCGCGCTCAACGCCACCACCCACCCGCTGCCGGACGCGGACGCCACGCTCGCCTCCCTCTTCGCCGCGCAGGTGGCCAGGACGCCTGGCGCCCCCGCCGTCGTCTTCGAGGGCACCACCCTGTCGTACGCCGAACTCGACCGGCGCGCCGAGGCCCTGGCCCGTCGGCTGCGGGCGCGCGGCGCGGGCCCCGAGCGGTTCGTCGCCGTCGCCGTGCCCCGCTCGGCCGAGCTGATGGTCGCGCTGCTCGGCGTGCACAAGGCGGGCGCGGCCTACCTGCCCGTCGACCTCGACTACCCGGCCGACCGGGTCGCGTTCATGCTCGCCGACTCCGGCGCCCGTACGGTCGTCACCACCGCCGACGCGGCCGGCCTGCTGCACGGCGTACCGGACCTCGACCACGTGCTGGTGGACAGGGACGAGGAGGCCCCCGACACGGAGGCCCCGGTCGCCGAGGCCGTCCACGCCCGGCCCGACCACCCCGCGTACCTGATCTACACCTCCGGCTCCACCGGGCGCCCCAAGGGCGTCGCGGTCACCCACCGGGCGATCGTCAACCGCCTCGCCTGGATGCAGGACGCGTACGGTCTCCACCCCGACGACCGGGTGCTCCAGAAGACCCCGTCCAGCTTCGACGTCTCCGTCTGGGAGTTCTTCTGGGCCCTGATCGAGGGCGCCACCGTCGTCCTCGCCCGGCCCGACGGCCACCGTGACCCGGCGTACCTCGCCGAACTGATCCGCACCGAACGGATCACGACGCTGCACTTCGTCCCGTCGATGCTGGCCGCCTACGTCCAGGTCATGGAGGCCGCCCCCGGCGCCCCCGCGTGGGCGGAGAGCCTGCGCCGCGTCTTCTGCAGCGGCGAGGCCCTCACAGGACCCGACGCGCGCCGCTGGTCGGAGCTGACCGCCCGGCGCGGCGAAGGACCGGTGCCGCTGCACAACCTGTACGGCCCCACCGAGGCGGCCGTCGACGTCACGTACTTCCCGTACGAGGGCGGCGGCGAGCTCGCCGTACCGATCGGCCGGCCCGTCTGGAACACCCGCCTGTACGTGCTCGACTCCTTCCTACGCCCCGTCCCTGACGGCGTGCCGGGCGAGCTGTACCTCGCCGGCGTCCAGCTGGCCCGCGGCTACCACGACCGGCACGGCCTGACCGCCGAGCGGTTCGTCGCCGACCCGTTCGGCGAGCCCGGTGCGCGGATGTACCGCACCGGCGACCTGGTCAGCCGGCGCGCCGACGGCGCCGTCGAGTACCTCGGCCGCACCGACCGCCAGGTCAAGGTGCGCGGCAACCGCATCGAACTGGGCGAGATCGAGGCCGCGTTGGCCGCCCTCCCGGGCGTCGCCCGCGCCGCCGTGATCGTCCGCGACGGCGCCCTCCTCGGCTACGCGGTGCCGGCGCCCGGCGCCGCACCGGACGCAGAGGCGCTCCTGGGGGCGCTCGCGGAGGCGCTGCCCGCGGCGATGGTGCCGACGGCCGTCACCACCCTCGACGCGCTGCCGCTCTCGCCCAGCGGCAAGCTCGACCAGAACGCCCTGCCCTCGCCGTCCGTCGCGCCCCGGGCCGGCGGACGCCCGCCCCGCGACGAGCGGGAGCGCGCCCTCTGCGAGATCTTCACCGACGTCCTGGGGCTGCCCGGGATCGGTGCCGACGACGACTTCTTCATGCTCGGCGGCGACAGCCTCAGCTCCATCTCCGTCGCCACCCGCGCCCGTGAAAGGGGACTGACCATCAGCCCGCGCGATGTGTTCGAGCACCGTACGCCCGCCGCGCTCGCCGCGACGGCCGCGCAGGTGCCGGACGAGCCCGCCGCCGAGGCCGCCCCCGAGGCGCCCGCGACCGGGGTGACCGTGTCCGCCGCCGACGCCGGGCAGGCCGCCGCCGCCCTGCAGGCGATGCTCGCCGCGCAGGCGCAGTCCGGCGCGGCCGTCGACCCGGCCCTGCAGGCGATGCTCGCCCAGCTCACCGCGGGCGCCCCGGCGGAGCAGGAGGCCCCCGCGCCGCTGGGCGGCCTCGAACTGACCCCGGAGGAGGCCGAGCGCGTCGAGGCCGCGGCCGGACTCCCGGTCGCCGACGTCTGGCCGCTCTCCCCGCTCCAGGAGGGCATGTACTTCCACGCCACCTACGACACCGGTGACGCCCTCGACGTCTACCTCTCGCAGGAGAACCTGGACTTCGACCGCCGCCTGGACGCCGACCGGCTGCGCGCCGCCTGCCGGGCGCTCCTGGAGCGCAACGCGAGCCTGCGCGCCGGATTCACCAGCGACGGCCTGCCCCGGCCCGTGCAGTTCATCGCCGACGGCGCCGAGATCCCGCTGACGGTGACCGACCTCACCGGGCTGCGCCCCGAGGAGCGGAGCGCCCGCCTCGACGAGCTGCTCGCCGCCGACCGCCGGCAGCGCTTCGACCTGTCGGCGCCGCCGCTCTGCCGCCTCCAGCTGATCCGGCTCGGCGACGGCCGCGACCGCCTCGTCGTCACCCACCACCTCATCCTGTGGGACGGCTGGTCCGCCTGGCTGTTCCTGGAGGAGCTCTTCACGCTCTACGAGCGGTCCGGCGACACCACCGGCCTGCCCGCCCCCGGCTCGTACCGCGACTACCTGGCCTGGCTGGACGAGCAGGACACCGAGCGGGCCGTCGACGCCTGGCGCGACGCGCTCGCCGGCTTCGACGAGCCCACCCTCGTCGCCCCCACGGGCCGCGACGCGGGCCCGGTCATCCCGGTCGACCTCGACGCGACGATGAGCCGCGAGACCAGCGACCGGCTGCGCGCCCTCGCCCGGCAGCACGGCCTCACCCTCAACACGGTCCTCAACGCCGCCTGGGGCCTGGTCCTCTCCGCGATGACCGGACGCGGCGACGTCGCCTTCGGCACCGCGGTCGCCGGACGCCCCGCGGACGTCCCGAACGTCGCCGGCATCATCGGCATGTTCCTCAACACCATCCCGGCCCGGGTCGCCTTCGCCCCGGACGAGCCGCTGCTCGCCCTGCTGCGCCGCATGCAGTCCGAGCGCGCCGCCGTCATGCCGTACGAGTACGTGGGTCTCGGCACCCTCCAGCAGGAGACCGGCCACCGCCGCCTCTTCGACACCCTCTTCGTGCTGCGCTCCGCCGACGGCGAGGACCGTGCCGCCGCGCTGCGGCAGCGCCACGGCATCACCGACGTGTCGAACGTCGACGGCACCCACTTCCCGCTCACCCTGATCGTCACCCCCGAGACCCGGCTGCGGGTCACCCTCGCCGCCCGCCCCGACCTCTTCGACGCGGAGGCCGCCGCCACCATCCTCGGCCGGTTCACGACCGTCCTGGAGCGGCTCGGCGACCTGCTCGCCGCCCCGGACGCCGGCACCGCCCGGACCGTCGGCGTGGACCTGCTCCTGCCGACGGAGCACGCCGCGCTGACCGCCGAGTGGGCCGGCAGCCGCGAGCCCGTACCGAACGAGACCATCGCCGACATGCTGACGGCCCAGGTCGCCCGCACCCCGAACGCGGTGGCCCTCGTCTTCGGCGAGCGCGCCCTGACGTACGCCGAACTCGACGCGCACATCAACCGGATCGCCCGCCTGCTCCTCGCCAGGGGCGCGGGACCCGAGAAGGTCGTCGCGCTCGCGCTGCCCCGGTCCATCGACATGGTCGCCGCCCTCTTCGCCGTCCTGCGGACCGGCGCCGCGTACCTGCCGCTCGACCTGGACCACCCGGCCGACCGGCTGCGCCTGATGGTCGAGGACACCGGACCGCTCTGCCTCGTCTCCACCGCGGCCGTCGCCCCGACCCTGCGCGGACCCGACGGCGCCGTCGCCCCCGAACTCCTCCTGGACGACGAGACCGTGGCCGCCGAACTGGCCGCCCTGTCCGGCGGGGAGATCACGGACGCCGAGCGGCCCGCCTTCGCCCACGACGTCGCGGACCGTCTGGAGTACCCGGCGTACGTCATCTACACCTCCGGCTCCACCGGCCGGCCCAAGGGCGTCGTCACCCCCTACCGGGGCCTGACGAACATGCAGCTCAACCACCAGAAGGAGATCTTCGACCCGGCCATCGCCTCGGCCGGCGGACGGCGCCTGCGCATCGCGCACACCGTCTCCTTCGCCTTCGACATGTCGTGGGAGGAGCTGCTCTGGCTCGTCGAGGGCCACGAGGTCCACGTCTGCGACGAGGAGCTGCGCCGCGACGCCGAGGCCCTGGTCGCCTACTGCGACCTGCACCGGGTCGACGTGGTCAACGTGACCCCCACCTACGCCCAGCTCCTCATCGAGGAGGGACTCCTCGACCGGGACGAGCCCGGCTCGAGCGGAGCGGGGAAGCACCGCCCCGCGCTCGTCCTGCTCGGCGGCGAGGCCGTGTCCGACACGGTGTGGACCAAGCTGCGCCGCACCGAGGGCACGTACGGCTACAACCTGTACGGGCCCACCGAGTACACGATCAACACCCTCGGCGGCTCGACCACGGACAGCGCGACCTCCACGGTCGGCATGCCCATCCGCAACACCCGCGCCTACGTCCTCGACGCGATGCTGCGGCCGGTCCCGCCGGGCTGCCCCGGCGAGCTGTACATCGCCGGCACCGGCCTCGCCCGCGGCTACCACGACCGGCCAGGCCTGACCGCCGAACGCTTCGTCGCGGACCCCTTCGGCGAGCCGGGGGAGCGGATGTACCGCACCGGCGACCTCGTACGGCAGCGGCCCGACGGGCTGCTCGACTTCCTCGGCCGCACCGACGACCAGGTGAAGATCCGCGGCTACCGCATCGAACTGGGCGAGATCGCCACGGCCCTCTCCTCGCACCCCGAGGTCGCCCACGCCGCGGTCGTCGTCAACGAGAGCACCGGGACCAAGCGGCTCGTCGGCTACTTCGCGCCGGAGGACGGCACGGAGCCCGGCGAGGAGCTGACCCAGCGGCTGCGCGAGCACCTGAAGGCCGGGCTGCCGGACTACATGGTCCCCTCCGCGCTCGTCCCGGTGGACACCCTGCCGCTCACCGTCAACGGCAAGCTGGACGTACGCGCCCTGCCCGCCCCGGACTTCGCGGGATCGGGCACGAGCCGCGCCCCGCGCACCCCGCGCGAGGAGACGCTCTGCGTCCTCTTCGCGGAGGTCCTCGGCCTGCCCGAGGGCAGCGTCGGCATCGACAGCGACTTCTTCGAGCTCGGCGGCCACTCGCTGCTCGCCACCCGCCTCGTCAGCCGCGCCCGCACCGCTCTCGACGCCGAACTCGCCATCCGCGACCTGTTCGAGGCGCCCACCGTCGCCGAGCTCGTCGAGCGCGCGGACCGCGCCGGCGGCGCCGCACGGCCCGCCCTGACGGCCGCCGAGCGGCCCGACGAACTGCCGCTCTCCCACGCCCAGCAGCGGCTCTGGGTGATCCAGCAGATCGAGTGCACCTCGGCCGCGTACAACTTCCCGCTGGTCATGCGCCTGCGCGGAGCCCTCGACATCGAGGCCTGGGGCGCGGCGCTCGCCGACGTCACCGCCCGCCACGAAGCCCTGCGCACGGTCTTCGTCGAGCGCGAAGGACAGGCCCTCCAACGCGTGCTGCCCGCCCACGAGGCGCGGCCCGTGCTGGAACGCCTTTCCGCCACCGAGGACCAGGTGCCCGCCCTGATCGAGGCCACCGTCAACCGGCCGTTCGACCTCGCAACCGAACTGCCGCTGCGCGCCACGGTCGTGGAGCTGGCCCCCGAGGACCACGTCGTCGTCCTGCTGCTCCACCACATCACCACCGACGAGTGGTCGGACCGCCCGTTCCTGCGCGACCTGGCCGCCGCCTACGCGGCCCGCACCGCGGGGACGGCACCGCGCTGGGAGCCGCTGCCCGTCCAGTACGCCGACTACGCCCTCTGGCAGCAGCGCCTGCTCGGCGACCCGGCGGACGCCGACAGCCTGGCCGCCCGCCAGTTGGAGTACTGGCGCACGACCCTGGACGGCGCCCCCGAGGAGCTGGAGCTGCCCACGGACCGGCCCCGGCCCGCCCGCCCGGCGTTCTCCGGCGCCGAACTGGACATCGCCTTCGAGGCCGACGTCCACGACGGCCTCAAGCGGCTCGCCCGCGAGACCGGGGCCAGCATGTTCATGGTCGTCCACGCGGCCGTGGCGGCCCTGCTGCACCGCATGGGAGCCGGTACGGACATCCCGCTCGGCTCGCCCATCGCGGGCCGCGGCGACGAGGCCCTCGACGACCTGGTCGGCTTCTTCGTCAACACCCTCGTGCTCCGCAGCGACCTGAGCGGCGACCCGTCCTTCACCGAGCTGCTCGGCCGGGTCAGGGAGACCGACCTCGCCGCCTTCTCGCACGCCGACGTGCCGTTCGAGTCGGTCGTGGAGAAGCTCAACCCGACCCGATCCCTCTCCCGGAACCCCCTGTTCCAGGTGATGGTCGGCTACCACGCCCGCACCGGCGACGGCCTCGAACTGTCCGGCCTGAGCGCCGACTACGTGCCGTTCCGCATCCGCTCCGCCAAGTTCGACCTGGTGTTCAGCTTCACCGAGCACACGCCGGCCGACGGCTCCACCGGCTCCCTGGCCTGCCGCCTGGAGTTCGCCACCGAGCTGTTCGACCACGAGACCGCCGAGCGCCTCGGCGACCGCCTCCGGGCGCTCGTCGCGGCCCTCGTCGCCGCACCCGAACAGCCGGTGTCGCGGGCGGAGATCCTCGCCGACGACGAACGGCACCTGGTCCTGGAGGGCTTCAACGGCAGCCCCCGCGAGGTCGACGAGGAGACCTTCCCCGCCCTCTTCGCGGCGCGGCTCGCCGAGCACCCCGACGCGGTCGCCGTCGTGGACCGCGCCCGGACCGTCTCGTACGCGGAGCTCGACGCCCGCTCCAACCGCCTCGCCCGGCTGCTCGCGGCGCGCGGGGTCGGCGCCGAGAGCGTGGTCGGCGTCGCCGTGCCCCGCTCGGTCGACATGGTCGCCACGGTGCTCGCCGCGCTGAAGCTGGGCGCCGCGTTCCTGCCGCTCGACCTGGTCCACCCGGCCGACCGGCTCACGTACATGATCGAGGACTCGCGGGCGGCGCTCGTGGTCGGCACCGAGCCCGTCGCCGGCAAGATCCCGCAGGTCGCGGGCGTACCCGTGGTGCTGCTCGACGAGCCGACGGTCGCCGCCGAGCTGGCGACCCTGCCCGAGAGCGCGGTCGAGGCGGCACCGGTCCTCCTGGACCAGGGCGCGTACGTGATCTACACCTCCGGCTCGACCGGCCGCCCCAAGGGCGTCGTCGTCCCGCACGAGGGCATCGCGAGCCTGGTCGCCACGGCGGTCGACCGGATGGGCCTGGAACACGACAGCCACGTCCTGCAGTTCGCCTCGATCGGCTTCGACGTCTTCGCGTTCGAACTGTCCATGGCGCTCTGCCACGGCGGCCGGCTCGTCCTCATCACCGACGAGGCACGCGTCGCGGGCCCCGCGCTCACCGACTTCCTCGCCGAGCAGCGGATCACCCACATGATCCTGCCGCCGTCCCTGGTCTCCGCGCTGCCGCCCGGCTGCGAACTGCCCGAGGGATCGACCGTCCTGGTCGGTACGGAGACGGTGCCGCCGGACGTCTTCGAGCGGTTCGGCGCCACGGCCCACCTGATCTGCGCCTACGGCCTCACCGAGGCGACGGTCAACTCCACGCTGTGGCCCTCCCGCGAGCACGGCGGCCGCCCCACCGGCCGGGTGCCGATCGGCCGCCCCGACCCCAACACCCGCGCCTATGTCCTGGACGACCACCTGCGGCCCGTCCCGCCGGGCGTCGTCGGCGAGCTGTACGTGGCGGGCCGCGGCCTCGCCCGCGGCTACCTCGGCAAGGCCCCGCTGACCTCCGAGCGGTTCGTCGCCGACCCGTACGGGGCGCCCGGCAGCCGCATGTACCGCACCGGTGACCGCGCCCGCTGGCGCGCGGACGGCAACCTCGACTTCCTCGGGCGCGTCGACACCCAGGTGAAGGTCCGCGGCTTCCGCATCGAGCTGGGCGAGATCGAGGCCGCGCTCGCCGGACACCCGTCGGTGGCCCAGGCCGCCGTGGTGCCCGACCGCGACGGCGACATCGTCCGCCTGGTCGGTTACGCCGTGCCGGAGGCGTCCCCGGAACTCGACCTCGACCCGCAGGAACTGCGCGCCCATGTGGCCGGGCTGCTGCCCGAGTACATGGTCCCCGCGCTCGTCGTCGCGCTCGACGGGCCGCTGCCGCTGACCCCCAACGGCAAGCTGGACCGCAAGGCGCTGCCCGTACCGGACTGGGCGGCGATGACGGGTGACGCACGGCCGGCCAACGAGACACAGGCCAGGCTCGCCGCGCTGTTCGGCGAGATCCTCAAGCTGGAGAAGGTCGGCGTCCACGACAACTTCTTCGCGCTCGGCGGCCACTCCATGGCCTCGATGCGGCTCCTGGGCCGTATCCGCGCCGAGTTCGGCGTCGAGCTGAGCATCCGCGACGTCTTCGACGCGCTGACCGTCGCCGGCATCGAGGGCAAGCTCAAGGGCGCGTCGACGGCCCGCCCGGCCCTGCGCCCGGCGGAAGGCCGCCAGGAACCGCTCCTGGCCGCCCCCGTCCAGCGCTGGCAGTGGGACGCCCACCAGCGGCACGCCGGCTTCGACCACGCGCTCGTCCTGCGCTCGCCCGGCGGCCTCGACCCGGACGCGCTGTCCGCGGCGCTCGCCGACGTGGCCGACCGCCACGAGCCGCTGCGCACCGCCTTCACGGAACGCGACGGCGCGCTGCACCTCCGGGCCGTCGAACCCCCGGTCCTCACCCTGGAGGACTGCGCGGACCTGGAGGCGCGCCTCACCGAACTGGCCGCCGGATCACCCGAGGCCGACCACAAGGCCCCGCTCGGCGCCCACCTCCTGACGGCGCCCTCGGGGGAGCAGGCGCTGCTGCTGACCATGCACTACCTGGCGGTGGACGAATGGTCGGTGGTCCCGCTCTTCCGTGACCTGACGACCGCGTACGCGGCCCGCAGGACCGGCCAGGAGCCCGGATGGGCGCCGCTGCCGGTCTCGTACACGGACTACGCCACGTGGTCCCGCGAGGTCCTGGGCGACCTGAGCGACCCGGACAGCCGGGGCGGACGCCAACTCGCCTACTGGCACGAGACCCTGAAGGACGCCCCGACCCGACTGGCCCTCCCGGCGGACGGCCCCCGCTCCTCCACGCCCGGCGCGGACCACGTGGGCTTCGTCCTGGACGAGGAGCTGCACGCGGCCGTGGACGAGCTGGCCCGGGCGACCGGCACCAGCATGTTCATGGTGCTGCACTCCGCCCTGGCGGCGCTGCTCACCGCCCACGGCGCGGGCACCGACCTGCCCATCGGCACGATGGTCGCGGGCCGTACGGACGACCAGCTGGCCGACCTCGTAGGCTGCTTCTTCAACACGGTCGTGCTCCGCACGGACACCGCGGGCGACCCGACGTTCGCACGGCTCCTCGCCCGCGTACGGGAGACCACGCTCGGCGCCCTCGACCGGCAGGACGTCCCGTTCGAGGAGGTCGTCTGGGCCACCGGGCTGCCCCAGGAGGGCCCGCAGGTCATGGTGATCCACCATGAACAGGCGGACCTGGAGCAGCTGGAGGGCGGCATCGGCTCCCTCGACGCCGTACCGACCGGCTCGACCAGGGCGCAGCTCACCCTCAGCTTCTACGAGCCGCAGGGCGAAGGACCGGTCCACTGCGGCCTGATCCACGCCACCGACCTGTTCGGCACCGCCAAGGCGCGGAGGCTCGCCGACGAACTTCAGAGGCTGCTGCGTACTGTGGCCGCCGACCCGGAACAGCCGCTCTCGGAGCTGTTCACCGCCATGACCGAACCGTCGACAAGGACGTGACACCAATGAGCACCAACCCGTTCGAGGACCCGCAGGGCAGCTTCCTGGTCCTGGTCAACGACGAGAACCAGCACTCGATCTGGCCCTCGTTCGCCGAGGTCCCCGCCGGCTGGCGGACCGCCTTCGGCGAGGACACCCGTGAGGCCTGCCTCGCGTACGTCGAGGAGCACTGGACGGACCTCCGGCCGGCCAGCCTCGTGGCCGCCCAGCAGGGCTGACCCCGCCCGCACGACCGCACGCACGACTGCCGCCGCCCGTGGAGCACGCTCCGCGGGCGGCGTTGTCAGTGGCGCCGCGTAGCGTGGGGGTTGTCGATCAACAGCACGGGGGAGACCGGCGCATGGGCACGCGTGTCGAGAACAACGGGTACACCGCGGAACTGACGGACGATCTGGAGGTCGTCTACCGCAATCCACGGGGGCGGAGGCTGAAGCAGGTCCCCGAATCCCTCGGCGGAGCGCCGGGGCTCAGCCTGATGCTCACGGCCCGGACGCAGCTGAGGAAGCAGCGTGAGGCGTGCCGGGAGCAGGCGCGTGCGTGGGCGCTGGCCGGGGTGCGTGTGCCGCGCGCCCTCGCTGATGCCGATCCGCTCTGGCGCGAGGCCCTGGAGTCGGAGGCCGTCGACCTCGCCGACGAACTGGGTGAGGGGGGCCTGTGGGTGCGTACGTACACCGGGTTCGACGGGCGCACGCTGACCCAGCTGCTTCCCGAACAACTCCTGCCGTACCGCGACCGCCTGATGCGTGAGGAGCACTGGGAGCCGGACGGCTGCTTCTCCACGGGCATACCGGACCCCTCCGACGGAGAGCTGCCGTTCCCCGAGCGGGTCATCGCCGCGCACCCGGGCCATGAGGAGCTGGCGGCCCGGAAGCTCATCGCCCTGCAGGAGCGCACGAGTGGGTGGCGGTTCGTCTTCAAGGCGGACATCGACGGCCTCCTGCAGGAGCTGGAGGAGGCTGCTCCCGCGCTCCTTGTCGGTCTCCTGGACGAGTTGGGCGACCTGGCCCTGCGGAAGGGCGAGCAGCAGACGGCCACCGCCTGGTTCGGGCGCGCCCGCACGACCGAGCGCACGCAGGCGCACAGGGTCGACCGGGAGTGGCTGGTGAGCCGCTACCTCGCGTACGCCGAGGGCAAGGCCCTCTCCGCCACCGCCCTGCGTGCCTGGGCCCGCGACCTCGCCGTCAAGGGAGCGGCGTCCGCGGAGGCCCTCGCCGGCTTCCGCCTCGTGGTCATCCGCCGCGTCCAGGCCTCGGGGGAGCTGTACCCGCAGCTGGCCGCCGACGTACGCAAGATCGCCAGGGCCGCACGACTCGAACCCGAGAGGGAACTGGCCACGCTGCTCGCAGAGGTGTGCGAGCTCGGCGCCATCTCGCTGACCGACGACAAGTTCTGGACCGACTGCTTCAAGGGCTCGGCCATGGACCTGCTCGGCGATCACGCCCCCGAGGCGGTGCACCAGGTCCTGAAGCTGCGCCCCAGCCGATTCGGCGACAGCTCCAAGCTGTGGCTGGAGCTGCTCGAACGCAGCGGTGCGCTGGCCCGGCTCACCGGTGAGGTCGGTGGGCTGCCGGCGGGAGAGGCCGCCGCCTGGCTGTCCGAGTGCGTCGAGTCGAACAGCAGGCACATGGGTCCCTGGCGGGTCATGTACGACCTCGCCGAGAGGATCGCGCCGCGGCTGGCCGCCGACGGTGTCCCCGTGTCGTTCCACTACGAGACCTTCGACCGTCGGACCGACCGCAGGACGCCCCTCGACCTCATCGACGTGCTTCTTGAGCACGGCGCCCCGGTCGCCGACCCGCCGGAGCTCCTCGGCCCGTCGGAGCTGTACCACCTCCAGGTCGCCCGCCGGCCGAAGCTGGAGCACCTGTGCGCGGACGAGCGCTTCGCCCGCGAACTGCGGGCACGGGTCCGGGCCGATCTGGAGATGACCACCAGGAGCCAGGCGACCAACCGCTGGTACCAGCCGCAGGCCACCAAGGGCTGGGAGCAGATCCCCACGCTCTTCGACAACCCGATCGGGCACGAGGAGATCCGCGCCTGGTCCGAGCGCGAGAGGGCGAGGCTGCGCGCCGGGGTCGACTTCGAGGAGCTGGTCCTCCTGCTCGGCCGTTACGCGCACGTGGGGGTGGCGGCGGATCTGCTCCTCAAGAACGCGGACGCGGCCGCGGAGTTCGCGGCGGTGGACGTCATGCCGCTGCTGATGGCCGAGCTGCCGGAAACCGTCACACGTGAGGAGGTGGAGGAGCTGGTGGCCAGGCTCGAGCCGTACCACGTCGACGACGAGGGCGTACGAGGAGTCAACCGCGGACCGATCCTGGAAACACTGCCGCAGCTGGGCGAACCGATCCACAGCCGGGCCGCCCGCTCCCTGGTCATGGCCGCCAACTGCCGTGACGGTCTTGAGCGGCTGGTGCGCCGGCTCACCCCCGACGAGGACGGTCGGACGTCCGCGCCCTCGCCCGAGGTGGAGTCGGACGATCCGGACGTCCGGATGAGCCGTCGGCTGGTGCGGTTCGCCGAGCACGGCACCACCGTCTGGGGAGGCGATCTGGCGCAGGCCGACGCCACGATCGACAACCTTCCCCGTGACAACAGCTTCCGCCACACGCACGCCTGCGCCGCGCCGATCGCCCTGTGCGCCGTCTCCTCCAGGGTGGGCGGCCGGACGGTCCGGTCGCTGCCGGCGTACGCCGCCCACCCCCTTCTCACCGGGGAGCCGGGCCGATGGCGGATCGGCCGGTGCGAGGTGCCCGAGGACGGTACGGACGTCCACCTGCCCCTCCCCGGGAAGGTCTTCCGCACGGCGACGTCCGTCTCCCTCGTCCTGGGTGGTGGCAAGTCCCACCGGATGCTGTGGGAGTACGCCCCCGACGGCTCCTTCACCGAGGACGGTCCACTGGCCCCCGCGGGCCTGAAGCTCACGCGCGCCCATGTGCTGGAGCCGATCCGTCCCGGCTCCTGGTTCGCGCGCTTCGCCGAGCTGTACCGAGAGAAGGGTCCCGCCCCCGCCCGCCCGGAGCTCGCCGAGGCCTTCGCCGAGCGGCTCGGCCTCACCGTGGCGGAGGCCACTGTGCTGCTGATGGCGCACGTCCCGTGCGCGCCGCACCAACTGGAGGACGAGGACGGCTACCTCTCCCGTCACCCCCGCACCGACGTCGAGCCCTGGAACATCCCGTTGAAGGACGCGGACGAGGCGGTCGGCGCACTGACCACCATGCTCGACCCCCGGTTCGTCACGACGCTCTACGACAAGCTCCTCCCCGACGATCCTGAGCGGTTGTGGACCACCGGCCCCGACGTCGACCGCGCCGCCGAGTGGTGGGTGCACGAGCTGGGCGCGCCCCTGCCCGTCCCCGAGGCCCTGCTCTCCCTCGCCGCCAAGGACACGATCCCGCCCAAGGGTGAGCCTGCGTTGCACCGCGTGCACAGCCGGGACGCCCGGGCCTGGTGGCCCCACCTGCGGCTGCCCGCCCTGCTCGGCCGCCTCGCGACGGGGGAGCAGTGTCTGGACACCCACCGTTCGGCCCTGCTGGGCGAACCCCGGGTGCTTGCGCTCCCGAGGACGGCCGCCTGGCTCGCGTACCGCACCCCGGCCGGCGATCCGCTGCGCCCCGCGGTGGGCGAGGCGATCTCCCGACTGCACGAGGAGCTGGCGCGTGTCCCCGCCCCGCTCACCGTCTTCTCTCTCCAGAGCAACTACCTGATGGGCCAGCCCCCTTCGACCGAGGCGATCGCCGCGCATCCGGCGGTCACGGAGGAGGCCGACCCGGTGTACGACGTGCGCCACATCCGGGTGGACGCGGCAGCGCTCAAGGGAGCCGACGATCCCCTCCTGGACACGCTGGACGCGTACCTCGACTCCGTCCTGCCCTCCCAGTGGCTGCCCAGCCCGTCCGGGCTGCCCGCCCTCGCGGACCTGCGGCTGCTGCTGAGCGAGGACTTCGCCGCGCTCGGCGAGCACCTCGCCACCGACGGGGAGCGGCCCTCGGGGTGGGAGCAGGATCCGGCGCGCTCCGTGCCGCAGCTCGTCGAGGAGTGCGCGAGGACGTACGGCCTGAGCGAGGACGCCGCCGCGCTCTACCTGATGCTGCTCGCCCTGCCGGACCCGTCGGACCGCAACGTCAAGGCGTGGACCGGGTGGAAGCCCACGCGCTTCAAGGCGGCCGAGGCCGAACTGGGCGCCTCGGGCCGTGTGCTGCGCGCCGTCCGGCCCCGAGCGGGCCGCTCCCTCTTCCTGCCGGGCGCCTGGCAGGAGCGGAAGCCCCCGCGCCTCCCGATCGAGGTGGCGAAGCTCGGCCTGCTGCCGCTGGCCAGGGAACACCGGTCGACGTCCCACCTGGCCGCGGTGCCCTCGGCTCCACTGCCCACCCTGTTCACGCGCGCGTGGGAGAGCCGCGTGAACTGACCGGACAGCGGGGGCGGTCGGCGCCGCGGCCGCCCTCAACCATCGAAGCCACCGGTGCGTCCGATGTTGATGCCGCACCGAGACCGCACCACGATGCCGCACCGACACAGAACCACGATGCCGCACCGACACAGCACCACGAGGAGCACGCGTGGCCACCACGGCAGAGTCCGCCCCACTCACCCCACCCGCCGAACCGGCCACGCCCGCGTGGCGCATGCTCCTCGGATACGTCCGGCCGCACCGCTGGACGCTGCTCGGCGGGGCCGTGCTGTCGCTGGTCACCGGAGCCACCGGGCTCGCGCTGCCGCTGGTGGCCAAACACCTCATCGAGGCGCTCTCCGACGACCGCCCCATCACCGGCGCCCTGCTGCTGATGTCGGCCCTGGTCCTCGCCAACGCGGGCATCGGCGCGCTCGGCGGATACGTCCTGCGGCGCACCGCCGAGTCGGTCGTCCTCGGCGCGCGGCGCACCCTGTCGTCGTACCTGCTGAGGCTGCGCATCGCCGCCGTGGACCGCAGCGAACCCGGCGATCTGATGGCCCGCGTCACCTCCGACACGACCCTGCTGCGCGAGGTCACCACCGACTCGCTCGTCGGTCTCGGCACCGGCGGTCTGACGCTCGTCGCGACGCTGGTGATGATGGGCCTGGTCGACCCCGTCCTGCTGGCGGTCACGCTCGGCGTGGTGCTCGGCGCGGGGACGGTGATCGGCGCGATCGTGCCCCGTATCAACAAGGCCAGCCGGCAGGCGCAGGACGCGGTCGGAGCGATGGGCGCTTCACTGGAACGCATCCTCGGCGCCCTGCGCACCATCAAGGCCTCCGGCGCCGAGCACCGCGAGGAGCAGGTCGTGCACGCCGCGGCCCAGGAGTCCTGGCGGCAGAGCGTACGGGCCGCGAAGTGGTCGGCCCTTGCGGGGAACACGGCCGGTCTGTCCATGCAGATCGCGTTCATCACCGTGCTCGCCGTCGGCGGCGCCCGGGTCGCCACCGGCGCGATCGACGTCGGAACCCTGGTCGCGTTCCTGCTGTACGTCTTCTACCTGATGTCCCCGATCCAGGAGGTCGTCGGCGCGGTCACCCAGTACCAGGCCGGCGCCGCCGCCCTCGCCCGGATCCGCGAGGCGTTGCGGCTGCCGGCCGAGCCGCCCGCCGAGCCCGCGCCGCTGCCCGCACCCGGCTCCGAACCCGCCGCGCTGGCCTTCGAGGACGTCCGGTTCCGGTACGCGCAGGATCTGCCGTACGTCCACCACGGGGTGAGCTTCTCCGTACCGCCGCGCGGTATGACCGCCTTCGTCGGCCCGTCAGGCGCGGGCAAGACCACCGTCTTCTCCCTCATCGAGCGCTTCTACGACCCGGACGCCGGACGGATCACGTTCGACGGCCGTGACCTGGCGGCGTGGGAGATACCCCGACTCCGTTCGGCGATCGGCTATGTCGAGCAGGACGCGCCCGTGCTCTCCGGCACCCTCCGGGACAACCTCCTGCTCGGCCATCCGGACGCCGACGAGGAGGACCTGCTCCGCGTGCTGGGGACCACGCGGCTCGACGGTCTCGTCGAGCGGCTCCCCAAGGGCCTGGAGACGCTCGTGGGGCACCGCGGCACCAAGCTGTCCGGCGGGGAGCGTCAGCGCGTCGCGATCGCCCGCGCGCTGCTGCGCCGCCCTCGCCTGCTCCTGCTCGACGAGGCCACGAGCCAGCTCGACGCCGTCAACGAGGCGGCGCTGCGCGACACCGTCGCCGACGTCTCCCGCACCACGACCGTGATGGTCGTGGCCCACCGGCTCTCCACGGTCACCATGGCCGACCGCATCGTCGTCATGGACACGGGCCGGGTACGTGCAGTGGGCACCCACCGCGAACTCGTCACCGCCGACGCGCTGTACGCCGAACTCGCCGCCACGCAGTTCCTGGCCACCGCCGACAGCTGACGGCCCCGCTCAGGGCGCCACGTGGGACTCCACCCGCCCGGAGACGGCGAAGTCCCCGTCCACCCCGTGCTGCAGGGGTGGACGGGGACTACGGGGACTTCGGTGAGGCTCCGGGTTACGCCGGTACCGCGGGCTCGCGGCGGCTGTCGGACCAGGCCGACCAGAGTTCGGCGTAACGGCCGCCCGCCGCGACGAGTTCGGCGTGGGTGCCCGTCTCCACGACGCGGCCCTGGTCCAGGACGACGACGCGGTCCGCGGTCGCCGCCTGGGGGAGGCGGTGGGCCACCATGAGGCCCGTACGGCCCTCCAGGGCGCGCAGCGCGGCCGTCTCCAGGACGCGGGCGCCCGCGCTTCCGGCGTCGGCCGTGGCCTCGTCGAGGATCGCGATGGGCGGGTCGGTGAGGACGAGCCGGGCGAGGGCCAGGTGCTGGGCCTGGGTCACCGTCAGCCGGTGGCCGCCCTCGCCCACGACCGTGGCGAGGCCGTCCGGCAGCCCGTCGACCCACTCCAGGGCGTCGACGTGGGTCAGCGCGGCGCGCAGCTCCTCGTCCGTCGCCCCGGGGCGGGCGAGGCGCAGGTCCTCGGCGAGCGGACCCGCGAAGACATGGACCTCCTGGCTGATCAGGGTGACCGCCCGCCGGACCCCGGCCGGGCCGAGCTCCCGCGCGTCCACGCCGCCGAGGGAGATGGTCCCGGTCTCCGGGTCGTGCACGCCCGCGATCAGCTTCGCCAGCGTGGTCTTGCCCGCCCCGCTCGCGCCGACCAGGGCCACCCGCTCGCCGTCACGGACCTCCAGGTCCACCGAGGAGAGCACCGGGTGGCCGTCCACGTAGGCGTGGCCGAGGCCGGACACCTTCACGGAACCGTCCACCGGCGTGGCGGCCGTCTCGTCGGCCTCCCGCTCCGCCGGGAGGCTCGACACGCCCACCAGGCGGGCGAGGCTCGCGCCGGCGGACTGGGCGTCGTCGATGAGGAAGAGCGCCGCGTTGATCGGGTTGAAAAGGCCGTGGAAGTAGAGCGCCGCCGCCGTCGCCGTACCGATGCTCACGGCGCCGCCGTCGACCAGGAAGAAGCCGGTGAGGAGGATCGATGTCAGTCCGATGAACTCGGCGATGTTCAGACGGGAGAAGAAGCCCGAGACGAGGTGCATGCCGCGCGCCGCCAGGCCGACCGCGGCCTGCGAGCGCTGCTCCAGGAGGTCGGCGTGCCGGCCGTTCAGCCGGAACGCCCGTACCGTGCGCACCCCGCCGACGCTGTCGAGCAGCTGGTGCTGGAGGGCGCCGGTCGCGACCCGGTGCGCGGCGTAGATGGTCGCGGCGCGCGGGATGTACCAGCGGACCGTCAGGATGTGGACGGGGACGGCCACGAGCACGGCGAGCAGGAAGCGCCAGTCGAGGACGGTGAGACCGACCAGCGTCAGGATGATGGTGAGGAAGGCGCCGGCGAACTCGGGGAGCGCCTGCCGCACCGCCTTGGCGATCAGCGTGACGTCACCCGTGACACGGGACGTCAGGTCGCCGGATCCGGCCTGCTCGACCCGTTCGAGCGGCAGCCGCAGAGCCCGGGCGATGAACCGTTCCCGCAGGTCCGCGAGGATCGTCTCGCCGAGCCTGGCCACGAGCGACTTGCCGATCGCGGTCGCGACGCCCCGGGCCACGGCGACCGCGAGCAGGAGCAGCATCGGCACGGTCAGCGCGCCCGCGCCGCTCTTGTCCACGACCAGGTCGACGATGCGGCCGAGCAGCGGCGCGGTCAGCAGCCCGATGCCGGTGCCGACGACGAGGACGGTCACCGCGGTCACGGCGAGGAGCCGGTGGTGGCGGAGGAGTTCGCGGACGACGGAGAAGGTGTGGGCGCCGGTGGCGGTGGGCAGGAGCTCGCGTTCGGGCGTGCCGGGTCCGCTCATCGTCCGTCCTTCGTCCTTCACGTCTCGGTCCTGCGTGTCCTGGCCGGGCACGTCCTGGTCCTGCCCGTCCTGAGGGGTTCTGTCCTGATTGTGCGTCATGCCAGCACCGCCGTGCGGTACGTCTCGTGGGCGGCGACCAGCTCCGGGTGGCTGCCCTCGGCGGCCACCCGGCCGTCGTCCAGCATCACCACGACGTCGGTGCCGGCGAGCAGAGCGGGGCTCGTCGTGACAAGCACCGTGGTGCGGCCCTTGCGCAGCTCCCGCAGCCGGGCCGCGATGCGTGCCTCCGTGACGGTGTCGACGGCCGTGGTGGGGTCGTGGACCACGAGCACCGGCGGGTCGGCGGCCAGGGCGCGGGCGAGCGCGACACGTTGGCGCTGGCCGCCGGAGAGCGACCGGCCCCGCTCGGTGAGGACGGTGTCCACGCCCTCGGGCAGCGCCTGGGCGACGTCGTCCGCCGCCGAGGCGGCGAGCGCGGGGCCCACGTCGAGCCCGTCCGTACCGTCGGTGTCGGATCCGGCCCGTACGTTGGCGAGGAGGCTGTCCTCGAAGAGGTCGGCGTCGTGGTGGGCGACCAGGATCGCGCGGCGCGCGTCGGCGGGACCGAGGTCGGTCAGCGGTACGCCGTCCAGCTCGACGCTCCCCTCGGCGGGGTCGAGTTCACGGCCCAGGCAGAGCAGCAGGTCGTTGGCGGCGGCCGCGTCGCGGGTGACCACCCCGACGAGGCTGCCGGCGGCGATGTCGAGGTCGACGCCGCGCAGGGCGCCCTGGGTGAGACCGCGCAGGCGCAGCCGTCCGGCGACCCGGTCGGGCAGCGCGGCCGTACCGGCAGCGACGGCCGGGGGCGAGGCGAGGACCTCGGCGATCCGCTCGGCCGAGGCACGGCCCTGGGCGAACTCGCCGTTGACGTAGGTCAGGAGCTGGAACGGACCGAGGAGGTACTGGGCGAGGCCGACGGCCGCCACCAGCTCACCCACGGTGATGCTGCCGCTCATCGCGAGATGCGCGCCGACGAGCCCGATGGCCGCGATGAAGATGCCCGTCAGGGCGAGGATCGCGCCGTCGTGCCAGGCCCGGCTCGTCGCGGCCCGCAGCGCGGCCGCCAGCGAGCTCCGGCTCGTCTCCCGGTACCGGGAGACGGCGGCGGCCTCGGCGCCGATGCCCTTCAGTACGCGCAGGCCCCCGACGAGGTCGGCGGCGACTCCGGAGGCGTGGGCGGCGTGCTCCTGCTCCGCCTCGCTGCGCCGCTCAAGGGGGCGGCTGATGACATGGCCGAGCCACAGCAGCGGCGGGACGCCGAGCAGGACCAGCAGGCCGAGCGGTACGGAGATCCGGAGCAGCGCCACCGCGCTGACCGCGAGACCGGCGATCGCGGAGAGCGTGTACGGCATCGCGGAGGCGACCGAGCCGACGCGGCGGGCGTCGCCGGTGGCGACGGCGGTCAGCGCACCGGGAAGGCGGCCGGCGTCGGCGCCGCCCCGCGGGTCGAGGACCCGGGCGGCGAGGTCCTGCCGGATCCGGTGCGCGGCGGCCTCGCCCGCGCCCTCGGCCAGCCGGGCGGAGTTCCGGTAGCAGGTCGACAGGATCAGGAACAGACCGGCGAGCACCAGGAGCCAGCGCAGCAGGGCGCCCGAGGAACCGGTCGACACCGCCTGGTCGATCACCAGACCGATGACGACGGGGACGAGGGCCTCGCACGCCTGGTGCGCCATGCCGAGGAACGAGGCCGTGGCGACGCGTCGGCGCTGATCTGCGAGCGCTCTGCGGAGGACGGAGCCCCCCGTTGGTCCTCCAGCGGGCATGCGGATCCTCCACAGACAAGGGGTGGGATAGTTAGGTAAGGCTACCTTAAACACGGCTGGTGCCAAGGGTGCCTGGGGCCTTCGGCGTCATCTTCGCAGCGTGTGGGGTGATCGGGAACGAGCCCCCGCGTTGACCCCGTCCCGACTCTACGGTTAGCCTCACCTAAGTTCCATCGAGGGTGTGTCATCTCGCTTGCCGCACACCCATGTTCAACGCTTCGCGCGGCTCGCGGGGCGCTCGAGTCCGCCGCCAGGGGAGTGGTCGTTGTCCGTCGAAACCCGGGCGGCGCCCGGAACCGAGACCGGTGGCCCGGCCGGGCCCGTCGTGCCCACGGCACGTCCTGCCGCGGTGGCCCTGCGCAGTATCGGCCTCCTCGTGACGGTCGGCGCGCTGGTCCTCGTCTCACTCGTCAGCATCTGGGTCGGTACGCGAGGAATCCCGTTCGCCTCGATCTGGCACCTGCTGTGGGAGCCCGACGGTTCGGAAGCCTCCGTCATCGTCCATGACTACCGGATCCCCCGTACCGTCCTCGGCCTCCTCGTCGGGATGGCCCTCGGACTCTCCGGCGCCCTGATGCAGGCGCTGACCCGCAACCCGCTCGCCGACCCCGGACTGCTCGGCGTGAACCTGGGCGCCTCCGCGGGCGTCGTCGTGGCCATCGCCTTCCTCGGTGTGGCCGCGCCGCTCGGCTACGTGTGGTTCGCCCTCGCGGGCGCCGCCGCCGCGTCGGTGGGCGTCTTCCTCCTCGGCTCCTCCGGGCGGAAACTGGCCACCCCCGACCGGCTCGTCGTCGCCGGAGCGGCGGTGACGGCCGTGCTGTACGCCTTCAACTGGGGCGTCCTGCTCTTCGACCCCGAGGCGTTCGACCAGTTCCGCTACTGGACGGTCGGCTCCCTCGCCGGCCGGTACGGCGACATCGTGCTGCTCCTGCTGCCGTTCGTCGTCGTCGGCCTGGTCCTCGCCTTCGTCCTCGCCCCCTCCCTCAACGCCCTGGCCATGGGCGACCAGATGGGGCGCGCCCTCGGCGTCCACGTCGGCCGGACCCGCGTCCTCGCCGCCGTCGCCGTGATGCTGCTCTGCGGGGCGGCCACCGCCGCCGCGGGGCCGATCGGCTTCGTCGGCCTGGCCGTTCCGCACGTCGCCCGTTTCGTCGCGGGCGCCGACCAGCGGTGGGTCTTCGCGTACTCGACGCTGCTCGCACCGGTCCTTCTCATCGGCTCGGACGTGCTGGGCCGGGTCCTCGGAGCGCCGGGCGAGGTGCAGGTCGGCATCGTCACCGCGTTCCTCGGGGCGCCTCTCTTCATCGCGCTGTGCCGCCGTCGAAAGCTGGTCATGCTGTGAGCGCCGTACGGGAGACGAAAGCCTCCACCCTCCAGGGCGGGACCGCCCCGCGCGTCATCAGCGGCCGGGTCGTCCGCGCCGGAGCGGGCGGCGTCTCCATGCGCTTCCAGGGGCGTACGGTCGCCGTGACCGCCCTGCTGCTCGTCGCGCTCGCCGTCGTCATCGGCATCACGCTGACCACCGGCGACTTCGAGCTGACCGTCGGAGAGGTCGTCGGCGCCCTCACCGGAAACGGTTCGGGGGCCGCCGACTTCGTCGTCAACACCCTGCGCATGCCGCGCATCCTGACCGCGGTCTTCGTCGGCGCGGCCCTCGGCGTGAGCGGGGCGATCCTGCAGAGCCTCACCCGCAACTCCCTCGGCAGCCCCGACATCATCGGCTTCACCAACGGTTCGGCCGTCGGCGCGCTCGTCGTGATCATCGTGCTGCACGGCAGCATGACCCAGATCGCGATCGGCGCCCTGATCGGCGGCCTTGCCACGGCCCTCGTCGTCCACCTCCTCCTCATCGGCCGGGGGTTGCAGGGGTTCCGCCTTGTCGTCATCGGCATCGGCGTCAGCGCCCTGCTGCTCGCCGTCAACTCGTACCTGATCACCCGGGCGACCTTCCAGGAGGCCCAGGAGGCGCAGGCGTGGCTGATCGGCAGCCTCGGCAACCGGCTCTGGATGCACGCCAACGCCATCGGGCTCGCCCTCGCCGTCCTGCTGCCGCCCGCGTTCCTCCTCTCCCGCCGCCTCGCCATGGTCGAGATGGGCGACGTCACGGCGACGGCCCTCGGCGTCAACGTGAACCGGACCCGCACGGTGCTCTTCGTCATCAGCGTCTCCCTCGCCGCCTTCGCCACCGCCGTCACAGGACCCATCGCGTTCATCGCCCTGGCCGCGCCCCAGGTGGTCCGCAGGCTCTCCCGCTCCTCCGGACCCGTCCTGCTGCCCGCCGCCCTCATGGGCGCCCTCCTGCTCACTCTGAGCGACCTCGTCGTCCAACGGGTGTTCGCCCCCGCGCTGTTGCCCGTGGGCACGGCGACCGGCGCCGTCGGCGGCGCCTACCTCATCTGGCTGCTGATCACCGAGTCGCGAAAGAGCCGCGCATGAAAGAGCCGCGTAAGAACGAGTCGCGTAAGAACGAGTCGCGTAAGAACGAGCCGCGCACGAACGAGTCGCGTACGAACGGGGCGGGCATGACGGGCACGAACTCTCCTGGCCCCCGGCTGCGCGCCGAGGACCTCACGCTCTCCTACGACCAGCGGACCGTCGCCACGGAGCTGAGCGTCGACATCCCCGACCACTCCTTCACCGTGATCATCGGGCCGAACGCCTGCGGCAAGTCGACGCTGCTCACGGCGCTCGCCCGGATGCTCAAGCCCAAGGCCGGGCAGGTCTACCTCGACGGCGCCGCCATCGCCTCGTACCGCTCCCGCGAGGTCGCCCGCCGGCTCGGCCTGCTCCCGCAGTCCTCCAGCGCGCCCGGCGGCATCACCGTCGGCGACCTCGTGGCGCGCGGCCGCTACCCGCACCAGCGGCTGCTCAAGCAGTGGTCCGCCGAGGACGAGACGGCCGTGGTCGAGGCGATGCGCCAGACCGGCGTCCTGGAACTCGCCGACCGTCCCGTGGACGACCTCTCCGGCGGCCAGCGGCAGCGGGTCTGGCTCTCCATGGTGCTGGCCCAGCAGACCTCCATCCTCCTGCTCGACGAGCCGACCACCTTCCTCGACATCGCCCACCAGGTCGAGGTCCTCGACCTCTGCGCCGAGCTGCACGCCCGCAAGGGCCACACGGTCGTGGCGGTGCTGCACGACCTCAACCAGGCCTGCCGGTACGCCACCCACCTCATCGTGATGCGTCCCGGCGGCGTCATCGCGGCCCAGGGCGACCCGGCCACGGTCATGACGGCCGAGCTGGTCGAGGACGTCTTCGGCCTGCCCTGCCGGATCATCGAGGACCCCGAGACCGGCACCCCGATGATGATCCCGGCCGCGCCCCGCCGGTTCGCGCCGGACGCCGAAGAGGCTTCGGTGACCGACCAGGCCGCCGACTCCGCGGACGCCGTCGTGCTCGCCGAGACCTCCTAGGAACGGACTGCCCGTGATGCTGTGCACCAGGCTGACGAACGCCCGCATCCTCACCATGGACCCGGACCATCCGGTCGCCCACGACCTGGGCATCTGGAAGGGGAGGATCGTCGGCCTGGACGAGGCCGTGACCTCCCTGCCCGCCCGCGAGGTGATCGACCTCCAGGGCGCCACCGTCCTCCCCGGGTTCGTCGACAGCCACGTCCACCTGGCCTGGACCGGCCTCAAGGCGAGCTCCCCGAGCATCGCGGGACTCGCCCGCGTCGAGGACGTCCTCGCCACCGTGGCGGAGGCCTGCACCCGTAATAACACCCCCGGCGCGTGGGTGAGCGTCGGCGGCTACGACCAGCGGGCCCTCGGACGGCACCTGACCGCCGCCGAACTCGACGGCGTCAGCCACGGCCACCGGGTGTTCGTCATGCACCAGTCCGGCCACGCGTGCGTGGTCAACAGCGCCGTACTCGACCTGCTCCCGGACGACGTCCCGCACGAGGACGGCGTCCTCGTGGAGAGCGCGATGGGCGCCGTCCGGCGGCTGCGACTGCCGTACGCGCAGGAGGAGTTGGCCGACGCCATCGAGTACGCGGCCCGCGAGTGCCTCACCGAGGGCATCACCGCCGTGGCCGAGGCCGGCATCGGCGGCGGCCTGCTGGGCCACAGCCCCGTCGAGCTCGGCGCGTACCAACTCCTGCGCGACCAGGGCCGGCTGCCCCTGCGGGTCCAGCTCATGCCCGGCGGCGACACGCTGCGGCCGGTGGGCGCGCACGAGCGGGACGGCATCCCGCGCGGCCTCGACCTCGGTCTGCGCACGGGCTTCGGGGACGACTGGCTGTCCGTCGGTGCCCTGAAGATCTACACCGACGGCGGCATGATGGCCAGGACGGCCGCCCTCACCGCCCCCTACGAGGGCATGGAGACCACGGGCCAGCTCCAGGACGACCCCGAGCGCCTCACCTCCCTCATCGTCGACGGCCATCTGGCCGGCTGGCAGCTCGCGGTCCACGCGATCGGCGACCGGGCCGCGGACCTCGCGCTCGACGCCCTGGAGCGGGCACAGGAGCTGCGGCCCCGCACCGACGCGCGGCACCGGATCGAACACGCGGGCCTCATCCGGCCCGACCAGCTCCCGCGCTTCGCCCGCCTCGGCCTCAGCGCCGTCGTCCAGCCCAACTTCCTCCGGTACTTCGGCGACGACTACGCGACGATCATGGGCTCGGAGCGCGCGCCGTGGATGTACCGGGGCCGGGGCTTCCTCGACCACGGCGTCACGCTCGTCGGCAGCTCCGACCGGCCCGTCACGGACGGATCGCCCCTGCGGGCCGTCCAGTTCATGGTCGAGCGGGCCTCCCTCTCGGGGCAGTTCATCGGCCCCGACGAGGCGATCACCGTCGACGAGGCGCTCCACGCGTACACGGTCGCGGGCGCGTACGCCTGCCGCTGGGACGACAGCGCCGGCAGCCTCAGCCCCGGCAAGCGCGCCGACCTCGTCGTCCTCGGCGACGACCCGCGCCGTGTCGACACCTCCAGGATCGGCGACATCGAGGTCGTGGCGACCTTCGTCGACGGACGCGAGGCGACGGACGGGAAGAAGCTGTGAACGGGCCGATCGACCCGTTGGAGCGGCACTCCGCCCTCTGGCGGGTCCCCGAGGGGCCGTCCCGCTGGGTGATCTGGCACGCGGGCGAGGGCGAAGACATCGTGTTCGACCGGGAGTTCAACATTCCGGCCGACGTGGAGGACGCGGCTCTCCCGGAGATCCTCCGCCGGATGCGGCAGGCGGGGGCGCCGGAGAGCGACGACTACCCGGGGCGGCCCTGCTGAGCGGGAGCGTCCGACTTGGCGAGCAAATCAAGTAAGGCTACCCTTAGTTCGACTGATCCGCCGGTTGGCGCGGGGAGCCGATCGCTCCGTGGCGCACGGTGGACCGAGGAAGGAAAGCCTTGACCACGGCCCCGCCGCGCCAGGCCACGCTGTCGCCTCGCGAACTCGATCCGCCCGCCCTCCCGGGCATCCCCGTCCGCCCGGGTCTCCCGGACCCCTCGGGCCTCCCGGAGCTCTCGGGTCTCCCGGGCGGCGGGCTCCGCGTCCGGACGGCAATCCCCGAGGACGCCGCCGCGCTCGCCGCACTCTCCCGGCCGTTCGTGCGCTCGGGAGCGCTCCGTGAGCGCCCGCTCTCCCTCTACGCCGACCAGGCGTCCGACTTCCTCGTCGCGGAGTCCCCCGAGGGAACCCTCGACGGCTGTCTCGGGCTGCGTGCACACGCCGCCGCGGGGGTCCTCTACAACTTCTGCGTGGCCGGGCACCGACAGGGATGCGGCACAGGAGCCCGACTGCTGCGCGCCGCACTGGCGAAGGCCCGCACCCGCTCCCTGCGCACCCTCTTCACGGCGACCACCGGCGGCGGCCACCTCTTCCTCCGCCACGGCTTCGCCCCCACCCCCGCGAGCCTGGCACCCCCGACCTGGGCCCAGTCCCTCGACCCCCGCCGCAACGCCCGCATCCTGGCCCGCGCGGTCTAGGGCGAGCGTGCGTGCTAGGCGTCGCCAGGCAGGCGGGACTTTCGAAACACGCCCTGGGGCTTCCAGGCACACGAAAGGGCGGGCCCGGGAGCCGATCGAGGCTCCGGGCCCGCCCATGCGTACGTTCTCGGGGCGCTCAGGTGTCGAGGATCTCCGGGAGCGCCTTCACGAGTCGGTCCACCTGGTGCTCCGTCACCGTCAGGGCCGGCGCCAGGCGTACGGTGCCGGGGCCCGCCGCGTTGACGAGGAAGCCGGCGTCCTGGGCCGCCTGTTGGACGGCCGGGGCGACCGGGTCCGTGAGGACCACGCCCAGGAGGAGCCCCGCGCCCCGCACCTCGGCGACCCGGGGGTGGGCCGGCTCCTCGATGCCGTGGCGGAGCCGCTCGCCCACCCGGACGACCCGGTCGAGCAGCCCCTCCGCCTCGATGGTTTCCAGGACGGCGAGACCGGCCGCGCACGCGACCGGATTGCCGCCGAACGTGGAGCCGTGCTGGCCGGGGCCGAGCAGCTCGGCCGCCTCGCCGAAGGCCACCGTGGCGCCGATCGGCAGCCCACCGCCCAGGCCCTTGGCGAGCGTGACCACGTCCGGGTCGACACCCGAGGCTGCCTGGTGCGCGAACCAGTGGCCGGTCCGGCCGATCCCGGTCTGCACCTCGTCGAGCACGAGCAGGGTTCCCGTCGCCCGGGTGATCTCGCGGGCCGCCCGCAGATAGCCGTCGGGAGCCGGAACGACCCCTGCCTCGCCTTGGATCGGTTCGAGGACGACGGCCGCGGTCTCCTCGGTCACCGCTGCCCGCAGCGCCTCGACATCCCCGTACGGCACGTGCGTCACCGCGCCGGGCAGTGGCAGGAAGGGCTCCCGCTTCGCCGGCTGTCCGGTGAGCGCCAGGGCCCCGAGGGTGCGCCCGTGGAAGCCGCCCCGCGCCGCGACCAGGTGCGGTCGCCCCGTCCGGCGGGCGATCTTGAAGGCGGCCTCGACCGCCTCCGTACCGGAGTTGGCGAAGAACACCCGGCCCCGCTCCCGGCCGAACAGGCCGAGCAGCCGCTCGGCCAGGGCCACCGGGGGCTCGGAGACGAACAGGTTCGAGACGTGCGCCAGCCGGCCCATCTGTTCCCGGACGGCCGACACGACGGCGGGGTGGGCGTGGCCGAGGGTGTTGACCGCGATCCCGCCGGTGAAGTCCGTGTACGCACGGCCCGACTCGTCCCAGACCGTGCTGCCCTCACCCCGGACGAGCGCGAGCGGGGGAGTGCCGTACGTGTCCATCATCACCGCGCTCCAACGGTGCGCGAGCGCGGTGGTGCCGGCGTCGGCCTCGGCGGTCACGGGCGGTCCTCCTCTGTCCCGTTCCCGGGTTCCTCGTCCGGGACGACGGTCGTGCCCGGGCCCTCTTCGGCGAAGACGCCGCGCAGCAGGGCGTGCGGCACCCGGCCGTCCACGACATGGGCCCGCCGGACGCCCCCGCGTACCGCGCGCAGACAGCCCTCCATCTTCGGGAGCATGCCGCTCGCGAGCCCCGGAAGCAGCGCGTCGAGCTCCGCCGCCGTGAGCCGGTCGATCACCTCGGTGCTGTGCGGCCAGTCCGCGTACAGCCCCTCGACGTCGGTCAGGACCACCAGCCGTTCGGCGCCGAGCGCGACCGCGAGAGCGGACGCGGCGAGGTCGGCGTTGACGTTGTAGACCTCCCCGTCCTCACCCCGTGCCACGGGCGACACCACGGGGATACGGCCCTGGTCGAGCAAGGTCCGTACGGTGCCGGGCTCCACGGCCACGACCTCGCCGACCAGACCGATGTCCACCGGCCGGCCGTCCACCCACGCCGGGCGCCGTACGGCCGTCATGGTGTGCGCGTCCTCGCCCGACATGCCCACCGCGAACGGACCGTGGGCGTTGAGGGCGCCGACCAGGTCACGCTGGACCTGACCGGTGAGCACCATGCGGACCACGTCCATCGTCTCGGGCGTCGTGACGCGTAAACCCGCCTCGAAGCGGACCTCCAGGTCGAGGCGGTCGAGCATCGCGCTGATCTGCGGTCCGCCGCCGTGCACGACGACCGGGCGCAGCCCCGCGTGCCACAACTCCACGACGTCCTGGGCGAACGTCCGGTGCAGCGCCGGGTCCACCATCGCGTTGCCGCCGAACTTGACGACGACCGTGCGGCCCTGGAGCTCCTCCAGCCACGGCAGATCGGCCTCGGTCAGCCCGGCGGTCGCCCCGGCGGCCGGGCCGGTCACCGTTCCCTGCCCGCTCATGAGCTGTACGCGCTGTTCTCGTGGACGTACTCGGCGGTGAGGTCGTTGGTCCAGATCACCGCGGAGGACTCGCCCGCGCACAGGTCCACCGTGATCGTGATCCGGCGCTCCGACAGGTCCACCTTGTCCCGGGACTCGCCCGCCGCGCCGTTCCGGCACACCCAGACCTCGTTGATCGCCACGTCCAGCCGGTCGGGGTCGAACTCCGCCGACGTCGTGCCGATCGCGGACAGCACCCGGCCCCAGTTCGGGTCCTCGCCGTGCAGCGCGCACTTGAGCAGGTTGTTCCGTGCCACGGAGCGGCCCACCTCGACGGCGTCCTCCTCGGAGGCCGCGCCGACGACCGTCACCGCTATCTCCTTGGACGCGCCCTCGGCGTCCGCCACCAGCTGCCGGGCCAGGTCGAGGCAGACCTCGTGCACGGCATCGGCGAACTCCGCGGGGTCGGGGACGACCCCGGAGGCGCCCGAAGCGAGCAGCAGGACGGTGTCGTTGGTGGACATGCAGCCGTCCGAGTCCACCCGGTCGAACGTGGTGCGCACCGCCCGGCGGAGCGTCCGGTCGAGCGCGTCCGCGTCGACCTCGGCGTCCGTGGTGAGGACGACGAGCATGGTGGCGAGGCCGGGGGCGAGCATGCCCGCGCCCTTGGCCATGCCGCCGACCGTCCAGCCCTCCCGGGCCACGGCGGCGGTCTTGTGCACGGAGTCCGTCGTCTTGATGGCGCGGGCCGCGTCCTCCCCGCCGTCGTCGGTCAGCCGCTCCACGGCGGTGTCGATGCCGGCCGTGACCCGGTCCATCGGCAGCATGACGCCGATGAGGCCGGTGGAGCAGACCGCGATGTCGTGCGGGTCGGCGTCCAGGGCCCGCGCCGTACGCTCGGCCATGAGCAGCGCGTCGACGGCTCCGGCCTGTCCCGTGCAGGCGTTGGCGCCACCGGAGTTGAGGACGACGGCCGAGAGCCGGCCGTCTGCGAGGGCGCGGCGGGACCAGCGTACGGGCGCGGCCTGCACGCGGTTGGAGGTGAAGACGCCGGCGGCGGCGCGTGACGGTCCTCGGTTCACCACCAGGGCGAGGTCACGATCGCCGGACTCCTTGATGCCGGCGGCGACACCGCAGGCGAGGAATCCACGGGCAGCGGTCACGCTCAAGGAGCCACTCCATTCGTGGGCAGGCCCAGCCACTCCGGCAGGCCGAGGGCGAGGTTCATGGACTGCACCGCGCCACCCGCGGTGCCCTTCACCAGATTGTCGATGGCGCTCACACAGATCAGCCGGCCGGCCTCCGGGTCCACGGCGAGCTGGACCTGGACCGTGTTGGAGCCGAGGACGGCGGCGGTCGAAGGCCACTGCCCCGGCGGCAGGAGCCGTACGAACGGCTCGTCGGCGAAGGCGGCCTCGTACACGGACCGCACCGCCGCCTCGCCGGCGGCGGCCGCTTCCGGGCGCAGCCGGGCCGAGCAGGTGGCGAGGATGCCCCGGGACATGGGCGCGAGGGTCGGCGTGAAGGAGACCGTCACGTGCTCGCCCGCCACCAGGGAGAGGTTCTGCGTCAGTTCGGGGGTGTGCCGGTGGCCGCCGCCCACGCCGTACGGGCTCATGGAGCCCATCACCTCGGCGCCGAGCAGCTGCGGCCTGAGCGCCCTTCCGGCGCCCGACGTGCCGCTGGCCGCGACGATCACGACCTCCGGCTCCACCAGGCGGGCCACGTGGGCGGGGTACAGCGCCAGCGTGACCGCCGTGGGATAGCAGCCGGGCACCGCGATCCGCGTGGCGCCCTTCAACTCCTCCCGGGCGCCCGGCAGTTCGGGGAGGCCGTACGGCCAGGTCCCGGCGTGCGCGGAGCCGTAGAACCGCCCCCAGGCCTCCGGGTCACGGAGCCGGAAGTCCGCCCCGCAGTCCACGACCACCGTCTCGGGGGCCAGCTCTCGTGCGAGAACGGCCGACTGCCCGTGCGGCAGGGCGAGGAAGACCACGTCGTGGCCGCGCAGCGAGTCCGCCGAGGTCTCCGTCAGGACCCGGTCGGCGAGCCCGGGCAGCTGGGGCTGCACGGACCCGAGCGGGCGACCCGCGCTGCTGTGCGCGGTCAGCGCGCCGAGCTCCACGCCGGGATGCGAATCCAGCAGGCGGAGGATCTCCCCGCCCGCGTAGCCGCTGGCACCGGCCACCGCGACCCGTACGGTCATCTTCTTCGTTTCTCCCTGTCCGTGTGGGGGGCTGCGGTCACAGGATCGGCGCCGCAGGTCGCCGTCAGGGGGACTCGGTCACGCGTCCCGGCGAACGGCAGGTTGCGCCCTGTTGAGCAGGAGGTCGCGCAACAGGGATTCGGTCGTGCACACCACTCCGCTCCGGGCGGCCCAGCGCAGCGCCATCGCGTGTTCCTCGGGGGAGAAGTCCGCCACGGCGTCCGCGACGACGAAGGGCTGGATGTCGTTCATGAAGGCGTCGGCCGCCGTCAGGAGGACGCCGAGGTGGGCGTGGACCCCGCAGATGATCAGCTGGTCGCGCCCCTCGGACCGCAGCAGCCGTCCGAGATGGCTGCGGAGGAAGGCGTTGTGCCGCACGTTGGCGAGCAGGTGCTCGCCGGTGCGGGGCGTGAGCGGCGTGACGATCGCGGCGGCGTCGGGCTCGTCGCCTATGCCCGGACCCCAGACGTCGGCGACCAGGCCGCGCTGGCCCGGCCGCTGGGCGGCCGGCTCGGCGCTGAAGACGACGGGGATCCCGAGGGGCCCGGCGAGTTCGCGCAGGGCGACGATGTTGTCGACGAGTTCCACGACCGGGCTCTGGCCGGCAGGGAAGGCCTCCACGAAGTGGTTCTGCATGTCGAGGATCAGGAGCGCGGCGCGCGCGGGGTCGATGGACCAGGTGACGCAGGACCGGGGGAGGGCGGAGCGGTCGGGCAGGGAGTAGGGGCCGACGGTCGGCAGGCCCATGGTGGTTCCTCCCCCCGGATGGCGCGCGTGGGTCCGCGCGACCACCTCTGACGTGTGGTTTAGCTTAGCCTAACCTAAGTTTAGGCTGGGTGGGCGCTCGGGCCGGATCAACCCGTGGTCGAGTACGACGAGTTGCTCGGGTACGACGGCGACCAGGGGGCGCGGCGCGGCGCGCGCGGGGTCAGGCCCGCGGGGAGGGGTGGCGGTGGTGGTGCGCGCAGCGGGGCGTGGTGAGGATGAGGCGCACCTGCTCTCCGGCCTCGGCCGCGTCCCGCGCCTCGGTGGGGAACGGGATCCGCAGGTCGCAGTGGCCCTCGCGATACTCGCAGCGCAGGGTGATGGCGTACCGGTCCACGGCGAGCGGCAGGGCCCGGACCACGCCGTACGGCAGTCGCGACCCGGCGAGGACGACGAGGTCCGCCACCATCTCCCCGTGGGCGTCCGCGAGATGGGTGAGCATCGCGGCCTCCTCCACGGCGAGCGGGTCGGGCTGCGCGAGGGCGAACGCGTCGAGGCTCACCTCCTGGGTCCCGGCCGCGGTCCGCAGTGTGACGCGCGCCAGGTCGAGGCGGAGGTCGCCGTCGCCACCGTCCCCGTCGTGGGCCCCCGCCGGACCGGCGGGGGTCAGCCAGCCCGACATCGTCACGCGGGCGCGCACCCGGTCGCGGAGAGGGGTCGGCGCGATGTCGGTGAACTCGAGCAGGACGGCCAGGCTGCCGTGCGGCGCGGCGGCGACCTCGGCGGCCAGCGGGCTGTCGGCCTGCGCGGCGAGGGTGATGCGGCCGTTCCGGCCGACGGAGTGCATGCCGATGAGGTCGTAGCACTGCCCGTCCGTGGTGAGGGAGAACGAGACCGCCTGGGCCAGCAGGGAACGGACGCGCTCCGCCGCGGCCTGCTCGGACGGGGCGGTGTCGGTGACGGCGCTCAAGGCAACTCCTCGCGTGGCGGCGGGCATCGGGACCCCGATGCAGCTAAGGTAAGGCTAACCTAAGTCACATCGGAAGGTGGTGTCCAGCCCCGCGCGGGAGTGTCGGGCGACGTCAGTGCTCGCGCACGCCACCGTCGGGCGGTTCAGTCGATGACCGCCGTCGCCTCCACCTCGACCAGGTGCTCGGGTACGTCCAGGGCCGCGACGCCGATCATCGACGCGGGCGGCACCGGGGCGAACCCCAGCCGGGCGGCCGCCCGCTCGATGCCTTCGAGCAGCAGCGGCATCTTGTCGGGTGTCCAGTCCACGACGTACACGGTCAGCTTCGCGACGTCGTGGAAGGTCGCGCCGACCTCGGCCAGGGCGGTGGCGACGTTGACGTAGCACTGCTCGATCTGGGCGGGCAGGTCGTCCTTGCCGACGGTGACCCCGTCCGGGGTCCAGGCGACCTGCCCCGCGATGAAGACGAGCTTCGACCCCGTCGCCACCGCGACCTGCCGGTAGACGGGGATCTCGGGCAGTCCGGCGGGGTTCACCAGGGTGATGGCCATGCTGTGCGCCTCTCGTGGTCTCTTGTGGTTACTCAGGCACCGTAGGAGAGTGGACACCTGTACGGAAGAACGCACTTTTCAGTGACTGGGGAACCCGATGGTGACCAAGCAGTTCAGCGGCCTGCCCGAGGACGCGGACGTGACACGCGCGGACTCGCTGGGGCGGGAGATCTTCTCCGACGTCGCCAACAAATGGGCGCTCCTGATCATCGAATGCCTCGGTGAGAGCACCCTGCGCTTCAGCGAGCTGCGGGACAGCGTCCAGGGCATCAGCCACAAGATGCTCACGCAGAACCTGCGCATGCTGGAGCGGAACGGCCTGGTCGCACGGAAGGTGCACCCCACCGTGCCGCCCCGGGTCGAGTACTCCCTCACCGCCCCGGGGCTCGCCCTCCGGGTGACCATCGACGGCCTGTGCGCCTGGACCCACGCGTACGTCGGCGACATCGAGGAATCCCGCCGCCGCTTCGACGGGACCGGCTGAGGTCTTCCGCGCGGGACGGGCGGACCGGCGGACCGCTCGGGGCCCGGGCGGGCCTCGGTTCAGGGGCCGTCGGGCGTGTCTTCCACGGACCGCATGGCCTCCTCGTTCCGCTTCTCCAGCTCCTCCGCCGACACGTCCTCCACGTGCGTGGCGACGCTCCAGCGGTGGCCGAAGGGGTCCTCGAACTGGCCGGTGCGGTCGCCGTAGAACTCGTCCTTGATCGGCCGCAGTTCCGTGGCGCCGTGCGCCAGCGCCTTGGCGAAGACGGCGTCGACGTCCTGCACGTACACGTGCAGGGTGACGGGCGTGCCGCCGAGCGTCTTCGGGGAGCGGAACCCGATGCCGGGGTACTCGTCCGCGAGCATGAGGACCGAGCTGCCCAGCTGCAGCTCGGCGTGGCCGACCGTGCCGCCCGGCGCGGGCATCCTCATCCGCTCGGTGGCGCCGAGCACGGCGACGTAGAAGTCGATCGCGGCCGCGGCGCCGTCGACACTGAGGTACGGCGTGAGGCTCGGGTAATCCTCGGGAACGGGCTTGACGCTCACTGGGCTTCGGCCTTTCCGGGACCGCGGCGGTCACCGCCGACCGTCGCCTGCGACCACTGATATCCCGTACGGGTGGGCCGACCGCCCGCGCCGCGCGGCAGCACCCACCCGGATACCCCGAAGGGCGGCGGCCGGGCGGGAGAAGCCGCGGGACGGAGCGGCGGCGGGCGGGCCTTGTCGGCCCGCTGATCACGGGTTACGGTGCCCCGTCACATGTGGGGGATCTTGGAAAAGTGGGGGGACACGGGTCCATGGCCGAGGACATCGACGCGCTTCCGAAGGGGGCGGGCGTGTGGGGGCAGACCATCGCCGGGCTGATGCTCATACCGGCGCTCGGCGCCTGCCTGTGGGCCTACGGCGAGGTGGCGGACACTTCCGTCACGGACGGCGAACGGCGGCCCGCCGCCTGTTCGGGCGGCGACAGCGGGAAGCCGCCGACGCCGCAGACGCCGACCCCGCAGACGCCGACCCCGCAGACGCCGACCCCGCGGGCGGCGGACGACGCGGACCGGCGCGTGACAGGGGAGCAGCTCTGCCAGGCGCTGAACCGCCCCGACCTCGCCCGACTGCTGGGCACCCCCGGGGAGATCGCGACGTCCGCCAGCGGCAGCGACGGCTTCCTCAGCCTGGGCGGCGGCAGCGTCCAGGACCTCGCCACGCCCACCTCCCAGGTGGAGTTCGAGACGTACACGGTGTCCCTGGCGGCCACCTACGACCGGCTCCCGGTGAAGGGGTCCGACGCCCGGCTCCTCTGGGACGGCGCGCGGACGCGGACCGTCCTCGGCCGCCCGGCCGTCGTGTATTCGCAGTCCACCGTCGCCATCAGCTTCCGCCTCGACGGGAGCGACGCGTACACCGGGACCGGCGCCCCGGCCCGCGTCCTGTCCGTGGCCAAGGACGCAAAAGACAGCGGCGGTTCCTTCGAACTGGCGATGTGGCGCGAGGACGGCACCGTGCCCGACGACGCGGTCCTGCTCCGCGTCGCGGAGCAGGTGCTGCCGACGATCCCGGGCTGGTAGCCGCCGTCACCGCTCCTTGCCGTCCTTCGACGCGCGGGGCGCGCGGGGCACGGGAGCGGAGGCGAAGAGGTTGAGGCCGAGCGTCCGGGACAGGCGCCGCGCCGCGCGCTGGCCACGCACGCTGTTGCCCGCCGTGTCGAGCGGCGGCGAGAAGGAGGCCAGGGCGCACTTCCCGGGCGCCACCGCGACGATCCCGCCCGACACACCGCTCTTGCCGGGCAGCCCGATGTCGTACAGCCAGTCACCGGACCGTTCGTAGAGCCCCGAGGTGGCCATGGCGGCGAGCACCCGGCGGCAGGTCGCCGGCCTCACGACCTGGACACCGGTGAGCGGGTTCATCCCGCCGTCGGCCAGGGTGGCGCCCATGACCGCGAGATCCCGGGTGGTCACGGTCAGGGCGCACTGCCTGGTGTAGACGTCCGTGCTCTCCAGCGGATCGAACGGCATCCGGCCGTAGCTCTCCAGGAGCCGGGCGATTCCGCGGTTGCGCTGGTTGGTCGCGGTCTCGGACTCGTAGACCGCCACGTCGAGTTCGAGCGGTCGGCCGGCGAACGCGGAGAGGCCCTCCTGGACGAACGTCCACTTGGCCGCTGCCGTGTCCCCGGGCACCAGGCCGGTGGTCACCAGCGCCCCCGCGTTGACCATCGGGTTCATCGGGGAGCCGGCGTTCAGCTCCAGCGCCATGACCGAGTCGTAGGGCAGCCCCGTGTTGTTCACCCCGACGGCCTCCCAGGCGGCGCGATGGCCGAGCCGCTCGCAGACGAGCGCGAAGACGAAGACCTTGGAGATCGATTGGATGGAGAAGAACCGGTCGGCGCAGCCGACGGCGTGCACCCGTCCGCGGGTGTCGGCGAGGCTCAGGGCGAACCAGGAGGGGTCCGCCGCCGCGAGCGCCGGTACGTAGTCGGCGATCCGGCCCTCGGCCGACGGCAGGTAGCGGGCGTGCGTCTCGCGCAGGAGCGCGTCGACCGCGCCCGCCTCGGGCAGGGAGCCGGTCGAGATCGCCGCACGGCCCAGCTCGTCGCCGAACTCGGTGTCACCCCGCTCCAGCTCGGGCGGTACGGCCTCTCCGGGAGGGTCGTGCGGGTCGCCCGGCTCGCTGGTGCGCATGGACGCCACTCTCCCCGCGCACCCCGGCGCCCGCACCCGCGCGAGACCAGGCAGGTGAAGCGGGAACGGGAGCGCCCCGGCCGTGCGCGCAGCTGATGCCGCACCGCCGGTGGCGAGCATATGGTGCGAAGTGACTGGTTTGATGGCAAAGGAGACAGAGCATGTCCGAGCTCATCGTGATCGGCTACGACGACACATCCGTGGCGAAGAAGGCCTTCAAGGCGGTGCAGGAGCTCCAGAAGAACCATGTGGTCGACCTCAACGGGCTCGCCGTCGTCTCGGTCGACGAGGACGGCGAGACCCATGTGGACACCCCTGCCAAGAGCGAGAAAGTGGCGGTCTCGGCCACGGCCGGCGCTCTGTGGGGCATGGTCCTGGGGATCGTCATCCTCACCCCTGCCATCGGCGTCGTCGGAGCGGCGGTGGGCGGTCTCATCGGCAAGCTCAGCCAGATGGGCATCGACAACGACTTCCGGAGGAAGGTCGACTCGCTCCTCAAGCCCGGCTCGGCGGCCGTGGTGATCATGGCCACGAAGGTCACCGAGGACAAGTTCGCCGCCGCCATGCAGTCCTTCGGCGGCGCCCTCCTGAAGACCTCCCTCGCCGAGGAGGACGAGAAGGCGCTCGCCGAGCAGCTCGCAGGCCCGGAGTAGGCACGGCGACGACGACGGGGGCGGTACGGAGACCCTCCGTATCGCCCCCGACTTCGTACCGCCCCCGACTTCGTACCGCCCCAGGCCGGCGCGCGCCGGTGTCGCGTCAGTATCGCTGCGCCTTGGTCAGCCGGGGCGTCAGCGCGGGCTCGGCGGGCTCCCGGCTGGTGACCACCGGCTGGGCGCGCTTCCCGGGAGCGAGGTCCTCCGCTCCGACGAACTGGGTCTCCACGACCTTGCCCGAGGAGTCGAGGAAGTCGACCTGGGCGGCGTACGAAGCCGCGTCGGCCGTCTTGTTGGTGATGCTGACGACGACGGCGAGCCGGCCCTTCGTCTCGGCGCGCGGCAGCCCCGTCATCGCGACCTCGCCGAGGGCGTTCCCCCGGCCCTGGACGCCCTTCAGGGCATCCTCCGCCGCCTGGCGCGACCGCTCGACCTCGGCACCGATCGACGCCTTGCGCGAGGCCTCCCGTGCGGAGGCCGAAGCCGCCGCCGACGACGCGGAGGCGCGCGCGGACTCGACGGCCGCGGAGGCGGAGGAGGCGATCGCCGAGGGCGGGGCGCCGGTGAAGGACGCGGTGTCCGGCGGGGACGGGCGGTCGGTGAACGACGGGGTGCTGCTCGCGCCGTCGTCGTCCGAACCGCAGGACACGAGCAGCGTGGCACCGGCCGCCGCGACGAGGAGCGTCGCGACCGCGCGCGCGGCGCGCCCGGCGACGCGGTGCGTCCGGCCGGTCGTGGGGGTGGGGTGGTGCATGCGGGGGCCTCTTCCCGGGGGGCAGGGGTTCGGTACGGCGTTCAGTAGCGCAGGACGGCGGCGATGCGTCGCGAATCGGCCAGCGTGCCGTCGGGGACGAAGCGCACGCCCGCGCCCGTGCCCAGGGCCTGCTCGACGACCTCGTCCACGATGTCGTCCCGCGCGTCGAGGTCGGCCGGCTCCGCGGGTTCGAGGTGGTCGCCGTAGTCGCGTACCACCGCCCGGTAGTGCTCCTCCACGGCCAGCAGCCGGACCCGGCCCTCCTTCGCGGCCAGCCAGACCTCGTCGAGGCCGCCCGCGAACTCGCGCCGGCCCTGCGCGCCGTCCAGGTCGGCCACGACGGCCGCCGTGTCGGCCTCCACCTGCGCCGCCCGCAGGGGCTGCAGCGTCCGCCAGACGTCCGCCGCAGGACCGCCGGCGAGCCCGCCGCTCCGGACGGCCGTGGCGTCCTTGCCCAGGGGGCCCATGTCCTCCAGGAGGGCGAGGGCGGGCGCGTCCCCGATCAGGTACAGAGGCCGGGGGGAGGAGCTGAGCACGACGCGCATCGCCTCGTGCGCGTCGCGCAGGAACTGACGGGTCTGCTCGTCCTGGAACGTGCTCGGCAGATCGCCGATGCGTTCCTTGCGCTCTGCGTCGGGGTCCTCCAGGCTCCGCGTCAGCGGAAATCCGTTCTCGCGGCTCTCGGTGACCCGCTCGGCCTCGCCGTCCCAGAGGGAGACACGGTCGGCCGCCACGGCCAGCGCCCAGAACGGCTGCTCGGCGGCCTGGGCGGCGACCAGGTTGCGGGTGAGGAAGGTGTCGGCGAGGACGACCCGCTCGGGCACCGTCCGGGCCACCGACCAGACATGGTGCTCGCCGGGGGCCGCGTAGATCACGAGGCCGTCCTCCGCATGGGCGAGATCGACCTCGGCGAGGGCCTGCTCCAGCTGGCTCAGCACGTCGAGGCGCCGCTCGCGGGTGACCGCGGGGTCCTGCTCCAGGAGCTCCCCGGCCCTCGCCACCAGGTTTCGGAGCCGGACCGGGTCCTGGGCGTTGTCGGGCTCCCTGCGGTGTGTCGGCATGAGCAGGGACACGGCCGGATACGGGCGGGGCTGACGCAGTTTCGCGAGCAGTTCCGTGCTGAGACCAGGGTGCATGGGAGCCGACCTTTCGAGGGGCGGTCGCGGGGGCGCGTAGGGGAGCGGCCGATCGTTAGGAACGATATGCCCGAGTTTGCGTGTCGGCGCGTCGCGAGCCCGGCGCCATCCGTTCGGGTCCTGCCGGACTGCGGGGACGGCCGTACGGTACGAGGCTTGGCCCGACCCCCTCCCAGAGGAGCGTGATCGGCGTGGCCCGGAACCGCCGTCTGATCCTGAGCTCGCCGTCCGAGGTCTGGAGCCTGCTGGCCGACGGCCACCGCTACGGAGAGTGGGTGACGGGCACCCAGGAGGTCCTCTCCGCGGACCCGCACTGGCCGGACGTGGGCGCCCGCCTCAAGGTCCGCGTCGGCCTCGGATCGGTGACCCTCGACGACACCTGTGTCGTCCGCATCTGCGAACCGGGGCGCCGCCTGGAACTGGAGGCGAAGGCGGACCCGTTCGGCGCGGCCCGTATCGCCATGAAGCTGACGCCCTGGGGCGAGAACACCCTCTTCACCCTCGACTGGCACCCCCTCCGAGGCCCCGGCACCCGGATGCACGGACTCCCCGTGGACTACGTCATGGCCGTCCGCAACGGCATGATGCTGACGAAGCTGGCCCGGATCGCGGTACGTGAACACACCGCCCCCAGCCCGCTCGGCGAGAGGGCGGAAGTGTGAGCGCCACCCCGGAGGAAGACGAACAGCAGGAACAGGTGGAAGCCAGGGTGGGTCCCGAGCCCACCGAGGAGCCGGAGTTCCGGCCCTATCACCACCCGGCCGCCGGATGGGGCGCCGCCAACAGCGTGACCCGGTTCATGGTGCGCGAGGGCGCGCTCCTGGACGGACCCCGGGCGATCATGCGGATGAACCACGAGAACACCGGTTTCGACTGCCCCGGCTGCGCCTGGCCCGACGACACCAAGGGCCTGCACCTGGACATCTGCGAGAACGGCATCAAGCACGTCACCTGGGAGATGACTCGCAAGCGGGTCGACCGCCCGTTCTTCGCCGCCCACTCGGTGACCGAGCTGGCCGGGTGGAGCGACTACGACCTGGAGAGCCAGGGCCGGCTGACCGAGCCGATGGTCTACGACCCCGACACGGACCTCTACGAGCCCATCAGCTGGAAGGACGCCTTCGAACTCGTCGGGCGTACCCTCCGCGAACTGGACTCCCCGCACCAGGCGGCGTACTACACCTCCGGCCGGCTCGGCAACGAGGCCACCTTCCTCTACCAGCTCATGGCGAGGGAGCTGGGCACGAACAACCTGCCCGACTGCTCCAACATGTGCCACGAGGCCAGCGGCCGCGCCCTCACGGCGTCCCTGGGCACCGGAAAGGGGACCGTCGACCTCAAGGACTGGGAGACCACCGACGCCCTGTTCATCCTCGGCGTCAACGCCGCGTCCAACGCGCCCCGGATGCTGACCGCCCTCGCGGAGGCGTACCACCGGGGCGCCCAGGTCGTGCACATCAACCCGCTCGTGGAGGCGGCCGCCACCCGCGCGATCATCCCGCACGACTTCAAGGACATGGCCACCTTCCACGCGACCCGGACGAGCACCCTCAACCTCCAGCCGCGCATCGGCGGCGACATGGCGCTCCTGCGGGGCATGGCCAAGGCGATCCTGGAGCAGTCGACCTCCGACCCCAAGGCGCTGGACCGGGAGTTCATCGACCGGCACACCGCCGGGTTCGAGGAGTACCGCGCCCTCTGCGAGGCCACGCCCTGGGAGGACATCGAGCACCAGTCCGGGGTCGGCCGCGCCGACATCCTCGACGTGGCTCGCGTCTACCGCGAGGCGGACCGCTCCATCGTCAGCTGGTGCCTAGGCGTCACCCAGCACGAGCACGGCGTCGACACGGTACGCGAGATCGTCAACCTCCTTCTGCTGCGCGGCAATCTGGGCCGGGAGGGCGCAGGACCCTCCCCGGTGCGCGGTCACAGCAACGTCCAGGGCAACCGCACCTGCGGCATCGACCACCGGCCCCGTACGGAGTTCCTGGACCGGCTCGCGGAGGTCTGCAGGATCGACCCGCCCCGCGAGCACGGCCTGGACACCGTACGGACCATCGAGGCGATGCTGCGCGGCGACGTGAAGGTCTTCGTCGGCATGGGCGGCAACTTCGCCCTCGCGGCGCCCGACACCCCCGTCACGTACGAGGCGCTGCGCGCCTGCGAACTGACCGTCCAGGTGAGCACCAAGCTCAACCGCAGCCACGTCGTCCACGGCCGGCGGGCGCTGATCCTGCCCTGCCTCGGCCGCACCGAGAAGGACCAGCAGCGCAAGGGCCTCCAGAGCACGTCCGTCGAGGACTCGATGAGCATGGTGCACCTGTCGGTCGGCATGAAGCGCCCGGCCTCCGCGCACCTCCTCTCCGAGCCCGCGATCGTCGCGGGCATGGCCCGCGCGGCCCTGCCCGACAGCGAGACGCCGTGGGAGTGGTACGTCGAGGACTACGACCGGATCCGCGACACGATGGCCCAGGTGCTCGACGGCTTCGAGGACTTCAACCGCCGAGTACGGCTGCCGCTCGGCTTCCGCATCAAACAGCCCGCGCGGGAACTCGTCTTCCTCACCCCGTCCGGGCGCGCCGAGTTCTCCACCGCCGAGCTGCCCGACGTCGTCCCGGCCCCCGGCACGCTGGCGCTGGGCACCATGCGCTCCCACGACCAGTGGAACACCACGATCTACTCCGACAACGACCGCTATCGCGGGATCAAGAACCTGCGCACGCTCGTCTTCATGAACGAGGACGACATGCGCGAGCGCGGGGTCGCGAAGTTCGACCCCGTCGACATCACCAGTACCGCCAAGGACGGCAGCCGGCGCCGGCTCCGCGGCTATCTGGCGATCCCGTACGACATCCCGCGCGGCTGCGCGGCCGGATACATGCCCGAGATGAACGTCCTGTGCGCGCTCGGCGACTACAGCACGCAGAGCGACCAGCCGATCATGAAGCACCTCCGGGTGACCATCGCCCCCGCCGCCTGAGCCCGCCTCCGCCGTCCGACCCTCTCCACGTGTCACCTTCCTTACCGAGCCGCTTCTGGAGCCACATGGTCACCACGCAGCCCGTCGTCGTGCCGCCGTCCAAGGCCGCCGTGTTCCTCGTGGTCACCGTCGACCCCGGCGGAGAGACCGCCGTACGGGACACGCTCGCCGACCTGGCCGGTCTGACGCGCTCCGTGGCCTTCCGCGCGCCGGACGACCGTCTGACCTGTGTCGTCGGCATCGCCTCGGGGGCGTGGGACCGGCTCGTCGGCGGGCCGCGCCCCCGCGAACTCCACCCCTTCACGCCGCTCACGGGCCCCCGGCACCGGGCCCCGGCCACCCCGGGCGACCTCCTCTTCCATGTACGCGCCCGGCGCATGGACCTCTGCTTCGAACTCGCCCGGCTCCTCGTCGAGGCCCTGGGCCCGGCCGTGACCGTCGTCGACGAGGTGCACGGCTTCAAGTACTTCGACGAACGCGACCTCCTCGGCTTCGTCGACGGCAGCGAGAACCCCGAGGGCGGCGCGGCCACCGAAGCCGTCTTCGTCACGGCGGAGGACGACGATCCACCCTTCCGGGGCGGCAGTTACGTCATCGTGCAGAAGTACGTCCACGACATGACGGCCTGGCAGTCGCTCACCGTCGAGCAGCAGGAGCGCGTCATCGGCCGTACGAAGTCGGCCAACGTCGAACTGGCCGACGACGTCAAGCCGACCGACTCGCACGTCGCGCTGAACACGATCGTCGCCGAGGACGGCACCGAGCAGAAGATCCTGCGCGAGAACATGCCGTTCGGCCAGATCGGCCGCGGCGAGTTCGGCACGTACTTCATCGGCTACGCGCGCACGCCCTCGGTCACCGAGCAGATGCTCCGCAACATGTTCCTCGGCGACCCGCCGGGCGTCACCGACCGCATCCTCGACTTCTCCACGGCCGTCACCGGCGGCCTCTTCTTCGTCCCCACCGCCGACCTCCTCGACGACCTCCCCGCCCCGCCCGCCGCAGCCGCCGCCCAGCGGGGCGACTCCCTGCGCATCGGCAGCCTCAAAGGAGCCTGAGCGTCATGACGACCCCCGCCGCCACCGACAACCTGCACCGCGAACTCGCCCCGATCACCCCCGCCGCCTGGGCCGAGATCGAGGAGGAGGCCCGCCGCACCTTCCGGCGGCACGTCGCCGGACGCCGAGTCGTCGACGTCCCCGACCCGGGCGGCCCGGGGCTCGCCGCCACCGGCACCGGGCACCTCTCCGCCATCGACCCGCCGGCCCCCGGCGTCTCCGCGCGACTGCGCGAGGCCCGGCCTCTGGTCGAACTCCGCGTCCCGTTCAGCGTGAGCCGGTCCGCCGTGGACGACGTCGAGCGCGGCTCGCACGACTCCGACTGGCAGCCCGTGAAGGACGCGGCGCGCGCCATGGCGTTCGCGGAGGACAGGGCCGTCTTCGACGGGTACGCGGCGGCCGGCATCGAAGGGCTGCGGTCACGCTCGTCCAACCCGGAACTGAGCCTGCCGGCCGAGCCGCGCGACTACCCCGACGCCATCAGCCGCGCCCTCACCTCACTGCGGCTCGCCGGGGTCGACGGCCCGTACGCGCTCCTCCTCGGCGCCGACGCGTACACGGCGGTCAGCGAGACCTCCGACCACGGCTACCCGATCGCCGCGCACCTCGGCCGCATCCTCGGCGGCGACCCGATCTGGGCGCCCGCGCTGACCGGCGCGTTCGTCCTCTCCACACGGGGCGGTGACTTCGAGCTCCTGCTCGGCCAGGATCTGTCGATCGGCTACACCGCGCACGACGCGAAGGGCATCGAGCTGTACTTCCAGGAGACGCTGACGTTCCTGACGTACACGGACGAGGCGGTCGTCGTCCTCAAGGACTGACGAGAACGGCGGAGCGGCCGGGACGGGCGGGACGCGTGGAAATACCGGGCCGGAGTTCCGTCCGCGGTTACGGTTACGGGCCATGACGCAGTGGTTGCCGGAATCCGCGGTGTCCCGGCTCGCCGGGTCGGTCGTCGCCGGAGCGGCGGTCGCGGTGGTCGTCGCCGTACTCACCGACGCACCGCTCGGAGTCCTCGCCGGTATCGCCGTGACGCAGACCGTGTTCGTCGTCACGGGGTGGCTCGTGCTCTGGCCGATGGACGCGGCCACCACGCGGCGCGACGCCCGCCGCGAGGACTTCAGGCCCGCGCTCGACGAGCTCTTCGTCGTCGCGGTCGCCCTGTGCGGACTGGGCAGCATCGTCGTCCTCCTCCTGCGCGGCGGCCCCGACACCGGCCACGCGGCGGCCGCGACCGCGCTCAGCGGAGTCTTCATGGCGTGGGCGGCACTCCACCTGATGTATGCCACGCGGTACGCGTACCTCTACTGCGGGGCGTCCGAGGGCGGGATCGACTTCAATTCCAAGGAACCACCCGCGTACCGCGATTTCCTCTACTTCAGTTACAACCTCGGCATGACGTACCAGGTCTCCGACACCGACGTGTCGAGTTCACGGATCCGCGCGGTCGTCCTGCGGCACTCCTTGTTGTCGTACGTCTTCGGCACGAGCATCCTGGCCACCGCCATCAACCTCGTCGTCGGCCTCGTCACGGGCTGAAGGCCACTTCCTGCCCGGCAGGCGGCCTCGAAAAGACCGTTCCGGCAATTCCAGGAGGAGGGGCGAAGCGGGCTTTCGGGCGACCGGATCGCCGACGCCCCGGCCGGGAGGTCGCGCCGCCGACGCGACGGTCGCGGGCGTCCGCAAGGCGCACCCCTACGCCCCCGCGAGGCGCACCCCCGCGCCCCCGCCCGCCTGCGCGGACGGCCCGAGGACCCCACTCGCGAGGTTCCGTGCACAGCCGACCACGCCGTGCTACAGTCAACAGTAGTTGCAGTTGTGGTTCCCATAGACTTCAAGTGCCTTAGACGAATTATTTCGTCGGGCACTTTTTGTATTTTCGGTGCTGTTTCCGGACGGGCAATCATGCGGCGACGCCGGGATTCGCACAGTGCGGACCTCGGGTAGTGCCTCGAAGGAGATATGACATGGCTACTGGCACCGTGAAGTGGTTCAACTCGGAAAAGGGCTTCGGCTTCATCGAGCAGGAGGGTGGCGGCCCGGACGTGTTCGCCCACTACTCCAACATCGCGACCTCGGGCTTCCGTGAGCTTCAGGAGGGCCAGAAGGTGACCTTCGACGTCACCCAGGGTCAGAAGGGCCCGCAGGCGGAGAACATCCTCCCCGCCTGACGCCGAGCCTTCAGACGCAGCTGGGGTCCCCACCCACCAGGTGAGGACCCCAGCTCGTCGCATTTTCGGACGAGGTTTCCCCATGAACGAATTCGCATCACCGGCCACCCACACCCCCGCGCTTCCCCCGGTCGCCGCCTTCGACGAGCTGGACCTGCCCGTCGCGGTACGGGAGCTGCTCACCGAGCTCGGTGTCGACACGCCCTTCCCCATCCAGGCGGCGACCCTGCCGAACGCCCTCGCAGGACGCGACGTCCTCGGGCGCGGGCGCACCGGATCGGGGAAGACCCTCGCCTTCGGCCTGCCCCTGCTCGTGCGCCTCGCCGGTCGCCGAGCAGAGTCGCGCAAGCCGCGCGCCCTGATCCTCGTCCCCACCCGTGAGCTCGCCCAGCAGGTCACCGACGCCCTCACGCCGTACGCCGCCGTGCTGAAGCTGCGCCTGACCACCGTCGTCGGCGGGCTCTCGACAGGCCGGCAGGCCGCCGCGCTGCGCGAGGGCGCCGAAGTCCTCGTCGCGACGCCCGGCCGCCTGAACGACCTCGTCGCACGCAAGGACTGCCGCCTGGAACGCGTGGAGATCACCGTCCTCGACGAGGCCGACCAGATGGCCGACATGGGCTTCCTGGATCAGGTCACCGAGGTGCTCGATCTCGTCCACCCCGACGGCCAGCGCATGCTGTTCTCCGCCACCCTCGACCGCAACGTCGACCAGCTGGTCGAGCGCTACCTCCACGACCCCGTCGTGCACTCGGTCGACCCCTCGGCCGCCACCGTCACCACCATGGAGCACCACGTCCTCCAGGTGCACGGCGCCGACAAGTACGCCACCGCCACGGAGATCGCCGCCCGCGACGGGCGCGTGATCATGTTCCTGGACACCAAGGCCTCCGTCGACCGGTTCACCAAGCACCTGCGCGGCAGCGGGGTACGCGCGGAGGCGCTGCACGGCGGCAAGTCGCAGCCGCTGCGCAACCGCACCCTGGAGCGGTTCAGGAGCGGTGAGATCACCGTCCTCGTGGCCACCAACGTGGCCGCGCGCGGCATCCACGTCGACCAGGTGGACCTCGTCGTCAACGTCGACCCGCCCGCCGACCACAAGGACTACCTGCACCGAGGCGGACGGACCGCCCGCGCAGGCGAGTCCGGCAGCGTCGTCACCCTGGTCCTGCCGGACCAGCGCAAGGAAGTGGTCCGGCTCATGGGCGACGCGGGGATCCGCGTCCGCGTGACCCAGGTCCGTTCCGGCGAGGCCGAGCTGTCCCGTATCACCGGCGCCAGGAAGCCGTCCGGGGTGCCCGTCGACGGTGCCCCGCCGAGCACGGAGGGCCCCAAGCGCGGCGGCGCCGCCTTCCGGGGCATCGGTACGGTCCCGGGGAAGCCCGGCCGGGCCAAGAACGAGTCCCGCCGCTCCGCCGAGGCCCGCAAGACCGCCGAGGCCCGCCAGGCCGCCCGCATCCGCCGGGGCCGCTGAGGGCCGTCCGGCGGGACTCCGCTGCCGAGCCGGAGCGGCACTGTCGGACCCGCGTGCTGGAATGTTCCTCGTCGCCACATGATCGCGAGGGGGAAGAGGAGCATGTCCGGTACGTCGTCCACGGTCCCGGCCGAACTGCGCCGTCTGATCGCCGAATTGACCGGCCCGGGCGGTCGCCCCAGTTCGGGCGGTCGGGACGGTGAAGGTGTGGCGGTCGCGGTGGGCGCCGACGACAGCCTGGCCGTCGCACGGATCCGGTCGACGCGGCCCGCCCGTCGCCTGGCACGAGACCTTCCCGGCGCCCTGCCGCCGACGAGCGCCGCCGCCCTGGTGCTGGGCGAGTTGACGGATCGCCACCTCGCGGGGTCGGGGGCGCGCCGGCATCGGCTGCACGACGTCCTCACCACCTCACCCGACACGCTGCCGGAGCTGCTCGCCGCGCTGCCCGAGCCGAGCGACGGCGAAGCGGATCGGCTGCCGCCCAAGTCGGTCTGCGACACCGTGGCGTGGCTCCTGGAGCATGCGGCCCCGCGCACGCGGCTGCCGCGCTGACCGCGCTGCCGGAGCGGACGCTGGAGACGATCCTCGCGAGCGGCTCCCTTCCCGGCCCCTCGCTGACCTCCGCCGTCGTACTCCACGGGGACAGCCGGGCCCGTACCGCGCTGGCACGCCACCCCCGGATCGACGCGAGGGTCCTCAGGCAGCTGTCGCCGTCGGCGACCCGAAGGTGAACGCGGTCGTCCACCGCAACAACCGCTGCACCCCGTCCCTGCGCCGCGCGGTCGTCCACGCCCACGCGCAGGGCCACGGCGCACTGGAGGACGCGCTCAGGGCGGAGCTTCTGTCGCCCGCGAGCGCCGCCTCACGCAGCCGGACCGCGCCCCTGCTCGTCAGCGGGGATCCGCCGCTGGTCACACAGGCGCTGGCCTGGGGCGTACGCAAAGTAGCCCCTGGCGGGCCGGAGGCCGCATCGCCGAGCACGCCCGGGAACCCATCCCCTTCTGGGAAGCCGGCGTCCGCCACCGCGAGAATCGCCGCCGGGTACGACGTGCCTAGGGTCTTTCGTTTGGATCAGGCCGGATCAGGGAGCGGGGTCTGGTGCCGTGGATCGCAAGGCGGAGGAGGGCGTCATGGCGGAGCCATGGCAACCGACGACAACGCGGCGAGGCGCGGCACCAGGGCCCGCGAGCCCGGCATGATCCAAACGAAAGGCCCTAGCCCGACTCGCAGCGGTAGGTGAAGCGGGTCTCGGCCGTGTGGTGGGTGGGGGAGACGACGACGAGTCGTGCCGTCGCCCGGTGTTCGCCGGGGCCGTGGAACGTCCACAGCAGATGCAGGCGTGCCTGTGTCTGGTGGCGGGCGAGCCGTTCCCTCAGGAGCCCGGACGTGGTGCCGTCGCTCCGCTCCCAGCGGTACGTGACGGTGCCGGGCCGTCCGTCGGTCTCCAGGACCGCGACGACGTCGGCGGTGGCGTCGCAGCCGGGCGGCCGCGCGGGTGCGGCGACCGTCACGCCGCGCACCGCGACCTCGGGTCCGAGCCGCTGCCAGGCCAGGAAGGCCAGGACGGCGAGGAGGACGGCGACGGGCAGGGCGTAGCGGCGCAGTGTTCTGCGGCGGCGCGGCGGGGCCACGGGCGGAGCCGCGTGCCAGATCTGCGCGGTGGTCGGGCCGCCGGCCATGCGGTGCCGGACCGCGGGCGTGACCCCGGGGCCGAAGCGGAGGACCTCGCCCTCCACCCGGTCCGGCGCCACGTCCTGCGTCGGTCCTTCGAACCAGTGACTGCCGAGGACCGTGGCGCTGTACTCGTCGTTCGTGTCGCGCTCGCTCATGAGACCGGGCACCCCCGCCTGGTGAGGATCTGCTGGGTGGAAGCGCCGTTGGCGGCGGCCGGGTCCGTGGTCGCCCGGACGCCCCAGTAGCAGCCGCCACCCCGGAAGGTGTGCGTCAGCGTGATCGCGTACCGCGTCGCTCCGCTCCTGCGCACGCTCTCCGAGCCGTCGGGCACCCCCGCCTCGCCCTTGCCGGAGGCCGTGAACCAGGAGAGGTGGAGGACCACAGGACCGGGCCCGTCCGTCACGATCTCGAACGAGGCCTCCGCCGTGCTCGAACCGGTCTGGCGCAGCGCCGTGACGGAGACCGCCTTCACACCGACCGGACGCGCCGTGGGCGGGGTCGTGGGCGGCGTGGTGGGCGGTGTCGTCGGAGGGGTGGTCGGCGGGTCCGTCGTCGGCAGGGTGGTCGTCGGAGTGAGCACAGGCGTGGGCGTCGTCGTCGGCGGTACCGGGAGGGTCGTCGTCGGAGTGCTCGACGGGGTCGCCTCCTCGGGCGCGGAAGGCGTGGTGTCGGGAGACGGCGTGCTCGTGGGCGTGGCCGTCGGGGACTCCGAGGCGGTCGGCAGCGTGCTCGTGGTGGCGAAGGACTCCGCCGTCGTGCCGCCCCCCTCGTCACCGGCCCGGGCGGCGACGGCCGCCAGGAGAGCGAGGATCAGCGCGGTGACTCCGGCCGGGACGACGAGCTCGGGCCAGAGCCTGCGCCCGCGACCCGTCGGCCGGGGCAGGGTGGTCGTGGCAAGGGCGGTCGTGCCCGTCGCCGGCTCACCGCCGGAGGAGGGGAACAGGAGGGGGAGCAGGGCGGCCAGGGCGGCGAGCCTGCGCCGACCGCGCTCCTCCCAGTCGGGGCCGTAGGCGGCCGTGGCGACGGCTTCGAGCTCCGCCACGAAGGCCGTCGCGTGCTCGGGGCGCTGCCCCGGGGCCTTCGCCAGACCGCGCCGGATCAGCGGGCGCAGCGGTTCCGGGGCCTCGCCGTCAGGAACGGGCGCGTCGAGGTGCTGGAGCGCCAGCTCGGCGATGTTCTGGCCGGTGAACGGCTTGCGTCCGGTCAGGCACTCGAAGAACGTCGCGGTCGCCGCGTACACGTCGGCCGCCGGGGACGCGGGCTCGCCGTTCCACTGCTCGGGCGCCATGTACGCGGGGGTGCCCGCCACCCCCGGTCTGCTGCCGCGGTCCGTGGCGATGCCGAAGTCCACGAGCGTGGACGAGCCGTCGGCCGCGACCAGGACGTTCTCCGGCTTGTAGTCCCGGTGCACGACCCCCGCCCGGTGCGCGGCGGCCAGGCCGAGGAGCGAGCCCTTGAGCACCACGAGCGCCGCCTCGGGTCCTGTGGCGCCCTCCCGGGCGAGCAGCGCGCGCAGGGCGACCCCGTCGACCAGCTCCATGACGATTGCCGCGCCCCACGGAGACTCCACGTACTCGTAGAGCCCGACCACGTGCGGCGTGTCGAGTGCGGCGAGCAGTCGTGCCTCCGCCCGGAACCCCCGGACGAACGCCGGATCCGTCCGCAGGCGCTCGCCGAGGTACTTGACGGCGACCGGTACTCCGGTCGCGTCGTGGACGGCAAGCACCACCCGTCCGCTGCCGCCCGCGCCCAGTTCCCGGGACTCCGTGTATCCGGGCACCACCCATGCGTTCATCCCGCCCCCAGTCCCCAGTCCTCCTCAACGGGGACAGATTCCGGCCACGACCGGTTCCCGGCAAGGGCGCGCGGGTGGGGTGCGGGCGGCGCGCAGGAGGCGTGCGGGCGGCGCATGGACTTCTCGGCGACCTCATGGACTCTTCGCCAACGGCCCCCGCCGGGCGGCGCCCGGCCCCTACGGTGATCCTCGGCCGCGGGGACGCCCGGGCCGTTCCGTGACCATGCGCTCCGCGTTCATGTGCTCCTCGTTCATGTCCTGTACCGCGCCGCCACGCGTCGACGACACGTGGCCGTCCTCTCACCCACTGATCTTGGGCTCGCTCGGACCGCCGCTTCCCCCCCACCGGACTCCCCAGAGGTGCTCAGACCATGACCGATCTCAATCGGCGCCGCTTCCTTCAGATAGCGGGCGCCACCGCGGGATTCGCCGCGCTCGACAGCAGCATCGCCAGGGCCGCGGCCATTCCCGCCGCCCGCGCCTCCGGCACCATCGCCGACGTCGAGCACATCGTCGTGCTGATGCAGGAGAACCGCTCCTTCGACCACTACTTGGGCGCCCTCAAGGGCGTCCGCGGCTTCGGTGACCCCCGTCCCATCACCCTGCCCAGCGGCAAGTCGGTCTGGCACCAGCAGAACGGCGGCAAGACCGTGCTGCCGTACCACCCGACGGCCGAGGACCTCGGCATGCAGTTCATCGCCGGGCTCAACCACGACTGGGCCGGCGGCCACAAGGCCTTCAACAACGGCAAGTACGACCAGTGGATCCCGGCCAAGTCCGCGGGCACCATGGCGTATCTGAACCGGGACGACATCCCGTTCCACTACGCCCTCGCCGACGCGTTCACCGTCTGCGACGCGTACCACTGCTCCTTCATCGGCGCCACGGACCCCAACCGCTACTACATGTGGACCGGTCACACCGGCAACAACGGCTCGGGCGGTGGCCCCGTCCTCGGCAACGAGGAGCGTGGCTACGACTGGACGACGTACCCCGAGCGCCTGGAGCAGGCCGGCATCTCCTGGAAGATCTACCAGGACATCGGCGACGGCCTGAACGCCGCCGGCCACTGGGGCTGGATCAACGACGCCTACCGCGGCAACTACGGCGACAACTCCCTGCTGTACTTCAACAAGTACCGCAACGCCCAGCCCGGCAACCCGCTCCACGACAAGGCCCGCACCGGCACCGACGCCTCGAAGGGCGACGGGTTCTTCGACATCCTGCGGGCCGACGTCGCCGCGAACCGGCTGCCGAAGATCTCCTGGATCGCCGCGCCCGAGGCCTTCACCGAGCACCCGAACTTCCCGGCGAACTACGGCGCCTGGTACATCTCGCAGGTCCTTGACGCGCTGACCTCCAACCCGGAGGTGTGGAGCAGGACCGCGCTGTTCATCACGTACGACGAGAACGACGGCTACTTCGACCACGTCGTCCCGCCCTACCCGCCGTCCTCCGCCAACCAGGGGCTCTCGACCGTCGACACCTCGCTCGACCGCTTCGCGGGGAACGCCTCCTACGCCGCCGGTGTCTACGGCCTCGGCCAGCGCGTCCCGATGCTGGTCGTCTCCCCCTGGAGCAAGGGCGGTTACGTCTGCTCCGAGGTCTTCGACCACACCTCGATCGTCCGGTTCATGGAGCGCCGCTTCGGCGTGCGGGAACCGCAGATCTCGCCCTGGCGGCGGGCCATCTGCGGCGATCTGACCTCGGCCTTCGACTTCGGCCTCGAGGACACCACACCGGCGGCGCTGCCGGACACCTCGGCCTACGAGCCGCCGGACAACGAGCGGCACCCCAGCTACGTGCCGCAGCCGCCGGCCAACCCCGCCCTGCCCGTCCAGGAGCCTGGGGCACGCCCGGCCAGGGCACTGCCGTACGAGCTGTACGTGGACGGCACGGCGATCCCGTCCACCGGCCGCTTCACCCTCACCTTCGGCGCGGGCGCCAAGGCCGGGGCCTTCTACTACATCACCGCCCCGAACCGCACCGACGGCCCGTGGACGTACACCGTGTCGGCGGGCAGGAGCATCGCCGACACCTGGAACACCTCCTACTCCGCCGGTGTCGTCGACCTGACGGTGACGGGCCCCAACGGCTTCCTGCGAAGCTTCAGGGGGCCGGGCAGCACGGCGGGCGCGGAGGTGACGGCCCGTCATGACGCCGCCACCGGGAGCGTCGTGCTGACCATGACGAACGCCGGCACCGCCGCCGTCACGCTCACGGTCACCAACGCCCCCGCCTACGGCGGCCAGTCGCAGCAGGTCGCCGTGGCCCCGGGCGCGACCGTGAAGCACACCGTCAAGCTGAGCGGCAGCAAGCGCTGGTACGACCTGTCGGTCGTCTCCAGCGGCAACAGCACCTTCCGGCGCCGCTTCGCGGGCCACGTCGAGAACGGCACGCCGGGCGTCAGCGACCCGGGGATCATCACCGGTTGACCGACCGGGGCGGTGCGGCGGAGGGGTCAGACGGTGAGGACCTCGACGTCGGCGTCGGCGAGCCGCCGCACCGCCTCCGCGGGCATCGCCGCGTCGGTGACAAGCACGTCGACGCGGTCGAGCCCGCAGATCCGGGCGAAGGCGCGCCGCCCCATCTTCGAGGAGTCGGTGACCACGACGACCCGGCTCGCGCGCTCGGCGAAGAGCCGGCTGATCCCGGCCTCGTCCTCGTGGTGCGCCATGATCCCCAGCTCCGGGTCGATGCCGTCGACGCCGAGGACGACGACGTCGAGCACGACCTCGTTCAGGACCCCGGCCGCGAGCGGCCCGACCAGCTCGTACGTCTGCGGCCTGGCCACCCCGCCGGACACGACGATCTTGATCTGGGGGCGTACGGCCAGCTCGCCGGCGATGTTGAGGGCGTTGGTCACCACGGTCAGCGCGGGCGCGGGCGGTGTGCCGGGCGGCTCGGTCCTGCCGCCGCCGAAGCGCAGGGCGAGCGCGCGGGCCACCTCGGTCGTGGTCGTCCCGCCGTTCAGGCCCACCACCTCGCCCTCGTGGACGAGCTCGGCGACGGCGGCGGCGATGCGCTGTTTCTCCGAGGCGTGCCGGGAGGACTTGTAGCGCAGCGGCAGCTCGTAGGAGACGCCGTGCGGGACGGCCCCGCCGCGGGTGCGGACCAGGAGGCGCTGCTCGGCGAGTTCGTCCAGGTCCCGGCGGATCGTGGCGGGGGAGACGTCGAGCGTGCCTGCGGCCTCCTCGACCTCCAGCCTGCCGGTCGCGGCGAGCAGTTCGAGGAGCGTGTTCCACCGCTCGTGCTTCGACATGATCGCGATTTTAGCGCCGCGCCGAGCCCGTGGGCCCTGGACCGCACGCCCCCGCTGATGGATACTACGCACCGTAGCCGTTGCTCGAAGATGCTCGAAAATAATCTGTTACGAGCAAGAGTGAGCATCCTGTGTCTGTGAAGGAGCCGCACGTGCCCACCTCGGGACCCTCCCGCACCGCCGCCGAAATCGCCTCCCAACCGGCCTCCTGGCGCCAGGCCGCCGAGACCCTGCCCCAGCACCGCGCGGCGCTCCCGGTGCGCGGCGAGCGCGTCGCCGTCGTCGGCTGCGGCACCTCCTGGTTCATCGCCCAGGCCTACGCCCAGCTCCGGGAGACCGGCGGACACGGCGAGACCGACGCCTTCGCCGCCTCCGAGTTCCCCTTCGGCCGCCGCTACGACCGGGTCCTCGCGATCACCCGCTCCGGCACCACGACCGAGGTCCTCGACCTGCTCCGGCGCGTCCAGGGCACCGTCGCCACCGGCGCGCTCACCGCCGACCCCACGACCCCCGTGATGACCGCCGCCGACGCCGTGGCCGTCCTCGACTTCGCCGACGAGGAGTCGGTGGTGCAGACCCGCTTCGCCACCACCGCCCTCGCCCTGCTCCGCGCCCACCTGGAGGCCGAGGACGCCCTCCCGGCCGGAGTGCGGACCGTCGAGCGCGCCGCCAAGGACGCCGAGCGCGCCGTCGCCGAGCCCCTCACGGGGGAGATCACCGGGGCGGAGCAGTACACCTTCCTCGGCACCGGCTGGACCTACGGCCTCGCCCTCGAAGCCGGCCTGAAGATGCGCGAGGCGGCGGGCGCCTGGACCGAGGGCTACCCCGCCATGGAGTACCGCCACGGCCCCATCAGCATCACCGCGCCCGGCCGCGTCGCCTGGTCCTTCGGCCCCGTCCCCACCGGCCTCGCCGACGACGTCGACCGCGTCGGCGGCACCCTCGTCGCCGACTCCGGCGACACCGACGCCGAGCTCGACCCGATGGCCGACCTCATCCGCGTCCAGCGGCTCGCCGTCCTGCTCGCCGAGGCCCAGGGCCAGGACCCCGACCGGCCGCGGAACCTCACCCGGTCCGTCGTCCTCACCCCCGTCGGGACGGAGGAGAGCTGATGCCGCTCACCGCCACCGGCGAGATCGTCCTCGCCGCCCGTGAACGGAAGGCCGGCGCGGGCGCCTTCAACGTCATCCAGATCGAGCACGCGCAGGCCATCGTGGCCGGCGCCGAGGCCGCGGGCCTGCCGGTCATCCTCCAGATCAGCGAGAACACCGTCCGCTACCACGGCTCCCTGGAGCCCATCGGACTCGCCACCCTCGCCATCGCCCGCCGCGCCGCCGTCCCGGTCGCCGTCCACCTCGACCACGCCGAGTCGCCCGAACTCGTCCGCGAGGCGGTCGCCCTCGGCTTCCGCTCGGTCATGTTCGACGCGTCGACCCTCCCGTACGAGGAGAACGTCGCCGCCACCCGCGCGATGACGGACCACTGCCATCACCACGACGTCTGGGTGGAGGCCGAACTCGGCGAGGTGGGCGGCAAGGACGGTGCCCACGCGCCCGGCGTGCGCACCGACCCGGACGAGGCCCGCGCGTTCGTCGCCGCCACCGGCGTCGACGCCCTCGCCGTCGCCGTCGGCAGCTCCCACGCGATGCTCACCCGGGACGCCGTCCTCGACCTCGCACTCGTCGCCCGGCTCCGTGAGGCCGTCGACGTGCCCCTCGTCCTGCACGGCTCCTCGGGCGTCCCGGACGAGGACCTCGGCCGGGCCGTCCACGCCGGAATGACCAAGGTGAACGTCGCCACCCACCTCAACAAGGCGTTCACCGGCGCCGTCCGGACCCACCTGGGGGAGAACGCCTCGACCGTCGACCCGCGCCGCTACCTCGGCCCGGCGCGCACGGCCGTCGCGGAGGCGGTCACCCACCTCCTTCAGGTGCTGGCGGCGGAGGCTCCGCTGGTTCGCACGTGACGCGGTCGCGCGGGGTGTAGTGCGTACGGAAGGTCTCCCGGCCGACCTCCGCCCCGCCGTCGCGGAAGACCCGGTCCACGGTGATGTCGAAGCCCTCCAGCGGAGGCTGCGGCTCGCACTTCGGACCGGTGCCCGTCCGCTCGGCGGGCTCCGTGAGGTTGGTGCGGGGCCCCTCCACCGCCTCCACCGCGTCGTACTTCTTCGTGCCGAGGAAGCTGATGGTCACCGAGGAGTCCGTCGCGGTCGCCTTGATGTAGATCCAGGCGTCCGAGTTGTTGCGGAACTTCAGGTCGAGCGTGCCCCAGGCCACCGTCGCCTCCCGGCCCGGCGGGTACCGCTCGATGTAGAACGAGTGCGCCCCGTACTCGACCGGCTTCACCCCGGCGAAGAAGATCGCGTTGAAGACCGTGGTCGCGACGGCGGACACCCCGCCGCCCGGGGCCGAGTGGTACTGGCCGTCCAGGATCATCGTGCCGTCCACGAATCCGTTGGCCTTGGTGCGCTCGCCGACCGTCCGGTTGAAGCTCCAGACCTCGCCCGGCTTCACCAGCGAGCCGTTGATCAGCTCGACGGCCCGGCCGATGTTGATCGTCCGGTAGGGCGCGGTGGGGAAGTTGACCGTGAACGTCGACATCTGCTCCTTGATGCCCATCTTCGCCACGGACTCCCGGGTCAGCACCGGCTGGATCAGCTCGGTGGCCACAGGACCGGTCCGCGCGCCCTCGCCCCGCTTCGGCAGCAACGGCATGACCGCGTCGCCCAGCGCCTTCGCGGTCACCTCATGGCCCGGCTCGCCGTCCGCGAGGACCACCACCTTGCCGTTCTCGACGCCAAGGCGGGCCTCGACCGGGCCGCTCGCGATCGCGTCGAGCGGGCGGGCGACGGCCGGGTCGCGGATCAGGGCCTTCTCGTCGAGCGTGGGCACGAGCCGGCCCTTGCCGTCCGCCTTCACCGTCAGATGGGCGCCGAGCGTGGTCGGTGTGATGCGCAGTCGCTCACCGTCGACGGTGAGGGTGACAGGGCCCGACATCGCGGGCGTCCCGAACGTGTTGAGGAAGCGGGCCGTCTCGGCCTCGCCGACCTTGGGCCGGGACACGGCCGTCGGCAGCGTCACCGGGTTCGCGCCCTCGGGCTCGGGGTAGTTGGCGCGCAGGGTGTCCAGGGAGGCGTCGATGTCCAGCTTCTGGCCGTCCCTGGCCTGTACGGTCACCGCCTGGCCGTTCTTGAAGGAGACGGCGCCCTCCACGGTCGCGCGGTCGTGGGTGCGGGCCGTCTCCGTCATCGCCGCCCGGGCCTTGGTCTCGTCGAAGTCGACGACGGGTTCGACGTCCCGCTCGTCGGTTGAGAACAGCCGGCCGATCACGGTCACCGGATCGCGCGCCGGGTCGGCCGCCTTGTCGACGGTCTCCGTCACGTCGACGCTCAGTCCTGCCGCGGCGGGATCGACGGTGCCCGTGCTCCCACCGATCTGCACCGGTATCGGCGCGGTCCAGGACGGCGGCGCCGACGACGTCAACTTCGCGCGGGCCTCCTCGCGGCTCATGCCGCCGATGTCCACCCCGCCCACGCGGGTGCCCTCGGATATCTCGTCGCCGGTGGCTATCAGACCCGCCGCGTACAGGCCGCCGGCGGCCAGGAGAGCCACCCCGACCGCCGTCACCGCGAGCCGGATGCGCCGAGCGCGAGAGGACGACGTCGACGCGTCGTCCTCGTGCCTGGATTCGCCGGAGTCGCGCACACGGCCTCCCGATGGGTCGGGTCACCCGAGATCCATCGGCGACGTTACGCCGGGCGGGTGCCCCCCGCACGCCGGAAGGCTCTGACCTGCCCGGGCGCGAGCCCGCCCCACCCCGTGCGGGAGGCGCCGGGCGTCGGAACCCTCCCCGAGATGCACCCCCCGTCGGATGCCCCGAGAATTGGTGGGTACAGGGTCCGATTCCGCCACCGGGCGCCAACCTGGCAAGGGGGCGGTCGACGATGCCGCTGCGACAGCAGAACCGGGTGCCTTTCCGGCCCGGAACGCTGGCGAGCTGGACCCTGGTCTATGTGGTGGTCGTGTCGGGTCTGACGGTCGCCTATCTCACGTATCCCGAATGGCACACCCTCCTGTGGGCGCTGATCGGCCTCGGCGGGGTCGTCGCGATTCTCACCGGCGTGCATCTGCACAAGCCCGCCAAGCGCTGGCCCTGGCTCGTGCTCGCGGGGGCCAACTTCACCTTCGTGGCGGGCGACACGGCGTACAACCTGCTGGAGAGCCTCTTCGACCAGACCAACCCCTTCCCCTCCGTCGCGGACGCCCTCTACCTGGCCACGTACCCCCTGTTCGCCATCGGGCTCTTCGGGTTCATCCGCTACCGTGCCGCCGCGCGCGACCTCGCCGTGGCACTCGACGCCCTCATCCTCACCTCTGGACTCGCCCTGCTCTCCTGGGTGTACCTGATCACGCCGCTCGCCAAGTCGCCCGACATGACGTGGATCGAGAAGGCGATCTCGATCGCGTATCCGCTCGGCGACGTCCTGATGCTCGCCATGCTCGCCCGCCTTCTGGTCCCCGGCGGGCTGAAGTCCCGCAGCGTGCAACTGCTCACCGTCGGCACCTGCGGCATCCTCGCCTCCGACGTCATCTACGGAACGCTCCAGCTGAAGGGCACCTGGCAGGTGGGGACCGGCTGGGACATCGGCTGGGTCCTCTTCTTCACCGCCTGGGGCCTCGCCGCCCTGCACCCCTCCATGACCGGCCTGACCGAGCGCGCACCCCAGCCCCCGGCCGTCATCGCCGAACGGCGCCTCGCCATGCTGGCCGCGGCCTCGCTCATCGCGCCCGTCCTGCTGCTCTACCAGTCCCTGCGCAACGACCGCGAACAGGACATCGCCGTCATCGCGGTCTTCTCCGCGATCATGTTCCTCCTGGTGCTCACCCGGCTCTGGGGCATGATGGCCGAACACCGCAACGCCGAGGCCCGCGAGCGCAGTCTGCGCGTCGCCGCCGCCTCGCTGGTGGCCGCACTCAGCCCGCGCGAGGTCGCCAGCGCCGTCGAGGTGGCCGCCGCGACCCTCGTCGGCCCCGGCACCCCGCACAAGACGATGCTCCTCGCCCGCGACCGCCGACGGCTCCTGTACGCCGTTCCGACCGGGCACCTGCCCTGGAACTTCCGGGGCACGGAACTCACCGGCCCCCAGGCCGTCCCATGGCCCGAACTCCTCGCCCAGGGCGGCCGGGTCGTCCCCACCGACGAGCTCGACGCCACCGTCACCCACGCCCTCGGCCCGCTCTCGCACGCCCTGCTGTGCCCGCTCGCCCTCCAGGCGCCCGCCGCCGGGGAATCCCTCCTCGGCGTCCTGCTGCTCGCCGCCCCCGACAAGAAGCTCCGCGCGATCGCGGGCCCCGCGCAGTCCCTGGCCTCCCAGGCCGCCCTGGCCCTGGAGCGGTTCGGGCTCAGCGAGGAGGTCAACCGCCGCACCAGCGAGGCGTACTTCCGCACCCTGGTGCACAACACCTCCGACGTCATCCTGATCGTCGACGACGACGACACCGTGCGGTACGCCAGCCCCTCGGCCGAGTCCATGTTCGGCCACTCGCTGCTGCCCGGCACGCCGCTCACCGACCTGCTCGCGCCCGGCGACGCCGCCGGCGCGCTGCGGATCCTGGCGGGCGTCCGCTCCCGCGACGCCATCGACGCCAGGGACGACTGGAAGCTACGCCGGGGCGAGGCCACCGACCTGCACGTCGAGGTCCGGTGCAGCAACCTCCGTAACGAACAGACCGTCCACGGCCTCGTCCTCACCCTGCGCGACGTGACGGAGCAGCGGAAGCTGGAGCGCGAGCTCACCCACCGGGCGTTCCACGACTCCCTGACCGGGCTGCCCAACCGGGTCCTGCTCCTCGAACGGATCGAGCGGGCCCTGCTGCGCGGCCGCCGCGAATCCACCCTGACCTGCATGCTCTTCGTCGACCTCGACGACTTCAAGGTCGTCAACGACACCATGGGGCACTCGGTCGGCGACGAACTCCTCGTCGCCGTCGCCCGCCGCCTGACCTCCGTCCTGCGGCTCAGCGACACCGCGGCGCGGCTCGGCGGCGACGAGTTCGCCGTCCTGATCGAGGGGGCCAAGGAACCCGGGGACGCCGAGGCGCTCGCGGCCCAGATCGTGCACACCCTCAGCCAGCCCTTCCACCTCACCGACGGCGCCGTCTCCGTCTCGACCAGCGTCGGCGTCGCGACCGTCCTCGACAGCGCCCACGCCGAGGAACTCCTCGGCCACGCCGACCTCGCCCTCTACGCGGCCAAGGCCGCGGGCAAGAAGCGCTGGCGCAGGTTCCGGCCCGAGCTGCACTCCCGGCTCGTCGCCCGGCACGAACTCCAGGAAGGCATGGACAGGGCCATCACCGACCACGCCTTCGCCCTGCGCTACCAGCCGATCGTGGAGGTCGCGGGCGGGACGGTGGCCGGCTTCGAGGCACTGATCCGCTGGCCGCACGCCCGCCGGGGCATGGTCCCGCCCGACCAGTTCATCGCCCTGGCCGAGGAGAGCGGGCACATCATGCCGCTCGGCGCCTGGGTCCTCGAACACGCGGCGCTCGAAGTCGCCCGCTGGCAGCGCTCCCGCCCCGGACGGCAGCCGCCGCTGTACGCCAACGTCAACGTCTCGGCCCGGCAGTTCCGCGACCCCGGCCTCCTCGACGACGTACGCCGCACCCTGAGCTCCTCCGGGCTCGCGCCGGGCTCCCTGGTCCTGGAGCTCACCGAGACCGTACTGATGCGCCGGGACGAGCAGATCCGCACCACCATGCGGGCCCTGCGCGACCTGGGCGTCTCCCTCGCGATCGACGACTTCGGCACCGGCTTCTCCTCCCTCAGCTATCTGCGGGAGTTCCCCATCGACGTGCTCAAGGTCGACAAGTCGTTCATCGACGACATCACCACCGACCGGCAGCAGATGGCGCTCGTCGAGGGCATCGTCCGCATCGCCGACGTCCTCGGGCTCAAGGTCGTCGCGGAGGGCATCGAGCACGAGGAACAGCGCGAACTCCTCGCCGCCATGGGCTGCGAGTACGGGCAGGGCTTCCTGTTCGCCCGGCCCATGACCGCCCATCAAGCCGAGTCCTTCCTGCGCCGCGCCTCCGCGGGCACCGCGTCCGCGCCGGCCGCGACCGCCGTGACCACCCTCCCCGCCACCACGGGCCACCTCGCCGCCGGTCCGCCGGCGGCGCGGCCGACCACGGCGAGGCCCGCGACCTCACGGCCGCTGATCGGCCGCCCCGGCCGGGACTCGGGACAGCGCGACCCCCGATGGCTCGACCTGGAACGCCTGAAGCGGACCAGCCCGATGTGCGACGCCGTCATCGACGAGATCGACGGCCGCAAGCTGCGCGTCGAGGACCATTGGCTCATCGACTTCGCCTCCTGCAACTACCTGGGCTTCGACCTCGACCCGGAGATCATGGCGTCGATCGACCCGCAGGTCAGGAGCTGGGGCACCCACCCCAGCTGGTCGCGGCTCATCGGCAGTCCCCGGCTCTACCCCCGGATCGAGGAGCGGCTCACCGACCTGCTCGGCGCGCCCGACACCCTGCTGCTGCCGACCATCACCCTCATCCACCAGTCGGTCATCCCGCTGATCGCCGGCAACGGACGCGTCTTCGTCGAGGCCCAGGCCCACCGCACGGTGTACGACGGGTGCGTGGTGGCGCGCGGGCAGGGCGCCACGGTGCAGCGCTTCCACGCCGACAGCCCGTGGGAACTGGACACGCAACTGCGCTCCGTCCCCGGCGACGTCCCCCGGCTCGTCTGCATGGACGGCGTCAACAGCATGACCGGCAACTTCCCCGACCTCCGCGAGATCGCCCGGGTCTGCCGCGAGAACAGCGCCCTGCTGTACGTCGACGACGCGCACGGCTTCGGCGTGATCGGCCAGCGGGAACCCGGCGAGACCTCCCCGTGGGGCTCCCGGGGCAACAGCATCGTCCGCCACCTCGGCGAGAGCTACGAGGGCGTGGTGATGGTCGGCGGCTTCTCCAAGGCGTACTCCTCGCTGCTCGCCTTCCTCGCCGTCCCGAAGTGGCTGAAGGACCACCTCAAGGTCGCGGCCGCCCCCTACCTCTACTCCGGGCCCTCCCCGACGGCCTCGCTCGCCACCGCCCTCGCCGGACTCGACGTCAACGCCGTGCGCGGCGACGCGATCCGGGCCGACCTCCACCGCAAGACCGCCTGGATCCTCGACCACGTACGCGCCCTGGACATCGACACCCCCAACACCGACGGGCTGCCGATCATCGAGATCCCGCTCGCCGACGCCCAGGACCTCGAAGCCGTCGCCGCGTTCCTGTGGGAGCGAGGTATCTACGTCACCCTCGCCAGCTATCCGCTCGTCCCGCGCAACCGGGTGGGCTTCCGGATCCAGGTCACCGCGGCCAACACCGACGAGGAGATCGAGCAGCTCAACGCGGCGCTCACCGATCTCTCCCGACGCTTCGACCTGCAGCGGATCTCGACCCGGCGCCCCGGCTTCGTCGCCACCGACCGGCCGCCGGAACCCCGATGAACCGGGCCGCGCGGATCCGGGCGCCCCGGCGCAACCACGACGCGGACTGGAACGCCTGGCCGGTCGACGACTACCTCGCGGAGAACTACCGGAGCCTGCACCCCTGCGACATCGGCGTCATCCACCACCACTCCGCCTTCTACCGGCGGTTCGAGCCCGGTAGCGTCGCCCGCTCCCTCGAGTTCGGCGCGGGCCCCAACCTGTACCCGCTGATGCTGGCCGCCGGGGCGAGCCGGCGCATCGACGCGCTCGAACCCAGCACGGCGAGCGTCCGCTACCTCCGCGACCAGCTCGACCGGGGACCCGACGACAGCTGGCAGGCCTTCTACACGCTCTGCCGCGAACTCGACCCCCGCCTGCCCGCCACACCGGCCGAGGCGCTCGCCCGCGTACGGGTCGTGCCCGGCGACGCCGACCACCTCCTGCCCGGGAGCTACGACCTGGCCTCGATGAACTTCGTCGCCGAGAGCGTCACCGAGGACTTCGCCGAGGTCGCCACCCTGTGCGCCGCCTTCGCCGGTTCGGTGCGGCCCGGCGGCCACCTCGTCGCCGCCTTCATGGAACGCATGCCCAGCTACCGCATCGGCACCGGGCCCCGCTGGCCCGCCTGCCCGGTCGACGCGAGCGCGCTGCGCTCCGTGTTCGCCCCGCTGACCGAGGAGCTGCGGATCACCCGGGTCGCGAAGGACCACACCCTCCCCGAGTACGGCGACACGGGCGTCCTCCTGCTGACCGCCCGCCGCCCCGCGCCTCACACGTGACGGCGGATCATCGCCGCGTACTCCTCAAGCGACGAGCCCGGCGTCCCGTCGTAGAGGTTCTCGTCGAAGGCCCACATCAGGCCTTCGAGACCGCAGGACGTCATCTGCCGGGCCGCCGACTCCATCACCCCGGGGTGGTACGCCGCCACCTGCGGCCCCGCGCTCTCCCCTGCGAGCCGGGTGAAGCCCTCGGCCCGCGCCACGGCCACCACCCAGCGGGTGGACGACCAGTCCCGTACGGTCCGTGCGTCCGGCGCGTCGACGTCCACGGACGCGTCGGTCGGCGCGCAGGCGTTGGCCCTGGGTGTGCCCGTGCCGTCGACGAGGGCCGTCGACACCAGGACCACCTCGTCCTGCCGGTGGACCATCCCGATCGTCTCGAAGAACGCGACCCCTCGCCCCACCAGCCGCGCCGCGTCCGTCGCGCCCAGGTGGGCGGCGATCGCCGCCCGCTGGTCGGCGGGGAGGTGACCGGCCCCCGGGATCAGCACCTTCAGCGGACCGGTGTGGCCCAGGGACGTGTAGAGCCCGATCTGCCAGTTGACCGCGTCGGCGAGCGAGGTGAGGTACCAGTCGTACCAGCGCCCCACCTGCGGCCCGGTGAACGCCTCGCCCCGGTACGTGGTCTCCCCGGGCCGCCACCCGGGGAACGGGTTCTGCTCGACCGAGGCCGGACGGTCCGTGTCGGGGGCCGTGGACTGGGCGTTGTCGTCGAACGCCCAGAACTCGCCCTCGGCCCGGTCCTCGGAGACGGGCGAGGGATAGCTGAACTCCCCGGACTCGTTCACCCCGATCCGCAGCGCCCAGAAGTCCCCCAGGCCGATCCGCTCCTTCACCTCGGTCACGTACTGCTCGGCCTCGGCGCGGACGACCGTGCTGAAGACGATGTTCGCCGTTCCCGACGACCGCTCGCCGAACTGGTTGACGTACACCGCCCACGGATACGCCTGCGCAAGCCAGGCGGGCGGATGGTTGAGGCCGAGCCCCGCCTCGATCCGCAGCCCCGCGTCACGGAACGCGCGGATCCGGTCCTTGATCCCCTCCGCGTACGCGTCGTCGTAGGCGTCCCGCTCCGGTTCGAACCGGTCCCAGTCGATCTCCAGGTGCGCGACCCTGATGCCGTGCTCGTACTCGTGGCGCGCCTCGTCCGCGTCGGTCTGCAGGGTCCCGAACCAGTACGCGTCCGTCTCCCCGCCTCCGTCGTCACGGCGCAGGATCCCGACCGTCGCCAGGACGAGCACCAGGACGGCGAGCAGCCCGAGCGCGGCGCGGCGGCTGCGGTGGTCGGGCGTCCTCATGCCAGCAACTCCCGGTACAGGGCCGCGTACTGGGCCGTGAACCGTTCGGGGCCGAAGGACTCCTCCACGGTCGCCCGGCCCCGCTCCGCGAGCATGTCCCAGACCCGGGGCTGTTCGAGCAGCCAGAGCAGCTGCTGCCCGGTCCTGCGGGCGTCACCGGCCGGCGCCCGCAGCACCGCGTCACCCAGGTCGGCGAACTGCGGCAGGTCGCTGAGGATCGCGGGACGCCCGGTGGCCAGCGCCTGCAGCACCGTGAACGGGATGTCCGCCTTGCCGCCGATCACCGGCGGCGGGAAGAGCAGCACGTGCGCCGAGGCCAGCAGGGCGTGCATGTCGTCGACATAGCCCCGTACCTCGACGTCGGTCAGCCCCACCGCCCCGGCCAGCTCCCTCAGCTCGTCCTGCAGGACCGCCGTGTTCTGCCCCGGCCGCCCGCGCAGGGCGAGGACGAGGCGGAACCGCGCCCCGGCCCGCGCCGCCTCCGCCGCCGCTTCGACGGCGATCACGGCACCGCCGTGCGGATCGTGGTGACCGACGAAGAGGACCAGAGGCAGCCCCTCGGGGCGCGGCAGGCACGGCCACCGCCCCAGCGGGACCATCGGCGGGATCACCCGTACGTCGCCGAAGTCCGCCGCGCGCAGCCGCCGCGCCATCGACTCGGTCAGCGCCACCGTCGTCCCCAGCGGCCGGGTCCTGGCCAGCAGCCGGGAGTCCATCACCCCGGGCACGCTGTGCACGACGGGCCGCGCCCCCAGCATCAGGGGGCGCAGCCAGGAGAACGCCGGAAACGTCCGCCCGATCGTCACGAACGCGTGCACGAGGTCGGCGCGGCGGGCCGCGACCGCCCCGGCGAGTGCGGCCTGCAGCCGGACCGGCGCGTGCGGGGCGCCGTCGCCGGACCACAGGGCGATCGCCCGGCCGACGGGCGGCGGTGGTCGGCCCCGCCGCCGGGGCCACTGGGAGAACCAGAGGAACTCGATCTCGGGCAGCGCCCCGAGGACGTCCCGCGCCAGGGCCACGTCCGATCCGTCCGCGCCGTCCAGCGGGCTGCTGGTCAGGAGCAGGACACGCGGCGGCCGCGCGCTCACCGTCATCGTCCGATCCCCTCGGGCGCCGGGCGGGCTCCGTCCGGCAGCGGGATCCGGTAGAGGGCCAGCGTCCCGTACATCTCGCCCTCGAAGGAGAACAGCAGCTGCCCGCGCTCGGTGAGCCGCTCGACCTCCGCCAGACTTGTATCGCCGTACCCCTGCTCGATCACCCTCCAGGGGACGATCAGGTACTGGACGCGCTCATAGGCCCGGGCCTCCTCCGAGACCCAGTTGTCCAGCCGGTACAGGTCGTTGAGGGCGTAATGGGAGACGCCCCTGCTCGTGCCGCCGTCGACGGTGGCGATGGTGGTGCCGCGCGGCAGATGCTCGGTCACGTAGGCCCGCAGCTGGACGAACCCGTCGTCCGCCCGGCCGCGTTCCTTCGCGTACACGGCGGCGGGCCCGAGGACCGCGCAGGCCAGGAACGCGACGGAGAGGCCGGCCGCGACGGCCGCGCGGCGGCTCATGCCGTGCCGCGTCGGCAGCGGCAGGGTCACCGCGAGAGCCACCAGGTTCGGCACGAACAGCAGGTACAGCGCCTGCTCCTCCAGCGTGCCGAGCCCGAACGCGTAGAGCAGGGTGACGATCGCCGAGGCATGGAAGAGCGCGAGCAGCCGGTGGACCCGGTCCTTGCGCCGTAGCAGCAGGAAGAGCGCCAGGGGGGTGAGCAGGAGCATCGTGTACGTCGGCGCGTAGTCCGGGAGCTGCGCGGTCAGCCGGCCCATCAGCGAGGGCGCACCGGGCGCGTTGAAACCGGTCTCCTGCACGATGCCGAGCAGCCGCTGCAGGCCGATGGTCTTCGCGTACCAGAAGTCGTCGAAGTGACCGAAGGCCCTCACCAGACACAGGTACACGGTGTACGGCACCACCGCCGTCACCAGGGTGAGCGCCACGAACCGGCGCGGCGGCCCCCAGTTCAACCCGAGCGCGAAGAGCAGCGGCAGGACGGTGATCAGCGCCGAGTGGTCCTTCGTCAGGATCGCGAGCCCGAAGAGGAGACCGGCGACGACGGCCCTCGTGCGCGGTCGGCGCGGTGGTTCGTCGCGGGCCAGCGGGATCAGGACGAGGTAACCGGCCAGGACCCAGACCATCGTCTCGGTCTCCAGGAGCGCCCGGTCGTTCTGCCGGATGCAGAACTGGTCCACGGCGAAGACGAGACCGGCGATCAGGCCGGCGGCGCGTGACCTGACCCGCGCGACCAGGAGGACGAGCAGCGCCGCCGTCACACCGGCGAGCAGCGCGTTGAGCACCCGGACGTCGTGCACCTGCGTGAGGACGTCGCCGCCGTCCGTGCCGAACAGCCGCGTCCAGCCCGCCTGGAGGTAGAAGAACCCCGGCGGATGCAGGAAGAACAGCCCTTCCTCGGTACGGGGGAAGCCACCCGCGCCCGCGCTCCTGCCCAGCTCCGTGTAGATCAGCTCGTCGACGAACACGTCGCCGGAGCGGTCGACGGCCACGAGCCGCAGGGTCGTGGTGACCGCCGCGGCCAGGACGGCGAGGACGATCGTGGGCACCGACCGCCGCGCGCGGCCGGACTTCTCCGGTCGTCGTTGTGTGCGCCGGGGGCCGGGGTCGGGAGGCTGCTGCGGGGGTGCGGTCGTGCGGGAGGTGCTCATGACCCGCCTCCCGTCCGTGGCGCCTGCGCGGCGCGAACGTCCTCGGGCATCAGATAGATCTCGGGCGCGAGCGGGATGTTCCCCTCGGGGAACAGGGCGTCCGCCTGCGTGCGGTACCCCCGGATCAGCGCCTGCTTCTCGGCGAGCCCGTCCTCCCACGCGCACGCGACGAACGCGTGGCGCGCGGTGAAGGCGGCATCGGGCCGGTGCCGCTGGTTGTACGGGAAGTCGCTGTAGTACGCGACCCGGCGCCCGCTGAGCTCCGCCGCCGTACGGACCAGGACGTGGTCGGCGTGGCCGCCGACGCCCAGCGGCGCGAGCACGAGGCCACGCTCCGAGGGCAGCAGCGCGGTGATCGCCTCGGTGACCGCGCCCAGGGTCTCGGCGTCGTGGCGGGAGACCCGGCCGCGCGACAGATGGAGCCGGTACGTGGGATAGACGTGGTCGATCTCCGGCAGCCGCCCCGCCAGGCCGCCGGTGTGCGGCGCCCGGCCGGCCCTGCGCCGGAACAGCCCGTCCACCAGGCCGACGTGACTCCAGGCGACCCCCAACTCCGCCATCACTGCCCGGTCCTCGTCCCGGCGGGCCGCGTACAGCACGTCGGCGTCCATGGCCCCGGTCTGCCGCAGGTACTGCCGTCCGGAGAGCGTGTACGGCGGCGGCGCGGCCTCCGTGAAGAACGACACGACCGTGACCGGGGCCCGCACGCGCGCGTGCAGCAGCAGCGCGCCGCACGACAGCACCGCGTCGTCCAGGTGCGGCGACAACGCGATCAGCGGCCGGCCCGCTTCGATCTCGGCCGCCATCGGCTCGGAGGTCAGTGGCTGGTCGGCCATGGCGCACCCCTCCTGTCCTTCCTGGGCCGCCGCCCGGCGGCCGGAGCGTCGATCAGACGGCGCGTCAGGGCCAGGTACCGGCCCGTCATCTCCTCCCACGTGTAGCGCTGGGCCGCATGCCCCGCACGTCGGCCGAGCGCGCGGCGCGCCTCTTCGTCGGCGGCCAGCATCCGCATCCGGTCGCCCAGGGCGGCCACGTCGAACGGCGGGACGGCGACATCGCCGCCGTCGCTCATCCACCGCAGGGCGGGCAGATCGAAGTGGAGGACCGGTTTCCCGTACGACATGCCTTCGAGCGCCACAAGGCCGAAGGTCTCGTGCCGCGACGGCATGACCAGGAAGGCGCAGTCGCGCAGCAGGTCCCGCTTGAGCTCCTCCCCGGCGAACCCCACCCAGCGGACGCTGCCCGGGTGCGCGGCGAGCAGCGCCGCCAGCTTGCGTTCCTCGGCCTGCGTGCCGCTGCCCGCGAGGACCAGCGGCAGCGCGGGACGGCCCCGCAGATAGGCGTCGAGCAGCAGGTCGATCCCCTTGACCCAGGTGTCGATCCGCCCAAGGAACAGGATGTGGTCACCTGCGCCGAGCCCGGCGTCGTCGATCTGCCGTCGCTCGACTCCGTTGGCGATCACCTGCACGTCGGCCCGGGGGCTGAGCCACCGGACGGCGGACGCGTCGGCCTCGTTCATCACCACGATGTGCCGGTAGCAGCGCAGCCCCAACCGCTCCACCAGGAAGAACGGGATGTGGTAGCGGCGCCACAGCGCCTCCGAGCTCCGGCCCTGGTCGATACCGACCACCGGCGCGCGCGTGCACAGCGGCAGGAAGCTCGTCGAGAACGGCGGGGTGAAGTTCTCGAGCCAGGCGTCGTGCGGGAGCCTGCGGGCCACGAAGGGGAGCAGGGTCAGAAAGAGCAGCTGCCCGGCGCGCGGCCCGGCCCGGCGGACCGGCAGGAAGACGTAGCGGATCCCGTCCCGTCGGCGCGTTCCGCCGCGCCTGCCGGCCGTCACCACCGTCACGTCGAACTCCTCCGCGAGCCGGCGCGCGACCTTCTCCACCACCAGGGCCCCACCGCCCCGGTAGTCCGGGTTGCCCACGTCGTCGAAGATCGAGACGACGACCCGCTTGCGCGCCCCGGGGAGCGGCCCGTTCCCGCCGTCCGGCAGGCGCCGGATCCGTACGGTGTCAAGGACCCGCTCCGCCGCGTCCGCCGCGACCCGGGACGGGGCACGCTCGCCGTCGAGGCGGGCCACGCGGGGCAGGCGCGAGGCCCAGGCGCGGTAGCGCGCCCACTCGGAGGACGGCGAGCGGGCCGTCCGCTCCCGGTCGCGCCCCAGCGGGGCGACGGCCGGAGCGCTCTCCACCAGCAGGGTCAGATCGTGGCGGCGGGCGAGCCGGACGAACACGCCGGAGGATCCGCCCGGCGGGAGGTCGAACGCGACCAGCTCGTCCAGCGGCCCCCGCTCCGTCAGGACGGCCGCCGGGTGCCCCCGGGACCGTACCGCCAGCGCACGCCGCGCGGCGGACGTCCGGACGGCCGACCCACCGGCGTGGACCAGCGCGTGGGCACGGCGCGCCCACGGTCCCCGGCGCGCGGGACCGGCGGGGCGCCGTGCCTTCTCCTCCTCATCCCTCGCCCGTGGAGGAGAACCGAACCCACGGCAGAGGAAGCAGCCGTGGTCGTCGAGGGTCGTCACGGCGAAGCCGCGCTCCCGCAGCAGCCCGGCCAGCCGCGGGACCAGCGCGGACGTGCGCGCACCCGTGGATCCGGACACCGCGACCAGGAGGGGCCTCGCCGTGTTCATGAGGGGTGCCTCCGCAGTCTCTCGGTGACGACGAGGGGCACGCGCAGGGCGACCTCGCAGGCCGCGGCGCCGGCCCGCCCACGGGTCAGCAGGTGTCCCGCGTGCTCGGCGCCGGTGCGCAGCGAGGTGGCGACGGGCAACGGCAGGGGGAGGCGTACGAGTTCGCCGCGATCCAGGCGCGCCATGGCCTCCATCGCGCAGGCGAGCGCCTGCCCGCCGCCGGAGAACCAGCCCTCGCGGGCGGCCTGCGTGCGGGCCTCTGCGAGGATTTCGGGGGCCAGAAGCTCGCGCAGCGCGACGAGGTCGGACAGGTCGAGCGCGAGGTTCGTGAACAGCCCGTGCGCCAGCCGGATTCGTAGCCGGTCGGCCGGGCAGGGGACGAGCCAGGCGCGGCCGTCGCGATCGGGGACGGCGTGGGCGAAGAGACGGTCGGCGGCGATGACGGGGACGCCGAACCAGGCCACCGAGGTGTGCAGGTGGGCACAGGGTCCTTCGGGCCGCTCCAGGGGCGCCGGGGCGGATCGCCGAGGCCAGCACGTCGAGGACGTCGAGTACGTCGAGTACGTCGAGTACGTCGACCGTTTCGCGTACCGGCCGTCGAGCGCCGTTCGGGCGGCCTTCCGGCGGTCCGGGGGGACGACCAGGTCGAAGGTCCCGTCCACGTGGTCGCCGTTCGGGTCGTCGTCGATGAGCACGGTGGGGATGCCCGCGTGGGCGAGCTGCTCCGTCGACGCGACCAGGTTGCGTCGGAAGAGCCGGGTCGCCTCGCTCACCGCGTCGACGGTCGGGGCCAGTTGGCGGGGACAGGCCCGCGCGAGACGGCCCTCGACCCGGTTGCGGCGGGCGACCGCCAGCGCGGCGCGCAACTCGTCGTCCGACGCGGACGGCGGGTCGCCCCGCCAGACGGCGTCGGCGAGCAGCCGGAGCGCGCGCTCCTCGCGGTCGGGGTCGGGGTAGGGGCGGGTGTCTTGGTGGGTGTCCGGGTGGGTGTCCTGGCGGTACGGCTCCGAGTGCGGAGCCGGATCCGGGTCCTGGTCCGGCGCGCCGGGCTCCGCTTCCATACCGCCTCGCCCGGTCCCGTCCGGAGCGGACGGCCGGTCCGGAGCGGGCGGTTCGTCCGGCGCGGACGGCTCCTGCGAGACCGCTGTGCCGCGCCGGGCGAAGAAGCGCCGGAGCGCCACCGCGGTCGCCAGGACCGCGACGATCAGCCAGGCGACGGCATGGGGGCGGAGCGCCATGAGCACCCCGGCGAGGAGCAGGGGCGGGAGCAGGGCGCCGAGGACGGCGGCGCGTGGGGTACCGGTCGGCCCGGCGGACCGTCGGCGGCCCGCCTTGCGGACGAGCAGGACGCCCAGAGCGGCCACCGTCCCGCACATCCCGCCGATCGCCATCCCCAGCACACCGCCGGCCGCCCACCCGGTCGTCAGCCCGGTCACGTAACAGACCAGGCCGACGAGGAGCGGACGCAGCACCGCGTAGTCGTTCACCGCCTGCGAGAAGGTCACCAGGAGGCTCAGCGCGCCCAGCGCGAGACCGGCGACCGCCGTGCACGCCATCAGCGTGCTCATCTTCGTGTAGTCGTCGGGGAAGACGGTGGTGAGCACCGCTCCCGGGGCCGTGGCCGTGACCACGGCGAGCGGCAGGGCCACCGTGAGGTACATGCCCATGGCGCGGCCGGCGAGCGGTGTTCCGGCGCGCCGCCGTGAGAGCGCCGGCAGGAACGCGATGGAGACGGCCCCCGCCAGGAACAGCGGGACGCGCCCCAGCATCACGGCGGCCTGGTAGCTCGCCGCGTCCGCCCGGTCGGTGGGCAGCATCGCCACCAGCACCACGTCGAGCGCGGCCATCAGCGCGATGACGCCCTGGAGGGATGCGACACCGACGGCGCGCCGCCACAGCTGCCGGTTGGCCGTCGCCGCGAGCCACGGCCGCCGGCGCGTGCTGCGGTATCGGTGCGGGAGGAAGAGCGAGAACGGCGCCACGGCGATGCCGAACGCCGCCAGTGCGCCCGCCTCGCCCAGGTCGAGCGCCGACACGAGGAAGAGACCGATGCCGAGCTTCAGGACGGCTTCCACGACGGTGAGCGAGGCCAGGGTCCGCAGCCGCTCGGTTCCCTGCAGCCAGCCGACACAGACCCGGGTCACATAGATGAGCAGGGTGCTGGCGGCGATCACCAGCGTGGTCCCGAGGCCGGCGAACTCGGTGGCCACGGCGCCCACGACGGTCGCGGCGAGGACACCGCCCGCGATCGCCGTCACCACGGCGAACCGGATGGCCTCACCCCGCTCGGCGTCCGACCGGGCCCGGGCCAGGGCCTGCGCCAGCATCCACGGCACGGTCACCACCGCGACCGCCGCCGTGCACACGATGAGTCCCTGTCCGGCAGCGAAGGTGGCGTACGAGCCGACGTCGAGCAGCCGCGTGAGCGCAAGCGCGTACACGTAGTTGACGACGCCGACCGTGACGGCGGCGGTGGCGATCCAGCGCGCCCCGTGCACCGCGACGACCTCGTCCCCGGCGGGGACCCGGTCGTTCGCGGGGACGCGGTCTCCTGTCGAGACCTCGTTCGGGGCGCCTCCCGTCGGGACCTCGTCGCGGACGTCAGTGGCGCGGACATCGGTGGCGTGGACGTCGGCGGCGTCGAAGTCGGTCGAGCGGGGGGCGGCGACGGGACCGGTGGTCGTCATGGTGCGACGCCTCCCGGACCGGTCGTCGCGATCCCCCGGGGAGGGCTCGCCGTGCCGACGAGCACGTCCCGGCCGCCGGCGAGCGTGACGGTCGCCTCGCGCACGTCGAGCCTCCTCAGGGCCTCCAGCGCCCGCACCTCGTCGCAGCCGTGCAGGAGCAGCCGGAAGCCGTCTCCGTCGCGGGTCCACACATCGGTGCCGCGCAGCGTGCGCCGCAGCGCCCGCTCCGTCTCCTCGGCGTCCCGCGCCGTGAAGCGCATGACGACCGACAGGTCGCTCGCCGTGCGCCGCGACCGACGGTGCCGATGGATCCGCTGGAGGTCTTCGAGTACCACCTGCGCCAGCCGCTCGGCGCTCGCGTCCCAGGAGAACGCGGCGGCCCAGGAGCGGCAGCGGGCGGCCATGGCCGTACGGGCCTCGGTCCCGGCCAGTTCGTCGAGTGCCGCGCCGACCCCGTCGGCGAGATCGGCCGAGGTCGGAAGGAGCCAGCCGTTGACCCCTGGCTGGATCGCGTCGCGCAGCCCGGGCACCTCGTAGGCGAGGGCGGGCGTGCCCTCGGCGTTCGCCTCGATGACGGTGAGCCCCCAGCCCTCGGCGACGGACGGCACGACCGTGAGCCAGGCGTGGCGGAAGAGTTCCCGCTTGCGTTCCTCGGAGACGTGTCCGTGCAGGAGGACGGCGGAGGCGACGCCGAGTTCCTCGGCGAGCGCCCGGAGCCGCTCCCGTTCCGGGCCGTCGCCGCAGATGTCGACCCGGAGGTCCGGGATCCTCCGCAGCAACGCGGGCACGGCCCGGACCAGCAGGTCCACCCGCTTCTGCGGCATCAGCCGGCTCACGACCGTGATGGCGGGGGTCAGGCTGCGCGGCCCGCCCGGGGCGTCGGACACGGCGTGCGGGCTGCCGTTGGGCACGATGTGGATCGTGTTGCCGAAGCCGAGTTCGCGCCGGGCTCCTTCCCGCGTCGACGGCGAGACCACGACCACCGGCCGCCCCCGGTACACCCGTCGGCTGACCTGCTTCTCCAGGAGCCTGCCGACCGCGTTGAGCGGCCAGTGGAAGCGCACGTCGAACTGGTCCTGGTGGATGTGGTGGATGACGCAGATGTCGGCGGTCCAGCGCGGGGTGAAGAGCGGTGAGAAGAACGGGATCCCGTTCTGGAAGTCGACCACGGCGTCGTACGCGTGACGGTTCCCGAGCAGATGCCGGGCGGCCGCCGCGTACACGCCGAACGTCCCGCCGGCGCGCACGATCCGGATGCCGTCGCGGTACTCCTGGGCCGGGGCGCCCGGGCAGCGGGCCGAGACGAGGGTGAGGTGCGCCCCGGCCGCCGAGAACCGCCGGGCGATCTCCCAGCAGTACGCCTCGGCGCCACCGGCGTCGGGGTGCGCGGGGTCGCGCCAGTTCAGGAAGGCGATGTCGGTACGGGCGAGTTGGTCGAGGGCGGTCATCACGATCACCGGGCCAGGGAGATCCGCAGCAGGTCGGCCATCGAACGCAGGCCGTCACGGCGGGCCGAGAACGTCGACCCCGGCACGTCCGACCAGGCCACCGGGACCTCGACGACGTCGTGCCCGGCGCGGACGACCCGGGCGAGCATCTCGACGTCGAAGGCGAACCCGTCGATGTGGCAGTCGCGCACCACCTCGCGGATCAGCGGTCCTGAGAAGAACTTGAACCCGCACTGGGTGTCGGCGATCCCCGGCAGGGTCAGCCGGGCGAGCGTGCGGAAGAGCAGGCCGCCGCCGCGCCGGAGCACCGACTGCTCGACCTCCAGCCGGGACCCGGGCGCGTGCCGGGAGGCGATGACGGCGCCGTGGCCCGCGCGCAGCAGCTCCATGACGCGGTCGAGGGTCTCGATGGGGGTCGCGTTGTCGGCGTCGGCGAAGCCGATGAAGCGGGCGGAGGAGGTGATGATCCCGCGCCGGACGGCCGCTCCCTTGCCCTGCTCGCTGCAGCCGATCACGTGCAGGCCCACGGGCGAGTCGGCGGGAGCGCCCAGCGCGTCCAGGGTTCCGTCGGCGCTGTTGTTGTCCACCACGACCACGGCGGACGACCACGGGCGGGCGGCGAGGAAGGACATCGTCGCCTCGATCGTCGAGGGAAGCCTGCGCTGCTCGTTGAAGGCCGGAATGATCAGTTCGAGGTCCACGGCCGGCCGGGTCAGCCAGCGGGGGAGCGGTGCGTGTGCGCGCACGGCGACCATCACGCCTCGCCTCCTTCGGGGGCGCGGCGCGCGGGGCGTCGCGGGGTCGTACGACGGATCGGGGCGTACGCGCGGGACGCGTCCGGCCCTCGGTGGTCAGTCCGCTCCGCCGTCACACGACGGCGACGGCCGGAGCCGTCGTGGCCGTCCGGTCCGTCGGAGCAGTCGGAATGGTCGGAGCCGTGCGAACCGTCGGCCCGCCGCCTGTTCGCGGCACGGGCACGGACGGTTCGGGAACGCCGGCGCCGGGCCGCCGCCCTCGGCACGCGGGGCGTGGTGCGGCAGCGCGGGACCGTCGAGAAGAGCCGGTCGGAGGCGCGCCGGGCCGGGTGGGCGGTGGGGCGACGGGGGGAGACGCATGCCGGGCGGCGCCGGGACTCGGCCGTGGGCCAGTCGGTCACCCGCCGCAGTGGATGCGGGGCGGGTGCCGCCGGCGTTCGGCTGAAGCGCTGTGCGGTCACGACGGACTACTTCCGGCCACCGACCCTGTCGAGGGTCTGGGTCTGACGTGCGTCTGAAATGCCTGACTTCAACCGTTAGCATCCGATATCTGATACGTCAAGCGGGGTGCGCCCCCTCCGCGCGCTTCTCGCGCCGCGTTCGGGGGGCGAGTCGCAGCAGGGCGTTGTGCGGGCGTTCGTCGACCAGCCCGCCCAGGATGCGCGCTCCGTCACGGACCGTGCGGGCGTGCGACGGGCTGTGGCGGCGTGGCCGCTCGAGGCTGGGCACCTCGGCGATGCGCAGCCCGTAGTGCAGGGCGTGGGTGACCAGTTCGGCGCCCAGCTCGACGCGATCCTCCCGCAGGTCGAGGAGGTCGACGAAGCCGCGACGGAAGGCGCAGAAGCCGTACCAGAGGTCGGTCAGATGCTGACCGTACAGCTGACGGGCTATCCGGAGCAGGGTGGCGTGGCCGGCCCGGCGCAGCAGGGGGTAGTCGGCGCTGCCGCCGCCTGCGATGAAGCGCGAGCCCTTGACGAAGTCGTACCCGCTGTCGAGGTAGTGCAGGTAGTGCGGGATCTCTCGCGGGGACATGCTGCCGTCCGCGCCCATCAGCACGATGAGGTCGCCGGTGGCGGCCATCAGGCCGGCGTGCGGGATGTCGCCCGCCTCGCAGTTCCAGGGCCCGACGCCGCGTACGTTCGCGGAGCGACCGCCGGTCCGCGCGACGGTGTCGGTGGCGTCGTTGACCTCTCCGCTCGCGCGCCCGACGAGGACGACCTCGTGGACGTCGGCCGGCAGCTGCTCCAGCAGCCAACCGGTGTCGCGGTCGCCGGGGCGCACCGGCACGACGAGACTCACGGAGCGGGCGTCGGCCTCCGGTGAGACGTCGGTCGACCGGCGCAGTGGATGTGGCCCGTTACCCATCGGTACGGCTTTCTCCAGAAGCCCTCCGGAATCCGAGAGCGACCTTTCTCAGGATCCTTCGCGTAATGCCACCCCGTCAAGGCGGGATTACAATCCCTTCATGGCAGGGCGAATTGAGGACTACGCCCTCATCGGTGATCTGGAGACGGCCGCGCTCATCGGAATGGACGGTGCTGTCGACTGGTGGTGCGCACCCCGATTCGACTCACCCGCCTGTTTCGCCGCCCTTCTCGGAGACGAGTCCCACGGGCAATGGAGCCTGGCGCCGGTCGGAAATCGCCCCTGCAGCCGCCGGAGTTACCGGGGCGATTCCCTCGTCCTCGAATCGGTCTGGGAATCCGTCTCGGGCGCCGTACGCATCACGGACTTCATGCCGCCCCGTGAGCAGACCCCCCGGATCATCCGGCTGGTCGAGGGCATCGCCGGACGGGTCGACCTGCACGGGGAGTTGAGGCTGCGCTTCAACCACGGCGGCGTCGTTCCCTGGTCGTACCCGGTGGACGGGCGGACGGTCGCGACCGTCGCGGGTCCTGACGCGGCGTACCTCATCTCCGGACCGGGCGCCGAGGTCACCGTCACCGACGCCCGCACCACCGTCGACGTCTCGGTGACGGCCGGTCAGCGGGTCTCCTTCGTCCTCGGCTGGCGGCCCTCCCATTCCGCGCCTCCCGCCGTGCCCGACGTCGCATCGGAATTGGACCGTACGCTCGCCTTCTGGGGCGAATGGGCCGCGCAACTCCGTTACGAAGGCCCGTATCGCGAAGCCGTCATCAGATCGCTCCTCACACTGAAGGCTCTCACCTACGAACCGACCGGCGGCGTCATCGCCGCGGCCACCGCCTCGCTCCCCGAATCCATCGGGGGCGAACGCAATTGGGACTACCGCTTCTGCTGGCTGCGTGATTCCACCTTCACGCTTTCCTGTCTGCTGCGCAGCGGATATCATCGTGAGGCGCTCGCCTGGAAGGACTGGCTCGTCCGTACCGTCGCCGGAGACCCCGCGGACCTCCAGCCGCTCTACGGGGTCGCCGGGCAGCGCAACCTCCCCGAGGTGCGCGCCGACTGGCTGCCCGGCTACGAGGGCTCCCGGCCGGTCCGGTTCGGCAACGCGGCCGTTGACCAGTTCCAACTGGACATCTACGGCGAGGTGTTGAGCACGATCTACTCGGCCGTCCGGGCCGGCGTCACCATCGACGCGCACGTCTGGAGCCTGATGGCCTCCCTCCTGGAGTACGTCGAGAAGCGGTGGCGGGAGCCGGACGAGGGCATCTGGGAAGTGCGCGGCCCCCGCCGCCACTTCGTCCACTCCAAGATCATGGCCTGGGTCGCCGCCGACCGCGCCCTGCAGCTGGCTCGCGTCGCCGGCCAGCGCACCTCCGTCCGGCGCTGGCAGGCCCTGCGGCGCGAGCTGCACGACGAGGTGTGCGCGCTCGGCTGGAGCGACGTACAGCGGTCGTTCGTCCAGTACTACGGCGCCCGCCGCCTCGACGCGACGGCCCTGCTGATCCCCCGGCTCGGCTTCCTCCCCGCGACCGACCCGCGGGTCCTGAGCACGGTCGACGCGATGGGCCGGCTCGACGACCGCGGCTTCCTGCGGCGGTACGCGGACGTGGGCGACGGCGAGGTGCACGAGGTCGACGGCCTCGACGGTGCCGAAGGCGCCTTCCTGGCCTGCACGTTCTGGTACGCCGACGCCCTGGCCATGACCGGGCGCCCGGCCGAGGCCCGCACCGTCTTCGAGCGGGTCCTCGACGTCCGCAACGACGTCGGCCTGCTCTCCGAGGAGTGGGACCCGCACGCCGGCCGCCAGCTCGGCAACACCCCACAGGCGCTCAGCCACGTCGCCCTGGTGAACACGGCGTTCACCCTCTTCGGAACACGTCGGCAGAACCGTTCCTCCGCCGGGCGCGCTGCGGTGGCATGATCCCCATGATCCCGCCGTCATCGGCCGTCAGGGGTTCCCTACGCCCCGGAACGTCCGCTCGGCGATTCGTTCGGGTGCGTCCAGCGGGCGCGCCGGACCCCGTCGGGTTCGAATCGGAGCATGGCTCCCTACGACAGGCTCCGCACCGACGGCAGGGCGCAGCCCCTGGAGACCGGCACCTGGTGGTACGCCGCCGTCGCCGGTGAAGCGGCCGACTCCTTCAGCGCCCGCGTCCGCAAGCGGATGCGGCGCGCCTGCCTCGGCTCGGTCCTGCTCATGGCGGTCGTCTACGCCGGGCTCGTACTGACCGCGACCGGCCAGCGCTGGGAGAACGCCGTCCTCACCGGCCGACTGACCGACGAGACGCTGGCCGCCGCCCACGAGGCGAACCGCACCCTCCAGCACATCACGCTCTCCTCCCTCGCCGTCGCCCTGCTCGTCCTGACCGCCATCGGAACGATCCGCAGGCGGTACGCGCTCACGGTCGCCGCGCTCGGCACCGTCACCGTCTCCCTGGTCCTCGCCGAGGTGCTCAAACGCATCCTCCTGGTCCGGCCCGACCTGGTCGACGCGCCCCCGCACCTGACGCAGAACAGCTTCCCGAGCGGGCACACCACGATCGCGACCGGCGTGATGTTCGGGCTCGTCCTCGTCGTCCCGTACCGGACGCGCGGCATCGCCGTGGGCCTGTGCGCCCTGTGGGCGACCGCCGTGGGCGCGTACACCGTGGCCGCGGGCTGGCACCGGCCGAGCGACGCGATCGGCGCCGACCTCCTCGTCCTCGCCGTCGCCTGCGGCTTCCTCGCGCTCCTCGCCCGCCGGGGCAAGGTCGCCCCCGCCCGCACCCGCCGCTTCCCGCTGCGCGCCCTCTTCGTCGTGGTGCCCCTGACCCTCGCCGCCGTCGGCGGCCTCGGCCTCGGCACCGTCCTCCTCGTCGACTCCATGTTCGTCCTCGACCCGGCGGACCCCGCCGTCCCGCGCCTCGCCTACCAGGCGGGACACGCCCTCGCCGCCGGGGCGGGCGCGGCCGCCGCGCTCCTGCTCCTCGGCCTGCTCCGCCGCGTCGACCTGGACGCCTGCCCCGCTCCGTACCGGCTCACGGGCACCCTCGCGACCGAGCAGGCAGGGCCCTTTCCCACCGAGACCGATCACGAGATATCTTGATGTCGAGCAATCTCGCAGACGCAGACGTGGAGCGGAGCACACCCGGTGACTGACTCGACCATCATCTACACCCACACTGACGAGGCGCCCGCCCTGGCGACGTACTCGTTCCTGCCCGTGATCCAGGCCTACGCCTCGACGGCCGGAGTCAATGTCGAGACCCGTGACATCTCCCTGGCCGGGCGCATCATCGCCGGCTTCCCCGAGCGTCTCGAAGAGGGCCAGCGCATCGAGGACGCCCTCGCCGAGCTCGGCGCGCTCGCCAAGACGCCCGAGGCGAACATCATCAAGCTGCCGAACATCTCGGCGTCCATCCCGCAGCTGAAGGCCGCGATCGCCGAGCTCCAGGCGCAGGGCTACGCCCTCCCGGACTACCCGGACGACCCGCAGACCGACGAGGACAAGGACGTCCGCGCCCGCTACGACAAGGTCAAGGGCAGCGCCGTCAACCCGGTCCTGCGCGAGGGCAACTCCGACCGCCGCGCCCCCGCCTCGGTCAAGAACTACGCCAAGACGCACCCGCACCGCATGGGCGCCTGGTCGGCCGATTCGAAGACCAACGTCGCCACCATGGGCGAGAACGACTTCCGCTCCACCGAGAAGTCCACCGTGATCGCCGAGGCCGGCACGCTGCGCATCGAGCACGTCGCCGCCGACGGCACCACCACCGTCCTGCGCGAGTCGGTCCCCGTCCTCGCCGGTGAGGTCGTCGACGCCTCCGTCATGCACGTCGCCGCCCTGCGCACCTTCCTCGGCGAGCAGATCGCCCGGGCCAAGGCCGAGGACGTGCTCTTCTCCGTGCACCTCAAGGCCACGATGATGAAGGTCTCCGACCCGATCGTCTTCGGCCACGTCGTGCGCGTCTTCTTCCCGAAGACCTTCGCGAAGTACGGCGAGGTCCTGGTCGCCGCCGGTCTGTCCCCCAACGACGGCCTCGGCACCATCCTCAAGGGCCTGGAGACGCTGCCGCACTTCGGTGAGGAGATCAAGGCCTCCTTCGAGGCCGAGATCGCCGAGGGCCCGGCCCTCGCCATGGTCGACTCCGACAAGGGCATCACCAACCTGCACGTGCCGTCCGACGTCATCGTCGACGCCTCGATGCCGGCCATGATCCGCACCTCCGGCCACATGTGGGGCCCGGACGGCCAGGAGGCCGACACCCTCGCCGTCCTCCCGGACAGCAGCTACGCCGGTGTCTACCAGGCCGTCATCGACGACTGCCGCGCCCACGGCGCCTTCGACCCGTCGACCATGGGCTCGGTCCCGAACGTCGGCCTCATGGCGCAGAAGGCCGAGGAGTACGGCTCCCACGACAAGACCTTCGAGATCGCCGCGGCCGGCACCGTCCGCCTCGTCGACGCCGCGGGCGACGTCGTCCTGGAGCAGGAGGTCGCCGAGGGCGACATCTTCCGCGCCTGCCAGACCAAGGACCTCCCGATCCAGGACTGGGTCAAGCTCGCCGTCACCCGCGCCCGCGCCACCGGCGCCCCGGCCGTCTTCTGGCTGGACGAGACCCGCGCCCACGACGCCCAGCTGATCGCCAAGGTCAAGGCGTACCTGCCGGAGCACGACACCGAGGGCCTGGAGATCAAGATCCTCGCCCCGGTCGAGGCGACCACGTTCTCCCTGGAGCGCATCCGCCGCGGCGAGGACACCATCTCCGTCACCGGCAACGTCCTCCGTGACTACCTGACCGACCTCTTCCCGATCCTGGAGCTGGGCACCAGCGCCAAGATGCTGTCGGTCGTCCCGCTGATGGCGGGCGGCGGCCTCTTCGAGACGGGCGCCGGTGGCTCCGCCCCGAAGCACGTCCAGCAGCTCGTCAAGGAGAACTACCTCCGCTGGGACTCCCTCGGCGAGTTCTTCGCCCTGGCCGCCAGCTTCGAGCACCTGGCCACCACCACCGGCAACGCCCGCGCCCAGGTCCTCGCCGACACCCTCGACCGCGCCACCGGCACCTTCCTCAACGAGGACAAGTCGCCGACCCGTCGCGTCGGTGGTATCGACAACCGCGGCAGCCACTTCTACCTGGCCATGTACTGGGCCCAGGAGCTGGCCAAGCAGACCGACGACGCCCAGCTCGCCGAGGCCTTCGCCGGCCTGGCCAAGACCCTGACCGAGCAGGAGGAGACCATCGTCTCCGAGCTCAACGCGGTCCAGGGCTCCCCGGTCGAGATCGGTGGCTACTACCAGCCCGACGCGGCCAAGGCCGCGGCCGTGATGCGTCCGTCCGCCACCTTCAACGAGGCCATCGCGTCCCTCGCCTGATCCCGGCGCGACAGCTGGACCGCCCCGGCCGGAATTTCCTCCGGCCGGGGCGGTCCCGTCGGTGGCGGATGTGGCATCCGGGTGTGAACCTGGATGGATGAGCTGGGCATCATGGACGACCCCCGGCGTCTACACCGGGCGGGGTGGGGTGCTCACCGACGAGGTCGGTACGGTCACGGGCGACATGACCGTGCACACCACCTGGGCAGATGGCGAAGCACGCGTAGCCGTGCAGTACACCGGCGCCTCCGACTGGTTCACCATGGCGGGCAGTCCGGTGCCGTGCTCCTCCGAGGCGGAGAGCCGCGAACTCCACGAGGCCGCCGTCGAGGCCGTACGGGCAGGACAGGCGGCGACCGTGCCGTACCTGCCCCACCCACCCGCGTAACGGCGACACCGACCGGGGGCGGGCGACGCCCGGGCGGAGACGTGGCGACGCCCGACGGGACCTGTGCGACGCCCGACGGGACCCGTGCGACGCTCGACGGGACCCGTGCGACGCCCAGCCGGAGACGTGGCGAAGCGACGCCGGCCGGTCATGCGGCGACGCGCGGCCGGAATCGTCCGGAATCGTGACGACAGCGGCCGGAGACAGGGCGACTTCGGCCATGAAAGTGTTATCCCACCCGCTCCCACGGGTCTCCTCACGACGGGACGGTCAGACCCAGACGAGGGAGCAGGGCACATGCACAGCGACGAGCGCGGCAGCGCCGCACTGGTGGCCGCGGCCGCTTCGGGGGACCCGCACGCCGGCGAGCGGCTCGTCCGCGCCTACCTTCCGCTGGTCTACAACATCGTCGGCCGCGCCCTCGACGGGCACGCGGACGTCGACGACGTCGTCCAGGAGACGATGGTCCGCGCCCTCGACGGCCTGCCCGGGCTGCGCGACCCCGCGCGCTTCCGGTCCTGGCTCGTCGCCATCGCGATGAACCAGATACGCAGGCGCTGGCGCGAACGGCAGAACGGCCCCGTCCCCGGCCTCGACCGGGCGGCCGAGCTGGCCGACCCCGACGGCGACTTCGTCGACCTGACCATCCTCAGGCTCGGCCTCTCCGGCCAGCGGCGCGAGGTCGCCGAGGCCACCCGCTGGCTCGACGAGAGCGACCGCGAGGTACTCGCCCTGTGGTGGCTGGAGTCCGGCGGCGAACTCGACCGCGCCGAGCTGGCCGAGGCGCTCGCCATCACCCCGGCGCACGCGGCGGTCCGCGTCCAGCGGATGAAGGAGCGCCTGGAGACCGGCCGGACGGTCGTCCGCGCGCTGGGCGCCCGGCCGCGCTGCGAGGAGCTGGCCCGGCTGACCGCCGACTGGGACGGCCACCCCTCCCCCCTCTGGCGCAAGCGCCTCACCCGCCACGTGGGGCCCTGCCCCCACTGCCTCCCGCCCCGCACCGACCTCGCCCCGGCCGAGGCGCTCCTCGTGGGCCTCGGCCTGGTCCCCCCGCTCCTGCTGTGGGCCGCGACGCGCCCGGAGACCCAGACGGCCGCCTGGGCGGCGGACGCAGGCACCACGGACGCAGGCACCACGGACGCCGGCACCACGGACGTCGTCCCGCACGAGGGAGCGGCCCCGGAGCCGCTGACGGATCCCGTCCCGGTCGACCCCGGAGCGGGTTCCGGGGCCGCCGACCTCGGGGTCGGTACGGGCGGTGCGGGCGGAGGGGCCGTCGGGCGGGCCTGGGTCGCGGGGGCGGTGGCCGTCGGCGTACTCGGCGGGCTCATCCTGCTCGTACCGTCGGAGCCGGAGGCGCGCGAGCCCGCGCCCGTCGCGCCCGTGGCGGCGCCCCCGGCGCGGACGACCGTGCCCTCGCCCAGCCGTACGGCCCCCACCCCCACCCCCACGCCGACCCGGTCACCGTCCCCGACGCCCAAGCCCACGCCGACGCGTACGGCCACCGCGGAGGAGCGGCTGACCCGGCTGGTCAACCAGCGGCGGGCGGAGGAGGGTTGCGCGCCCCTGCGGACCGACCCCCGACTCACCGGCGCTGCCCGTGCCTACGCGCGGGACATGGTGCGGCGCGGCTACTACGCGCACAACAGCCCCGAGGGCCGGTTCGCCGATGCGCGGATGTCGGCCGCCGGATACGACTGGTCGGCGTGGGCCGAGAACCTGGCACGCGGGACGGCCGACCCGGCCGCCGTCTTCGACGGCTGGATGGACGGCGCGATGCACGAGCGCAACATGCTGGACTGCGGCTACCGCGACACCGGAGTCGCCGCAGTGCCCGGGCCCGACGGCACGGTCTGGGTGCAGAAGCTGGCCGCTCCCGCACCCTGAACCGACCGCGCCGGACCGGCCCTGCCGGATCGGCCCGCCCGGCGCCGGATCCGGGCTGCCGTACCCGGGCTGCCGGATCGACCCACCCGGCCCGCCCGACCGGCCCCGCCGTACCCCGGCTGCCGGATCAGCGTCGGGTGCCGAAGTTCTGTACCCACCACGGCCCGTTGGCCGTCAGCGTCACCCCGACGCCGATGTCCTTGAACGAGCAGTTGAGGATGTGGCGGCGGTGCCCGTCGCTGTTCATCCAGTCCTCCATCGCCTGCGCCGGGGTCTTCGGGCCGCGGTGGATGTTCTCCCCCCAGCTCGACCACGCGTACCCGGCCGCCGTGATCCGGTCGCCCGCGTCCTTGCCCTCGGGCGTGTTGTGGTCGTAGTAGGCGCGGTCCGCCATGTCGTCCGCGTGCGCCTGGGCGGACCCGCGCAGCTTGCCGTCGGAGCGCAGCGGCGCACAACCGGCCTTCCCCCGCTCGGCGTTGGCGAGAGCGACGACCTCGTCGATGTAACGCGCGACCTTCCCGCCGCCGGAGGGTTTCTCCGCCGGGGCCACCGCCTTCTGCGGCGCCGGAGCCTCCGCGTGCGGCGCGGAGGCGGGGGCGGATTCCGGCGCGGAGACCGGGACGGACGGCTTCGGGGCCGCCGGGTGCCCGGACCGGGCCGCGGACGGCGCGTCGGCAGGTGCGGGCCCGACGGACGGTCCGGCCTTCGGAGGAGTGGCCGGGGACGGGGTGGAGGCGGGCGCGGCCGGGGACTCGGCCGGCGGGGCGGACCTCTCGGTGAGGGGCGACACGTTCGTGAGGGTGAGGGCCTCCGAACGGGTGCCCGTCCCGGACGGTGTCCCCAGGGACGCCACGTACGCCCCGACGGCCACCGTGAGGACGACCGTCGCCGTGCCCGCGACCGTCACGGCCGTCCGGAAGGACGGCGCCCGGCGGGCAGGACGTGCGTCACCCCTGCGGGCTGGACGTGCGTCACCCCTGCGGGCTGGGCGTGCGGCACCCCCGCCTCTGCGGTGGCGGCCGCCGCCGCTCGTCCGGTGCTCGTCGGGGCTTGGCTCGTCGTGGTGCTGCATGGGCTCCGCTCTCTTCTCCGGGGCCGCCGGACGGTCCGGCGCAGGGAGAGCCGCCGGGGCGGCGGTGGTAACACTTTCCGGCGCCGATCCCGCCGACACACCTCGTCAACGCGGTCCGTCAACACGCCGCCCCGTGGAGCCAGCGCATCACTCGTGCGGCACGACCGCCACCGGGCACGGCGCCAGATGGAGGGCGGCGTGCGCCACCGAGCCGATCCGGGACCCGAGTGCCCCGCGCCGGGCCCGGCGCCCCACCACCAGGAGCCGCGCGGCGCCCGACGAGGACAGCAGCACCTGCCCCGCGCTCCCGAGCTCCACCTGCTCCGTCACCCGTACATCCGGGAACCGCTCCCGCCACGGCGCCAGAGCCTCGCGCAGCGCCTTCTTCTCGTACGGGACGAGCCCGCCGGCCTCGTCGGCCAGCGCCATCGATCCGGGGCTGTAGGCGTACAGGGACGGCAGGTTCCACGCCCGTACCGCCCGGAGGGTCGCCCCGCGCGCCGCCGCGGCGGCGAACGCGAAGCCGAGCGCGGGGGCACTGTCCTCCGCGCCACCCATCTGCCCGACGACGATCTCGCCGCCCTGGCCGTCACCCTCGCCGTCACCCTCGGCCTCCGCGTCGTCCCGCGACCGGACCGCCACGACCGGCCGGGTGGCGGCCGCGATGATCTGCTGTCCGTGGGAACCGAGCAGGAAGCCCACCACCGGCCCGTGCCCGCGCGAGCCGATCACCAGCATCTCGGCCCGCTCCTCGGTGCTCAGCAGCGCCGCCACGGGCGTGTCGGGCAGGACCTCCGCGGTGACGGCGAGGCCGGGATGCCCCCCGGTGATCGTCGACTCGGCCGCCCGCAGCACCTCGTCGGCCCACCGCTCCTGGTGCGTACGGTCCTGTTCGAGTGGGATGTCGAGCGGCTCCCACCGCCAGGCGTGCACAAGCCGCAGGGCGAGACCGCGGCGCACCGCCTCGCGAGCGGCCCAGCCGGCCGCGGCGAGACTCTCGGGCGAACCGTCCACTCCGGCGACGATCTCACGACTCATCAGGCTGCCTCCCTCACTCCGTGGCGGGCCCGGCCTGAGGGCCTTTCGTTTGGATCATGCCGGGCTCCCGGGCCCTGGCACCGTGCCTCGTCCGGCCTGATCCAAACGAAAGACCCTGGGGCCCCTCTCCCCTCCAGCTTGGGCCCGACGGCCGTCCGAGGAGAGGGCCGGAGGTCCCGACATGCCGGAGGGCTTCCTCAGGCGAGCAGTCGGAGCCCGGGTCTGGTCCCGTGGAGGTAGTGGTCACCGATGTCCCGCAACCGGTGCGTCGCGGAGGACTGGGCGGTCAGAGCACGGGCGTTGCGCCAGAAGCGGTCGAAGCCGGAACCGCCGCCCGGGGCGTCGGCGGGCGCCGTGGTGTCGACGAGTTCGAGGATCCGGGTGGTGATCCGTACCGCCGCCCGGCTCGTCACCGCCTCGGCCGCCGCGACGAGTACGGCGATGTCGGCGCGGTCCTCGACGCCGAGCGCCCGCTCGAGGCCCAGGCCGCGCGCGAGGGCGTCCGTTGCGCGCTCGACCACCGCCGCGGCGGCATGGGCGGCGGTGGCCAACTCCCCGTAGGCCAGCAGGAGATACGGGTCGTCCTGGCCGAACGGGTGGTCGTGCTCACCGGCCCCGTGGTCCGTGGTCGGCGGGGCGGCCCGGGTCGCGCGGCTGACGTCCCTGGCCTCGGCCAGCGCCCCCTCGGCGATGCCGAGCCCGACGTGGACGAGCAGGAGCCGCAGCGCGAGCGGGGCGAGCGTCGTGAAGGGGGCGACGGCGTGCTCGTCGCGGGGGAGCGAGCCGAGGATGTGCCGTGCGTCGATCCGGACCTGGTCGAACGTCACCGTCCCGGCGCCCGCGAGTCGCTGGCCGACCCGCTCGGCCCCGGCCTCGACGAACACGGCGGGGTCCGCCGGATCCACGAGCACGACCAGGAGGTCCCCGGTCTCCGTACAGCGCGCCCCGACGACGAGCCGGTCGGCGACGGTCACCCCGGAGGGGAAGGATCGACGTCCGTCGAGGACATGGCCGCCGCGCGTAGGGGTGAGGGAGAGCTCCCGCTCGTCCTCCCGCGCGTGTTCGCGTTCGCCGGCCGTGCGCGAGGGCTGCACGCCGCCGGCGAGCAGCCTCCCCTCCCGGGCCGTACCGTCCTCGAAGAAGGCGTGCGGGGAGGCTCCGGGCGCGGACGGCTCGCCACCGCCGAGGAAGCGGGCGCTCCAGGCCAGGACGTAGTGGTGGGCGAGGAGTTCGCCGATCGAGCCGTCGGCGGCGGAGATCTCCCGTATCACCGCGCACGCGGCCCGCCAGTCGGCGCCCCGTCCGCTCGCTCCGGGAGGGGTGAGGAGGCCCGGCAGTCCGGCCTCCCGCAACCGGGCCACCTCGTCGAACGGGGGCTTGCCGGCCCGGTCCCTGACCGGTGCGTCGAAGGCGAGGTCGTCGGCGAGCTCGCGGGTGACACGGGGCCAGATCTCGTCGTCACCACGGCGGACGGCCGGCCGGGAGGTGGGGCGCAGCGCTGACTTCTTCGGCGTTCTCACGTCACCTCATAGAATCCCGAGTTTTCCCACTGGAATAGTAGGGATAGTTGCAGAGGGGTGGCCGGGGCCCCAAGGGGCGTTCACATCATGGACAGTTGCATTCCGCGAACCGAGACGCTCGGAGGCCGTACGGAGCTCGGAGGTCGGAGCTCGGGGGTCGGGGGTCGGAGGTCGTACGGAGTCGGGTGCGGAGCGGTCAGGGGTTGGTCCAGGCGTCCGGGGAGTCCGCGAGGTCGGAGATCTCGGGCGGCAGCTTCGCCGCCGCCACGTCCGCGAGGGAGACCCCGTCGAGGACATTGCGCACGTTCGCCCGCAGGGCGATCCAGAGCGTCAGGAGCGACTCGGCGGGGCCCGTGTACGAGAGCTCCGGCGGCCGCACCCCGCGCACCGACACCAGGGGCCCGTCCACGCAGCGGATCACGTCCGCGACGGAGATCGAGTCCGCGGGCCTCGCCAGCCAGTACCCGCCGTTACCGCCCCGCTGGCTCTGCACCAGACCGCCCCGGCGCATGTCGCCGAGGATCCCCTCCAGGAACTTGTGCGAGATGTCCTGGCCTTCGGCGATCGCCTCGGCCTTGACCGGTCCCGTGTCCTGGGCGGCGGCCAGCTGGAGCGCGGCTCGCACCGCGTAGTCGGCCCTGGCGGAGATTCGCATGCCCGCATTATTCCGCACCTCCGTGACCGGATTCGTACCCCACGGGCATCGCGGGGGGCGTATCCCGGCTCCGGTCCGGGCTCCGGTCCGGGCTCCGGTCCGAGCTCGGGTCCGGGCCCGCTCCCGGGGTCTGTGCGTCGAGCTCCCGGGCTCGGTCCGCGCTCTTGACGCGGGCCGTGACCGCGCCGACACTCGGGGGCAGGAACCCGAGTGAACAGGTAGGAAACGATGAGGCGCAGGGGAGCACAGGACACGGCCGGTGCCGGCCGACCGGTGCGCTCGCTGCCCCTGACCTCCCGCCGTCACATCGACCTGCTGCGCGTGTGCAGCGCGGCGAGTCGTCACCGCCGTCGGCGCGCCGAGAGCGGCTCCGCCCGCTGAGCCCGCGGGCCGCCCCGCACTCGCGCCCTCGCCACGGCTTCCCGCTCTCCTCCTTCCCGTACCTCTGCTGCCTCCGGGCGCGCGCCGATGCCGTCGCGCGCCCGTGACCCAGCACCGAGCACCCCCAGGGAGAAGCATGTCCGTCACCCCGCACCTCGGCCCGTACGTCCCTCCGACCGCCGCGTCCGCCGTACCGGGAGGGGCCGGCGGGTCGGTCGCGCCCGCCGGGACCGCCTTCCGGGGCCGTATCGGCCGGGACGTCCGCAGCGGCCACTACGCCGTGCCGCACCGCTATCGGCTCCATCTCTCCCTCGCCTGTCCCGGCTGTCTGCGCATCGCCGTCACCCACGGCCTCCTCGGGCTCCAGGAGACCGTCCCGCTGACGCTCCTCCCCGCCACCCCCGACGCACAGGGCGGCGGATACGCGGCCCTGCGGCCGCTGTACGAGGCCAGCGCCCACCAGTACGCGGGTCCGGCCGCCGCGCCCGTGCTCAGCGACGGCTGGACCGGTCGGATCGTCACCACCCACGTGCCCGACATCCTGCGCGACCTCGCCCTGCGGTTCCGCGCCCCCGGCCGCCCCGACCTGCTGCCCGAGGGGCGCGAGGCGGAGATCGACGCGATCGGCGAACTCTGCGAGCGCGGCGTCAACCGGGCCGCGCAGCGCGCGGGGGAGCTCGGCCTCGACGACGAGGCTGCTCACGAGGACCCGCTCGCCGAGCTGTTCGCCACCCTGGGCGACCTCGAGCACAGGCTGCGGCGCCAGGAGTACGTCCTCGGCGACGCCCTCACCGCCGCCGACGTCCACGTATGGGTGACCCTCGTCCAGCTCGACACCGTCCACCGCCGCCACCTCGACGCCGGCGCCCTGGACCGGATCGCCGGCCACCCGGCGCTCTGGTCCTACGCCCAACGCCTCGCCGCGCACCCGGCGTTCGGCCACCACCTCGACCTCGACGGCATCGCGGCACGCCACCGCGCCCACTGCGGCGGCCGGGAGGCGGCCGGCGCCGTCATGGGCATCGTGGACTGGGCGGCGTACGGACGCGAGCGCCCGACGGACTGACGGACCGACGGACTCACTGACTGACCCCGGGACTGCGGGGCTCCGGGACTGCGGGGCTCCGGGGCCTCGGGGCTTCGGGGCTTCGGGCGAGGGTGGCGAAGGGGGCTAGGGAGGCCGTCACCCCACGCGGCGACCCGTCAGCGGGGCCGTCGCGTCGCCGCTGCCCGCCCGTACGCCCCGCAGGAAGGCGTCCAACGCCTCCATCGAGGTCCGGGACGGCTCCCAGTCCAGCTCCTGGCGTGCCCGCTCGGTGGCCATCAACGGCAGCTTCAGGACCGCGTCGAAGAGGTCGGGGGAGGCTCCGGCGACCCGGAGCCGCCAGGCCGCCGAGAGCAGACCGCGTGCCGCCCCGCTCGGCACCTTGACGGGCCGGGCGTCCAGCAGCACGGAGAGCGCGGTCGTGTCGATCACCGGGTCGGCGGCGATGTTGAAGGCGCCCCGGACGTCCCGTACGAGCGCACGCCGGTAGGCGTCGGCCGCGTCGTCCGTGTGCATCACCTGGAAGCGCAGCCCGTCCAACTCCGGGAGGAGCGGCAGCAGATCCGGACGCATCAGCCAGCCCGGGAAGAACCGGCCGGCGAAGATCCGCCGCTGTTCGCTCGCCGACTCCTCCTTGAAGAGGAAACAGGGGCGCATCCGCACCACCCGGGTCTGGGGGTGGTCGCGCTCGAAGGTGTCCAGGACGCGTTCCAGGTACGCCTTCTCGCGGGTGTAGGCGGCGCCCGGCCAGCCGTGGGTCGGCCAGGCCTCCGAGACGGGCGCGCCGTTCCCTGGCCCGGGGGAGTAGGCGCCGACGGACGAGGCGTACACCAGCGCCGGTACGTGCGCCGCCGCCACCGCGTCGAAGACGCGCAGCGCCCCGAGGACGTTGGACCGCCAGGTCGAGGCCGGGTCGTGGGTCGGCTGGAAGGCCCAGGACAGATGCACCACGGCATCGGCGTCCTCGATGTACCGCGCGAGTCGCGGTTCGTCGCCCTCCAGCGACAGGTCCACCTCGGCCCAATCGGTCTTCTCCAGGGACAGGGTGGGCCGGCGGCGGGCGAGACCGAGAACCGAGGCGATCCGCGGCTCCGCCTCCAGAGCCCGGACCAGACTCGTCCCGACATTGCCCGTGGCGCCCGTGACGACGACCCTCAGTCCCTCACTCGCCTTCATGGAATCGACCTTCCGCCATCCCGGGCCCGACCGCACGCCGGACCCGGGTCCGTGACGGACCGTGTTCGCATGGGTCGCGCGGGTGACACGGTGACCCGAATATGGAGCGACGGAGGGAGGGGGTCGCGCCAGGAGGACATGATGTTGATGCCCGACAGAAACACGATCGACCGGCTGCTGCGGCACTACCGGACCCAGGAACGGGGGGTCCTGGCGAGGCCCTGCGACCTGTCGATCCGCCGCCGCTTCGAGGACACCGCGTACACGCTGTGTGTGCTGATGGGGGAGCGGACCGCGCGCGAGGCGGTGCACGCGGCCGAACGGTACGTCGGCGGCACGGGCCCCACTCCCCGCCAGCCCCTTGAACGGCTCCCCGGCTCCTGACCCGCCCGCCGTGGTCCCCCGGGGCTCTTGGGCGGACCTCTCCGGACCTCGATGGGGCAAATCGCGCGTTCCGGGGCATGAGTGGGGTAGACCCCTGTACGAGCACGGAGGGAGGCAGGTGACCCGATGACGCCGGAGCGCTTCGCCGTCACGGCCGATCCCGGCCCGCAGCCCGGTGCCGTGGTGCTCTCCCTCACGGGGGAGCTCGACCACGACACCGCGGACACATTGAGGCACGCGCTGGAGGAGCGGAACGGAGCGGTACGGATCCTGGTCGACTGCGAGCGGCTGAGCTTCTGCGACTCGACGGGGCTGAATGTGCTGCTGCGCGCCCGGCTCCAGGCCATGGAGTCCGGCGGCCGGCTCGAACTGGCCGGACTGCGTCCGCCCGTCTCCCGGATGTTCGAGATCACGGGCGCGCGGACCGTTTTCCGTGTGTACGAGAACGTGGCCGAGGCGCTCACCGACCCGCAGGCGGGCGGTTAGGCGCGCGATGGCGGAGGGAGTCGTGGGCGGGAACGTCGCGGAAGAGGGTCAGGTCCGTCGGCTGGTGCTCTTCGGGACCAAGGGCGTGGTCATGCGCTGCCGTGACTTCACGGCGGAGGCCCTCGGGGACTGGGGCTGGATCCCGGCCGAGGACGCCGAGGGGCGGGAGCGGGTCGAGGACGTGCTGCTCCTGGTCTCCGAGGTGGTCACCAACGCCTGCCTCCACGCCGACGGCCCCGAGGAACTGGTCCTGCGCCACCGCGACGACCACCTGCGCGTCGAGGTGTCCGACGCCAGCCCCGAACACCCGAAGCGACGCCGCCCCAGGGCGCCGTCACTGCCGGGCGGCCACGGCCTGATGGTCCTGGACCGGCTGGCGGGCGCGTGGGGCTCCGAACCGCGCGGCCGCGGCAAGGTCGTATGGCTGGAGATCGCCCGACCGGGGCACCCACTCTGACTCACCGGTTCGATGCGTCCTCCAGGAGCCCCGTCCGGAGTTCGTCCAGGACCCGGGTGAGCAGCCGGGAGATGTGCATCTGCGAGAGGCCGAGCCGCTCGCCGATCTGCGCCTGCGTCAGCTCCTCGCCGAAGCGCAGTTCCAGTATTCGGCGGTCCCGCGCGTCGAGCCCGGCGATCAGCGGCTTGAGCGACTCCAGCGCGTCGATCAGCTCGAAGGCCCGCTCCTCCGCCCCGAGCCGCCGGGCCCCCGCCGTCTCGGCCGTCTCGTCGTCCCCGGTGGGGGTGTCGAGCGAGCGGGCGACATAGCCGTTGGAGGCCTGCTCGCCCTCGGCCACGCGCTCCTCGTCGAGGTGCAGATGGGCGGCGAGCTCGGCCCGGGTCGGACGCCTGCCCAGCCGCTGCTCCAGCGTGTCCACGGCCTTCGCCAACTCGATGCGCAGCTCCTGGAGGCGGCGCGGAACCTGGACCGCCCAGCTGGTGTCACGGAAGAAACGTTTCATCTCGCCGACGATCGTGGGCAGCGCGAAGGCCGAGAACTCCACGTCCCGCCCCGTCTCGAACCGGTCGATCGCCTTGATCAGGCCGATCGTGCCGACCTGGACGATGTCCTCCGTCGGCTCGACGCGGTTCCGGAAGCGGCGGGCCGCGAACTTCACCAGGCTGACGTTCAGCTCGACCAGCGTGTTCCGTACGTACGCGTGCTCCGGCGTGCCCTCCTCCAGGGTCTCCAGCCGGGCGAAGAGCGCGGTCGAGAGGGCCTGGGCGTCGCCGGTGCTCACCTCGGTGGGCCTGTCGACCTCGGGCAGACCGTCCAGTGCGCGCCGGCGCACGGCTGCCCGGTCGGCCCCTGTGCGAGTGGTGGCGGGATGGTTCCTGGGGGTGGGCATACTGCTCCCTCGACGGCTTGGGCGAGCCTTCGCCGCCGAGCGGTGGCGGCGCGGTCCGTCGTTCGAGCGTTCATGGTGAAGCATTCCCCGTATGGGTGGTTTGACACCGTACGTCCGGGCAGCGGCACCCTATGACGACGACGGGACGGGAGAAGGCAGGGCTCGCGCGCCGGTACGAGTTGCGCGACGGCCCGGGCGTGGTGGGGGAGTGTCGCGACCTCGCCCGGCAGGCGCTGCGCGACTGGTTCGGCGGCCCGGTCGGCGGCGCGCGGGAGGTGATCGTCGAGGACGCCCTGCTGCTGGTCTCGGAGGTCGTGACCAACGCGTACACACACGGTGGCAGGCCGTACGAGCTACGCCTCGACGGCTCCGGCGGGCGGCTGTGGGTCCAGGTCAGCGACAGCAGCCCCGTACGTCCCCGCCCGCACGGCCCGCACCTGGCGAGCCGCTCCTCAGGGCACGGGCTCTATCTGCTCGAACGGCTCGCGACCGCCTGGGGGTGGCTGCCGCGCGGGGAGGGGAAGGCCGTCTGGTTCGAGATCGCGTTCACCGACACTGCCGCCCCGCCGGGCCGTGCCTAGGGCCTTTCGTTTGGATCATGCCGGGCTCGCGGGCCCTGGCACGCCCTCCCCCAAGCTCTTCGAGCAGGGGGCACCCCCAGCCGCGTTGTCGTCGGTCGCCAACGTCCCCCGTAGCCCTTCGGGCACGGGAGGTACCCCCACCGCGTCGACTCCCTCCTCCGCCTTGCGATCGCACGCACCAGACCCCGCTCCCTGATCCGGCCCGATCCAAACGAAAGACCCTAGAGTGGAGGAGCGGGGCCGCGTGGAGAAGCGGGCCCGACACGGCTGCCCCGGCCGCGTACGAGATCCGCCGCATACCGAACCCGGCCGCGTGCCGAAGGCGCCGCCTGCCGGATCCGGCCGCGTACCGGACCCGTGTCCCTCCGTGCAGCGGGAGGCCGCGATGGAGAGTTCCCACCGGCCGGCCGCGTCCGACGAGCCGCGCGTGCCACCCGACGGACGCGTGCCACCTGACGGACGTGCGCCGGCCGACCGAGGTGCGCCGTCCGACGGTCGTGTCCCACCCGACCGGCCCGGCGACGAGCGACTCGGCGACGACCGGCCCGGCGACGACCGGCTCGGTGACGACGGGCTGGCCAGGCTTCTGGCCGGGCTCACCGCCGTCCGTGACGGCGACCTGTCCGTCCGGCTGCCGGAGTCCGCCGACGGCATCCTCGGCGAGATCGCGGCCGTCTACAACGACATGGTCGACCGGCTCTCCCTGGTCACCTCCGAGATCACCCGTGTCGCAGGCGAGGTCGGCGGGCAGGGCCTGCTCGGCGGCCGGGCCCGGGAGCCGCGCGTCAGCGGCGTGTGGCGCGAGCTGACCTCCGGCGTCAACACCATGGCCGACAACCTGACGTCCCAGGTCCGCTCCATCGCCCAGGTCGCCGGCGCCGTCGCCAGGGGCGACCTCACCCGGAAGATCCGGGTCGACGCCCGTGGCGAGATCCTGGAGCTGAAGGAGACCATCAACACCATGGTGGACCGGCTCTCCTCCTTCGCGGAGGAGGTCACCCGGGTCGCCCGCGAGGTCGGTACGGAGGGCAAACTCGGCGGCCAGGCCACCGTCCTGGGCGTCTCCGGCACCTGGAAGGACCTGACGGACAACGTCAACTCCATGGCCGACAACCTGACCAACCAGGTCCGCAACATCGCCCAGGTGACCACGTCCGTCGCCCAGGGCGACCTCACCAGCCGTATCGACGTCGCGGCGCGCGGCGAGATCCTGGAGCTCAAGACCACCATCAACACCATGGTCGACCAGCTCTCCTCCTTCGCCGCCGAGGTGACCCGGGTCGCCCGCGAGGTCGGTACGGAAGGCAAACTCGGCGGCCAGGCCGAGGTGGAGGGCGTCTCCGGCACCTGGAAACGGCTCACCGAGAACGTCAACGAACTCGCCGGCAACCTGACCCGCCAGGTCCGCGCCATCGCCGAGGTCACCAGCGCCGTCGCCGAGGGCGACCTCACCCGCTCCATCACCGTCGAGGCCCCCGGCGAGGTCGGCGAACTGCGGGACAACATCAACGCGATGGTCGAGTCCCTGCGCGTCACCACCCGCGCCAACGAGGAGCAGGACTGGCTCAAGACCAACATCGCCCGGGTCGCCGGCCTCATGCAGGGCACGCGCACCCTGCCGGACCTCGCCGCGCTCATCATGACCGAGGTGCCACCCCTGGTCTCCGCGCAGTACGGCGCCTTCTTCCTCGCCCGCCACGACCAGCGCGGCACCGAACTCGTCGTGACCGCCTCCTACGGAGGCCCCGAGGACCCGCACGCCCCGCCCCGCCGCTTCCGCCTCGGCCAGTCGCTCGTCGGCCAGGCCGCCCGCGACCGCCGCACCCTGGTCGTGGAGGGCGTACCGGCCGGATACGCCACCGTCGCCTCCGCGACCGGCTCCGGCGAACCGGCCATGCTGGTCATCCTGCCGATCGTCGTGGAGGACCAGGTCCTCGGCGCCGTCGAACTCGCCTCGCTCCGGCCCTTCACCGACCTCCACCGCGACTTCCTCGAACGGTTCGTGGAGACCGCCGGCGCCGTCGTCAGCTCCCTCGTCGCCAACCTCCGTACGGACGAACTCCTCGGCCAGTCCCAACGGCTCACCGACGAACTCCGGTCCCGTTCCCAGGAGTTGCAGGACGGGCAGAAGGAACTGCAGCGGTCCAACGCCGAACTGAAGGAGAAGGCGGCCCTCCTCGCCGAGCGCAACAAGGACATCGAGTCCAAGAACCTCGTCATCGAGCAGGCCCGCCAGGAACTGGAGGCGCGCGCCCATCAGCTCTCCCGGACCTCCATGTACAAGTCCGAGTTCCTCGCCAACATGAGCCACGAGCTGCGCACCCCGCTCAACAGCCTGCTGATCCTGGCCCGGTTGCTCGCCCAGAACCCGGAAGGGAACCTGACGGAGAAGCAGGTCGACTACGCCGAGGTCATCCACTCCGCCGGCTCCGACCTGCTCCAGCTGATCAACGACATCCTCGACCTGTCCAAGGTCGAGGCGGGCAAGATGGACATCAGGCCCGAGCGCTTCGCCCTCCACCAGCTCCTGGAGTATCTGGAGGCGACCTTCGGACCGGTGGCCGACGAACGCGGCCTTGCCTTCTCCATCACCGTCTCCTCGGACGTGCCCGAGGAACTGACCACCGACGAGAGCAGGTTGCGCCAGATCCTGCGCAACCTGCTCTCCAACGCCCTGAAGTTCACCGACGAGGGCGCGGTGGAGTTCATCATCGAGTACGCCGACGACGACGAACCGCCCCTCGCGCTGCGCGGGAACGGACCCGTTCTCGCCTTCCGCGTCAGCGACACCGGGGTCGGCATCCCCGCCGAGCGGGTCGAAGAGATCTTCGGCGCGTTCCAGCAGGGCGACGGGACCACGGCCCGCCGGTACGGCGGCACCGGACTCGGACTCTCCATCAGCCGCGAGGTGGCCGGGCTCCTCGGCGGTGCCATCGACGTCAGCTCCACCCCCGGACAGGGCAGCCGCTTCACCTTCTACCTGGCGGACCCCGCGCCCGCCGTCCCGGCGTGGGCGGGCGCCGCCGAGCCGGGCGAAGTGCTGCCGCCCTCCGGCCCCGACCGCGCCGCCGGAGCGCCCGGGACCGGCCACGCCGCCCACCACCAGGACCCCGCGACGTCCGGGCGCACCGTCCTCGTCGTCGACGACGACGTGCGCAACGTCTACGCGCTCACCGAGGTCCTGGAACGCCACGGAGTCCACGTCCTCCAGGCCGACAGCGGCCGGGCGGGACTCGCCCTCCTGGAGACGCACGACGAGGTCGAACTCATCCTGATGGACGTGATGATGGCGGGCCTCGACGGCTACGCCACCACCGAGGCGATCCGCGACCTGCCCGGCCGCAAGCACCTGCCCGTCATCGCCGTCACCGCCAAGGCGATGCCGGGCGACCGCGCCCGCGCCCTCGCGGCCGGCGCCAGCGACTACGTCGCGAAGCCCGTCGACGCCGACGAACTCATGGCCAAGGTCCGCCAATGGCTGTCCGGCCCGACCTCGTGACCGCGCCGTCCGACCCCCTGAACCCTGGCCACCGACCCCGTGACCGCCGCGAACAGGAGCTCTGCGAGCGCCGCGAACCGGAGCTCTGTGGCCGCGCCGCGCACCGGGGCGGCCCGCGCCGCCGTCACCGTACGAGTACGGCCACGACGCTCGTGTCGTCGTCCGTGTCGCCGCCGGCGGTGTCGAGCAGCCGCGTCACCTGCTCGTTCGGCGGGTAGCCGCTGAGGAGTGCGGCCTGCGCGGCGAGCCGGGCGAGCCCGTCGTCCAGGCCGTCGTGGCGGCGCTCGATCAGCCCGTCCGTGTACAGCAGCAGCGTGTCGCCGGGCCGCAACGAGGTGCGGCGCTCCTGGTACACGTACGAGGGCACGGCGCCCAGAAGGATGTCCTGCGGCGGGTCGAGCAGCCGCGCCTCGCCGTCCCGTACCAGCAGCAGCGGAAGGTGCCCGGCGCTCGACCAGACGAGCCCCCGGTCCGCCGGGTCGTACAGCGCGCACACCGCCGTCGCCGTCGGGTATCCGCTGGTGCGCAGCGTCACCTCGTTGAGCCACTCCATCAGCCGCCGTGGCGACTCTCCCGTACAGGCGAGCCCTCGCTGGGCGTTGTGCAGGGCCACCATGCCGGTCACCGACTCGATGCCGTGCCCGGCCACATCACCGACCGCGACGAGGATCTTCCCGGAGGGCAGCGGCTGGACGTCGTACCAGTCGCCGCCCACCCGGTACTCCTCGGCCGCCGGCCGGTAACGGGCCGCCACCACCAGGCCCGGGAATTCCTGGAGGTCCGGTACCTCGGGCACGATCGCCTGCTGGAGCTGGAGCGCGATCTGGTGCCGCAGTTCGGCCCGCGTCCGTACGGCCGTCAACTGGTCGAACGTCGCGTTCAGCGCCGCCTCGACGCGGCGGCTCGCGGACACGTCCTGGTACACACCGGCGAAACCCGTGACCGTTCCCGCGTCGAGGAGCGGCTCGGCCGCCACCCGTACGTGGCGAACCGTTCCGTCACCGAGGATGATCCGCAGCACCGTCTGCGCCCCGGTGCGCCGCTCGGTCAGCGCCTTGAGCAGGTCGGTCAGCGCCTCCCCGTCCTCCGGGTGCACCAGTCCGCGCAGCCCGAGCAGGGGTACGGGAGGCTCGTCACGGGTCCGGCCGAAGAGGGCGTACGCCTGCTCCGACCACACCGTGCCGCCGTCGGTCAGGCTGTCCTGGAACAGGGCCACGCTCTGCAGCCGCGACACCGCACGCTCCGACGCGAGCCCCGGATCGGTGGCGGCATGCCACAGCACGACCGCCCGCCCGTCCCCGGCCGGCAGCACCCGTACGTCGAGCAGCGCGGCGGGGCCTTCGTCGTCGACCTGCTCCTCGGGGCCCATCGACGCCGAAGCCGGGAGCCGGGTCACGCGCTGGGTACGGGCCGTCCGGTGGGCGCGCCGGGCCAGATGGGCGAGGTCGGCGTGGACCCGGGGGAGGGCGAGCGCCAGGGACCGGTCCTCGGCCGGCGGCGCGCCGCCGAGGGCCGCGACGGCGTACTCGTTGAGGTGCTCGACCGTCGGTGGCGAGGTGGGTGAGGACGTCTGTGGTGCGGTGGAGGTGGGTGAGGACGTCTGTGGTGCGGTGGACGGTGCGGTGGTCGGGGGCGTCGGTGGCGACGTCGGCGGGGCGAGGCGCAGCAGCATCGCCGGGTGGGCCAGGGCGTCCAGGACGTCGACCAGACCCGGAACGTCCGAGGAGAGTGCGTCGGCGGCGTCGAGGACGGTGCCGGCCACGTCCATCAGACCCACCAGCGCCCTTCTCAGGGCCGCGTCGAGGACGACGGGACCCGGCCAGGCGACCAGGGCCAGGCCCACGGTCGTCCCGCGCGACCGCAGGGCGAGGACCGCCCGCGCCGAACGGCGCGCGGGGCCCGGCAGTACCTCCCCGGCCTCCGGGCCGTCGTCCAGCCAGACGGGGGCGCCGTCGGCGAGCACCGCGCGGAACGCGGGCGGCGCGGCCGGGGGGATCCACTGCCAGGCCGCCGCCTCCGCCGCGCCGACACCGGCGTGCCCGGCAAGCCGCAGGCAGCCCCACGCGTCGCGCCGCCAGAGCCACAGGCACTCCACCCCGAGCGGGACGAGTCCGCCCTCCAGCAGGGCGTGGGCCGCCTCGCCGACCGTGTCCGTCGTCTCGGCCGCGGCGGCCGCCCGCCGCGCGCGCCGCTCGTCGGTGGTGCTGAAGACGACGGGCGCGGCCGGGGCGGGCTCCGTCCGCACGGCGGCTGCCGGTTCCGACCCGGACAGGCCGGCGACGCCGTTGACGATGTCGGCGGAGAGGTCCTCGACGCCGAGGCCCGTCGCATGGGAGAGGGCCGCCAGGTGCTCGGCGGCATCGGTGGGGGAGGCGCCGAGCTGGGCCGCGAGGACGCCCGTGGCCAGATCGATCAGATGCCGGCGGGTGAGTTCGGCGCGCAGTCGCCTGTTCTCGGCCGAGAGGCCGCTGATACCGGGCCCCTCGGGACCCGCCGCGGACGTCGTCACGACTCCCTGCCGTCCCTCCACCAGATGGCTGTCCGGAATGATCGTATTCGCTCAGGATTCTACCGTTCCGGCCCGGAGCCCGGGTGCGTCCAGGGGGTGTTCCCGGGCCCTGCGCGGGTACCTGCCCGGGCGTAGGGGGACGGCGTTCGGGTGGGAGGTGTCCGGCGATGGACGAAGCCCGTCTCTCGGAGCGTGAGCGGCGCATCCTAGCCGAGATCGAGCAGGATCTCAGCGAGGACGTGTCACTGGAGCGCGGCATGCGCACGATGCGCCGGAGGGGAAGGGAAGCCCGTACGCCCGACCGTCCGGGCCGCCGACGCGGGCCGGTCCTGGCCGTCGCCCTCCTCGGGGTCCTGACCCTCGGGCTGCTCGTCCTGGCCGTCGCGACCGGCGAACCCGTCCTGATCTGGGCCTTCGCGGCCGCGTGGGTGGTGACCCTGGCCTGCCTGATGCGCCTGGTCATCCGCTGGTCCCGAAACCTGAGGGCGAGGTCCTGGCCCACCTGACCTGCCGAGCCCCAGGTGTGAACGCCAGTACGAACAATCGGGGGGGCGCCCCAAGGCCTCGTCGAGGCCCGTTGTCAGTGGTGCCCGGCACGATGGTGACCATGACGACGACCCCGGTTCTCGCCGATGCCGCCGCGTACGCGCGGGCGGTCGAGGATGCCAAGCACGCTGCCGCCGCCTACTACGAGGGCGGTACGTCCCCGCTGGACGACGACGCCTACGACCACCTCGCCCGGGCGATAGCGGCCTGGGAGGCCGACCACCCCGAGGACGTGCGCACCGACTCCCCGACCGGCAAGGTCGCCGGGGGCGCGGCGACCGGGGACGTACCGCACACGCGGCCGATGCTCTCGCTCGACAACGTCTTCTCCGCCGAGCAGTTCACGACGTGGGCCGCCTCGCTGGAGCGCCGGATCGGCCGGCCCGTGGAGCGCTGGAGCGTCGAACCCAAGCTCGACGGGCTCGCGATCGCCGCGCGCTACGAACGGGGGCGGCTCGCCCGCCTCGTCACCCGAGGTGACGGCACGGCAGGGGAGGACGTGTCGCACGCCATCGGGACGATCGTCGGCCTTCCGGAGCGGCTCACCGAGCCCGTCACGGTCGAGGTCCGTGGCGAAGTGCTCATGACCACCGAGCAGTTCGAGGCGGCCAACCCGGTCAGGGTGGCCCACGGCGGCGAGCCCTTCGCCAACCCGCGCAACGCGGCGGCGGGCACCCTGCGCGCCAAGGACCGGCCGTACAGGGTCGAGATGACCTTCTTCGCGTACGACATGCTGCCGCTGGACGTCCCGGGCGGCGCCGACGCCGCGGGCGGCGCCGGCGCCGGCGAGGCGGGTACGGGTACGGGTGCTGGTGCGGGCGTGGCTGCCGGCGTGGACGCGGACGGGCTGCGCGAGGCGGCCCACAGCGAGCTGCTCGCCCGCGCCGTCGCCCTCGGGCTGCACACCTCGGGCGCCACCGCCGTGCCCGGCCGGATGGTGACCGGCGTGGCCGAGGTCCTGACGAGGGTCGAGGAGATAGCGGCCCTCCGGGCGGAACTGCCCTTCGGGATCGACGGCATCGTCGTCAAGGCCGACCTCGCCGCCGACCGCCGCGAGGCGGGCGAGGGCTCGCGGGCGCCGCGCTGGGCGATCGCGTACAAGCTCCCGGCCGTGGAGAAGGTCACCCGGCTCCTCGCCGTCGAGTGGAACGTCGGCCGCACGGGCGTCATCGCGCCCCGCGCGGTTCTGGAGCCGGTGGACATCGACGGCAGTACCGTCACGTACGCCACGCTGCACAACCCCTCGGACATCACCCGCCGCGGTCTCCGCCTCGGCGACCGGGTGATGGTCCACAAGGCCGGCGACATCATCCCCCGGGTCGAGGCGCCGGTCGCCCACCTGCGGACCGGCGACGAGCTGGCGATCGAGTTCCCGGAGGCCTGCCCGCAGTGCGGTTCGGAGATCGACCGCAGCGAGCAGCGCTGGCGGTGCGCACGGGGCAGGAACTGCCACCTCATGGCCTCCCTCTCGTACGCCGTCGGCCGCGATCAGCTCGACATCGAGGGGCTCGGCGCGAGCCGGATCGTCCAGCTCGTCGACGCCGAACTCGTCGCCGACGTGGCCGACCTCTTCACCGTCACCCGCGAGCAGCTCCTCGGCCTGGAGCGGATGGGGGAGACCAGCGCGGACAACCTCGTCGCGGCGCTCGCCACCGCCCGCACCCGACCGCTCTCCCGCGTCCTGTGCGCCCTCGGCATCCGGGGCACGGGCCGCTCCATGTCCCGTCGGATAGCCCGCCACTTCGCGACCATGGACGCCGTCCGCACCGCCGACGTCGAGGCGATGCGGAGCGTCGAGGGCATCGGGACGGAGAAGGCGCCGGTCATCGTCGCCGAGCTGGCCGAGCTGGGCCCGGTCGTCGACAAGCTCGTCGCCGCCGGGGTGAACATGACCGAGCCCGGCGCCACTCCGCCGCCCCCGCCGGGGACGGCGTCCGGGACCGACACCCCCGATGCCGGTACGAACGCGGACGCGAGCTCGCCCGTCGAGTCCGCCGCCGTCTCCGGCGTTTCGGCCGGCCCGCTCGCGGGTCTCGCGGTGGTCGTCACCGGCGCCATGACCGGGCCGCTGGAGGCCCTGAGCCGCAATCAGATGAACGAACTCATCGAGCGGGCCGGGGGCAGATCCTCCTCCAGCGTGTCCAAGCGCACAGGGCTCGTCGTCGCGGGCGAGAAGGCCGGCTCGAAGCGGGCCAAGGCCGAGGAGCTGGGCGTCCGCCTGGTCGCCCCGGAGGAGTTCGCCGAGCTGCTCGGGGACTTCCTGCCCGCCTGACGGGAAGGCGGGGAGCCGGTCGCGCGGCGTTCACCGGGGCTGTGGCGTGGGGCCCCGGTCTCGCGTGACGCGCCACGCGACCGGCCGTCACACGCCCCGGTCACCCCGCCCGGCCGACCGGCGGCGCCAGACCCAGAGCGACAGCGCGGCGCCGAGGGACGCCCCCACCAGGGCCAGCGGAAGGCCCGCCCAGGGACCCGAGGGCACGTCCTCAGGGCGTACCGCCTTCGGAGGCCCGGCGAGCGCGGCCACGTCGTCGGAGACCGTCGCCACGCCCGTCCGTCGCTCGGTACGCGCCTCAGGACCGGCCGCGGGACCCGCCTGCGCGTCGGACTTCGTGCCCACCTCCGGAACGGCCTTCTTGCCCGCCTCCGGGGTGGAGTCCTTGCCCGCCTCCGGAGCGGACTTCTTGCCGGCCTCCGGAGCGGAGTCCTTCGCCGCGCTTCCCCCGGACCTCCCCGCTCCCGCCTCCGTCCCCTTCTCCGTGGCCTTCTTCACCTGCCGCTCCTTCGACCGGTCCCGCGCCGCCGCGGGGGCCAGGGAACCCACCGGCTGGACCCGTCCCGCCGCGTCGAAGCCCCAGTCCAACAGCGTCCGGGCCTCCTCGTACACCGCGAGCCCGCCGCCCGACTGCGGGTTCATCACCGACACGACCAGGGTGCGCGCACCGCGCCGCGCGGCCGCGATCAGGGTGTTCCCCGCGTTGCTGGTGTAGCCGTTCTTCACGCCGATGAGCCCGGGATAGCGGCTCACGCCGTCGGCGCCGGTCAGCAGTCGGTTGGTGTTGCGGATGCTGTACGACCAGCCCCCCGCGGGAAAGTCCGCGTACGGAGTGGAGCAGTACCGGACGAAGGCCGGATCCTGCAGCCCGGCCCGTCCGAAGATCGCCAGGTCGTACGCCGAGGACACCTGACCAGGCGCGTCGTACCCGTCCGGGGACACCACACGGGTGTCGCGCGCCCCCAGCGCGTCGGCCTTGTCCTGCATCTGACGGGTCATGGATTCCCAGCCGCCGTTCATCGCCGCGAGCACCCGCACGGCGTCGTTCCCCGAATTGAGGAAGACCCCGTTCCACAGGTCGGAGACCTTGTACGTGAGTCCTGCCTGGACCCCGACCATGCTGCTGCCGCTGCCGATCCCCGTCAGCTCCGACTCGGCGACCGTGTGCCGCTCCTCCTGATCGACGCGGGGGAGCGCGGTCACGGCGAACAGGGTCTTCAGCGTGCTGGCGGGCGGCAGTCGCCGATGCGCGTTGCGCGCCGCCAGGACCTCGCCCGTGGAGGCGTCCGCCACCAGCCAGGACAGCGCGGAGACGGACGACGGCGACTCCGGGGCACCCCGCAGCGGCTGGATCTGGGTGCCGGAGCGGTACAGCCGGGCGGGATCGATGAAGCGTTCGGCAGGAGGCGTGGGTTCGGTGACGGAGGACGCCGTGGCCGCCGGCACGGGCAGCACGAGCAGCAGCGCCGTGGCACCGGCGGCAGCGTGTCGGACAGCTGACATGACGATCATTCAGCCACCGTAGGAAGCCGGACGGACCCCCGCAGATCGAAGTGCGCCGACCGGCGTACGACGAGTGGCGTACGGGCGGTTTCGGGGCGTTTCCCTGACTCCGGCGGGGTCGGGACGAGCGAGGACCGCGCGGTGCGGCGGGCCGGAGCGGCATGCCGTGCCGGTTCAGTGCGGCCTGCCTGTGCCCGTTCAGCGCGGCACCACCATCCTGAGACGGGGGCCGGGGACGGTCCCACCGCTGCGGACGGCCGGGCTCCGGAACCCGGGTCCTTGGGCGGTGGCCGGGCTGTCGGTGGGGCACGGCATGCTGGTGACGTGTCCTCACTTCCGCACCAGAGCACGCCCGTTCCCCCGGAACCCGCGCAGCGGCCGCCCACCGCCGACCCGCAGGGCACGCCCTTCGGCGCGCCCGCGACCCGGCCCGACCGGCTCCCACCACCCGCCCCCGCCGGCCACATGATCGTCTGCGGTGACGACGTCCTCGCCCACCGGCTCGCCCACGAGCTCCACGACGTGTACGGGGAGCGGATCACCCTCCTCGTCCCCGCGCGGAGCGACGAACCGCAGCCGCCCTCCGTCCGCCCGGGCCGCGCCGCCTCGCTCTTCGGCCGCGTGACGGCCGCCATGACGCGTACACCCGCCGGGGACCAGCGCGGTGAGCCTGAGGGCCGGTCGATCCGGATGGTCGAGACGGCCGAGGTCGACGAGACCGTGCTGATCGACGCGGGCGTGGAGCGGGCCTCCGCGCTCGCCCTCGTCCACGACGACGACGAGACCAACATCCGGGCCGCCCTCGCCGCACGCCGACTCAACCCGAGACTGCGTCTGGTCATCCGGCTCTACAACCGCAGGCTCGGCCAGCACCTGGAGACGCTCCTGGACCAGGCCGCCGCCGTCGCCGAGCCCGGCCTCGACCCCAAGGAGCTCGACGCCTCGACGACCGTGCTCTCCGACGCGGACACGGCCGCCCCCTCCCTCGCGGCCACCGCCGTCGCGGGGACGAGCAAGGTCGTGCAGGCAGGCGGACTGCTGCTGCACGCCGTCGACCGGACCCCACGCGCGCGTGGCGAGGTCGCCGACCCGGGGCTCTGCACGCTCGCACTCCTGTCGGCGACCACCAACGACCCGGCCGGCGTCGAGGGCTCGGAACACAGCGGCGCCCAGGGCCCGCTGCTGCTGCCCGGCGACGAGGCCGTCGCCGCCGCCCCCGGCCGGGGCACGGTCGCCCTCGAAGCGATCACCTACGCGGGCCCCACCCTGTCCGCCAAGCGGTTCGGCACCTCCGCCCTGCCCGTCGGCTCGCTGTTCTCCCGGCGGCTGCGCTGGTCGCTCGCGGGCGTCACCGCCGCCGTCGCGGCGATCGCCCTCGCCACCTGGCGCACCACCGGCGACCATCCCCTGCACGCCGCCTACCTCACCCTCCTCGACATCTTCGCGATCGGGGACCCGGCCGTCGACGAGACGACCGGCCGGCAGGTGCTGCAGATCCTCGCCGGCTTCGTCGGACTCCTCCTGATGCCCGTTCTCATCGCGGGCATCCTGGAGGCCCTCGGCACCTTCCGCACCGCGACCTCGCTGCGCCGCCCGCCCCGAGGGCTCTCCGGGCACGTGGTGCTCCTCGGCCTCGGCAAGGTCGGCACCCGCGTCCTCGCCCGGCTGCGCCGCCTCGACATCCCCGTGGTCTGCGTCGAGTCCGACCCCGAGGCGCGCGGCATCGCGCTCGCCCGCCGCCTGCGTGTGCCCACCGTCATCGGCGATGTGACCGAGGAGGGCGTCCTGGAGGCCGCCCGGATCCACCGTGCCCACGCCCTGCTCGCGCTGACGAGCATCGACATCACCAACCTGGAGGCCGCGCTCTCCGCCCGCTCCCTCAAACCCGACCTCCGGGTGGCGCTACGGCTCTACGACGACGACTTCGCCACCGCTGTCTACCGGACCCTGCGCGCCGCCCACCCCGAGGCCCTGACCCGCAGCCGTAGCGTCTCGCACCTGGCGGCCCCCGCCTTCGCGGGCGCCATGATGGGCCGCCAGATCCTGGGCGCCATCCCTGTGGAGCGCCGGGTGCTGCTCTTCGCGGCCGTGGAAGCGGGGGGCAACCCGTTCCTGGAAGGCCGTACGGTGGCCGAGGCGTTCCGCCCCGGGGCCTGGCGGATCATCGCCCGCGCCACCGGTTCGGCGCCCCTCGTCCGTCACTCGGCCGGGCTCGTCTGGCAGCTGGAGCCCGACCGGGTCCTCGGCGCGGGCGACCGGGTCCTCGTCGCCACCACCCGCCGAGGCCTGGCCGAACTCCTCGGCCGCCACCCCCGCCCACCACGCCAGGACCGCCCCGACCCCTCCCGACACAGGGCGAGTTGACCGTAGGACCGTCTGCCTGCAAGGATCCTCACCCCGTCCGGCCGAGGTCGCCCGCGGGGCAGGCGCGCAGGGCCGAGACCAGGTGCATCAGGCGTGCCTCGTTCCCGGAGAGGCCCGCCGCGCGGAGCGCCTCGTCGGCCTCGGCCATGGGGTGGGTGAGCATCGCCGCCGCATAGGGCACGAGGTGCGGATCGGTCAGCACGGCCTGCGTGGACTCCAGCAGACGGAGGTACGCCTGGGCAGCGGCGCGCTCACGGGCGGTGATCGTGGTCATGTCGGGCTCCCTCTCGACAGGTTGGCGACCTCCACCCTCTCGTACGGGTCTGACAATCAGGCTCCGCCCCGCCCGTCCAGCCACTCCGAGAGCCGTGCGAGGAAGATCCGCTGCCCCGAGACGAGCAGCGGTGCGGCCGCTTCAGGGGCGAACCAGCCGACGCGGTCGATCTCCGGGAACTCCCGCAGAACCCCCGAGCCACGCGGCCATTCCATCGTGAACGTGCCCGGCACGACCCGGGTCGGGTCGAGATCCGCCTCGACCGCCCAGATCGTGACGGTCTTTCCGCCAGCCTGCCGGGCCTCGCCGAGCGCGATCCGCTCGCCGTCCGGAGCCGGCAGGCCGAGCTCCTCCTCGAACTCGCGGCGGGCGGCGGCCTCCGGTGTCTCCTCGGGGCCGTACTCGCCCTTCGGGATCGACCAGGCGGAGACGTCCTTCGACGCCCAGAAGGGCCCGCCCATATGGCCGATGAGCACCTCGAAACCGCCGTCCGTCGTTCCGCGGAAGAGAAGGAGCCCAGCGCTGCGCTTGTCCGGCATACCGCCCAGTGTCGCCGAGCGGGTCAGATCCCGCAGCTACTCGCCGACCAGAAGCGCGAGGCGCGGGTGTCCACGTGCGCGTGGTCGCCGTGGCCCGGGTAGCCGGGGCCGAGGATCCCGTTGAAGCCGTGGTTGCGCGCCTGCTTGGCCAGCGTGCACAGCGAAGGCGACCCCGTCAGGTCGATGCCGTCGCCGTAGAGATGGCGGCTGTCCGAGGCTCCGCCGACCGCCGCGTTGCAGGCGTGCGAGCGGAAGCCACTGCTCACGGAGATCGGCACGTCGCCCAGCGCGTGACGGAGCGCCTCCAGCTTCCACATCGCCCGCAGGGCGTTGGACCTGGCGGTGGCCGCGCTGACGGCGCCGCCGGAGAAGTCGCCGTTGCACTTGTTGAGCTCGGCGTAGGTGAAGTGGATCGGGGTGCAGTCCGCGTCCTGGAGGGCATAGAGCTTCGAGAAGGTGGCGGGGCCCGCGACGCCGTCGGCGGCGAGACCGTACGCCTGCTGGAAGCGGGTCACGGCGGCCTTGGTTGCGGGGCCGTAGTCGCCGTCGACCCCGAGCACGGCGCCGTAGCCGGGGTATCCGGCCACCCGGATCTGCAGCTGTGTCACGTCCGCCCCGGACATGCCCGAGGAGAGCGTACGGCCCCAGGTGTAGCACTCGTCCGCATGTGCGGTGCCGGATGTGGCGACCGTTCCCGTGAGGGCGGCGGCCACCACCAGGAGTGTGGCGAGCAGGGATCTGACCATGCGCCGGACCATGACACCTCCGTGTCGGAACTGGACGGGTTCTCCGTCCGCATGCTCGGTCATGAACATGACCACGAGGATGGGGGGAGGTGACGCGGGGGTCAACGGTTGCGAGCACCTGCCAGTGGCCCAGGCCAATGGCAGGTCACACGCCGACCCGCACCGTCACACGCCGACCCGCACCCTCACACGCCGACCCGCACCGTCACGGGGCCGCCCGCCGGATCGACCTCGCGCGACCAACCGTCGGGCACACGCACCGAGCGGTGCGGCCACGCCGTACCCAGGAGCCGGCCGCGATGGAGGATCCGGGCGCCCTGACGGACCTCCACGACGGGACGCGCCAACGGCTCGCGCACCCGCAGCAGGAACGGGCGGACTCCGGCCCCCTCCGGCAGCAGGACGGGGCGGACGCCCGTCCCGTACGTGATCCGGTTCGGCGCCACCCACCGCACCGGCCCCTCCGCTCGCACCGGCACCGCGGCGACCGGCCAGGGCTCACCCGCCAGATACCGCAGGACGGCATCCGCGGCCGCCCGCCCCTCGGCCGCCGCGGCCCCCGCAGCCTCGACCCCGCGCAGGACGTTCCCCGCCGCGAAGACGCCCGCCGTGGCGGTGCGGTGGGCGCCGTCGACCGAGGGGCCGCGCGTACCCCCGTCCAGCGGCACCCCGCCGGAGCGGGCCAGTTCGTGCTCCGGCATCCAGTCCCCGGTGAACACGGCCGTGTCACAACCGATCACGCCCTCCCGGCCGTCGATGTGGCGCACCCGGACACCCGCGAGCCGGCCCCGGCCCAGCAGCTCGGCCACCGTCGTGGCGGTCAGCAGCGGCGGAGGCGGCAGCGCTCCGAACCGCCGGGGGACGCCGGGCTGTTCCGTGATCATCGCCACCACGTCCACCTGGGCCCGGCGGAGCGCACGCACCGCGTGGTGGGCCACCGGTTCGGCGCCGATCACGACGGCGCGCCGCCCGAGCCGCTCGCGCCGCACCCCGTACAGGTGCACGGACTGCTGCAGCTCGCCGGTCGTCAGCACCCCGGCCGGTCGCGTCCCGGGCACCAGCCGTGCGCTGCGCGTCCGTTCGCGCGCGCCGGTCGCCAGGACCACCGCCCGCGCCGTGATCCGTTCCAGGCCGGTCGGGGCCGTCACCTCCAGCGTGAGCGGCCCGGCCCAGCCGGTCACCGACACACCCGTACGGACCGTGGCTCCGGACCCGGCCGCCCCGGCCGCCGCGCGCGCCAGTCGGCGGGCGTAACCCGGCCCGTCGAGCGGGCGCCCGAAGTCGGCCAGTCCGAAGCCGCCGTGCGCGCAGTGGCGCGGCACCCCGCCGGCCTCCTGCTCGCGCTCCAGGACCTCGATCCGGTACCGGCCCGCGCCGGCGGCGGCGAGCCGCGCCGCCGAGGCGAGCCCGGCGGGCCCCGCACCTACGACGAGGACGTCGACGAACCGGCTCACGGCTCGGTCGCGGCTCGCCGCTCGGTCGGCACGTCCGCCCGCGTGTCCGTTCCCGGATCCGTCGACGGACCCGCCCAGGCGCCCGTCGACGGACCCGTCCAGGAACCCGTCGACGGACCCGTCCTTGGCCCCACTCCCGTCCTCGGCCCCGCTCACCGCTCCCTCCATGGCCGCCCCGCCCCCTCCTCGAACATCGACCGGACCGCCGCCCCGCAGGAGAAGCCCTGGCACCGGCCGCCCCGCGCCCGCGTCCGGCGCCGCAGCCCGTCCAATGAGGCCGGCGGGATGGTCGAGGCGAGCGCGGCCCGGATCTCGCCCCGGGTCACCCGCTCGCAGTGACACACGACCGACCCGAACTCCGGGTCACGGGCGATGAGTTCGGCATCCCGGTACGGGCGAGGGAAGGCCTCGCCGAGGTTCGGCATCCGGACCGGGGCGAGCGGGCGCTCCGCCCCGAGCGCGAGGCCGCACTCCGCGAGCAGCTCCACCACGTGCGCGGCGATCGCCAGGGAGGCCGTCAGGCCGGTCGACCGGATGCCGCCCGCCGTGACGTACCGCAGCCCGGGGTGGGCGGCGCACCGGTAGTCGTCGTCCTCGGTGGCGGCGCGGAGCCCCGCGTAGACCGCGGTCACCTCCTCGTCGAGGAGCGCGGGCAGCACGCGGCGGCCCTGGGCGCGCAGGGACGCCAGGCCCTCGGCCGTCGTTCCGGTGGCCGTGCGGTCGTCGAGGTTCTCCGCCGTGGGGCCGAGCAGTACCTTCCCGTACACCGTCGGCGCGACCAGGACGCCCTTGCCGAGCGCGCCCGGGACGGGCAGGAGGATGTGGCGGACGAGCGCGCGGGCGAAGGAGTCGAAGACGATCAACTGGCCGCGCCTCGGCGTCACCGTGAAGTCCCGCCGCCCGAACAGGGCGTCGAACCGGTCCGCGTAGAGCCCACAGGCGTTGACGACGTAGCGGGCCCGCAGCACTCCACGGGGCGTGATCAGCCGGTGTGGCGTCCCCGGATCCGCCTTCTCCACGCGGCAGTTCAGGTGCAGGTCGACCCCCGAGCGCACGGCCTGGGTGGCGTACGCGAGGTTCGTCGTCCACGGGCAGATGATCGACTCGCCCGGCACCTCCAGGGCACCGAGCGCCCCAGCACCCAAGTGCGGCTCCCGCGCCCGCAGTTCGTTCGCGCCCATGACGCGGGTGGTGCGATGGCCGTTGCGTACGGCCTTGTCGGCGAGGCGGGGGAGGGCGGCCAGCTGCTCCTCGTTCCACGCGACGAGGAGCGCTCCGAGTGGTTCGACGGGAATCCCCGTCTCCCGCGCGTGGTCGAGGAGCAGGCGCTGCCCGTCCCGTACCAGTCGCGCCTCCAGCGAGCCGGGCACGGCGTCGAAACCCGTGTGCAGAATCGCGGTGTTGGCCTTGGACGTGCCCTCGCCGACATCGCCGGACGCCTCGACCAGCGCGACCCGCAGCGGCCGGCGCGCCAGCTCGCGCGCGACCGCGCACCCCACCACTCCGGCGCCGACCACCACGACGTCGTACTCCGCGCCGGGGCCCGAGGTGTCCGGGAGCGTGCCCGCGCGGGTCACAGACCCCGGCCGCTGCCCCGGCCGCTGCCCCGACCGTTCCGACGTCATGGCAGCGACGCCCCCTCGGCGCCGCCGCCGAGCAGTGCGTCGACGGCGGTACGGAACCGGCCCAGGCGCTCGGCGGCCTCCGCAGCCGTCACGGCGGGTTCGTAGACGGCCGACGGCTTCCACTCCGGCACCGCCTCCGGGACGGAGAGACCGGGTTCGAGTCCGAGCCGTGCCACCGCGCCGACCCCGAGCGCCGTGGCGTCGGGCAACGCCGAGACCTCGACCGGGAGTTGGAGCAGATCCGCCTGGGTCTGCATCAGCAGCGCCGACCGGGTCAGTCCGCCGTCCACGCGCAACGAGGTCAGCGGCCTGCCGAGGTCGGACGCTGCCGCGCCGGCCAGCTCCACGACCTGTGCGGCGATCCCCTCGCAGAGCGCCCGGACCAGGTGACCCGCGGTCGTGTCCAGGCCCAGACCGTGCACCGATCCGCGTACGTCGCCGCGCCACCAGGGTGCGGCGAGGCCGGCCAGGGCCGGGACGAAGGTGACCCCGCCGCTGTCCGGCACCGCCCCGCCCACGGCGTCGAGCTCCCCCGCGCCCGACAGGACGCCGAGGTCGGTCAGCCAGCGCACGGCGGACGCGGCCGTGTACACCTGCCCGTCCAGGCAGTAGCTCGTACGGCCCCGCAACCGCCACGCCACACAGCTCACCAGTCCCGAGTCGCCCCGCCGAGGCGTCGATCCCGTCTGGGCGAGCAGGAACGCCCCTGTCCCGTAGGTGCACTTGGCCGTGCCGGGGGCGGTGACGCTCTGCGCGAGCAGGGCCGCCTGCTGGTCCACGAGGAGCCCGGTCAGTGGGATCGGCGGGCCGAACGCCGTCGTCGTACCGACGTGCGTGTCCGCGTCGACCACCCGGGGTAGCCGTTCGGCGCCCAGGCCGAAGACGTCGAGGGCGGGCGCGGACCAGGAGGCCGAGTCCAGGTCAAGGAGCCCGGTGCGGCCCGCCGTCGCGGCATCGGTGACGAACGCACCCGTCAGACGGCGCACCAGCCAGGCGTCGCTGGTGGTGACGACGCCCGCGCCCGTGAGATGCCGACGGATCCAGGCCATCTTGGGGGCGGCGAAATAGGGATCGAGCGGAAGTCCCGTCCACCGTTTCAACTCGTCGGCGTGGTTCGCGAGTTCGGCGCAGAGCTCCTCGGCCCTGCGGTCCTGCCAGACGAGGGCGTCGGTGAGCGGTTCGCCCGTCGCCGGATCCCAGGCGAGGACGGTCTCGCCCTGGTTGGCTAGGCCCACGGCCGCGACCGGGGTGTCGGCCTCGGCGAGCGCGGCGCGGCCGGCGGCGACGACGGAGTCGTACAGCTGCGCCGGATCGACCTCGACCAGGCCACCGGGCAGGTAGCGGGGCCGTACGGGTGCGGAGCCGGTCCCGATGACGCCCCGCTCGGGGCAGACGACGAGCGCCTTGGTCCCCGACGTTCCCTGGTCGACGGCGAGCACCGGACCCGTCATCACTCGTCACTCCAGTCCTCGAAGGGGCAGCGGTCCTTGTTCGCGGAACCGGCAAGACTGGTGCACGTGCCGCCTCCCGTCAAGCGGTTCGGAGCCCCTCCGTCGGCTCCCTCGCAAACGGTGACGCATGGTCATGTTCGGTCCGTGGCCGGATAGTTACGGTCAGATCCGAAAGTGGATCCGGATCATTCGCCGGAGCCTATAGTGATCGCCGATCATCGCCCGACCAGCCCGCGGGACACCCACCCGGAGACACTCACGGGACACCCCACCGAGGAGCCATGTCACCCACCGCACGTCCCGCTCCGTGATGGCAGGACACGGCTTCCGGCCCGTCTACCACCCGGCGGGCCACGACCACGCCCTGCGCCACGCCGTCCAGGACCTGCGGACCGGCCGCTGGGTGTCCATGGCCCGATTACTCGACGAGACGCCCGGCTGGGCCGACTGGACGCGACGCACCCAGGTGCTCGCCACCGTCGCCGCCGGCGGGGACGTCGTCCAGACCTGGCGGACCGAGCAGCCGGACAGCGCCCCCGCGAGCGTCATGCACGCACGCGTCGCCGTCGAACGGGCCGTACGCGCCCGCCGGGGCGGCCACCCCCGCACCCGCGAACTGTGGCAGGAGGCATGGACGGCCTGCCGCGACTCCACCGAACGTGCGCCCGCCGACCCCGTCCCCTGGATCTGCCTGCTCGCCCTCGCCGCCCTCGACGACCGGCAGCGCATGGCGGAGCACCGGCTCGCCCCGCCCGCACCCCTCCTCCCGCCCGGACCCTGGGGCCTCCTCGCCGAGGCCGAGCGGCGCGACCCGCAGAACCGCGAGGCGCACCACCGGATGCTCCAGTTCCTCTACGTCCGCCGTGCGGGCTCGTTCTCCGAGGCCGTCAACTACGCGCAGTGGGCGTCCGGTTCGGCTCCGACCGGCTCGGCCCTGCACGCCCTGCCGCTGTACGTACGGGTGGAGCGCTACCGGCGCGAACACGGCCACACGCACGCTCTGGACCTGCATTGGGTCGCCGAGGACGCCATCCGCGACGCGCAGCAGGCCCTGCACTCCTGGTTCCTGTTCTGCGCCATCGACGAGGCCTCGCTCCTCGACCTCAACCACCTCGCCCACGCCCTCTTCGGCGCCCAGCGCTTCGCCGACGCCGCCCGTGTCTTCGAGGCCCTCGGGCCGTACCACACGGTGCTGCCCTGGGCCTACCGCACCGAACGCCCCGACGACCGGGCCCTCGCCACCGAGTTCTTCCTGCGCGCCCGCGCCCGCTGCATCGACCCCTGACCCCCCACCTCTTCCCTCTTCCCCCCACCCTGGAGGTACCGGCATGTCCCGCACCGCCCCCGTCGACGAGATACGCAGGCCCCATGCGGGCGGCCAGGACGACGAGGCCCGGCTGAGAGAGCTCGGCTACCAGCCCGTCCTCGCCCGTCGCATGGGCGGCTTCGGCAACTTCGCCATCAGCTTCTCCGTCATCTCCGTCCTCTCCGGATGCATGACGCTCTACGGCTTCGGCCTGGGCACCGGAGGTCCCGCCGTCATGCTGTGGGGCTGGGCGGGCGTCGGGCTGTTCGTGCTCTGCGTCGGACTCGCGCTCGCCGAGGTCACCAGCGCCTATCCGACCTCCGGCGCGCTCTACTACATGGCCGACCGGCTGGGCGGCCGCCGATGGGGCTGGTACACCGGCTGGCTCAACCTGCTCGGCCTGCTCGGCGCGATCGCAGGCATCGACTACGGCGCCGCCCTGTTCACGGGAGCCTTCCTCAACCTCCAGTGGGGCATCGTGCCCACCGCGGGATCGACCTTCCTGATCTTCCTCGCCATCCTGCTGCTGCACGCCGTGCTCAACCTCTTCGGTGTCCGCCTGGTCAGCGTGCTGAACTCCATCAGTGTCTGGTGGCACCTCGCCGGCGTGGCCGCGATCGTCGGCGCCCTGGCGCTCGTCCCCGACCGCCACCAGTCCGCCGAGTTCGTCTTCACCGAGTTCGTCAACGACACCGGCTGGGCCAACCCGTTCTACGTCGCCGCCATCGGACTGCTCCTCGCCCAGTACACCTTCTCCGGCTACGACGCCTCGGCGCATCTCTCCGAAGAGACGTCCAACGCCTCGGTCAGCGCCGCCAAGGGCATCGTCCGGGCCATCTGGGTCTCGTGGATCGCCGGTTTCGCCCTGCTCGCCGGGCTGACCTTCGCGATCCAGGACTACGCGGGTACGCAGAACAGCCCCACGGGCGTCCCGCCTGCTCAGATCCTCCTCGACGCGCTCGGCACCGGCGGCGCCACCGCGCTGCTGCTCGTGGTGATCATGGCCCAGCTCTTCTGCGGCAACGCCGAAGTCGCCGCCGCCAGCCGTATGGTCTTCGCCTTCAGCCGCGACAACGCCCTGCCAGGCTCCGCGCTCTGGCGGAAGGTCAGCAGCCGGACGCAGACGCCGGTGCCCGCCGTCTGGCTCGCCGTCGGCGTCGCCGCGCTCCTCGCCGTCCCCTCGCTCTACTCCGCCACCGCCTACGGCGCCGTCACCGCGATCAACGTCATCGGCATCACGCCCGCCTACGCGATCCCCATCTACCTGCGCCTGCGCGCGGGGAAGCGGTTCACGCCGGGGCCGTGGCACCTGGGCCGCTGGAGCCGCCCGATCGGCTGGACGGCCGTGGGCTGGGTCGCGCTCGTCACCGTGCTCTTCTGTCTGCCGCAGAAGTCTCCGGTGACGATCGACTCGATGAACTACGCGGTCATCGCGCTGGCCGTCGTCCTCGTCCTCGCCAGCGTCTGGTGGTACGTGGCGCGACGCTCGTACGGCACACCGTCGGCGTACGGAACGGCCCGTGAGGAGGCGGAGATAGAGGAGGGGATCGTCTGACGGATCCGGCGGCCGGATCCGCCGGACCGGATCCAAAATATTGGATCCATGATCCATGATCCAAAGCATTGGACATTGGATATTGGATCCGTGATCCGTGATGTTGGATCCAAGCCCCCTTCCTCAGCCGCTGAACTCGTAGGTCCAGGAGACCCCCTGCGCCGCGCAGTCGATGTCCGTGATCTCCAGGGCGTGCCCGTGCTGGTCGCACACCACCCGGTGGACGACCAGCCGGGGCGCCCCGCCCCCGACGCCGGTCGTGGCGCCCGGCGGTACCCCGATCGACTCGCGACGGGTGAGCCGGAGACCGGCCTGGTGCATCCAGTGGTAGAGCAGTCGCAGGTCCGGGCGGAAGGTGGAGCCTCTGGTCCGGCGGTACTTGGCGAGTTGCGGGATCTCGGTGAGCGCCGCCCGCGAGAACCAGGACACCGACCGCTGCATCGGTGTCCCTCCGGGGGAGAGGACGACATGCCGGTGGACGAGGGTCGGTTCGCCGGGCACGAGCCCGAGCCGCGCCACAAGCCCGGCGGGCGGCGGCTCCCAGGTGAGCGAGGCGCGTACGAGGGCGTCGGCGGCCTCCGTACCACCGGGAAACAGCTGCCGGCGCACCGTCAGGGCGGGTTCGCGCGGCTCCTGTTCGGTGCCCGCCGCGAAGGTGCCCCGTCGGTCGGTGACGACGAGCCGTTCGTCGCGCAGCAGTTGGAGCGCGCTCCGGACGGTCTGCCGGTTGACGTGGTAGCGGTGCGCGAGGGAGCGCTCGGACGGGAGCCGGCTTCCGGGAGCGATGTGCCGCTCGGCGAGGTCGCCCCGCAGGGCCGCGGCGACCCGCAGATACAGCGGGACCGCCGCAGGCTGCTCGGTATCGGGTTCAGTCATGTTCCAACCCCTCTCTTTGCTCAGCGTGACAGTCTGGTCCGCAGGGGTGATCAATTCCTATCATTGGTCTAAACCATTAAGGAAGGGGTGGCGACGGGAGTGGCCGAAAGCCGGGTCGCCCCGGGGTGCGGACCGCGCCGTCTGACCTTGTAATGAGTCTCAACCGGAAGCGGCTGCGGAAGAGGCGGGTGAGGCCGGATGACGACACCGGCGGCGCGGGCCGAGGAGGGCAAGGCGGCCCGCAAGAGGGTGCCGCGGTCCTCACACGGCCGCTGGATACCCCCCTCGCAGCGCCCGGACCCCCTCAGCGTCCTGGAACGGCAGTCCGTCGACCGTGTGCCCGAACTGGTCCCGATCCGCTACGGAAGGATGGCCGTCTCGCCGTTCGCCTTCCTGCGCGGCGCGGCCGCCGTCATGGCCGCCGACCTCGCCCCGCAACGCCACACCGGACTCACCGTCCAGCTCTGCGGCGACGCCCATCTGCTCAACTTCGGCGTCTTCGCTTCGCCCGAACGGACGCTTCTCTTCGACGTGAACGATTTCGACGAGACGCTGCCAGGACCCTTCGAGTGGGACGTGAAGCGGCTCGCCGCAAGCGTGGCCGTCGCAGCCCTCCAGAACGGCAGCAACAAGGCCAAGGCCCACCAGGCGGCCCTCGTCGTCGGCGAGGCCTACCGCACCTCCATGCGCCGCCTCGCCGGCCTCGGTGAACTCGTCGTCTGGTACGAGCGGATCGCCGCCGACGACCTCGCCCCGCTGGTACGCCGGAACCGCCGCGCCACGTTCGAGAACCGCCTCGCCCGCGCCCGCCGCCGCACGAGCCTCCAGGCGCTCGGCAAGCTCACCGCCCTCGACGACCAGGGGACGCGCCGTATCGTCGACGACCCCCCGCTCCTCGAACGCGCCACCGACCTCGACCGCGTCACCCTCGGCAAGGTCTTCAGCGACTACCGCAGCTCGCTCTCCGAGGAACGCCGGCTCCTCCTGGACCGCTTCCACTACGTGGACGCCGCCCGCAAGGTCGTCGGCGTCGGCAGCGTCGGCACCCGCTGCTTCATCCTCCTCCTGGAGGGCCGGGACGACGGCGACCCGCTGATGCTCCAGATCAAGGAGGCCGGTCGCTCGGTCCTGGAGGCGTACCTGCCCCCGAGCGTGTACGGACACCAGGGGCAGCGGGTCGTCCGGGGGCAGCGCCTGACGCAGGCCGCGAGCGACATCTTCCTCGGCTGGATGACCGGGCCGGAGAAACGCCACTTCTACTGGCGGCAGTTGCGCGACATGAAGGGCTCGGCCGAGGTGGAGACCATGTCGCCGGCGATGCTCCGCGCGTACGCCGGCCTCTGCGGCCGCGCCCTGGCCCGCGCCCACGCCCGCTCCGGCGACCGCATCGCCATCGCCGCGTACCTCGGCTCCTCGGACGTCTTCGACCGCGCCGTCGCCGACTTCGCGATCCGCTACACGGACCAGAACGCCGACGACTACGCGGCCCTGGGCGCGGCGATCGCCTCAGGCACGGTCACGGCGGCGCCGGGCATCTGACACCCACCCGCACCGCCGCCGACCACTGGAACTCGCCTGTGGTCCGGGACCAGTTCAGGGCCCAGGGCCTGTCCGGCCCTGATCCGACGGACACTCCCCAGGACCTGTCCGGCCCTAGACCCCGCGCCGCAACGGCGGCTCCGCCGGTGTCTCCGGTGTCGGTCCGAAGAGCACCTGCCGGGCGATCGCCGGGGCGAACAGCGCGGTCATCGGCTCCGTCAGGGTCAGGACCGAGCGGAACACGCCGCCCACGGCGGCGTTTCCGGCGGAGCGCTGCTGGACCCGGCGCAGGTACCAGCCCACCGGCTTGTCCACGGCGCTCGTGGTGACGCCGTTGCCCGTCGCGCCCGGCATCTTCCGGTCGGCCCCGGCCGAGATCGCCCAGGCCTGCTTCGACGCGTCCAGCAAGGCCTTCTGGACCGTCCGCGTGGTCGGCGTCCGCTTCGGGTCGGCCAGGGCGCGACGCAGGGCGACCGCGCTCAGCGCGGCGACGGTCATGCCCTGCCCGTAGATCGGGTTGAAGGCGCACAGCGCGTCGCCGGTGGCGAGGAACCCGGCGGGCCGGCGGCCCGGACGGTCGTACCTGCGGCGGATGTTGGCGGTCTGCCGGAAGCCGTGCACGGGGGACTCCGGGGTGGCCTTCGCGATCCACTCGCTCAGGACGGGGTGCGGCAGCTTGGCCGCGAAGGCCTCGAACCCCTCCTCGTCGGTGGGCGGCAGGTCTCCGCGGAGCCCGGACAGGGTGACGAGATGGAGACCGTTGCCGACCGGCAGCGCCACACCGCCGTACACCTGCTCCGGGTCGGGGACGATGTTGAACCCGAGGGCGTCCATGTCCGTGCCGTCGGCGGCGCGGTACGTCCGGGTCGCGTAGGCCAGACCGGTGTCGATCGTGTCCTCGTGGGGCGCCTCCGCGCCGATCGCGGCGAGCCAGTCCGATGCGCGCGTGCCACGGCCCGAGGCGTCGACCACCAGATCGGCCTCCAAGGGGCGGCTCTCCCGGTCCTTGCCCGCGCCCCGCTCGCGCACCAGGACGCCCCGCACGCGCGAGGCGTCACCGAGGAGACCGACGGTCTCCGTGCCCTCCAGGGTCTCGATCCGCGGATCGGCGAGGACCCGACGGCGCACCAGCCACTCCAACTGGGCCCGGGGGCCGGTGTAGAGGTGGGCGGTGGCCGGATGGCGCTGGAACCAGCGCCCGTTCTGCCACTGCACCATGTCCTCGGGCATGCCCACCCGGGGCGCGCCGAGTTCGCGCAGTTCGGTCGTGAAGCCGGGGAGCAGCTCGTCGAGCGCCCGCTGCCCCGAGTCGAGCAGCACGTGCACGTGCCGCGACTGGGGGACGCCCGGCCGGGCGTCCGGTCCTTCCGGGACGCGGTCGCGTTCGACGACCGTGACCCGTTCCGCGTGTTCACTGAGCACCCGTGCGACCAGCAGGCCTGCGAGACTTCCCCCGATGACGACCGCGTGACGTGTCCGGCGGCGTCCCAACTCGTCGGTCATACCCGCCCTTTCGGCGAAGTGGATCTACGACTTCCCAGTATCCACCGTCTCCCGGGGCACATCACGCGCGCCGAGCCGTAGATGCTCGATGTGGTAGACGGCCTCGTCGAGGAGCTGGGCGACGTGGTTGTCGTAGAGGCTGTATTCGATCCGTCGGCCCTGCCGCACCCCGGTCACCAGGCCCAGCGCGCGCAGCAGGCGCAGCTGGTGGGAGACGGCGGACTGTTCCATGTCGACGGCGGAGGCCAGTTCGGTCACTCCGCACGGGCCCTGCCGCAGCCTGGTGAGGATCATCAGCCGCGAGGGCGTCGCGAGGGCCTGGAGGGTGGCGGCGATCGTGGCCGCGGACTCCGCGTCCAGGTGGGTTGCCGGGGTCGTCCCGCCGTTCGCTCCGTGTCCCATGGGCTCATCGTAGTCGTGGCGACGAAACTCATGAATGAAGACCTCTTCATGTATTCCGCTATGGTGTGGGAGTCAGCCCGTCCCGACGGACGAACCCGCCGCCCCACGAACGAAGAGGTGCCCGGCCCATGGCTTCCCCGGTGCTCGACGCGCGGACCGCCGCTGCCCCCGACAAGGCCCCACCGTCCTCCCTCCGCACGCGCGCGTGGGCCCTGCCCGAGGTCCGCTGGGCCGCGCTGTCCGCCCTCGCCTTCCTCCTCGCCCTGCCCCTCGACCTGGCCGACGCCCCCGCCTGGGCCTGGGGCCCGCTCTACGCGGTCTGCTACGCAGCCGGCGGCTGGGAACCCGGCCGGGAGGGCCTCGCGGCGCTGCGCGAGAAGACCCTCGACGTCGACCTGCTCATGGTGGTCGCCGCCCTCGGCGCCGCCGCGATCGGCCAGTACCTCGACGGCGGCCTGCTGATCGTCATCTTCGCCGTCTCCGGCGCCCTGGAGGCGCTCGCCACCCGCCGCACCGCCGACTCCGTACGCGGACTGCTCGCCCTCGCACCCGCGCGGGCGGTACGCCTCACGGAGGCCGGGGCCGAGGAGCCGGTGGACGTCGCCGAGCTGCGGATCGGGGACACCGTCCTCGTGCGACCGGGGGAGCGGCTGCCCGCCGACGGCACCGTGCTCGACGGCGCGAGCGACGTCGACCAGGCGGGCATCACCGGGGAGCCGCTGCCCGCGCCCAAGACGCCCGGTGACGAGGTGTTCGCCTCCACCCTCAACGGCACGGGGGCGCTGCGCGTACGGGTCGACAAGGACGCGGCGGACTCCGTCGTGGCCCGGATCGTCGCCCTCGTCGAGGAGGCCAGTGCCACCAAGGCGCCCACCCAGCTCTTCATCGAGAAGATCGAACAGCGCTACTCCGTCGGGGTCGTCGTCGCCACCCTCGCGCTCTTCGCGATCCCCCTCGCGTTCGGCGCCGACGTCACCCCCACCCTCCTGCGCGCCATGACCTTCATGATCGTCGCCTCGCCGTGCGCGGTCGTCCTCGCGACCATGCCGCCGCTGCTCTCCGCGATCGCCACCGCCGGCCGCCACGGCGTCCTCGTCAAGTCCGCCGTGGTCATGGAACGCCTGGGCATGGTCGACCGGGTCGCGCTCGACAAGACCGGCACCCTGACGGAGGGCCTGCCGCGCGTCACCGCCGTCCAGGGCGACCCGTCGGCCCTCGCCCTGGCCGCGGCGGCCGAACGGCCCAGCGAACACCCCCTGGCCCGCGCCGTGGTGGCCGAGGCGCGCGCCCGGGGCCTGCGCATCGCGGAGGCGAGCGACTTCACGTCGGTGCCGGGCGACGGCGTACGGGCCACGGTCGAGGGCCGGGACGTGCGGGTGCGCCGGGCGCCCGGGGGCGAACACGCCGACACCGCCGTCGAGGTCGTCGTCGACGGCGCCCGCGTCGCCGTCCTGACCTTCGCCGACCGGCTCCGTGACGGCGCACCGGCAGCCGTCGCAGCCCTCACCCGCCTCACCGGCACCCCACCCACCCTGGTGACGGGCGACAACGCGGGCGCGGCCGCCCGGATCGCCGAGCGGACCGGGATCACCGACGTACGGGCCGGGCTGTTGCCTGAGGAGAAGGTGGCGGTCGTACGGGCGTGGGAGCGCGCCGGCGCCCGGGTCCTGATGGTCGGCGACGGCGTCAACGACGCCCCCGCACTGGCCGCCGCCCACACCGGCATCGCGATGGGCCGGGCGGGTTCCGACCTGGCCCTGGAGACCGCCGACGCCGTGGTCGTACGGGACGAACTGGCCACCGTCCCCGCCGTCGTCGCCCTCTCGCGCCGAGCCCGCCGTCTCGTCGTCCAGAACCTGGTCATCGCGGGCACCTGCATCGGCGCGCTGGTGATCTGGGACCTGGTGGGCCACCTGCCCCTCCCGCTCGGCGTGGCCGGGCACGAGGGGTCGACGGTGCTGGTGGGGCTCAACGGGCTGCGGCTGCTGCGCGACGCGGCCTGGCGGAAGGCGGCGGCCGCCGGGGAGTGAGCCGGGCGGTCGCCGCAGGAGGGTGGGTCAGGCGGTTACGGCTTCGGGCCCCGCGTGCTCGTGCTCGCAGACGTCGTCGAGACCGTGCACGGCCCACGCGGGGAAGGGGTCCTCCCAGGGGCCGGTCTCCTCGTCGGTGACCAGACAGCGGTCGAGGGCCGCGTGGAGCGCGTCCGCGTTCAGCTCCGTACCGATGAACACCAACTCCTGGGCGTGGCCCGGCCCTTCGGCCCGGTCGTCGCGGACGCCCGAGGGCTCGAACCGGGCCACCGCCCCCGCCTGGGACCACAGGCCGGTCACCCGCTCGCGGCCCGCGAGCCGGAAGAAGCCCTTGGAGCGCAGCACCCGCCCGTACGCGCCGCTGTCCATGCCCTCGGCCTCGTCGGTCACGAACCGCCACAACCGGCCCGGGTGGAAGGCGCGTTCGGCCCGGAAGACCGTCGAGGAGATGCCGTACTCCTCGGTCTCCGGGACGTGGTCCCCGTTGAGCTCCCTGACCCAGCCTGGCGCCTCCTGGGCGCGCTCCAGGTCGAAGAGGCCGGTGCCGAGGACCTCGGCGGGGCGCAGCCGGCCGTGGGTGGCCGGGACGATCCGGGCGGCCGGGTTGAGCCGGGTCAGCGCCGCCCGCAGCCGGTCGGCCTCGGCCGTCGTGACCAGGTCGAGCTTGTTGACGACGATCACGTCGGCGAACTCGATCTGGTCCATGAGGAGATCGCTGACGGTCCGCTCGTCGTCCTCGTAGGCGGCGAGCTCGCGCTCGGCGAGACCGTCGCCGCCCTGGAGCTCGGGCAGGAAGTTCGCCGCGTCGACGACGGTGACCATGGTGTCGAGCCGGGCCAGGTCGCCGAGGGTCGCGCCGTCGTCGCGCGGGAAGGCGAAGGTGGCGGCGACCGGCATGGGCTCCGAGATGCCGCTGGACTCGATGAGGAGATGGTCGAAGCGGCCCTCGCGGGCCAGCCGGTCGACCTCTTCCAGGAGGTCGTCGCGGAGCGTGCAGCAGATGCACCCGTTGGTCATCTCGACGAGCCGCTCCTCGGTACGGGAGAGCGCGGCGGCCCCGCCCCGTACCAGCGAGGCGTCGATGTTGATCTCGCTCATGTCGTTGACGATCACGGCGACGCGCAGACCGTCCCGGTTGGCCAGGACGTGGTTGAGCAGGGTGGTCTTGCCCGCCCCGAGGAACCCGGAGAGGACGGTGACCGGAAGCCGTGTGTCGCCCGCTCCCGCGGGCGTCGCCGTGTCCGTCATCGCGCTCAGCCCTCCGGGCGCAGGAGGCCGCGTTCGTACGCCTTGGCCAGGCGCTGCGGCACCCGGTGGACGACGCCGTCGACCGTGATCGGGACGAGCTGGGGCGTGGTCGCCTTCCACTGGGCGCGGCGGTGGCGGGTGTTGGAGCGGGACATCTTCCGCTTGGGTACGGCCATGGGAACGGACCTCCATCGTCGGGACGTGCGCAGGGCACGCTACCTGAAAATGGTTCCCATTACGAAAAGAGCCTCGTCGCCGTCCCGGAGTGCCCCGCCCTCAGTGCTCCAGTTCCGCGAGCGCGTGCGTCAGCCACTCCACCCAGAAGCGCTCCAGGTCGATCCCGCCGCGCAGGACGAGATGGCGGAGCCGGTCCGGTTCGGTCTCCCGACGCGCGGGCGGGAAGTCCCGCTCCTCGATCGCCCGGTACTCCTCCAACTGCCGCTCGTGCAGGTCGAGATGGCGCCGCAGCTCCTCGCGCATGCCGGGCGCCCCGACGACAGCGGCCGCCCGCATCCGCAGCAGGAGGGAGGAACGCAGCGGCTTCGGGTCCTCGGTGCGGGCGACCCACTCCGCGAGCTCGGCGCTGCCCGCGGGCAGCACCTCGTACTCCTTCTTCTGGCCGCGCGCGGGCACTGGAGCGGGCAGGGCGCGGATGTGCCCCGCCTGCTCCAGCTTGCCCAGCTCGCGATAGATCTGCTGGTGCGTCGCCGACCAGAAGTAGCCGATCGACCGGTCGAAGCGGCGCGTCAGCTCGAGACCGGAGGACGGCTTCTCGAGCAGCGCCGTGAGGATCGCGTGCGGGAGGGACATGCACGCATCCTAGGTTCGGGTCGCAGGCACGATCACAGGTCGGCGGCGAGCCGCGTGCCCTGGTCGATGGCGCGCTTGGCGTCCAGTTCGGCGGCCACGTCCGCACCGCCGATGAGGTGCGCCGTGCGGCCGGCCGCGATCAGCTCCTCGTACAGACCGCGGCGCGGCTCCTGGCCGGTGCACAGGACGATCGTGTCGACCGGGACCGTCTGCGGCTCGCCGTCGATGGTGAGGTGCAGGCCCTCGTCGTCGATCCGCTCGTACGAGACGCCCGCGACCATCGTGACGCCCCGGTGCTTCATCTCCGCGCGGTGGATCCAGCCGGTGGTCTTGCCGAGACCGGCGCCGACCTTGGTGGTCTTGCGCTGGAGCAGGTGGACCTGGCGCGGCGGCCGGGGGCGCTCCGGGACGCGCAGCCCGCCCCGGCCCTCGTACGAGGTGTCGACGCCCCACTGCTTGAAGTACGTCTCGGGGTCCTGGCTCGCGCCTTCGCCGCCGTCCGTGAGGAACTCGGCGACGTCGAAGCCGATGCCGCCGGCGCCGAGGATCGCGACCCGCTCGCCGACCGGCGCGCCGTCGCGCAGGACGTCGAGGTAGCTGACGACGCTCGGGTGGTCGACGCCCTCGATCTCCGGGGTGCGCGGGGTGACGCCGGTCGCGACGACGACCTCGTCGTAACCCTCCAGGTCGGTCGCCGCGACCGTGGTGTTCAGCCGGACCTCGACCCCGCGCGCGTCGAGCTGGACGCGGAAGTAGCGGAGCGTCTCGTCGAACTCCTCCTTGCCCGGCACACGCTTGGCGACGTTCAGCTGGCCGCCGATCTCGCCCGCCGCGTCGAACAGGGTGACGGAGTGGCCGCGTTCGGCGGCGGAGACGGAGAAGGCCAGACCGGCCGGGCCCGCGCCGACGACGGCGATCCGCTTGGCGAGCCGGGTGGGGGAGAGGACCAGTTCCGTCTCGTGGCAGGCGCGCGGGTTCACCAGGCAGGAGGTGATCTTCAGGTTGAAGGTGTGGTCCAGGCAGGCCTGGTTGCAGCCGATGCAGGTGTTGATGGTGTCGGAGCGGTCCGCGGCGGCCTTGGCGACGAAGTCCGGGTCGGCCAGGAAGGGGCGGGCCATGGAGACGATGTCGGCGCGACCCTCGGCGAGGATCTGCTCGGCGACCTCGGGGGTGTTGATGCGGTTGCTGGTCACGAGCGGGATGGAGACCGAGCCCATCAGCTTCTGGGTGACCCAGGTGTAGGCGCCGCGCGGGACGGAGGTCGCGATGGTCGGGATCCGGGCCTCGTGCCAGCCGATGCCGGTGTTGATGATGGTCGCGCCGGCGGCCTCGATCTCCTTGGCGAGGGAGACGACCTCCTCGAGCGTGGAGCCGCCCGGGACCAGGTCCAGCATCGAGAGGCGGTAGATGACGATGAAGTCCTCGCCGACCTGCTCACGGATCCGGCGGACGATCTCCAGCGGGAAGCGCACCCGGTTCGCGTAGCTTCCGCCCCAGCGGTCGGTGCGGTGGTTGGTGGCGGACGCGATGAACTCGTTGATGAGGTAGCCCTCGGAGCCCATCACCTCGACGCCGTCGTACCCGGCCGCCTTGGCGAGCTCGGCGCAGCGCGCGTAGTCCTCGACCGTCTGCTCGACCTCGGCGTCGGTCAGCTCGTTGGGTACGAAGGGGCTGATCGGCGCCTGGATCGCGCTGGGGGCGACGAGGGCGGGGTGGTAGGCGTACCGGCCGAAGTGCAGGATCTGCATCGCGATCCGTCCGCCCTCGGCGTGCACGGCGTCGGTGATGTGCCGGTGCTCGGCGACCTCCTCGTCGGTGGTCAGCTTCGCCCCGCCGTCCCAGGGGCGGCCGGCCTCGTTGGGCGCGATGCCGCCGGTCACGATGAGGCCGACGCCGCCGCGGGCGCGCTCGGCGTAGAAAGCCGCCATGCGCGCGAAGCCGTTCTCGGTCTCTTCGAGGCCGACGTGCATGGAACCCATGAGCACCCGGTTGGGCAGGGTGGTGAACCCGAGGTCGAGCGGGCTCAGCAGGTGCGGGTACGGGGTCGAGGTCATGGGGGGCGCCTCCTCGCGCAGGATCGTCACCCCTTGTTGTAAGTGACTCGACCCCTTTGTGCAACTAGTTGCAGAAGGGTGGTCGAGTGATCTGTACTACTCGGTAACCTGCACGCCCGTCCACGCCGCCAGCTCCTCCGCCGTGCGCGGACCCCGCGCCTCCGGGGCGAGCAGGCCGTGGGTGCGCAGCAGCCGGGTCACCGCCATGCCCCAGGGGCGGCGCAGTCGGGCCGCGTCGAGCAGGGCGTCGTCGGCGAGGAGGGCCTCGATGGGTCCCGTCCGCAGCCCGTCCGGTGTGAGGACCGCCGCCTCGTCCGCCCAGCGCAGCGCCAGGTCGACATCATGGGTCGCCATCACGACCGTCGTCCCCGCGTCGCGCAGCCGGCCGAGCACGTTGAGAAGCCGCTCCTGCCCGTGTGGATCGAGCCCCGCCGTCGGCTCGTCCATGATGAGGACCCGGGGGCGCATCGCGACCGCGCCGGCGATCGCCGCCCGCTTCCGCTGCCCGTACGACAGCAGATGCGTCGGCCGGTCCTCCAGCGCGACGATGTCCAGCGCCTCCAGGGCCTCGCGCACCCGGAGCCGTACCTCCTCCTCCGGCAGCCCCAGGTTCATCGGCCCGAAGGACACGTCCTGCCCGACCGACGCGGCGAAGAGCTGGTCGTCCGGGTCCTGGACCACCAGCTGCACGGTCGTCCGCAACCGCGTAAGGCCCTTCCGGTCGTACGACACCTCCGTGCCGTCCAGCCGGAGCAGCCCGCTGCCGCAGCGCAGGCCCCCGCTCAGCAGCCGCAGCAGCGTCGTCTTGCCGCCGCCGTTGCGGCCGAGCAGGGCGAGCGCCCGGCCCTCCGGCACGGCGAAGTCGATGCCGTCGAGGACCACAGGCCCGTCCTCGTAGGCGAACGTGGCCTTCACCAGCTCCACGACAGGGGGTGCGGGACTCACGGCAGGGACCTTTCCAGTACGAGAGTGAGGGCGACGAGGCCGGCGAGCAGCCCGGCCGTCGAGGCGAGGAACCGGACCGAGACCGCCGCCTCGGGTACCAGGACCCGCAGCGTCCCGTCGTAGCCCCGCCCGGCGAGGCCGGTCTGCAGGCGCTGCGCCCGGTCGAAGGCGCGGACGAACGCCGTGGCGCCCAGCCCGGCGAGCGAACGCCAGGTCGCCGCCCGTGTGGTCAGCCCGAGGCGGGCCGCCTGCGCCTGTCGGATTTTGGATATTGAATCCAAAAGAAGAAAGCTGATCCGGTACATCACCAGCGCCACGTCCACCACGGGCGCCGGCACCCTCGCCCGTACCAGGCGTGGCAGCACGTCCGAGACGGGCGTGGTGAAGGCGAACAGCAGCACGCCCAGGGACGCGGACGAGGTCCGCAGCAGCAGCTCACCGGCACGGATCGGACCGTCCTGCGCGAGCACGACGAGACCCCGGTCCCCGCCGACCTCGAACAGGAGCGGGATCGCCCCCGTCACACAGAAGCCCAGCGGGATCCGGAACGCGCGCCACAGCTGACGCCCCGGCACCCCCGCCGGACCGAGCAGGACGCCCAGGGTGGCCGCCGCGACCAGGACGGCACCGGGCCACGGCGGCAGAGACACCGCGCACAGCGTCAGACCGAAGCCGAGTACAGCCTTCTCGCACGGGTGGCGGCGGCGCCAGCGACTGCTGTGCGCCGCCGCGTCGATCGGCAGCACCGGCGGTTACTCGTCGCCGGACGCCGACCGCAGCGCCTTCGCCTCGGCGCGAGCCTCGCCCTGCTTGCGGCCCTTGTGCACGCCGAAGTAGTACGCCAGCACGCCGGCGCCGAGCGCCGCCTGCAGGGCGAAGAGCGCCGACTCGATCTCGCCCGAGGCGGGCTCGTAGAGCGGGCTGAACCACGGCTCGTAGTCGGGAGCGATCTCGGTGATCGCCGTCTCCGCCTCGGCGTCGGCTCCGGTGAACGGCTCCTCCTTGTGGTCGCCGAGGCCCAGGACCAGCGGCAGCACCGCCAGCGCCGCGACGACGAGCAGGATGAGGGAGTTGATCTTCGCGTTCCGGCTCATCAGACGCTCGCCTCCGCGGTGTCGGCCTTCTTACGGGACGGGAGCAGGACGCCGAGCCGGGTCAGGTCCCCCTTGCTGGACTGCGTCAGCAGCCGCATCACGAGCACCGTCAGCAGACCCTCGCTGACGGCGAGCGGCAGCTGCGTCACCGCGAAGATGGAGCCGAACTTGGCGAGCGCCCCGAGCACACCGCTGCCCGGGTCGGGAAAGGCGAGCGCGAGCTGGACGCTGGTCACGCAGTACGTCGACAGGTCGGCGACGAACGCGCCGAAGAACACGCTCACCATCAGCGGCACGTCGAACCGGCGCAGCAGCCAGTACATACCGAACCCGGCCCACGGCCCGACGATCGCCATCGAGAACACGTTGGCGCCGAGCGTGGTGAGCCCGCCGTGCGCGAGCAGCAGCGCCTGGAACAGCAGGGTGATCGTGCCCAGGACCGCCATCACCGGTGGACGGAACAGGATCGCGCCCAGACCCGTACCGGTCGGGTGCGAGCAGCTACCCGTCACCGACGGGATCTTGAGCGCGGACAGGACGAACGTGAACGCCCCGGCCGCACCGAGCAGCAGCGTGGACTCGGGGTTGGACCTGACCTCGCGGGTCAGCGCGCGGACGCCGTGGACGACGAAAGGAGCGGACGCGACGCCCCAGGCGGCCGCGTGCACAGGGGGCAGATACCCCTCGGCTATATGCATGGTTGGGAGACCCTCTCCAGCACCTCGTGGATGGACAACGCACCTTGGCCGGTCTCCTGGCTGACGGGTCATGCCGCCGCGGCTCCGCCTTCCCACACCCCCGCGGTCTCCCGCGGCGGTCCAGTGGCTTCCCCGAAAGAGGGATGGAGCCGGACTTCCCGATCACAGTGGCGAGGGCCGCACCGGTACCGCACCGGTTTCCCGTACACCAAGGCGCTGTGACATTAGTGGGTTGACCAGGTACATCACAACACGGGTGCGCTCCCGGACGGTGTGTGACAGATCTCCCGCGCGCCCCCCGACCGCTCCTCGTCCCGTCTGGCGCGCGTTCACTCCTTCCGGTACGTGTACGCCTCGGCCGCGGCGGCCGTCACCGCGTCCAGGTCCCCGCCGGCGCTCGCCGTGACGAGCGCGGCGACGGCGCCCTCGACGAACGGGGCGTCCACGAGCCGCGCCCCCTCCGGCAGCTCGTCCCCCTCGGCGAGGAGTGCCTTGACCGTGAGGACGGCGCTGCCGAGGTCGACGAGGAGGGCGACCCCGGCACCGCCGTCGACCGCCTTCGCCGCCTCGACGATCCGCTCGGAGCTGGTGCCGAGACCCCCGTCGGGGGTGCCTCCGGCGGCGGCGACCGGCGCGGTCGCCCCACCGCCCGCGAGCCCCCGCGCCAGGGCGGCGACGGAGTCGGCCACGGCCGCGCTGTGCGAGACCAGCACGATGCCCACCTGACCGGTCATGCGGCGGCCACCTCCGCGAGCGCGGCGATCAGCAGCGCCGACGAGGTCGCCCCGGGGTCCTGGTGCCCGACGGAACGCTCGCCGAGGTAGCTCGCCCTGCCCTTGCGCGCCCGCAGGGGTACGGTCGCGAGGGCCCCGGCCTCGGCCGCGTCCCGGGCGGCGGCGAAGGAGTCGCCGAGCGCCTCGGCCGCGGGCACGAGCGCGTCCAGCATCGTCTTGTCGCCGACCTGGGCCCCGCCGAGCTGTCCGACGGCGGCGACCCCGGTCGCCAGCGCGGCCGCCAGATCCTGCCGCGTCACCGACTCCGCCTCGCCGAGCGCCTTGCCGGTGCGGCGCAGCAGCGTCCCGTACAGCGGGCCGGAGGCGCCGCCGACGGTGGAGATCAACTGCCGCCCGGCGAGGACGAGTACCGCCCCCGGTGTCGCGGGCGGCTCCTTCTCCAGCACCTCCGTCACGGCGGCGAAGCCCCGCTTCAGGTTGGCACCGTGGTCCGCGTCGCCGATCGCCGAGTCGAGCTCGGTGAGGCGCTCGGCCTCTCGCTCGACGGCGGCCGCGGCCGTGGCCAGCCAGCGGCGGAAGAACGCGGCGTCGAACTGGTTCGTCTCGGACATCCCTCTCACCGACCCCAGCGCAGGGCGGCCGTCTGCACGGGCGCGTCCCAGAGTCGCAGCGTTTCCTCGTCGGCCTGGCAGAGCGTCACCGAGCAGCCCGCCATGTCGAGCGAGGTGACGTAGTTCCCCACCAGCGTGCGCGCGACGGGCACCCCGCGCTCGGCGAGGACCCGATGCACCTCGGCGTTGAACCCGTACAGTTCGAGCAGCGGCGTGGCCCCCATGCCGTTCACCAGGGCGAGGACCGGGCCGGACGGCCGTAGATCCTCCAGTACGGCGTCGACGGCGAAGTCGGTGATCTCGCGCGAGGTCATCATCGCGCGCCGCTCACGTCCCGGCTCGCCATGGATCCCGATGCCCAACTCCAGCTCACCCTCAGGCAGTTCGAATGTAGGGCTGCCCTTCGCGGGCGTGGTGCAGGCGCTCAGCGCCACACCGAAACTCCTCGACCGCTCGTTCACCCGCCGCGCGATCGCCTCGACCCGCTCCAGCGGCGCGCCCTCCTCGGCGGCGGCCCCCGCGATCTTCTCCACGAAGAGCGTCGCCCCGGTTCCGCGGCGCCCGGCCGTGTACAGACTGTCCGTCACCGCCACGTCGTCGTCCACGAGCACCTTGGCGATCTGGATGCCCTCGTCCTCGGCGAGTTCGGCGGCCATCTCGAAGTTGAGGACGTCGCCGGTGTAGTTCTTGACGACGAACAGCACCCCGGCCCCGCTGTCGACCGCGGCGGCGGCCCGCACCATCTGATCGGGCACCGGCGAGGTGAACACCTCACCAGGACAAGCGGCCGCCAACATCCCGGGCCCCACGAACCCCCCGTGCATCGGCTCATGCCCGGACCCACCCCCGGACACCAACGCCACCTTCCCGGCGACGGGCGCGTCCCGCCGCAGCACGACACGGTTCTCGACATCGACGGTGAGCTCGGGATGCGCGGCGGCCATACCGCGCAGCGCGTCGGCGACGACGGTCTCCGGGACGTTGATCAGCATCCTCATGGGTACCTCCTGGTGAGATTAGCAGGCGGGTCGCTGAGCAGGGTTTTTGCAGGTCAGGGCAGGTGAGGCGCATTGTTGATCTTGGCGGTCCTCGGCGGCGAGGGGCGGTTCTGGGCGGTACCGATGCTGAGCAAATGCTGAGTTTCCTGACGTGGCGTCAGCCCTGGGTCGAGTGAACGAGCTTTGCGAATGCGCATCATGGCGCAATTATCGACGCGCGGTCGAGGGTGCGCACCGGTGCGTCCTCGGTCGGATCCGGGTGATGCTGACTCTGGAAATCCTGCGGTGGCGGGGAGCTGCGGCAGCGGGCCCGGCTGTGTATGGGACACCCGCTCGTCTCTGAGGCTTGACCGCAACGACGGGCCTTCACTCCGGGGTGCCAGGCGTTGTAGAGATCACCTCCGCTCGCACGAGAGGACGCGTCATCGGCTGACGCAGGTCAGTTCGCCGCCGGAGCACCTCCGCCTCACACGGAGAGAACTGCCATGTGAGGCGGGAGCCAGCCGGAGCCCACGGATCTCGCGCGGAGAGGACAGCGGATTCACCTGCACCGACCGCGCGGGCACCCGAACACCTCCGCTCGCGCGGAGACGGACATCAAGCTGTCCGTCTCCGAACGCTGGATGGACGGAACACCTCCGCTCGCGAGAAGAGGACTCCGAGGCCGAGCACATCATGTCCCAGAAGGACGGAACACCTCCGCTCGAGCGGAGGTGAACCGTTCTCCCGCGCGGCCTCCAGCTCGGCGATCCGGTCCTCTCCGCGCGAGCGTCAGGTGAACCGGTCGGTGCCTGATGGTCGACCGCCCGATCACCGTCCTCTCCGCGCGAGCGGAGGTGAACCGTCGCGCTTCTTGCCCTTGGCCACGGACCAGTTGTCCTCTCCGCGCGAGCGGAGGTGAACCGGTGCGCGATCGCCTGTTCGAGGAAGCTGGAGGCCATGGGACCGGCGCCGGCCGGACATGTCCGAGGGCTGCTCGCCCATGGTGCACAGGTCTGTCGGTCTGTCGGCCTAGGGTGTGGTGGGTGATTCATAGTGACGAAAGTCAGATGGTCTTGGACGAGGTCGCGGAGGATGCCCGCCTCGCCGCCTGGGAGTTCGATGGTGCGCGGGCGTGGCTGGAGGAGGCGCGACGGCGTCCGATGGACCCGCTAGCGGTGGAAGTGTGGGTCATCGATCCCGCCTTCGCGCACGTCCTCTTGGTCAAGCACCGGGTGCGCGGATGGGTGCCGCCCGGCGGCGCGGTGGAGCCGAGTGAGGGGCCGCGTGCGGCGGCGGTGCGGGAGCTGCTGGAGGAGACCGGTCTGCGAGCCGAGCTGTTGCCCGAGCCCGCCGCTGTTGCTGTGCGCTCCTATCGGGCTGGCTGGTCCCCGACGCTCGGGCTTTCGTACGCCGCGATCGTCGGACGCGACGTGCCGCTGGGTGGGGAGGAGAACCAGCCAGCGGCGTGGTTCCGGCTGGATGGCGCCTGGGAAAGCGTCTTTCCCTCGGATCGCGAGCGGATCCGAGCTCATGCCCGGCGTCTTGCGGACGGCAGGGGGGTCGGCTCCCGCTGATCGATTTCCCGGCCGCCGTTCACAGGGCCGTGTCGATGCGGTCGAGATCGGCGGCGGGCAGCGTGATCAGCTCGAGGTTGTGCAGGAAGCGGCACCATGCCGGCTCCACGCGGCTCACGCGACCGTCGGCATACGCGGCCGCGTTGGCAGCGCGTTCGGCTGCAGCTGGCCAGGGTGGACCACTCGTGAGGCTCTGACCTCGCGAGGACTGGGGTGCAGTGATCCGGTGACCTCGGCCTGGAAGATCCACTAGTGGTGGCCGGCCGGGCCGGTGGGCGTGCGGCGGCAGCGATTGGGCCGCCACTGTTTCAGCATTGGGTCGACGTGGGTGACGTGGAGGCCGACCTCTTCGGCGGCCTCGGCGTGGGCGGCCTCCTCGGGGCCGCCGTGCTGGTCTATGGGGCGGGCGACCGGGGCGAGTCCGGCCGGAGGGGCGCGCGCTCCAACACCAGGAGCCTGCTGGCGGAGGAGATCAGCACACCAATGCTGGTGTGATCGCAGGAGCCATCACTGATTCCGGGCGCGGAGCCGGCCGGGATCATTCACCGGTCTCCGGCCGCTGGGCGACGACCACGAGCCAGCTCGTCACGGTGGGAGTGTCCGGGGTGGTCAGAGCGTAGGCGGAGTCGAGGATCCGCCTGCGCTGGTCGTGGGTGAAGTCGCCCTCGAGCCAGGCGAAGACGGGGATGGACAGCCACGCCTTCTTCTCGGCCATCGTGCTGTGCTGGGCGGTGACCTCGGTGGTGACGAGGGCCAGCCCGGCGTCGGCCAGCCATCTGATGACCGTCGCCAGCGGTAGCTTCGGCGACGTGCCTGCAGTCCTCGGCGGTGGGGTGTATCCGTAGTCGTGTGCTGCGACTTGGCGGATGAGGGAGTTCAGCGACGGTTCGGCGCGGACGGCATCTTCGTCGGGGTGGCGTACGCCGGCGAAGCCGCCACCGATGTTGAAGGCGAAGAGACCGCCCGGGCGCAGGATGCGGGAGACGGCATGGAACACCACCCTGGTATCGGTCTTCCAGATCGCCGAGTTGCAGACGACGGCGTCTGTACAGCCGGTGGGGATGTGGTCGGCGAGCCGCTCGGCCGGTGCGGTGGTCCAGGTCAAGCGGGCGTCCGTCAGGGTGCGCCGGCCGACACGCTGCATCGCGGCGGCGCTGTCGACGGAGACGACCCGGGCCCGCGAGGGGACGAGGTCGAGGATCGCGCGGGCGGTTGCGCCGGCGCCTCCGCACAGGTCGACCACCAGACGGGCGTCGGCCAAGTCGGCTCGGCGGGCGAGGTCGCGGCTGGTGGCGGCGTACATGGGGTGGGTGCGGGTGAAGGCGTCGTACGCCTCTGCGTTGGCGTCCTCGTCCCAGCCGAGGACGGCGTCCTGGGGTGCCATGGTGAGGTGGCCTCCATTCAGGGAGACGGGGCCACCCGGCCCGCCGTGATGCCGGGCGCCCCGGAACGTCAGAAGAGAGTGGACTGAACGGCGGCGGGTGGCGAGGAGAACTGCGTCCCGAGGGTGATGCGGCGGCCCTTGAGGACGCCGAGGTCGAGCAGGTAGGGCAGTTCGTCGCCATCGAGAGAGGCGAGGATCTGGGAGCCGGCGCACGAGAGCGCTGTCAGCCCGTGTTCGCCTTCACGCGGGTCGTGCGGATACAGGGCACGCCCGGTCTGCGGGGTGCGGAGCAGGTTGCCTTCGGCGGGCGGCGTCCACGGCTCCGGCACGGTCGGGATGTTCATGTCGTTCAGAGCCTTGACGGCGTGGTCCAGGTGCTGCTGGTGGGCGGCGCGGGGCCGGGCGAGGTCGCGCAACTGGGCCATGGCCGCGAGCTTGGCCGCCGCCCGTACGGTCTGTGTCAGGCCGAGGCGGCGAGTGAGGGCGTCCTCCAGGAACCGTACGGTGCGGCCGTCTGGGCTCTGGGTGAGGTACGTGGCGAGCAGGGCGCCCTGTTCGTCGAGACGGGAGCGTTTGCGGGGGTCGGCCGCGGTGCCGACCTTCGTGGTGCCGTCAGCGAAGGTCGCCAGGTACAGCCAGTGCGGCTGGGCCATGTAGGCCCCCAGGGCGGCGGGGACGTGGCCACCGGCGTGGAATTGGTGGGCGAAGCGGAAGTCGTCGCGGCTGGTACAGGCGGCGCACTGGCCGCCGGCCTCTGCCGGGGCCCGGTCGGGGCAGGCGACGGCTTCGACGCGGACGAGGTCGGCGAAGCAGTACCGGCCGGTGCACCATCGGCCGGTACCGCTCACCTGGTAGCCCAGGCGCCGGCCCGTGATCCCGGAGGGGACGAGCGGACCGCCGGGCAAGGGGGCGAGCAGCAGGCGGGGGTCTCCGCTCGCCCAGGTGATGCCGTGGCAGACGTACGTCCCGCTGGTGGGCAGGGACTGGTCCATGTGCGTTCCTTGTCGGTCGAAGTGGGGCGGTCCGTCACACTGCCAGGTGCAGCCGTTCGTTGATCGCGTCGGTAGCAGCCTTGAAGACCTGGTCGCGGTCCAGGTCTGCGACGTCGAGCCAGTGCCAGTCGCTGTACGACGCCTGCTCGCGCATCTGGTTCAGGACGGTGTCCTGGTAGTGGATGAAGTCCTCGTCGCTGCCGCCGGCGTGACCGGCCTCCAGGGAAGTGAACGAGCCCTTCCGAACGAGGGCTTCGCGTGCGCAGATGTCGAGGAAGAGCACCAGGTCCGGTTCGGTCAGGTGTGTGAAGACCTGTTCCGTGAGGCGGACGGGAACCTCGGGGCTGACCGCGTACCGGGCGAGGATCTTGTGGTGCGCGTTGTCGAGGACCACGTGGGTGCCGGCCGCGAGCGCGGGCTGGATCACGAGCCGGTCCTGCAGGGTGTACCAGGAGGCCAGCGCCAGCAGCCAGTAGTGGTCGCCGCACGCCTTCGAGACGCGGGAATCGCGGCGGTAGACCAGCTCGTTGAGGCGGTCGAGGTATGCGGACAGCTCTGGGTCCCTGGGGATTTCGGTGCTGTGCTTGCCGACGAGGATCGCTTCGTGGCCCGCGTCGTTCAGGGCCCGGTGCAGGCGGGCGGCGAGGGTGGACTTGCCGGCCCCGTCCCCGCCCGCGAAGGTGATCAGCCGTCCGGGGACGGGGGAGGCCTGTGTGGTTGACGTCATCGAGTTCCTCCCCGGACCTGGGCCGGACTGCCGGTCAGCCGGCCGGTGATGATGGCGCGGATCCGGTCGATCAGGACCGTACGCCGGCGCAGGACGTCGTCGTGACGCTCATTGGACAGGTCCGCGGGGTAGTGCGCGGTGAGGTTGTTGGAAATGACGTGGAGGTAGCCGAATCCGATCCCCGCCTGACGCGCCGCCGCGCCCATCGGCCCGATCTCCGGGTCGACGAAGGCGTACGAGGCGGTGTGCTGGGCCAGCCAGTCGCGGTTCTCCAGCATGGTCGTCGGGGAAGAGACGTGCAGGCCGCACTGCACCCCGCCCCGCGAGGCGGCGTAGTCGCCGAAGAAGTCGTCCCAACTCACCAACTCCCCGCCAACCAGGCTGGTGTTGCCGGTGGCCAGCCACGTGTTCGGCTCGATGCCTGGGGTCAGCGAGCCGACCTTGCCGACGTAGACGACGTCACCGGCGCCCAGTTCGGCCAGCCGGGCGACAACCCGTCCGGCGACGTCCCCCCAAATGCTGTGGAGGAACCCGAGGTAGACCACGCGCCGGCCGGCGACCTCGGCGCGCTGCCAGGCGTAGCCGGGCCTGCTGGTCCAGCCCCCGTTCTCGGGGGCGAGGTGTTCCAGGCCCCAGCCGACGATCACCAGGTCCCCGTCCAACGTCAGGTCGAGCGCGTCGAGCGCCGTGCGGCACTCCTCCTGCCCGGGCGGCTGATAGCTGACCGTGTCGGCCCGACGGCCGGTGATGGCCAGGTAGGTGGCGATGATCAGCGCGTAGTGCTGGACGTAGTCGGCGCCGGGGAACGCTTTGACGACCAGGTCCCCGCCTTGGACTGTTGCCGTGGGGCGCTCGATGTTGAACAGCTTCCCGGTCTTCTCGTACCGGGAGACCACTGTGGACCGGTCGTAGTCGCCGATGACGCGGATGCTGTCCCATCCCCGGTCCTGGATGAGGTGGTGGACCTTGATCTCCAGGTAGCGCAGCAGACGCTTCTGGCTCATGGTGTGCCCGCTGGGTTGGATCGGGGCGGCTCGCAGCAGCCCGGGAGCGGGGTCGGCCAGCAGGGGGGTCATCAGCGCTCCTCGGCGATCGTCATGGTGCTGCCGGCCGCCGCACGGACGACGGCGATGTTCTGCCGGATTAGGTCGAACCGTTCCTCGGCGATCGGACCGAGCTGCTCGATCCGGGGGGTGGAGGGCTTCTCGTACGGACCTTCGGGCCGAAGGGCGATGCCCATCACGCCGAGAATGACCGGGGCCGCGCCGTCCACGGAGGAGATCCATGTGTGCTCGCGCTGCTCGACCAGCTCCAGGTGCCCGGTACGGCCCAGGCCGAGCAGCCGGTACACGATGCGGTCGTCGACCAAGCCGTGGCCCTCCAGGTGGGCGGTCGCCAACCAGCGGGTGCGGCACAACTGCCCGTCGGGGTCCGGCCGGCGCGAGGCCGGTAGGGCGATTGCCCCGGCCCAGCCGCTGGTGACGAAGGAGTCGTAGCCGCGCAGCCACTCCTCGTCATCTGCGGCGTGAAGGACGGCGCACAGTTGGAACGTCTCGCCGGACAGCTCTCGGATCTCCCGCGCGGCCTGCTCGCTCGCTGTGAAGGTCGCGGCCCCGTCTCTCATGACGTCCGGCAGGATGATCTCCCTCGCGGACACGGCGAGCGCGGCCTCGACGAGGCGGGTGGCCGGCAGAGCGTAACCAAGGTCGAAGAGTCCATTGTCGACGATGATCTCGGCGCCGCGCTCTGCCTCGCGGGCGAAGAAGGCCCGGTAGTCCTCGTCGGTTAGGACCCGTTGGGCGGCGACGTGGTGGACGAGGGCAGGTTCTTGGGCGACGAAGGCATTCAGGTAGGCGGGCGGGGCGATGACGGAGAAGTCGATCCCCTCGTTGTTCACGTTCGTCACAGCACCCCCCGCTGTCCGGCGGAGACGGTGAGGAACTGCTGTGAGAGGACTGAGTCGGTGGCGAAGCGCCCACCCGTGTGGATCGTCGTGGTGCGCGCCTCCTCCATCCGTACCCCGCGCATGCTCATGCACAGGTGCACCCCGTGCACGGCCACGGCCACGTCCTCCCGCCCGATCACCTCGGCGAGGCATTCAGCGACCTGGCGGGCGAAGCGCTCCTGGACCTGGAGCCGCCCGGCGAAGTGCTGGGCGATCCGCCCGAACTTCGACAGGCCCACCACTTCGCCGTCCGGCAGGTAGCCGACGGTGACCTGCAGGTTCATGGGCAGCATGTGGTGTTCGCAGAGCGCCCATACGCTCATGCCGCCGACGATCACCAGCTGGCCGTTGAGCTGGGACTCGGTGAAGCAGGTAGCCGTTGCGGCGTCGCTCGGGGACAGGAAGGCCTTCCACCAGGCCGCGACGCGGTCGGGGGTGCCAATGAGCCCTTCGCGGGCGGGGTCCTCGCCGAGCTCGACGAGAAGTTGGGTGATCAGGCCGGCGACACGGCCGGTGTCGATGTACGACGACATGGGCTGATCGGCCACAGGCCCCGTTGTGCTCCGCGCCGTGTGGGTGGTGGTGCTCGTCATGGATGTCTCCTCGCTTTCTGGGGGACGGTGGAGGCCGGGTCAGCGGCCTCGGGCTTCCGGGAAGGCCAGCACGTGCAGCCGTGTGGTGAGGTGCCAGTGCCGGGCTGCGACCGCGTCCGCCAGCACTCGGGTCATGACGGTGATCGCCCCTGCTGTGGTGCCCTCCGGCATCACCCACACCGGCGCGAGTCCGTGGAGTCCGGCCAGTTCGGCGATCCGGTCGAGATCAGCCACCGAGGACGCCACGAACTTGAACGCCGCCCGCTTGGAGGCCGCGAGCGCCTCGAGCGCGGCGGGCACGATGCTCTCGGCCTCGTCCACGCCGAAGCTGCCGAGCTTGGGGGAGACGTTGAACCTCACCCCGTCGACCAACAGCTCGGGCGAAGGCGCGATGGTGCCGTTCGTCTCGATCTCCACCCGCTTCCCGGCGGCCAACAGCCCGCGGACAAGGGGAACCACGCGCGACTGCTGGATCAGCGGCTCGCCGCCGGTAACCACGATCAGCTCGACCGGCGAGGAGGCGGCCCAGGCAACCAACGCCGCCACGGACCTCTTCGTGGACTCCTTGCGCGGGTCGAACTGCGACCAGTCCCACGTGTACTTCGTGTCGCAGCGCGTGCAGGTCAGGTTGCATCGGGACAAGCGGATGAACAGGGCAGGGTGTCCGCAGCTCGGGCCCTCACCTTGGAAGGTGGGCGCCTCGATGCCGAAGCACTCCGCGACGATCAGTCGGCGTTCGAGGTCGCGCGCTGCCGGCTCCGCGGCGCCGCGGCCCGATGTGGTCACTGACCCTCCACACCGAAGCGTGCCCAGCTGCTGCCGGTCTCACGGACGAGGACGGAGACCAGCCTGCCGGGGATCGCGGGCTGAAGGTTCTGCGTGAACCAACCCGCCAGGAACTGGGCCAGGCGCTCCGACGTCGGCTCGAAGGGGAGGATCTCGTGCAGGTTGCGGTGGTCGAGCTCGTTGTCCAGGAACTTCTTGAACGGGGCAAGAGCCCCGAAGTCGGTGACGAAGCCGGGCTCCTCCAACAAGGGAGCGGTGAGGACCACTTCGACCTCGTAGCTGTGGCCATGCTGGCGGGCACACTTGTGCCCCGGCGGCAGCCTGGGAAGCTGGTGGCCGGCCTCGAAGCCGAACCTCTTGCCGATGGTGAAGACGCCAGAAGCCAGCGGAACGGAACTGAAGTCCATGATCTTCCTTGTGAATTTGAGGGCGGAGGTTGTCGGAGCTGCGTGACGGGCACGGCCTCGAAGCGGATCGTCACCATCCTTCGGTCGGTACGTCGGAGAGGGCCTGGCGCCTGACCAAGGCGATCACTCGCTTGCCGCTGCCGTCGTTGTTGGGGCAGGCCGTCCACAGATCGGCCATCGCTGCGACAAGGAGGAGGCCGCGTCCCCTGGTCGCATCGGGCGAAGGGTTCCGGAGCACCGGAGGCAGGGGGGAACAGTCCTCGACTTCGATCCCCACGACGTCAGCTTGGTAGGCGAGGGTCAGCCTGATCTCATCGTGGTTCCAGGCCACCGAACCAGGCAGGCTGTCCAGTTCGGCGGGTCGGCGACCGTGCTGCTCCGCGTTCGTCGTGAGCTCGCTGACGATCAGGACGGCGGCGTCCAGGAGGTCTTCGACGCCCCAGGCGATCAGGGCTGTGCGGGTGAAGGCCCGGGCATGACCCGGGGCTCGCTCGTCGGCGGCGAGCGTGAGGCTCGTACGATGTTCGGGAGCGTCGATCACGCTGCCCAGATTTCTGATTTGTTCCATGACCGCCTTCTCACAGGTCGTACCTCAGCCCTGGGGGGAAGCGCCGGGCTGCTGTGTCGCAGTGCGTGAACCGGCCGCGTGCTTCTCCGCAACGTGCGAAGGAAGGCTTTGGCTTACGTCGTTCGGATACGGTGGGATCAGCTCGTACCGACGATGTAAACGGCCGGGCGGCCCTGCTGGGAGACTTCGCATGGGGCCCCGCGTGCTGGCCCCTCTGGCCCCATCCAGCTGTAGGCAGAGGTGTCGGAAGCGTCCGCGAGGCGGCCGGAGTTCACGAGGGGGAGGCATGGGGCAGCAGCCGAGCGAGCTGACGCCGGACGCCGGCCCGTGGCACCGATGGGGCTACGAATTACGCCAGTTCCGGGAAGCTCGCGGACTGGCGCAGCTGGCCCTCGCCCGCAAGGCCCTGATCGACCGATCCCATTTGGGGCGGTTCGAACGTGCCGAACGCCCCGTCCCTCGCCATGCTGCGGTTGCCCTCGACAAGGCCGTCGACGCTGCCGGGGCATTGGTCCGCCTCTGGGACTGGGCCGAGGGCGAGCACCCCCAGGCGAATCCCGCCCCCGTGTCCAGAGCCGTGGAACAGGCGCATGGGGCCAATGCGCGGAGCCATGGGGCCAGCGTCCCGGAGATCCTGGCCTTCGGAGCGATCGGGCAGGCAGGCTCGGTCGACGACGACACGGACACAGTCGTCGTCCCCGCCCGAATCGAAGGAAGGATCCTCTTCGTGCCCGTTCCACGTCGCGTCGTTCTCGCCTCCGGGCTCGCCGGCCTTGCCGCGACCGCGCTCCCGGCATCGACGGCGGCGGCAGCGACTGAGTTCGCCGAAATGGGATCCCCCGTCGAGCACTTCGCGCGGCTCCGCCGCACGATGATTCAGACCGACAACCTCATCGGCCCCCGGCACGTGATGCCCGCGCTCGAACAACACCTTGTTGTCCTCGGCGCTCGACGTCGGGCAGCTCGCGGTGCCGACGCGGCCGATCTCCTGGCCTTGGAGACGCGCTACGAGGAGCTGGCCGGTTGGTTCGCCCAGGACATCGGTGACGAGCGCGCCGCGTACGGCCACACGGCGAAGGCGCTCGATGCCTCCCACATCACCGGCGACACCGACCTCACCGCGTACATCCTTGCCCGCAAGGCGCAGCTCGCAGTCGATACCGGGCAACCTGCCGATGGTCTGGGTCTCGCTGCAGCAGCCCGGCGCACAGCCCGGCCGGGCAGCCGGCTCGAAGTCATCGCGGTCCTCCACGAGGCGCACGCGCACGCGATACTCGGTGAGGGCACGGAAGCCCATCGCGCGTACGAGACCGCGCTCACTCTGCTGGGCCGAGCGGATGCCGATGGAGTCTGGGGTTCGTGGCTCGACGAGGTGTACATCAGTACCGCCCGTGCTCGTTCTCTTGCCGCGCTGGGCGAGTACGAGCGCGCCGCTGTCGGCTTCGACAGCGCGATCGCGGCGTTGCCAGCCATGTACCGGCGCGACCGTGGTGTCTATCTGGCCAGGGCAGCCCGTGCCCACGCGGGCACCGGCAACGTGACGTTGGCCGCCAGGATCGGCACGCAGGCCGTGTGGATCGCGGCCGAAACCGGGTCGGCCCGGATCGTCGGCCAGCTGGGCCGGCTGGACCAGGCGCTGGCCCCTGCGGCGCGTGAGGAAGGCGTTGCCGAGTTCCGGGCCGCGCTCGACCGCATCGTGCTGCACCCTGCTTGATCTGCTCACCCTTTGGAGTTTTTCCGTGTCTCGCCCTTACGTTCTGCTGTCCGCCGCGGTTTCCCTCGACGGCTACCTCGACACCCGCCCGGGTGAGGACCGGCTCTTGCTGTCCAATGCGGAGGACTTCGATCGCGTCGACGCCGTCCGCGCGTCCGTCGACGCGATCCTCGTCGGCGCCGGCACCCTCCGCGCCGACAACCCCCGCCTCCTCGTGAACTCCGAGGAGCGCCGTGCGGCCAGGGTCGCCGCCGGCCGGTCGGAGTACCCGCTGAAGGTCACCATTACCGGCACTGGGGACTTGGACCCGAACTCGAAGTTCTGGCATCACGGAGGAGACAAGCTCGTTCTCGCCGTCGGCATGGAAGCCGGTACGAAGGCGCGAGCGGCGCTCGGCGACCTGGCCCAGATCGTTGTCGTCCCCACCGAGGCCACCTGGTCTGTCGTGCTTGACGTACTCGGCGGAGCCCACGGGATCGGCCGCCTCATGGTCGAGGGCGGCGGCACCATCCACACGCAGCTCCTCGAGGAAGCACTCGCCGACGAGCTCCAGCTCGTCATCGCCCCGCTCCTCGTCGGGCAGCCCGACGCCGTTCGCATGCTCGGCCCGGCCCACTACCTCGGAGGCCCGACCGCCCGCCTCCGACTCCTGGAGACCCGGCAGATCGGCGATGTGGTACTCCTGCGTTACGCCCCCAAGGACATCTCGACGGAGCCCCGATGAGCACCATCCCTTCCCCCGTGGGCCCGCCTGGCGCCGCCCGTGAGCCCAACGCCGCGGACCGGTCCTGGCTCGCTCTCGCCTGCGAGCTCGCCACCCTTTGCCCGCCCTCGACGACCGCCTTCTCCGTCGGCGCGATCATCGTCGCCGCCGACGGCACCGAGCTCGCCCGCGGCTACTCCCGCGAGCAGGACCCACTCGACCACGCAGAGGAAGCCGCGCTCGCCAAGCTCCAGGCGGACGACCCCGCGTTGAGCACTGCCACGATCTACAGCTCCCTCGAACCCTGCGCGAAGCGGGCCTCCAGGTCCCAGCCCTGTGCCCAGCTCATCCGCGAGGCTGGCATCCGCCGGGTCGTCACTGCCTGGCGCGAGCCCGACACCTTCGTGCCCGGGGCCGAAGGCACCGAGCTCCTTGAGGGTGCTGGCGTCACCGTTGTCGAACTCCCGGATCTCGCGGACACCGCCCAGGCGCCCAACCGGCACCTGCTCTGAACCATCTTCCAGACGCACGTGGTGGCGCGCGCAGGCACGTCAGTCAGTCCCGTATCCCGGGCAGACGCCACGGTGAGGTCCGCGTGGAGGAGGCCCGTCCGCCGACCATCGCCCCCGGTGCTCGGCCCGTTCCCCGTCGGCCGGGCCTCGCGTGCCCCCGTCGTTCGGATACCGAGTCGACCCCGGCAGCCCACGCAGGGCCCGCCCGGTGGCGGCGGTGTCCACGCGGCACTTGTCCACGATCAGCAATGCGTTCGGCTCGGGCGGGAGGCACTGGAGGTCCGGGAGGCGGAGTCACGCCGCAGGGGGCGATAACCAGCAGAGCCGCACGTGCATGGCTCAGGCCGAGACAGGCGTACGGGACAGGGCTGTGCGCAGCGCGAAGAAACCGAGCAAGCCCCCTGCCGCGAACCGCTGAGCGGTCATCACGCGGGGGCGGGCAGCCAGAAACCCCGACACCCGTGCCGCGCCCAGCATGATCAGAGCGTTCACGGAGATCCCCACGATGATCTGCACACCACCGAGCTGCAGCAGCTGCGCCCAGGCCGGACCCGCCTGCGGATCCATGAACTGAGGCAGAAGAGCGGCGTACATGAGAGCGATCTTGGGGTTGAGCAGGTTGGTCAGGAGCCCCATCGAGAAGAGACGGGCGTCGGAGACGGGAGGCAGGTCCGGTGCCGGAGCGAAGGGTGAGCGGCCGCCGGGCTTGAGCATGTCCCAGGCCAGGTAAGCCAGGTAGGCGGCCCCGGCGAGCTTGACCACCGTGAACGCCAGCGGCACAGCGGCGAACAACGCGGACAGGCCGGCGGCCGCGGCCAGCAGATAGCACAGGAATCCCACGGCGGTCCCGCTCAGGCTTACCGGGCCCGCCCTGCGGCCTTGGGTAATCGCGCGGGAGGTGAGGTGGATCATGTTCGGTCCCGGAGTCAGGGCCATTCCCAATTCGACCAGGGCCACTCCCCCTACTGCGGCCAGACTGATCACTGTCAACTCCCGATCGTTTGCCGGGTACCCGGTACCCGGCGTGAGCGTGCCCGGCGGCGAAGGACGGCTGCTACGCATCGGCAGTGTCTGTGTCGCCTGCCTCAGGATACGGCCTGCCGTTCGGGTTCTCCGTGCACCCTCCAGCCGGGCCAACGGCATCAAAGACCGCCCCGTGAAGGCGTTGGCGATCTCTGGGTGATCGGCCGGATGGGTCCCAGTTGCTCACAACTTCGCCCAACGGCGCCGGCTCGGTGTCCGGACGACCCGATGCCTTGATCGTCTCAACGGGGGTGGGTCACCGGACGGTTGCCCCCATGCAGCCACTCCCACGTGTCCCGAACCGTTTTGAGCAGCGGACGGCACACGAAACCGGCCTCCCGAGCGAGGCTCGCGTCCACGGCCCACGCACCCGCGCTCGTACGCCAACGGAGGCTCGGTCCACTCGTACCCCGTGTGCGGCCAGGGAGTGCTACTCGGCCCAGACGAGTTCACCCCGCCCGCCGGTGACCTCCAGGCATGCCGCCAGGAGGTTGGCCATGGTGTCGCGCCCCTGGGGCGCGACAAGGTTGTACGGTCCGCCGCCCTTCGCCGCCGTGTCGAGCGTGAACGCCCCCACATCCCATACGTCCACGGGCTGGATCGGTTGCTCGGAACGTCCAGGAGCCAGCACCTCTTTACCCCGAGGGGGCTCAGGGCCGGGTGGTCCACCTCCGACGAGCAGGACGGACCAGGTCGAGGGCAACGAGTCCGTCCTGGCAGCGACGCCCTTGTACATCTGGAACTCGCCCGCGGCCAGGCCGGGCACGCCCCGCCCGCCCTCCGCCGTGGAGCGGTCGGGGCGGTTCCTTCATGTCAGGGATCAGTACGCTCAGCGCATGATCCAGACGATCGCACTCGACATTGGCGAGACCCTCGTCCGGGATGACCGGTACTGGGCCTCGTGGGCCGACTGGCTCGAAATCCCTGGCCACACCCTTTCCGCGCTCGTCGGGGCCGTGGTCGCCCAAGGCAGGGACAACTCGGACGCGTTGCGTCTGCTGCGCCCCGGCATCGACGTGTCGGCCGAGTACGCCGCACGCGAGGCAGCCGGCCGCGGCGAATACCTCGACGAGACCGATCTGTACGACGACGTCCGGCCCGCGCTCGCCGAGCTGCAGCGCCTCGGCGTCCGCGTCGTCATCGCGGGGAACCAGACCGTCAAGGCGGGCAACCTGCTGCGCGGGCTCGACCTCCCCGCCGACTTGGTCGCGACGTCCGGAGATTGGGGTCTCGCCAAGCCGGACCGTGGATTCTTCGACCGAGTCCTCGACGCGGCCGACGGAGCCGCACCCCTTCTTGCCCCGGCGTGAGGGTCAGCGGCCCAGGTCCGACAGAACCGCCTTCGCCGCGTTCTCACCCGACGTGGCCGCGTCGGCGAGCGACGGCATGTCTAGTTGATAGTCGCCGGCCAGATGGATCGACCCGAGAGGGTTGCGAAGTGTCGGCAACGACTCGCGTCCCCGAAGCCCCTTCCCGCAGTCAGGTCGTCGGCAGTTCCTCCGCGGGCAGCCGGCCCGCGGCTACGGCGTCGACGAGGGCCTGGTGGTCGCGCTCGTTCTGGTCGGCATAGGCTTCCGCGAACGCGGCGAGTGCCCGGTCGAACGCGTCGCCGCTGCCCAGGTAGGCGGCGATCGCGATCCGGTCGCCGGACCGCGCGTGCGCACGAGCCAGCGTGACCCCACAGACTTCGCCGAACGCGCGCATGCGCCTCGGGTTCATCGTCTCGGGAAGGGCGATGCCCTTCCAGTCGCGCAGTTGGCGGACGTAGAAGTCGCGCTTCTTGCCGTCGATGCCGTCCACTCGCTCCCAGCCGAGGAAGATGTCGCTGGTGGCCTGCATCAGCCGCTGGCCGGAGACCACCCGTTCGCCCTGGTTGCGGTACGTGCTCGCGCCGACGTGGGCGGCGAGCACGGAGGTGTCCGCCTCCTTGGCCTGGAGGAAGAGCGGGTCCTGGTCGTCCCGGCCGAGGAGCAGGAAGATCCAGCAGCGGGTACCGACGCTGCCGACGCCGACCACCTTTCTTGCGACATCCGCCAGGCGGTAGTCCGACAGGAGCGTGCGCCGGTCGGACGCCAAGGTGTGGCCGTACCGCTCGATCAGACCGCGGAACTGGCGCTCAAGGGCATGGCGCTCCACGTCGGGCATGAGGTCGGCCACCGGGACGAGCAGCGGGGGATCCGCCGCGATCACGGGCCGGCCGTCGACCGTCGCGGTGAGCTTGTCGAAGGCCTGCAGGCTGTCGCGGCTGCGGGCCTTCTCCATGGCACGGGCCAGGCTCTTCCGGCCGCGCTTGTGGAGCCGGTCCGTGGCCAGGGACTCGAGACTGCCTTCGTCGATCTTCGCGTACCAGACGTCGATGGTGCGCATACTCGCGAAACGGATCATCGCCTCGCGGTACGAACGGACCGTGCGCCGGACGATGCGGGCGCGCTCGGCGTCGTCGAAGCCGTTCGCACGGGCAGCGATGACGAAACTCGCCGACAGCCGCTTGACGTCCCATTCCCAGGGGCCCGGCAGGGTCTCGTCGAAATCGTTGATGTCGAACATCAACTGCCGCTCCGGCGAGGCGAGGAGACGGAAGTTCAGCATGTGCGCGTCCCCGCACAGCTGGGCCGTGAATCCCGAGCGCGGGGTGGCGGCCAGGTCGGAGGCCATGATCGCGGCGGCGCCCCGGTAGAAGCGGAACGGGGACTCCGTCATGCGGCCGTAGCGGATGGGAACGAGCTCGGGCACTCGTGTCGCGGACTGCGCGTCCAGGATCCTCAGCGGGTCCGGCCTGTCAGGAGACGGCTCGTAGACTGCATGGCCGGATCGCGGCGAGCGGCGCCTCGCCTCCTTGCCAAGAGCTGCGCGCTCCTCGGGTGTGGCGTGGGGTGCCGCACGCATCGCCGTGGTCGACTTCTGGGGCATCGAAGACCCTCCTGCCCGGCGCTGCGGCCGTAGGGGATGTCCGGCACCGGCCGGGGCAGCCGGAAGGGCTCTGTGGTCTCCTCCGATGCCGGGCGAGCCGACCGGCGATGCCGGGGTGGGCGTGCGCTCTCAGCCCTCGATCTCGGCATCGGCGACGGCAATGGCGATGCCGAGTGCCGCAGCGATGTTGCCTGCTGCCGTCATGACGCGGGCGGTGCCCACGATGGGCGCGACGGCGACCAGGACGTCCTGCAGTTGCTCGGCGGTCATGTCGGTCCGGAGGGCGGGCTCGATGTGGGCCGCAAAGGAGATCGGCGGGGCATCCGAGGCGGCGAGGGCCGCGATGCGCGTGAGGATGAGCATGTCCGGGGCCAGGCCGCAGCGCTCGACCGAGTCGACGGTCATGGCGGCGAGGGTGTCCAGGACAGGGGTGTCGGATGCAGTGGACATGTTGCATGTCCTCCTGGGTGTGTTGTGGACGTTCCTCATGTTGTACGGCTTCGCGCAGGCCTGCTTCCTGTTCGGCTGATCGAGTTACTTCCACTCTCGACCCCTCTCGCATGCCGCGCACCTCAGGACATACGCGGCGCCTCCCGAGGGTCGTGAGTGGACCTGGCTTGCCCCGGGGAGAGCGGCACCGGATTCGTCGGGCGAGGAGAACCGTCCCATGGCCCGTTCCTGGTCCTCTGCGGAGACGGCGATCTCGATCCGGGTGCCGCCCTCGGCGCCGTGGAAGACGGCTGGGTTTCGGGGGGCTCGGGGCCGGTCAGTTGCCGAGTCGGCCGGTGGTGGCCGGGACGGGGATCGGGATTTCGAAGTGGACGGTCCCGTAGCCGCCGTGCTCGCCGGTCGTGCGGGCGTCGCAGACCTCGTCGGCCATGCTGCGCCAGAAGGCTTCCGCGCCCGGGATGTCGACGTTGGTGTGCAGGTAGATCGTGTCGTAGCCGGGGACGCCGGCGGCGAACTCGCAGGCCGTCCTGACCATGGCGCGCGCCAGTCCGTGCCTGCGGTGGTCCGGGCGCACGTACACCCGCAGGAGCTGCGCCGTGCGCCCGGCGGGGTAGCGCTCGGCGAGCCGGCGGGGGTGCGGAGGGTGCGCGGGGCCTCTGGAGTTCAGGGCGGTGGTGCCGACCACTTCGTCGCCCAGGACGGCCACGACGAGGGTGTGGCGTGGGTGCTCGAGGTAGGTGCTCTCGATGTCGACGACGTCGTCGTGCCACTGAGGTACGTACCCGTAGTCGAACTCCCGGTAGAACGTGTCGAGCATGACGCTCCGCGCGCCGGATGCGTCCTCGGGCCTGGCATGCCGTACCAGGTACGGCCCGATCTCCTGCCTCTGTGTCAGGTCCCTCATTGCTCGGTGGCTCCCTTCCGTCACTCCGGTCTCGTGGGCGGCAGGCTATCGGAAATCCACGCTATTGGAAATGAAAACGATTTCAGGTAGCTTCCTCCTCGGTTCGGTGCGGACGCCTCCCGTCAGGCGGCCCGCTGCGCCGGTATGCCCCGCGGTCGTGACGGCACTTTGAGAGGAAGTCCCTTGGCGCATCTGCTGGTTGTCGAGAGCTGGGTGGGGTCGATGAGCAGGCTGCTGCCCAGGGCGATCGGTGAGGGCGGGCACGAATTCACCTTCGTCACCCGGGACCTGCACCACTACCTGCGCGGCGCCGGGTCCGACGGCCCGCACCCGCTGCTTGCCGCGCGCAACATCGTCACCGCGGACACCAACGACATGGACGAGCTGCTGCCCCACCTGGAACGCCTGCACGCGGTGCTCGCCTTCGACGGTGTCGTCTCCTCCTGCGACTACTACCTCCCGGCCGTGGCCCGGATCGCCGACCGGCTGGGACTGCCCGGCCCGACCGTCGAAGCCGTCGAGGGAGCCTGTCGCAAGGACCTGACCCGCCGGGTCCTGGCCGAGGCCGGAGTGCCGGGCCCCCGTTTCGCGCTCTGTACCGACACGGCGCACGCCGCGGTTGCCGCCCGGGAGCTCGGCTACCCCCTGGTGGTCAAGCCCGTGGACCTGTGCGCCGGCATGCTGGTCCGCGAGGTCCGGGACGAGCACGAGCTGGAACGCGCCTGCCGGGCCCTGGCCGAGTTCCCGGTCAACGCGCGCGGGCAGGACCGTACGCCCTCCGTCCTCCTCGAAGAACTGCTCACCGGCCCCGAGGTCAGCGTCGAGACCGTCTCCTTCGGCGGTGTCACGGGCGTCGTCGGTGTCACGGACAAGAGCATCGGCGGAGCGCCCGCTTTCATCGAGACCGGCCACATGTTCCCGGCGGGTATCGCGCCGGATGCGGAGCGGGAAGCGGTCGACACGGCTGTGGCCGCGGTCGAAGCCCTCGGCCTGGACCACGTGGTCTGCCACACCGAGATCAAACTGACGCCCGGGGGCCCCAAGGTGGTCGAGGTCAACCCCCGGCCCGCAGGCAACCGGATCACCGAACTCGTCCGGCACGTGACGGGCATCGACCTGGCCGCCGCCTGCCTGGACGTCGCCCTCGGCCGCAAGCCGGACCTCACATCCCGCCCGACCGGCGTGCACAGCGCCGCCATCGCCTTCCTGCTCCCCGACACCACCGGCACCCTCACGGGAATCCAGGGCGCCGACGAGGTCCGGGCGCAGCCCGGGGTGCTGGAACTCACCCTCGCCGAGCCGGGCCGCGCCGTACGTGCCGCGACCAGCAACAACGAGTACCTCGGTCACGTCATGACGGCCGACACCCGGGGCAGCGGGGCCCGCGAGGCCGCCGAGCGGCTCATCGCGTACCTGCACCCCACGTTCGAGGAGCTGGGCGCCGAGCTGCCGTCGGCGGTGCCCGCATGACCGCGCCCACCCTGAACACCCTGAACACCCCGCACGAACCCGCCGTACGCACCGTCGATCAGCTCATCGAGGCGGTCCGCGCCGGGGGGTTACGGACCTGACCCTGCCCAGGAACGCATCGCGGTCGCCTTCACCACCGCCCAGGCGGTCCGGCACACGGGCCGCAGCAGCGGATACCGCAACGAGGTGCTCAGCCTGCGCGTGGACGCGGCCGTCGGATCCTGCGCCGTGGAGCCGGGAGCGCTGCCGCCGGCGGCACTCGACGACTGCGTCGGAGCCTCGGTGGCCGAGCTCCTCGCTCACCCGATGCTTCCCGTGCGGGTCGCCGCGCTCGACGCGTACCTGAGCCGTGTCCGCCCCCACACTCCCGAGCACGGCGCCCGCCCGTACGCCCTGCCGGCCGGCAGCTCCCTGCTCCGCTCCAGGGCCCGCGCTCGCGCCGTGGTCGACCTGCTGCCGGCGACCGGGATCCGCCGGGTCCTCGTCATCGGCGTGGTCAACTCCCTGCTGGAACAGCTGCGCGAGCGCGGCGTCGGTTACGTGCCCTGCGACCTCAAGGGCGGCAGCACCGAGTGGGGCGAGCCCGTACGGACCGATGCCCTCGCGGAGCTGGAGCACTGCGACGCCGTCCTCGCCTCCGGCATGACCCTCGGGAACGGAACCTTCCAGCCGCTGCTCGACCATGCCGCAGCCACCGGCAAGCCCCTGGTCATGTTCGCGCAGACCGGCAGCGCCGTCCTGCCGCGCTTCCTCGGAGCCGGGGTCAGCGCCGTGTCCGCCGAGCCCTACCCCTTCTTCTGGCTCGACGGCGGCCCGGGAGTCATCCACCGCTACGGAGGCACCCGGTGACCGTCGCACCCCCGCTGTACCGGCCGCCGGCCCACAGGGCGAACCCGGAGCTGCTGGCGCTGGTCGGCCGCACCCCGCTCGCGCGGATCCGTACGGAACTGCCCTACGCCCACCCGGGCTTCTGGGCCAAGCTCGAATGCCTCGGCGCCGGTGGGATGAAGGCGCGGTCCGCCGTGTCCATGCTGCGCGGTGCCCGGCAGCGCGGTGAACTCCGCCCGGGCGCCACCGTGGTCGAGTCCACCTCCGGAACCCTGGGGCTCGGCCTCGCCTTCGCCGGACAGGCCCTCGGCCACCCCGTCGTCCTCGTCGGGGACCGCGAACTCGAGCCGTCCATGCGACAGTTGCTCCGCACGTACGGCGCCCAGCTGGAGCTGGTGGAGCGGCCCGCTCCCGAGGGCGGCTGGCAGGCCGCCCGGATCGCCCGGCTCCGCGAGGTCCTGGCCCGGATCCCGGACGCCTACTGGCCCGACCAGTACAACAACCCCGACAACGCGGCCGGCTACGTCTCCATGGCCGCCGAACTCTGCGGGCAGCTCGACCACCTGGACGTCCTGGTGGCCAGCGTCGGCACCGGCGGCCACAGCGCCGGGCTCATCGGCCCGCTGCGCCGCCGCTGGCCGCGCCTGAAGGTGATCGGCGTCGACTCCATCGGCTCCGCCATCTTCGGCCAGCCCGCGCGCCCCCGACTCATGCGCGGACTCGGCAGCAGCATCCACCCGCGCAACGTCGCCCACCACGCCTTCGACGAGGTCCACTGGGTGGGCCCGGCCGAAGCCGTCGACGCCTGCCGCAGGCTCGCCCGCACCAGCTTCGTCAGCGGCGGCTGGAGCACCGGCGCCGTCGCCCTCGTCTCCGCCTGGGCCGCCCGGGTCGAGGCCGGAGCGGTCGTGGCGACCGTCTTCCCCGACGGCCCGCACCGCTACCTCGGCACCGTCTACGACGACGACTTCTGCCACGCGCACGGCCTCGACCGGGCCGAACTGGCCTTGCGCCCCCTGGAGATCGCACACCCGCACGCGACCGAGGCCGTCGGTTGGACCCGCTGCCGCACCGTCGTCGACCCGCGCGCGGCCACTCGGCCCCGCCTGCCCGCACCGACGCGGGGAGGCGTCGCATGAAACTCACCTGGCACACCACCGAGCTGGAACTGGCCGAACCGCTGCGCATCTCCCGCTCGGTGATGGCCCGCCGCGACGCGGTCTGGGTCACGATCGAGCGAGGCGGCCTGACCGGCTGGGGCGAGGTGGTCAGCAGTGACTACCTCGGCCTGCCCACCGCTCGCATCGTCCGGCACCTCACCACGGCACGCCCCGCCGTCGAACGCCTTCCCGACCCCGAGACCGCGTGGGACGAACACATGGCCGGCTCCCTGCCCGGCCTGCCGGAGCTGCCGGCCGGCGTGCTCGCCGGGATGGAGGCGGCCCTGCTCGACCTGGTCGGCAAACGGGCCGGCCGGCCCGCCCACCAGCTCCTGGGTACGCAGACCGCACCGGCCGCGCAGACCACCCGTACGATCGGCATCATCGCCCCCGTACCGGCCGCCGCGCAGGCGGCCCGGCTCGCCATGAGCGGCTTCACCGCCCTCAAGGTCAAGGCGGGGTCCCCCGATCCGGCCGAGGACCTCGCGCGCGTGGAAGCCGTACGCACCGGCGCCCCCGAGGCGATCCTCCTCCTCGACCCCAACGGAGCCTGGACCGAACGCCAGGCCCTCGACCTCCTCCCGCGCTTCGCCGAGCTCGGCGTCACCGCCGTGGAGCAGCCCATCGCGCCGGGCAGCCCCGACGCGCTCGCCCGCGTGGCCAAGGAGTCCCCGGTACCGGTCATCGCCGACGAGGACGCCGTCTCCTACGAGGACGCCGTCGCGCTCGCCGGACTGGTCCACGGCGTCAACGTCAAGCTCGCCAAGTGCGGCGGGGTACGGGCCGCCCTGCGCATCCACGAAGCCCTGCGCGGCACCGGCACCGACCTGATGCTCGGCTGCCTCACCGCGAGTTCGCTCGGCATCGCCCCTGCCGTGCACCTCGCCGACCGGGCCCGCTGGGTCGACCTCGACGGGCACCTGCTGCTCGCCGACGACCCCTGGACCGGCATCGGCCGTACGGACGGCACCGTACGGGCCGCCGACCGGGCCGGACTCGGCGTCCGGCGCACCCACATGGCGGTCGTGAGATGAGGATCCTCAGCGCGATACGAGGCTTCCCCCTCGCCGTACGACTGCTCCTCGTCAACCAGCTCGGTGTCAACACCGGCTTCTACCTGCTCATCCCGTACCTCGCCACGCACCTCTCCGACGACCTGGGGCTCTCGGCCGCCGTCGTCGGCGTCGTCCTCGGGCTGCGCAACCTCAGCCAGCAGGGCCTGTTCCTGATCGGCGGCTCCGCCGCCGACCGGCTCGGTGCACGCGGGGTGATCATCGCGGGCTGCGCCCTGCGCACGGTGGGATTCGGCCTGTTCGCCCTCGGCGACAGCCTGCCGTTGCTGATCGCCGCGTCCATACTCAGCGGGCTCGCGGGGGCCCTGTTCAACCCCGCCGTGCGAACGTACGTCGCCCAGGAGGCCGGGGAGCGCAAGGCGGAGGCGTTCGCGCTGTTCAACGTCTTCGCCACCACCGGGGCGCTGCTCGGCCCGCTGCTCGGCACCCTGTTGCTGCTCGTGGACTTCCGGGCGGCCGCCGTCACCGCGGCCGGCGTGTTCGCCGCCCTGACCCTCGCCCAGCTGCTTGTGCTGCCGGCCCGTGAGGTACCGGCCCCCGACACCGGTGTCATCGCCGACTGGCGCGAGGCCGCGGGCAACCGTCGGTTCCTGGCGTTCTCCCTCGCCATGGTCGCCATGTACGGCCTGGAGAACCAGCTGTACCTGCTGCTGCCACGCGCGGCGACCGACGCCTCAGGCTGGAGCGGCTCGGTCGGCCTGCTGTTCCTCGCCGGGACCACAGCCAACCTGCTGTTCCAGCTGCGCATCACCCGCGCACTGAAGGCCCGGGGGAGCAGGGGGCGCTGGATCGCGACCGGGCTGGGCCTCATGGGCCTCGGATTCCTGCCCCCGATGCTCGTCGCCGACGCCGCCACCGCGCACCCGCTGCGCCTCCTGCCGGTGCTCGCCGGCGCCCTGCTGCTGCACATCGGCGTGATGGTGGCCCAACCGTTCGTGATGGAGCTGATACCGGCCTTCGGGCGCGCGAGCCTGACCGGCACGTTCTACGGACTCTTCTACGCGGTCTCCGGAGTCGCGGCGGCCGTCGGCAGCGCGGCCGTCGGCTGGTCCATGGACACCGCCGGGCACACCGGCCTGACCTGGCTGCCGTACGTCTGCTGCCTCGCCCTCGGCCTGACCTCGGCCGCGGCCGTGGCGCACCTGCACCGCATACGGGCCCTGCCCGCCGACCGGGCCCCGGACCTCCTGCCCCCTCGTGCCCCGGACCTCCTGCCCCCTCGTGCCCCCGCACGCCCCCGAAGCGAGCCCCGATGACCAGCGGCAACCTGCTCACCGACCACCCCGCGCTCTACGAGGAACGCTTCCCCGACCCCGAGCGGCTCGCCGCCCGCTGGACCGAGGACGTACTGGCCCGCCACGGGGCCGGACCCCGCGTGCTCGACGTCGGGTGCGGCACCGGGCGGGACGCCGCCTGGCTGCACCACCGTGCCGGGCGCGACGTCACCGGAATCGACACCTCACAGGCCATGCTGGCCCACGCGGGCACACACCACCCCGGCCCTGGCTACCACCTGGCCGACATGCGTGACTTCGACCTCGGAGCCACCTTCGACGCGGTCGTCTGCCTGGACAGTGCCCTGCTCCACTGCCACACCAACGAGGACCTCGCCGCCTTCCTCGCCCGCTGCCGCGCCCACCTCACCCCGGGCGGGCTGCTCGTCGCCGAGATGCGCAACGGGGCCTTCTTCCTCGGCAACACCGAACTGCTCGATGGCCCGCGCACCCACACCTTCGCCTGGCGCGGTACCACGTACACCTCCCACACCACCCTGTGGATCGATCACGGCGCTCAACTCCTGCGCCGCCGAAGGACCTGGACCGCCGACGACGGCTCCCCGCCGGACGAACAGCACTCCGCCTGGAGGCTCCTCTTCCCGCAGGAGCTCCGGTACTTCCTCACCACCGCCGGGTTCGAGGTCCTCGCGCTGCACGACGGGCCCGGACCCCGCACGGAACCGCCGTGGAGCGAGGGCGAGGCCCCGCACGGGACCACCCGTTCCGACCGCCTCCACCTCATCGCCCGGCTCACGCCCCACCCCAGCAACGGAGACACCACCCCATGAACGACGCCCGCTCCAGCCTCGCCCGCAGAGGCTTCCTCTTCGCCACGGGCGCCACCGCCCTCGCCTTCACCGCCGCCTGCGGCACCGGCGCCACCACCCCGGACGCCAAGAACGCGGCAGAGGGAGCCCCCAAGCCCGGCGGCAAGCTGCGCGCCGCCTTCGCCGGCGGCGGCGCCAACGAGACCCTCGACCCGCACGCGGCCAACCTGTTCGTCGACGCGGCCCGCGCCAAGGCCCTGTTCGACAAGCTGGCCGACTTCGGCGCCGACCTCGCCGCCGTCCCCAGGCTCGCCGAGCGCTGGGAGCCGAACGACACCCTGGACACCTGGCGCATCACCCTGCGCAAGGCCGCCTTCCACGACGGCAGGCCGGTCACCGCCGAGGACGTCCTCCACAGCTACCGTCGGATCGCCGACCCGAAGGGCACCTTCCGCGCCAAGGCGTCCCTGGAGCCCATCGACCTCGACGCCAGCCGGGCCGTGGACGCCTCCACCGTCGAGTTCAAGCTCAAGCGCCCGTACGCGGAATTCCCCAACGTCCTCGCCGCCTTCGGCGCGTACATCGTGCCCAAGGACGCCACCGCCTTCGACAAGCCCGTCGGCTCCGGACCGTTCCGCTTCGTCTCCTTCAAGCCGGGCAGCTCCCTCGTCGTCAAGCGCAACGACGCCTACTGGGAGGGCGCCCCCCACCTGGAGGAGCTCGAATTCGTCGTCGCCGGCGAGGAGTCGGCACGCGTCAGCGCCCTGCTCGGCGGTCAGGTCGAGTACGCCCACGAGCTGAACCCGGCCACCGCCCGCACCCACGAGGGCAAGGGAAAGATCGACATCGTCCGCCTCCCGGGCAGTGCGATGCAGGGCTTCGTCATGAAGACGGACCGCCCGCCGTTCGACGATCCCCGGGTCCGCCAGGCCTTCTTCCTCATCGCCGACCGCAAGGAACTCGTCGACGGAGCCCTCTCCGGCGCAGGCGAGATCGGCAACGACCTCTTCGGCAAGGGCTATCAGTACTACCCGGCCGGCCTCCCGCAGCGTACCCAGGACCTCGACAAGGCCCGTGCCCTGCTCAAGGAGGCCGGGGCCGAGGGCCTGAAGGTCACCCTCGACACCGCCCCCGCCGCCACGGGCTTCGTCGAGGCCGCCGGCATCTTCAAGGAGCAGGCCGCCAAGGCCGGGGTCACCGTCGAGATCAAGGTCGGCAACAAGGACACATACTGGAAGGACATCCTGGACAACGGCACCTTCGCCTCCTACCGTTCGGGCGCCATGCCCATCGAGTCCCACATCTCGCAGCGGCTGCTGACCGGCTCCACCACCAACGCCACCAAGTGGCGGCAGAAGGACTTCGACGACCTGTACCAGCAGGCCCAGTCCACCCGCGACGTGACGCAGCGCGGCGCCCTCTACGAGCGGATGCAGCGTCGGCTGTACGACGAGGGCGGCTTCCTGATCTGGGGCTTCGCCGACTGGATCATCGCCACCGCGCCCACGGTGCACGGGGTGTCGAAGGAGGCCCCCGCCAACACCCTCGACTGGGCCCGCTTCGACAAGATCTGGCTCGCGTGACACCGCACCTCTCCTGGATCGGCCGCCGCCTGCTCCTCGGCCTGGGGCAGACGGCGGCCGTCGTCCTGTTCATCTTCGCCCTCACCGAGGCGCTGCCCGGTGACGCGGCCGTCGCGCTCGCCGGGGACCAGCCCGACCCGGCCCGCATCGCCCGCATCCGCGGGGCGATGGGCCTGGACCGGCCCGCCGCCGAACGCCTCGCCGACTGGGTCGCCGGCCTCCTCCACGGCGACCTCGGCACCTCGCTGATCAGCGGGCGGCCCGTCACCGGCTACCTGGCCGCGGGCCTCGGCCCCACCCTTCTGCTGGCCGTCGCGACCCTCGCCCTGCTCGTCCCTCTCTCCGTCGGCCTCGGGGTTCTGGCCGCCCGCCGCGAGGGCGGCCCGCTGGACAGGACCGTCAGTGCCCTGACGCTCGCCGTGCACGCCGTACCGGAGTTCGCCGTCGGGGTCCTGCTCGCCACGCTCTTCGGACTGTGGCTGGGCTGGCTGCCGCCCACCGCAGTCGGCGTCGACGTGTTCACCGAGCCCGCCGTCCTGATCCTGCCCGTCGCCGTCCTGCTGTCGCGGCCCGTGTGCACCATCAGCCGCCTGGTGCGCGCCGGGATGATCGAGGCCATGGCATCGCCGTACGTGGCCCAGGCCCGCCGCTACGGAGTCTCCGGCACCCGGATCACCTGGGCCCACGCCCTGCCCAACGCGCTCGCGCCCGCCACCCAGCAACTGGCCCGCACCTGCGACTGGCTCCTGAGCGGAGTGATCGTCGTGGAGGCACTCTTCGTGATCCCCGGCCTCGGCACCGTTCTCATCGAAGCCGTCGCGGCCCGCGACCTCCCCGTCGTCCAGGGCATGGCCGTCGTCTTCGGCACCGTCACCGTCGCGGTCAACCTCGCCGCAGACCTGGCCGCCCGCCGATTCGCACCCCGATCCGAGGTGGCGGCATGAAGCAGAAACCATCGAGGTCCCTCCTCGCCCTCGGGCTGATCGGCCTGCCCGTCCTGCTCGCCCTGGTGGGGCCCTTCGTGGCAGGTCCGGCCGGTCCCCGCTCGGTCTCCTTCGCCTCCGGCGACGGGCACTGGCTCGGCACCGACTTCAGCGGACGCGACGTATGGCAACAGGTGCTCCTCGGAGGCCGCTCCGTCGTACTCGTGGCGATCGCGGCCACCGTCCTCGCGTACCTCGTCGCCGTCCCCCTGGGCCTCACCGCGGCCCTCACCCGCCGCACCTGGCTGGAAGAAGCACTGATGCGCCCCCTGGACGTGGTCATCGCGGTGCCCTCGCTCCTGCTGGTGCTGCTCGTCGCGGCCACCCTCACCCCGGGGCCAGTCGGACTCACCGTCCTGGTCGGCCTCGCCGCCGTGCCCGACGCCGCCCGGGTCGTGCACGCGGCGGCCGTCGAGATCTCCTCCCGACCGGCCGTGGAAGCGCTGCGCATGCAGGGCGAGTCCTGGTGGCGCACGGCCGTCGGGTACGTGGCACGCTCCATGCGCCGCACCCTCGCCGCGGACGCCGGGATCCGGCTCACCGGAGCCCTCTATCTGGTCGCGACCGCCGCTTTCCTGGGCGTGGGCGTACAGCCGGACGCCGCCGACTGGGCGGTGATGGTCGACCGCAACCGCACCGGCCTGTTCCTCCAACCCTGGGCCGTGGTCGTACCCGCCCTGCTCATCGCGGGCCTGTCGATGGGCACCAACCTGCTGTTCGACGCCGTCCTCCAACGGCACACCCCCCGGAAGGGAGCGACGCGATGACCCTCGTCGCGCACGTGCGGGACCTGCGCGTGGAGATCGGCGGACGGACGATCGTGGACGGCGTGAACCTCGCCGCCCACGCGGGCAAGGTCACCGCCGTCATCGGCCCGTCCGGCAGCGGCAAGACCACCACCGGGCTCGCCCTCCTCGGCGAATACCCGGCCGGCGCCGTGGTCGACGGCGCGGTCCACACATCCGCGGGCCCGGTCGGATACGTACCCCAGCACCCGGCTTCCGTTCTCAATCCCGCCCGGCGCGTCGGCGCGCTGCTCACCGACATCACCGCCCGCCAGGGAGGCGACCGGCGAGAGCGCAGGAACCGCGTCGAACAGGCCCTGCGTCTCGCCCAGATGCCGGACCCCGAGGCCGTGCTCCGCCGCTTCCCGCACCAACTCTCCGGCGGACAGCAGCAGCGGGTCGTTCTCGCCCAGGCACTGCTGCTGGGCGCGCGGGTCATCGTCGCCGACGAACCCACCACCGGCCAGGACGCCCTCACCAAGCAGGGCATCGTGGCGGAGCTGGCCGCCGTCGCCGCACAAGGCATCGCCGTCGTCCTGCTCAGCCACGACCTCGACGTCGTACGGGAGTTGGCCGACGAGGTCGTGGTGATGCGGGACGGGAAGGTCGTGGACCGCAGACCCGCGTCATCCGTCCTGGAGGGGCTCGCACCGGAGATGCCGCCCCGCGTTGCGCGAACACCGCGCCCGCGCGGTCCGAAGCGTCTGGAGACGCGGCACCTCACCGCACGGCACCGCACCACGCAGGGAGCCGCCGAGGTACTGAGCGACATCGAGGTCTCGCTCGCGGCAGGGGAGTGCCTGGCGCTCGTCGGCCGTTCCGGCAGCGGCAAGACCACCCTCGGACGCTGCCTGGCCGGGCTGCATCGCGCGTACCAGGGCACGGTCCTCCTCGACGGGACGCCGCTGCCGCGCAGTCTCCGTTCCCGCACCCGCGCCGAACTGGCCGCCGTCCAGTACGTGTTCCAGGACGCGAAGGCGGCCTTCGACGAGCACCGGCCGGTCCTGGACCAGGTCGCCCGCAGCGCGGTACGGCTCCGCGGAGCCGCACCGCGGGACGCACGGCGCACTGCCCTGGAGACCCTCGGCGAGTTCGGCCTCACCGAGAGCCTCGCCGGGCGCCGCCCCGGAGAGCTCTCGGGCGGCGAACTCCAGCGAGCAGCGCTGGCCCGCGCCCTGCTGGCCGGGCCACAGGTCCTCATCTGCGACGAGATCACCTCCGGCCTCGACGCGGCCACCCGGACCACCACCCTGGACTCCCTCGCCCGGCTCCGGGACAGCGACGGACTCAGCCTGGTGTTCATCACCCACGACCTCGCCGCCGCCGGAGTCCTCGCGGACCGGATCGCGGTACTCGACTCAGGACGGATCGTCGAGGCCGGCCCGGCCGATCACCTGAATGCTGCCGTCGGGGTCGCAGCGGGCGAAGCCCAGTGGGTTCCCTATCCGCACCTGCGGCGGTGATACGCGAACGTCAGCGCCAGGAGGAGGGGGCCCCACAAGGTGAACAGGCCGCTGACCGTCATCGCCAGCACGTCCCAGCCCTCGGCGTACGGGAAGCCGTCGGCACCGCCGAGGCGGAAGGCTCCGAACGCCCAGTGGACCATCAGGGCGGTGAAGAGAAGGCCGCTGATCGTCGCGGGGAGGATCACGGCGAAGGGCGGTATGCGTCTGCCGCCCAGTTTGGGCACCCAGGTGGGCACGACCTCTCCCCACCGGCGGACCAGGCCCAAGCTGAGTAGGGCGAACGCCTCGGACAGAACGCTGAGTCCGACGACGTAGGGAATGTTCCACGGTGACGGGGGCAGGACCTCCCCGCCCATGCCGTATCCGAAGGCGATGGGCAGACGCCACAGGCAGACAGGCAGTGCGACCAGGGGCATCGCGTGGGCCGCGAGGGCAGCCCACCGGGGAACGGGCCGCTCTGTTGCTGTCGTGATGAGGTGCGTCGTGTGGGTTGTCATGGCTCCACTGTGTCCGGGCAGCCCACGCGCCCGGATCCACTCCGCGGACGATCCGCCTCCGCCGGAAGGGCGAGGGATGGAGAGCGGAAGTCCGATCCCGTCCGACGGGATGAGGCGCCGGAGTTGCTGGGCCACAGTCCACGCAGGCTGTTCCCGCCGGGTGGGTGGGACATGCCGCCTCTGGCGTAATCGGCTCGTTGGGCTGGCTGGCGGTGTCAGGCTGTCCCCGGCTCCGGACAACCGACCGCCCACTGAATTCCCATGCCGCGCCGCGAAGGGATGCAAGCACGATGTCCGAAGGCGGGCGGAAGCCGAGCAAGTTCGGGGTGGACCGGTCGGAGGGGTTCGGTGAGCGGCTGCTGGGATTGCTGCTGGACCGGGCTCACGAGATGCCGCCGCAGTTGATCGCCCCGCTCGTTGCGGAGGAGGTGGCCAGGGTCGGTGGCCGGGACGTCTCGATCCTCCTGCAGGACTACGAGCAGATGGTGCTGGTGCCGCTGCCGGGCCGGGGGCTGACGGTCGGTGACCCCGAACCGGTCGAGGACTCACCTGCCGGCAAGGCGTTCCTGAGCCGCAGAACGGTAGAGGTGCCGCAGGACGGCACCGTGCGGATGTATCTGCCGCTGCTGGACGGCAGTGACCAGGTAGGGGCGATGGCCGTCACCCTGGACAGCGTCGATGACGACGACCGGCGGTTGCTGCGCAGACTTGCCGGCCTGGTGGCAGACATGATCGTGACCAAGGACGCCTACACCGACCTGTTCTTCCGGACCCGACGCCGCGCCCCCATGAGCGTGGCCGCAGAGATCCAGTGGTCGTTGCTGCCTCCGCTGTCGATGACTGTTCCGCAGGTCGAGGTGGCTGGAATCCTGGAGCCCGCGTACGACGTGGCCGGCGACAGTTTCGACTACGCCCTCAACGGCGACGTCCTTCATGTGGCCATGATCGACGCGATGGGCCACGGCTTGGACGCGGCGACCATGGCGACGGTCGCCATCGGCGCCTACCGTCACGCGCGACGGGCCAAAACCGATCTGTCCCAGGTGTATGCGTTCATGGACAGGGCCATCAACGAGCAGTTCGGCCACGACCACTTCGTCACCGCGCAGATGATGTGTGTGAACATCGCGACGGGCCGGCTGCAGTGGGTCAATGCCGGCCACCCGGCGCCTTTGCTGATCCGTGGCCGCGCCGTGGTGGACCGGTTGGAGAGCCCGACCACATTGCCGGTCGGCTTCGGCGGTGAGGAGCCGGTGGTCAGCGAGCGGATGCTGCAGCCCGGGGACCGGTTGCTGTGTTTCACCGATGGCCTGATCGAAGAGCATCAACCCGGTGGGGAAGAGTTCGGTGAGGAACAGCTCATCGAGTGGACCAACCGAGCCGTCCGTGACCACACGGCGGTGCGGCCGGTGGTGCGTGCGCTCTCCCACGCTTTGAAGCGGGGACGTGGCGGCGTTACCAGCGATGACGCGACCATCTTCCTCATCGAGTGGCGTGGCGGCGACGCCGATCATCTCGCCACCCTCGATTGAGCCGCTGGCCACCCGCCGCTACAGAGCCGACGGAGCCGAAGCCGGAGGCCTGCGGGAGGCGTGGCAATCCGTTTCAATTTCAAGCGGTTTCGGCTGTTGCGCCGGCCGGGGGACATTTCTTGACATGTCTTTATCTAGGGTCGAAGGATGAGGCGCGAGATCGGCCGTTCGCGTCTCGATCGTTCGATCGGACCATGGCCCTGCGTGGCCATTCCTCGGCCGGCTCTTCCCGGGCTTCACACTGCCCCGGAACACCCCCCACAAGGAGGAAAGAAATGACGGCTGTCCAGGAGCGCAAGCTCCAGCGGCACTTCGAGCTGCTCGACCTCGACCAGAACGGCTTCATCGAGCAGGCGGACCTCGCGGAATTCGCGGGCCGTATCAACGACGCCGCGGGCGCACGGGACTCGCGCGAGGGCATGGCGCTCATCGCCGAGGCGGACCGGGTGTGGCAGGCGCTGCAGAAGGCGCTGGACACCGACGGCGATCAGCGCATCAGCCGTGAGGAGTTCATCAGCGCCGGCGACATCGACCACGTCATGAACGAGGCCATCAAGCTCGGCAAGATGTCGTTCGACGTCGTGGACTCCGACCACGACGGCCGGATCAGCCTCGACGAGTGGATCCGCATGGACCAGAAGCTCGGCGTCGCCCGGCCCGAGAGCACGAAGGGCTTCCAGCAGCTCGACATGGACGGCGACGGCTTCGTGACGAAGTCGGAGTACGCCAAGGGCGTCGAGGACTTCTACCGCAGTGACGACCCGCAGGCGCCCGGCAACTGGGCCTTCGGCGCGTTCTGATCCCTCGCACACCCGCGAGGGACACCTCTGGATTCCGGGGAATTCCTGCAACTCCCTGCAATTCCCTGGAATCCGGAGTTTCCGCATGTCATTCGAGGAGCTCCATGTCCACCGAAATCGGTGAATTGGTCAGACATTCCGTTCGCACCTTGCGACCTGCCGGGCCCTTCAGCCCGCGCCCGGAATCCCGGGGTCTGGTCAATCTCCGTTTCAACGAGAACACCTTCGCGGGAGCGCACGGCCGATATCCCGACCACGGGCTCAGGGCCCTCGTCAGCCGCTACACCGCAGCCCTCGACCGGCTCGAACCAGCACCGGAACCCCGGCACTCACAGGGCCACTCACAGGGTCAGGATCCGTACGACCGCGTCCTCCTCACCCGTGGCGCCGTCGACGCCCTGGAGCTCGTCCTTCGTACGTTCTTCGAACCCGGCCGCGACGCCCTCGCCGTCACTCCTCCGAACTTCGGGTTCTTCGACCGTCTCGCCACCCTCCACGGTGTCGAGCGGTACGCCGTACCGCTGCGGGGCGAGCGCTACGACCGCCTCGACGTCGACGCACTCCTCGCACTGCCGGTCAAGGGCGTCCTGCTGTGCGACCCCAACAACCCCACGAGCACCAAGGTTGCCGCCGGCGAGCTCGACGCCCTACTCAGGCGGTTCGGCGGACTCGTCGTCGTGGACGAGACCTACGCCGAGCTCGCGGGGCGCCCCTCGTACCGGCACCTGATCGCCCATCACCCCCGCCTGATCGTGCTGCGCTCCCTGTCGAAGGGGCTGGGGATGGCGGGCCTGCGGCTGGGGGCCGTCTTCGCCGATCCGGTCGCGATCACCGCCCTGCGCGCGGCGCAGTCACCCTTCGCCGTACCGGGGCCCGTCATCGACGCCGCGATGAGCGAGCTCTCCGACCTCTCCGTCCTGCGCCACCGCATCGACGCGTTCGTCGAGGAGCGCGACCGGCTGGCAGCAGCCCTGGCCCGCTGCCCGCTGGTCCAGGAGGTCCACGCCACCGCGGGCTTCGTCACCGTCGAGGTCACCGACACCGCCACGGCGGCCGAGGCGCTCCTCGAGGCCGGTCTGGACGCCGTCGTCGAACCGGACGGCCTCCGCCGCCACCTGCGTATCGCGGTCGCGACCCGGCAGGAGAACTCCCGGCTGCTCGCCGCCCTGGGCGCGGGCCGCGACAGGGACCTCCCCGCCGCCACCTCGCACGTCCTGCCGTACTGAACCCCTTCCAGCGAAAGCCGTCATGACGACTCAACAGATCTCCCCCGTGCCGCAGCCGACCACCTTCCCCCGCCCGCTGATCGTGGCCCGCGACACGATCCGCGCCCTCACCTCCGTGGAGGTGGGCGGCGAGGTACACCAACTCGGCGAGCATCGCGACTTCCGCCGCCACGACGAACTGGCCGACTTCCTGCCCGAACAGGGGCGCCTGTCCCTCGCCTGGGTGCGGCTCCGTGACGGCGAGCGGCTCGACATCCACGAGCACCCCACCAAGTCGGTGATCATCGTCTGCAAGGGGTCCGTGCGGCTCATCGGCGATCGTGAGGGGATGCTCGCGGAGGGCGACACGGTCTGTGTCCCGCCGGGTTCGCTCCACGGCTTCGAGACCGCGCCCGGTGAAGAGTTCCACGGCCTTTCGGTCCAGTTCGAGGGGGCGGGGCTGTACGAGGACGAGGTCGGGCCCCGGGTCCGCTTCACCGAGGCCGCCACGGCCGCGTACACCGACCTCGAACGGCTCAACGCCGCCCGGCTCCGCCGCTACGAGGAGCACCGGCTCTTCGAGCCCTTCGACGACGGGCGCATCGGCGCCGACCCGGAGCTGCGCCGCCGATTCCTCTCCGCGCTGTACGTCTGGTCGGTCTACTTCCAGCGCATGCTGTACGCCCGTCAGGCGCTCTGCGTCGATCCGGTGCTGCGGGAGGTCTACGCCGGGCATCTGCGTGAGGAGTTCGGGCACGACGTACTGCTCCGCGAGCGCCACGGCGTGGCCACCGACGTCTACGATCCGATCCTCGAAGCGGCCGGCAACTGGTTCCTCATGCAGATGCACGGAGCCGACGAGGCGGCCAAGATCGTGATCGTCCACATGGTCGTCGAGGCCAGCTGCGACGTCTTCGGCAATCGGACACGGGTGGCCTTCCCGCACTCCGGGACTCCCGAGGAGTCGTACTTCGATCTGCACGCGGCGATCGACGAGGACCACAGCCGGATCGGCCGCGACCACCTGCGCTCGCTCTCGCCCGCGCGCTTCCCCGAGCTGATGACGGTCTGTCAACGTGCCTGGGACCAACTGGAGCTCGCCCACGACCGGATCGCCGCTCACATCCTGCGATGACCCCCGATCCCGATCCCGACCCGACCCCCACCCCCGACCCCGCCCCCACCCTCGACCTGCTCAGAGACCTGTTCGGCGACCACGACCGCTGGCGCGCTTCCTGTACGGGAGTCCCGCCGGCCGGGCCGTCCCCGGGTGCCCGGGCGCTGCTGCGGGATCTGTCGGCGCGGCTGGCACGGGACTCGACCCCCTGGCCGGCCCCGGGGCACCTCTCCCACATGACGGCCGACACGCCCCTCGACGTCACCCTGGCCTACCTCTGCGCCCTGCTCTACAACCCCAACAACATCGCCCCTGAGGCCTCGCCCGTCACCACCGAGCTGGAACACGAGGTGGCACGGGACCTGTGCCGGCTGGTGGGGTACGGGCCCACCACGGGCTGGGCCCATCTCTGCTCGGGCGCCCATGCCGCCGGGTACGAGGCCCTCTGGATCGCCCGGACCCTGCGGACCCTGCCGCAGGCAGCGGCCCGCCATCCGGCCGCCCGCGACCTGGTCGCCGGTCTCGATCCCGTACGCCTCCATAATCTGCCGTACCGTCAGACACTGGATCTGCTACAGCAGTTGGAGCGACGAGGCCTGCTGTCCGAGGTCCGGCGGCCAGCCGCCGGACCCGCCCGCTCCACGCTCCTGATCGGCCGCAACGCCCACTACTCCTGGGAAAAGGCGGCCGATCTGCTCGGGCTCGGGGGTGACGAGGTGGAGCGGGTGCGCCTCGACTCCCATGCCCGGCTGGACACGGCCGATCTCGCGGCCCGGGTCCACCGGCTGCTGCGGGCCGGACGTCCCGTCCTCGCCGTCGTCGCCACGCTCGGCAGCACCGCGGAGGGCGCCGTCGACGACCTGCCCGCCGTGCTGCGCCTGCGGGAGGAGTGCGAACGGCGCTACGGGGCCTCGTTCTACGTCCACGTGGACGCCGCGTACGGCGGCTACTTCCGTACCGTCTGCCTCGACGGCGAGGGCGAACCGCTGCCGTACGAGCAGCTGGCGGCCCCGCTGAAGCCGGAGGTCCACGCGGCTCTGTGCGCCCTGCCAGGGGCCGACTCGGTCACCGTCGACCCGCACAAGTGCGGCCGGGCGCCCTATCCGGCCGGCGCTCTGGTGCTGCGGGACCGGCGTGCGGCCGAGGCGGTCGCCACCCGGCCAGGGTACTTCGCCCCCAGGGCGGGGGAACCCATGCTGTTCGCCCCGTACACCCTGGAGGGTGCGCGGCCGGGCGCCGCGGCCGCGGCGGTGTGGGCCGCGCACCGGGCGGTCGGCCTGTTCGACGGCGGGTACGGGCGGCTGCTCGGGGGCTGCCTCGACTCGGCGCGCGTGCTGTACGAGTCGTTCGCCGACGAGGGCGGACACGAGCGCGGCGACGGGGCTGCTCTCGTGGGTCGACGCCCACCGGACCTCTCCATCGTCAACTTCGCCCTGAAGAGCGGTGGTTCGGTGGACGGTCCGCTGCTCGACCGGCTGAGCCGGCACGGCGTGTGGGGGTCCGTCTGCTCCCCCTCGGGAGAGGAGGGTACGCACACCCTCCTGAGGATGTGTGTGATGGACCCGCTGGACACCCCCGGACGGGCGCGAGTGGTCCGCGCGCTGCGCGCGGCCCCCACCGGTGTCCCGGCCGGGGTCTGAGCCATGTCCATGGTCGCCGGGCTCGTCGTCACGGCTGGGCCGTCGTCCCCGGGGGGAGGGGGACCACTTTGACCGGGCCGGGGCTCGATCCCGCCGGAGGGGCGGGGATCTCGTACAGGCCCGGGGCGGCAGGGTGCGGGCGGGGCGCCTGCTCGACGGGGGACGGGGTGGTGCCTCCGCCCGCGCGCGGGCGTGGTCCGGGCTGTGGGTCGGCGGCGTTCTTGGTGGGCCGTACGCCGATGCACTGCCCCGCGTCCGTGTAGGTCTGGGAGATCAAGGAGCTGGCGTTCGTGGTGGACGGGCTGTTGACGCTGACGTTCTCGACCGTGGCGGCGCCCGCGCTGTCGTTGACGCGGAGTGTGCCCTGGGTGCGGACCATGGCGTTCTGGGCGCCGAGGGTGAGGATGTCCTTGGGCTTGAGGGTGATGCTGTACATCATGCGTTCCTCGACGCTCTGGGTGAGCTCGCGGCCGGCGGTGAGGCGGAACGCGGCGGCGAAGGCGTCCTTGACGCCGACGTGCAGTTCGTCGTGACCGGTGACGGATCCCTTGGCCGAGGAGGCCACCTCGGTCTGGGTCGCGGCCGAGTTCTGTGTCTGGCTGGTGGTCTCGTTCTGGGTGGCCGTGAACGAGTGCGTCTCCGTGTTCGGACCCTTGTCCTTGGGGGCCGAGTGGTCGATCGTGCCGTTGTTCGTCGACGTCTGGTCGCGCTTCGTTCCGGTGATGGTGGTGGTGCCGGTGTTCTGCAGCCTTGCCGATTCGGTGTGTTCGGCGTGATCCTCGCCCCAGACCGTTTTGTCGACGGTGCCCTCGTGGGTCCAGGAACCGGAGATCTCTCCCTCGACGTTGTCGGTGATGGACGAGGAGAGGGTGACCTCGCGTTCGATCGTCATGTCGGCGTCGGAGCAGTTGACGACAGCGCTGCCGACGGTGGTGACGGCGCTGAGGAACTCGGTGGGACCTTGCGTGATCCGGAAGTCGCAGTTGGCTCCCTTGCAGGACTTCAGTACGTCCTTCACGGGGGCGGGGGCGCCGTTGCGGGTCGCCTTCGGCACGGGCGCGGGGTCGCCGGACGGCGCCGCGGCGGTGGGGTGCGCGGTGGCGACGGTGGCAAGCGCGAGCGACAGGGTGGTGACCGGAACGACGAGGGCCCGTCTCGGAAGGGTCGGGGCGGTGCGGGCGGGGGTGCGCATGACTCGCTTCCTCACTGCTGGGCGGGGGTGGCGGGGGTGGCGGGGGAGGCCGGTGCCTGGGCCGGCGTCTCCGATCGGGAGACAGGCCGCGTCTGGACCGGCGACACCTGGACGGGAGAAGCGCCACCGGCGGGGGTGACCGGGACGGCGGGGGAGCTCGGGGCGACCGGGGCGGCGGGGGCGGCCAGGGGTGCTGGAGCTGCGGGGGCCGCCGCGCCAGGGGCTGCCGTACCGGTCTCCGTGCGCGGGGACGGGCCGCCCGATTCCGCGGGGGCGTCCACGCCGCTGTTGTCGGGGGTGACACGCAGGGGGCGCTCGGTGAGGCAGTGCCGTTGCTCGTCCTGGGTCATCGGGCCGGTGCGCTGGTAGAAGCGGTCAGGAACGCGGTTGGAGGGGTAGTCGAGCATCGCGTCGATGCGGAGGTTGCCGCTGCCCTGGAAGATGCCCTCGACGCGCTCACGGGAGGCCTGCACTTCGTACCAGCCGGCCTCGCTCGGCTGGACGGCCTGTTCGACGGTCTTGTCGGTGGTACGGGTCGTGGTGAGGGGGTCCGTGGTGTTGGCGAGCCGGTTGTTGCCCTGGAGGCGCTGGAATCCGGCGGCCGCCTGCTTGAACATCTGAGGGAACATCTCCTGGAGGTTGGGTGATCCCGCGCCCTTGTCGTCGCCTCCGCTGTTGCCGAGGTTCTGGTCGGCCTGGGCCGAGTTCTTGAGCCGGCGGACCTCCTGCGTGAGGCTGTCGAAGCCCTCCTCGGTGTAGCTGAGGTTCCGTCTGTCGGTCTTCTGGTTGCGGGTGCAGTTGATGGCCGCGTATCCGATGACCCGGACCTTCGAGTAGTACTGGTAGGAGTAGTCGGGATCGGCCGTGAAGCGGCAGCCGTCGACGCCCTTGCACGTTTCGAGGGCCGTTTCGAGCGAGATCTCGTCGTGGCCCTTGTAGGCGTGCCAGGGCAGGCCGTTCTGCTCGACGTAGTAGTCGACGGGCGCCGCCTTCTGCTGGGCGGTGACCACGGCGATGAGCGGGCCGCACTTCTTCTCCTCGTCGCTGCTGCTGGTGGGCCTCTCCAGCGACTCGAACGCGATCAGCGGGTTGTCCTCGGCGGCGGTGAACTCGAAGGCCTTCGGAGTGGCGGACCAGGAGCCGTCGCCGGTCTGGTTCGCGGGCTTCGTGTAGCCCTCGGTCCTGTACTCCTGCGTGTGGTGGACCGGGCGGTCCTTGGACGGCTTGCCGTCCGATCCGTACGCCACCGGTTTGTACGTGGTCACCTTGTAGCGCTGGCCGCCTTGGACCCGCGCCGGGGTGCAGGTCGAGAGCGTGGAGGCGGAGTCGGAGAAGCCGACCCGCACGGTCGCGCCGGCGTTCACGCCCCACAGCCGCTGACGCAGGGTGCCGGCGCCGGTGCTGTCGTTGAGGGAGACGGCCTGGCGTTTGTCCTGGCGCCGGGCGAGCGGGCCGGAGAAGACCGTGACGTCGTTGCCGGACCATTCCTTGGGAACGATCTCCTGGCTGGCCTCCGCGGTGGTCGACAGCTGGGGGGCCGAGAAGTCGCCGTTGGCGACGTCCGTGTTCTTCCACGGGGGCTCGGCGGCCGGAGCCGCGTACGCGGGAACGCAGGAGAGGGGAAGGAGGAGGACGCCGCCCAGGACGACGGCGGCGGGGATACGCAGGGGCGTGACGCGCACGGGTGCGGACTCCTTACTGGGGCTGGTCGTCAATGAGGCTGGTCGTCAATGGGGCTGGTCGTCAGGGAGACGGGTCAGAGTGCCGACGGGGGTGACCGTGGGGTGCTCGTGGTCCTGGCCGGACAGCCCCGGTAGGCAGTTGTGGGTCGTCGGCTGGAACTGGTACTGGTCGGGCCGGTAGAAGTGGATGTGCTGGGAGAAGATCCCGCACATCTGGGCCGCGGCCTGGTGCGGGGAGGCGTAGCGGTCCTTGTTGGCCAGCTCGTCGACGAACGCCGCCGTCGAATTCAGATCGGTCCGGGTGGCCTGGCCGTCCGTCGCGTACTTCGCCAGGCAGCCCGCCTGACCGGGCGGACAGGCCTCGATCTCCTTCTGATTGCCCTCCCGGGCCCCGCAGCCGGACGGATTCTTGCTGTCCTTGCTGCACGGGTCGGAGTTCTTGACCGGTGGCTGATCGCCCTTCGGGTAGCCGGGCATGTCCATGGACGGCGGTTCCGGCGCCGCCCACGGCAGGAACCAGGGGGAGTACCCGAGACCCTGCCCACTCGGGGACGTTGCGTAGCCGCCGGTGGTCTCGGCCATGGGCGCGGCGACCGGCAGGCCGCCGTAGGGATGCGGCGGCGGGGTCGCTGCGGCCGGTAGTGCGGTCACCCCTACCCAGAGAGCTGCGGTGAATCCGGCGGCGGCCATGCCGGTCCGTCCTGCATAGAACACGAGTTTCTCCGTTCGGCAGTGTGTGCGGGACTCATTGTGTGAACCCGGGCGGTCTCGACAACGACATCCGGAGGGGGCGCAGAAAGGTAAGCGGGAGCGGAAACGATTCTGCGAACGTCATTCGCGTGCGTGGTTTCCGATCGACGGAGGCGCGCATGTACAGGACAATTCACTACATCGCCCTGAGGTTGCTCGGTCGTATTGTGTGATTGGCCTACAGAAGCATTTCCCGGGGTCGGCGACGGTCTACTCCGCCTGGCTCGCCCATGCCCCGCCGGTCCGTCGTGAGGGTTCACCGCAATGGCCCAGGGGGGCGCGTGTCCCGCCCGAACCTCCGGGCAACTCGGCTTGTGGGTCACCGCATCGGGGGTCGTCCGACGCGGCGATGCGGTGATCCCCGACAACTCGTTCGGTCGGAGGGTCTGTTCGCTCGACGGCGCCCTTCACGCCCGTCCCGGAACGAGGAACTGGCCCGCGAGCGCCGTCGCTGTCACCTCAACGGCCGTCATGCGCAAGGGTTTTCCCGAAGCTGTTCCGCAGAGGAAAGTGCGCCCCTCCGTACGGTGGTCGGTCGATCGAGTGAGAGGTCCCTCCAGCGGTCGCGAGGCCGCTGGAGCTGGGTCAGGCTGCAGACGTCGCACAGCCGTTCCCCATGCCCGGCCCGGCCGGCCCAGTCCCGAGTCACGCCCGGCGGAGCAGGGGCACGCGGCATTCCCCTTGTCATCGGAGACCGAAGGAGCGCCATGTCCCCTCTAGCGCGTCGCACCGTTCTGGTGCGCCTCATGGCTGTCGTCGCGACGACGGCCGCCTTGGCCATACCCGCCACCACGCCCGCCACGGCGGACGAGATCCAGCCCACCGTGACGAGCTGGGGCGCGGGAATCGTCGGCCAACTCGGCAACGGCACCATGACCGACAGCTCGACCCCCACCGCCGTCACCTATCTCCTGCGCGGTGACGTCAAGAAGATCTCCGCGGGCGGCACTTCGGCGGAGAACTCCTTCGCTCTCGCGCTCGCCAGCAGCGGTGGCACGGTCAGGTCCTGGGGCCACAACGCCTCCGGCCAGCTCGGCAACAGCACCCACGCCGCCCAGAAGGTGCCCGTCAAGGTCCCGGGGCTGCCGCCGGTGGAGGACATCGCGGCGGGTGGCGCGCACGCGCTCGCCGTGGACAAGCACGGCCAGGTCTACTCGTGGGGCGACAACGCCTACGGGCAGCTCGGCAACAACCGCACCGGAGACAGCCGCAGCATCCCCGCCCGCGTCCAGGGCATGCCCGACGTGAAGCAGATCGCCGCCGGGTGCGACTTCAGCCTCGCCCTCCTCGGCAACGGCCAGGTGTACGCCTGGGGCCGCGGCATCCACGGCCAGCTCGGCAACGGCAGCCGGGCGACCAGCTCCGTACCCCGCCTGGTCAAAGGCCTGCCCAAGGTCTCCAAGATCGACGCCGGCTGTCACCACGCGCTCGCCATGACCGCGGCCGAGGAAGGCGAGGGAGCGGGCAAGAGCGTCGTCATGGCGTGGGGTTACAACATCTACGGCCAGCTGGGCAACTCCTCCACCGCCTCGTCGGCCACCCCGGTCGACGTCGACTGGCTGGCGGAGGTCGTCGACATCGAGGCCGGTGCCTGGCACAACTACGCCCGGCTGAGCGGCGGCGCGGTCTGGGGCTGGGGCCACAACCAGTACGGGCAACTGCTCGACGAGGACGAGGTCTTCGACGGCGAGGTCTACCGGACCAACCGCACCGCACCGATCGAGATCCCGCAGCTGAGGGGCCTCACCAAGCTCGCGGCGGGTGCCCACCACGGCGTCGCCCTGAAGGACGACTACGTCTACACCTGGGGCCAGAACGCCGACGGCCAACTCGGGAACGGCAACACCACCGACAGCCACACCATGCTGAAGGTGCTCAGTTCCGACTCCTCCACCACCGACGTCACCGCGTCGCTGGGCGGAAACTCGACCTACGTGCACTGAGCCCGAGCACCGAGCACCGAGAACCGAGCACCGAGCACCGAGCACCGGGCGGGCGGGCCGGGCGGCAGCGGCGCCCGCATGCCTCCCGCGCCTCGCGCCCGTACCTGCCCCCATCGCCGGTCCGCCGAGGCGCCCGCCCGGCGCTCCCTCCTCGATCGCAGCAGCTCACGTCGAAGCGCTGCTACCCCCCCCACACACACCTGCGCGCATGGGCCGTCCCCGCCCCGCGCCTTCCACCCAAGAGGTACTTCCATGACCGCACACCGTGCTCCGAGGACGGCGCTCCTCGCCACCCTCTCCCTCGGCGCCCTCACCGTCCTCGCCGTCCCCGAGGCCGCCACCGCAGCGGCCACCGATCCCTGGGTACGGGCCTGGGGCACCAACGCCGTCGGCCAGCTCGGCAACGCCACCGTGCTCAACCAGTCGACCCCCGGCGACGTGGTCGGCGTCGCCCGCACCGATGTACGTACCCTCTCCGGAGGCGGCCACGACAGCACTGCCTTCGCGGTCGCGCTGCTTTCGGACGGCACCGTCAAGAGCTGGGGCGCCAACGGCAGCGGCCAGCTCGGCAACGGCACCACCACCGGCCAGCCCGTCCCCACCACCGTCGCGGGCCTGTCCGGCGTCAGCGCCGTGGACGCCGGCAGCGACCACGTCCTCGCCGTCCGCAAGGGGCGCATCTATGCCTGGGGCAGCAGCGCCAAGGGCCAGCTCGGCAACGGCCTCACCGAGGACGACACGAAGAAGACCCCCGTCCTGGTACAGGCGCTGGACGACGTCAAGGACGTCGGCGCCGGCTGCCAGTACAGCGTCGCGCTGCGCAAGGACGGCACCGTCTGGACATGGGGAGACGGATCCAACGGGCGTCTCGGCACAGGACCCAGCGCCGGTAACGCCACCGTCAACGAGAGCCGTAACACCCCCCAGCAGATCAAGAACCTCACCGACATCGACGCCATCTCCGTCGGCTGCAACCACGTTCTCGCCCTTACCGTGGACGGCAAGGTCAAGTCCTGGGGCGAGGGAAGGAACGGCCAACTCGGCAACGACACCAGGGTCGACAGCCTGTCCCCCGTCGACGTGAAGTATCTCGACAGCGGCGTCACCAAGATCTCCGCTGGCCCTTACCACGACTTCGCGATCCTGGAGGACGGGACCGTCAAGGGCTGGGGCTGGAACGGGTTCGGCCAGCTCGGCGACGGGACCGTCACCGAACGCACCACCCCTGTCCCCATCGACAACCTCAAGGGCACGAAGAGCATCGTCGGCGGCGCCGACTTCACCGTCGCGGCACAGCCGGACGGCTCCGTCCTGACCCTGGGCAACAACGACGTCTTCCAGCTCGGCGACGGCACCAACATCCCCACCACCACCCGGGACCACAAGCCCGTCACCACTCTCCCCACCGGCAGTGGCATCACCCGGGTCGCCACGACGACGACCGGCAGAGCCGCGTTCGCCTACTGACCGACCCCACCAGGAACACCCGTGACCGCCGCCCACCGACCGACGGGCGGCGGTCAGTCACCGACCGGACGGTTCTCTGTGACCAGCTCGCCGGCTGACCGGTCACCGGCTGACCGGCTGACGATCTAAGCGTGGTGCGGTTGTCCTCGTACACGGCCCGCGCTGTCGGCCGGAGGAGCTGCGCGGGATGGGGTCCGTCGCCCTCGACCTGGCCACCGGGTGTCTCGCGCAGCAGCTGGGTGACCCTGGGCTCTGATCGACCGCAGCCTCTCGCCTCTCAAGGAGCCCCCACTGGAGTGGTTCGCGGCCCTCGGACTGCTCGCACTGTTCGCGCTGGCGCTCACCTGGATCGCGGTCGGCATGGGCCTGATCAGGCCGAACGCCGAGGCCGCCAGCAACAACGCGATGCCGCTGATCTTCCTGCCCCTCATCTCCAGCACGTTCGTCCCGGTGAACGCGATGCCGGGCTGGTTCCAGCCGATCGCCGAGTACCAGCTCTTCACCCCCGCCATCGAGACCCTGCGCGGTCTGCTCCTCGGCACCGAGATCGGCCACAACGGCTGGCTCGCCGTCGCCTGGTGCCTGGCGCTCACCGTGCTCGGCTACTTCTGGTCGACCTCGAAGTTCAACGACGACCCGAGCTGACCGACAGGCGTCATCGGCCAAGTGGAGGGCGAGGCGCCTTGGGGAGATAATTCAACTGATTACCGTTTCGGGTTCCCTTTGTCAGGGAGGACGGTATGCGGCCGATCTCGGCTCGTGGCTCCATCGTGTTCATCGGGTTCGCAACGGCGCTGGCCCTCGGCTGCGGCGCCTGCGCCCGTGCCGATTCTGCGGCCGGCGCTCCGCCCGCGAGCCTGGCGCCCGCGATACCCGTGGTCGCCTCGACCGACGTGTACGGGGACGTCGTGCGGCAGATCGGTGCCGACAAGGTCGACGTCGTCTCGATCATCAGCGATCCGGCGCAGGACCCCCACTCGTACGAGGCCGGCACGCGCAACCAGCTGGAGCTGGCCAAGGCGAAGGTCGTCGTCGAGAACGGGGGCGGCTACGACGACTTCGTCCGCCGCATGCTTCGCGGTGCCGACAACTCCTCGGCCCAGGTGGTGAACGCCGTGGAGGTCTCCGGCAAGACCCCAGACGCCGCAGGGGAGTTCAACGAGCACGTCTGGTACGACCTCCCCACCATGGGCAAGCTCGCCGACCGTATCGCGGACGCGCTGACGAAGGTGGCACCCGAGGACGGCGCCGTCTTCCGGCAGAACAGCGAGACCTTCAAGGACAAGCTGGCGACCCTGGAGAAGCGGACGGCGCAGATCGACGCCCGCCACGCGGGCACCGCCGTGGCCGTCACCGAGCCCGTGCCGCTCTACCTGACCGAGGCGGGCGGCCTGGTGAACAAGACCCCCGCCGACTTCAGCGAAGCCATCGAAGAAGGCGAGGAAGTCTCCCCGCAGAGTCTCCGGGACACGCTGGCGCTCCTCACCGGCAAGCAGGTCGACGCGCTGGTCCACAACGAACAGACCACCGGCCCTCAGACGGAGAAGGTCAAGCAGGCCGCCGAGGACAACGGCATCCCCGTGGTCCCGGTGACCGAGACCCTCCCCGAAGGGGAGGACTACATCAGTTGGATGTCGTCCACCATCGACGCGCTCGACAACGCCCTGGACCGGTGATGGACCGCACGGAGGCTGCCACGCCACGTTCACCGGCTGCTGCGGCGGACGACCGCGGCGCCGGCCCCGCGGCACCGGTGATCAGCCTGCGGGCGGCGTCACTCGCCTACGGCGACCGCGTGCTCTGGCGCGACCTGGACCTCGACGTGCGGCCCGGGGAGTTCCTGGCGGTGCTGGGACCCAACGGGTCGGGCAAGACCAGCCTGCTGCGTGTGCTCCTCGGACGGCAGCCGCTCACCTCAGGGTCCCTGACCGTCCTCGGCCGCCCTCCGCACCGCGGCAGCAGGCACGTCGGGTACGTACCGCAGCACAAGTCCCTGCCCGCCCACACGATGCTCCGGGCCCGCGACCTCGTCAGGCTCGGCGTGGACGGGCACCGATGGGGGGTGACGCTCGCCCCCGGCGGGATCCGCCGCCGAGTGGACGAGATCCTGGAGTCCGTCGGGGCGGCGGCCTACGGGGATGTTCCCGTAGGGAGGTTGTCGGGCGGCGAACAGCAGCGGGTCCGTATCGCCCAGGCCCTGGCCACCGACCCGCGGATCCTGCTCTGCGACGAGCCCCTGCTCTCCCTCGACCTGCAGCACCAGCGCATCGTCACCACGCTGGTCGACCGACGCCGCCGCTCCGCCGGTACCGCCGTGGTCTTCGTGACACACGAGATCAACCCGGTCCTGGGCCTGGTGGACCGGGTGCTGTACCTGGCCCCGGGCGGGTTCCGGATCGGACCGCCGGACGAGGTGATGACCACCGCCGCCCTGTCGGATCTCTACGGGACCGAGGTCGACGTCCTGCGCGTCCGTGGCCGGATCGTCGTCGTGGGCGCACCCGACGCGGCCACCGTTCACCACCACGCCGACGGGGCGAACGGAGGCGAACGGCAGTGAACGGACGCCTGCCGATCGCTGCCGGGGACGAGGGCGGCCTCTGGCAGCAGATCTTCAACTTCGACGACTACGGCGAACTGCTCGCCCTCGTCCACAACTCGCTCCTGGCCGGAGCCCTGCTGGGCCTGGTGGGCGGCCTGGTCGGGGTGTTCGTCATCATGCGCGACCTGCCGTTCGCGGTGCACGGGATCAGCGAGCTGTCGTTCGCCGGCGCGTCGGCGGCGCTGCTGATGGGGGTGAACATCGTCGCCGGGTCCATCGTGGGTTCCCTGCTGGCGGCGGCCGCGATCGGGATCCTGGGCGTCCGGGCCCGAGACCGGAACTCGGTCATCGGCATCATCATGCCGTTCGGGCTCGGCCTGGGCGTGCTCTTCCTCTCCCTCTACCAGGGGCGGGCCGCCAACAAGTTCGGGATCCTCACCGGCCAGATCATCGCCGTGGACACCCCTCAGATGGCGTGGCTCGTCGGCACGTCCGCCGTGGTGCTGATCGCCCTCGCGATCGTCTGGCGGCCGCTCACCTTCACCAGCGCCGATCCGGAGGTGGCCGAAGCCCGAGGCGTCCCCGTCCGCGCGTTGTCCCTCGCCTTCATGCTGGTCCTCGGTCTCGCGGTCGCCCTCTGCGTACAGATCGTCGGCGCCCTGCTCGTCCTCGCGCTCCTCGTCACGCCGGCGGCGGCCGCCGCCCGGGTCACGGCTTCCCCGGTACTGCTGCCGGTCCTGAGCGTCGTCTTCGCCCTGGTGTCGATGGAGGGCGGGATCCTGCTCGCCCTCGGCAGCACCGTCCCCATCAGTCCGTACGTCACCACCGTCTCGTTCCTGATCTACCTCGGCTGCCGGTTCGTCGGCTCCCGGCGCGCCGCCAGAGCGTCCCGGACCTCGCTCCCGGCCGACCCGCGGCCCGCCGCACGCGTCTGAGGGAGGGGCACCAGCCATGGGTCGACCGTCGGAGCCCCCGAGGGTCACACTGGAATGGAGGCCCCGTCGCGTCTGCCCGGCGCGTACGGAAGGAGCAGTCCATGCATCCCCTCGCCATCGTCGGCGCCACCGCCGGCAAGCTGGCTCATTACGCGATATCCGGAGTGGTGGGCGGCCTGATCATCAAGAACCTTCCCGCCGCCAAGCCGGCCGCGCGCAAGGCGCTCGTCGGCGGCCTTGCCGGCGGGATCGTCGCGAGCCGCTGGCTGGCCGAAGCCGCCGAAGAGGCCCGCCTCAAGGCCGGTGACGTGATGGCCGAGGCCCGCACCTCGCTCGGCGAGGAGGTGCCGCCGCCCTCCGCCATCAAGGTGGAGAACGACGATCACGGACACGAGCACTGATCATGTCGCCGACGGTGCTGGTGCGCTCCGTGGCGTCGGGCCGGGCCCGTCTGACCGTTCCGTGGCTGCGTGACCGCCCCGGCTGCGCCGGCCTGGTCGACGACCGCCTCACCGGGATCAGCGGCTTCCGGGCGCTGCGGATCTTTCCGCGCACCGGGAGCGTCGTGATCTGGGTGGACCCAGACGAGCTGGACGTCGGCCGCCTGATCGCAGCCCTGGAGGAGGCCCCGCCCGCCTCCGTGGTCGCCGCCAAGCCCTCCAGGTCCCTGCCCGACTCCTCCACCGGGGAAGTCGCCCGTCTGGTGGTCGGCGGAGCCGTCCTGGCCCTCGTGGCGCTGCGTCGCCTGCTCGGCCGACCTCGGATCACCCTCGGCTCCTCGGGCTTCCTCGGGGTCGTCACGATCTTCACGGGCCTGCCCTTCTTCCGCGGCGCTCTACGCTCGCTGCGCGGCCGCAGCAGCCCCGGTACGGACACCCTGGTCACCGCCGCCACCGTCATCTCGCTCGTGCTGCGCGAGAACGTGGTCGCCCTGACCGTCCTGTGGCTGCTGAACATCGGCGAATTCCTCCAGACCCTGACCCTGCGCCGCACCCGCCGTGCCATCGAGGACCTGCTCACCATCGGCGAGGAGCGGGTCTGGCTCGTGCGCGAGGGCGTCGAGGTCGAGGTGGCGCTGGAGGACCTGGAGACCGGCGACGTGGTCGCCGTGTACGAGCACCACCGCATCCCGGTCGACGGCCACGTGGTCTCCGGCGAGGCCCTGGTCGACCAGGCCGCCGTCACGGGTGAGGCCCTGCCCGTCTACGCCCGTGAAGGCGCCCACGTGTACGCGGGCACGATCGTCACCTCCGGCTCGCTCACCGTCCGCGCGGACTCGGTCGGCCGGGACACGACCGTGGGCCGGATCATCAGCCGGGTCGAGGAGGCCCAGTCGGACCGGGCCCCGATCCAGACCGTCGCCACCCGATTCACCCAGCGCTTCGTCCCCGTCTCCTTCGCCCTGGCGGCCCTGACGTACGCGGTCACCCGCGACGCCCGCCGGGCGATGACGATGCTGCTGATCGCTTGCCCCTGCGCCGCGGGCCTTGCGACGCCCACGGCCATCAGCGCCGCCATCGGCAACGGCGCCCGCCGCGGCACCCTCATCAAGGGCGGCACCCACCTGGAGGGCATCGGCCGGGTCACCGCCGTCGTCTTCGACAAGACCGGCACCCTCACCTTCGGCAAGCCCCTCGTCACGAGCGTGGTCACGCTCACCGAAACCGTCACCGCCGACGAGGTCCTCAGCCTTGCGGCCTCCGGCGAGCTGCACGCCCGCCACCCGCTCGCCCAGGCCATCGTCGCCCGCACGGAGGAGCAGCACCTGCACGTGCCGATCCACCAGGCGTGCGAGGTCGTCCTCGGCATGGGCATGCGCGCCGAACTCGACGGCACCCGGCTCCTCGTCGGCAGCCCCGCGCTCCTGCGCCAGCACGGCGTCGGCCTGACGGAGGAGGCGCAGGGCTGGACCGATCGCCTGCGGGGCGGCGGCGAGACCGTCATCTGCCTCGCCCACGACGAGGACCTGATCGGCATGCTCGGTGTCTCCGACGCCGTACGCGCCGGAGCCGAGACCGTCATCCAGCAGCTGAGGGACCTCGGCGTGTCCCGCCTCATCCTGCTCACCGGCGACGCGCCGGAGACCGCCCAGGTCGTGGCCGACACCCTGGGCATCACCGAGGTCCACGCGCACGCGCTGCCGGAGGCCAAGCTCCAGCTGATCCGCGACCTCCAGGCCGAGGGCCACACCGTGGCCATGGTCGGCGACGGCACCAACGACGCCCCCGCCCTCGCCCTCGCCGACGTCGGCATCACCATGGGCGAGCACTCCTCCCACGTCGCCCTGGAGACCGCCGACATCGCACTGGCAGGCAACGACCTGCGCCAGGTCGCCGCGGTCGTCGAACTCAGCCGTCACACGCTGCGCGTCGTACGGCAGAACTACGGGCTCGCGATCGGCGTCAACCTCGTCGGCCTGGTCGCCGGGGCCGGTGGCTCCATGAACCCGGTCCTCGCGGCCCTGCTCCACAACACCAGCAGCATCGCCGTCGTCGGCAACTCCGCCCGGCTCGTCAACCACACCCCGCACCTGCCGCGCGTGGGCGACGACGTCCTGAGGGCGGCTCCCCTGGAGGACCACCGGGTCCGCTGACGTCGGCTGAACCGGACCGGCACGGCTCAGTCGGTGAAGGAGCCGTGCCGTCCCGCCCCGGCCGTGAAGCGCTCGGCACCCGAGAGGGTCTCGCCCGCCGACAGTGGCACCAGGCCGTGCCGTAGCTCGGCCGCCAGTGCCTCGGGCTCGGTCAGCCCGTGCTGCTCCCGGACGGAGAGCCGGTCGTGGCGCAGGCACAGCTGAGGGAACGCGGCGATCTCGCGGGCCAGTTCCTCCGCCGCGGCCCGCGCCCGGCCCGTCGGTACGAGCCGGTTGGCGAGCCCGATCTCGTACGCCTCCGTGGCCAGGACCGGCCGGCCGGTCAGGATCAGGTCCATGGCGCGGCTCTCGCCGATCAGCCTCGGCAGCCGCACCGTGCCCCCGTCGATGAGCGGGACGCCCCACCGGCGGCAGAACACCCCGAGGACCGCGTCCTCCTCGACCACGCGCAGGTCACACCAGAGGGCCAGTTCGAGTCCACCGGCCACGGCATGCCCGCCGACGGCCGCGATGACCGGCTTGGTCAGGCGCAACCGGGTCGGCCCCATCGGGCCGTCGCCGTCGAGAGCCACCCGGTTCCCACGCTCGGTACCGACGGCCTTGAGGTCGGCGCCCGCGCAGAACGTCCCGCCCTCGCCCCACAGCACCGCGACCGAGGCCTCCTCGTCGGCCTCGAACGCCCGGAAGGCGTCCGCCAGTTGCGTGGCCGTCGGCCCGTCCACGGCGTTGCGGGCGGCGGGCCGCGACAACACCACGGTCGTCACGGGCCCGTCCCGCTCGACGCGGACGGCGGGGGCGGCGGCGTCCTGCGCCGTCGGCGTTCCTGAGGTATCGGTCATGGCGGCATTCTCACGCGGCCGCGGTCCGGCGACCAGACAGGGGAAGCCCCCGGCCGCGGGTGCGGCCGGGGGCTTCCCTCGTTCAGGTGTCAACCGTCGGGCACGGCTCAGCCGTTGGGTCCCTGGGGGAACACACTCGGATCGAGGCGGTTCTTCAGGTCGATGTTGTACCGCTCCTTGTAGACCAGCTTCTGGAGGTTGAACGTCTGTCTCGACCAGTCGCGCTTGGCGAACCCTCCGTATTTGACCGCCAGGTAGGAGCCGGCCTTGGAGCCGGTCGTCTGGGCGTCCTGGTGGAGGTAGAGAGACTCGCCCTTCTGCCTGACACTGAAGGTGATGGTCGAGCCGAGGTCGTCGAAGTACTCCTGGCCCACCACCTCGAAGGTGAAGCTGGTGTCCGCGACCGTCACCCGCACGTCCCCGGGACCGCCGCGGAGCGTCGGACTGACGTCCTTGAGGGGGCCCGGGTACAGGGTGCACGCGGCACCTTCGTAGAACGTCTCGCATCCCTTGACCGGGAACGGGAAGACCTTCTGCGGGTTCGCCTGGAACATCGCCATCACCTCCTCCGGCGATCCCATGTTCGCCCGCAGGCCCAAGTAGTACTTATAGCTGTAGCTGTACTTGAACTTGTAGTTGCCGACCGGCTTGGGGTGGTGCCGCCGGTCCTTGCCGTCCGGCGTCTTGTTGTACCTGCCCCGCTTCCGGGCCCCGTCCGCCATCTCGTCCGAGGCCTTGCGGCAGGACGGGTTGGCGCAGTTGTCCGAGTAGTCGCCGATCACTCCGTCGGTGTCCCCCGGGACGCCGGCGCAGATGCCGTCGGCACCGCCGCCCGGTGCGCCGTGCAGGCACATGCGGCCGTCCGGGTCGGTGTTGTTGACCGGGTCGTTGTTGGCGTAGGCGTAGCCGTTCCACTGCTGCGGGTCCATCGGCGACAGCAGCGGGTCGGCGCTGATGAAGCGGCCCGTCGTCGGCTGGTACAGGCGGACGCCGAGGCTGGTGAGCCCGGTGGTGTCGTCCTTCTGGCCGCCCACGAACCCCTTGTTCCCGGCCCAGTCCGAAGGCGCGGTGCCCCGGACGTTGCCGAAGGCGTCGGTACGGCTGCGGCTTGCGGCCAGCGTCGACAGGTCGACGCTCAGGTTGTTGGTGCCGTGATGGTCGGCGATCTGCGCGACGAACGTCCCGGCGGCGGTGCCCGCCCCGGTGCGCACGATGGTCATGCCGCCGGGGATCGGGTAGTAGCGGATGCCGGTGCGGGCCTGGGTGGCCGTGTTCACCGTCAGCTCGTCGTTGCCGAGGGTGAGCGTGGCCGTCGTCGGGCTGCGCCGGATCAGCAGCTTGCCGTCAGCGTCGTACAGATACGTCGTGGTGGTGTTCGGGACGGTCCACTTCTGCCCGGCGGGCACGGTGGTCCCGCAGTCGCCGAGCACGAGGTTCGTGCTGTCGGTGCTGACGTCGCCCGGCACCGCCAGGCAGCGGCCGGAAGCGGGGTTGTGGAGCGTGCCGTCGGCGCGCGCGGTCCAGGTCTGGTCGGCGCCGCCGTCGCAGTCCTGGAACGTGATCGTCGATCCGGCCGCCGTGCCCATGGCCTGGACGCACCGGTTGCCGCTGGAGAGCGTGCTGTTCGCGGTGGAGTACTTCTGTCCCGCGCCCGTGTTGCACGTGTAGATCTGCAGCGGGCTGCCGACCGCGGTCGAAGCCCCCTGCGCGTCCAGGCACTTGCCGCCGATGCCCTTGATCTGGGCGGCCATGGTCAGTGAGGCGACCTTGCCCTCGCTGTTCCACGTCAGGCTGCTCGTGCCGGCCTTGCCGGCCCGGTAGGAGGTGGTGGCGCCGGCCTCGTCGTACTGGAACCTGTCGCTGTTGGTGGTCGTCCCGGTCGTCGTCGTGGACGTCAGCAGCGCGTGCGGACCACCCGTGCCGCCGCCCGTGGCGGGAGCGGACGTCGGGGCGTTCTGCTGCCCGGGGGCGCCGAACGTCTGGGTGGTCGTGGCGTCCTTGGTGGTGTCGCCCGCGGGGTCGCGGTTGACCAGCCTGGTGCGGTTGCCCGTCAGGTCGTAGGAGTACTCCTGCCAGTAGGGTGCCGGTCCGCCGACGGTGGTCTTCGCCGGGGCGACGGCGCCGCTGGTCGGTGTGGTGTTCGCGCACGCGCCCTGGTCGGCGGTCTGGTGCGTGAGCGGGTCGGGCCGGCTGATGCCGCCGGTGTCCGTCCACGCCGTCGTCAGCCGGCCGAGGTGGTCGTAGGCGAAGCACTGGCGGTCGGTCTGCGCGGGCGTGTTGTCCGCGATGCCGGTGAGCGAGGTGATCCGGCCGGCCTGGTCGTACGTGTAGCCGGTCTGCTGCACCGCGCCGGTGGTCGAGGTCTGCTTGTCGGTGAACTGGTCGCGGACCCGCCCGGTGGCCTCGTCGTAGACCGTGGTGGACACGACCTGGGAGGCCCACGGGTTGACGGTGGACCGGATCACGCGCCCGAAGGCGTCGTACTCGGTCTGCGTGTCGTAGGTGGTGGCACCGGCGTACTTGTACATCTGGCCGTAGTCGTTGTACGAGTACGCGATGTCGTCGAGCGGCAGCCCGGCGAGCGCCGGCAGGACCGTGCCCTTCGGGTTGCCGGTGAGCCGGTCGTGCGTGGTGCTGACGCTGTACGTGAAGGTGCCGGAGGCGAGCCCCGCGTCCGTGCCGGGCATGGTGATCGTCGTGCCCGTGACCCGGGCGCCGTCGTCGTAGCCGGTCACGGCGCTGGTGTACGCCTTGCCTGCGGAGCCGCCGACGTAGCGCGTGGAGGTGGCGGGCTTGCCCTTGCCGCCCGCGACCGTGTCGAAGGTCCAGCCGGCCAGCTGCTTGGCGGCGCTCACGGTGCCGTCGTACAGGCCGGTCTTCCGCCCGAGCAGGTCGTAGGTGTACACCAGCGTCCGGCTCTTGGCGTCGGTGCTGCTGGTCAGCCGCGAAGCCGCGTCGTACGTCTGCGTGCTGACACCGTGGTCCGGGTCGCTCGCGCCGATCTGTCGGCCCCGCTGGTCGTACGTGTACGACCAGACGTTGCCCGCCGCGTCCTTGCGGGTCAGGGGCTTGCCGTCGAGGGTCGACGTGAAGCGGGTGACGGCGGCGTCCGAGGCCAGACCCGTGGGCGTGGGCGTGGAGTACTGCCACAGCTCGGTGGTGTGGCCCAGGGCGTTCGTGAACACCGACGTCGGCGCACTGCCCTTCGGCGGCAGGACGTCGGTGCGGTCCGCACCCGGATAGCTGGTCGTCGTGCGGTGCTGTTCCTTGCCCAGCGACCACGTCGAGACGACGGTCGCCCGGTCGCGGCCGTCGTAGCTGGTCCGCTTCTGTGAGGGAACGGCGCTGTCGACGGCGGCGACGAGGACGTCCTTCGGACCCGAAGCGTCGTTGTACCAGGCCGCGTTGGAGACCATCTCCCGGCCGTGCGAGTCGAAGCGGCTGTCCGTCACCAGACGGCCGGTGTAGGCCGGGTTCGCCGGAGTGGACTGCGTCTGGCGGGTGTGGGTGAAGCCGTCCATCAGCTCGACCGAGGTGGTCCACACCGGGGTGGTGCCGTCCACGGTCAGCTTCTTGGTGGTGATCGCGGAGGGGACGCCCGCCTTGTTGGAGACGCGGTAGTCGAACGTCACGTTCGCGTGGGTGTGGGACTCGGGGGCACGCCCCGGCTGCCACACCGCGGTCAGACGGCCCAGTGCGTCATAGGTGTTGGTCGTGGTCTTCTGGTTGGGGTCGGTCACCTTCAGCGGCTGCGACCGCCGTGCGTCATAGGTGGTGACGGTGGACCAGGTGCCGGTGGCCTGGCCGGGGACGGGCGCGGAGACCGTCACCGTGCCGGGCAGTTCGCCCGCGGCGGCCGGGGTGTAGACCGTGCTGGTGGTGGCGCCGTTCGGGTGCTGCGCGTCCTTGCTGTTCGGGTCGGTCGTCGAGGTGACCCGCCCGTAGCCGTCGTAGGCGGTGGTGGAGGCGGTGACGAAGACCGCGGTGCCGTCGGCGGCGTACCGGTCAAGAACCTCGCTCTTGGTCGCGTCGGCCGTGGCCCCCGCCTGCCCGTGGGCGAGGCCGTCGTAGAACGTACGGTCCCGGGAGACCGTGTTCGCGGCGGTGGGGTCGGCGGTGCAGGCGTCGGCGCCCGATACCGTCAGCTCCTCGGACACCAGATCGGTGCGCTGGGCGTCCGGCCCGCTCGCGTAGGTGGTACGCGTGCACTGGTCGGGGACGCCGTCCGCCTGGTCGAGCGAGGTCTTCGTCCGGTTGTTGTGGTCGCGGTCGGTGACCTGGCTGCTGGTGCTCGTGCGCCAGCTGCCGTCCGCCAGCTTCGCCCGGGACGTGGTGGAGATCTTGGTCCCCGGGTAGCGGGCGACCAGCGCGGGCAGACCGGTGCGGGTGTGGGTGGCGGTGGCGACCTCGTCGCTGGAGGCGTGCACGGTCTGGGTGACGGGGGCGCCGCCCGCCTGGTCGAAGGCCTCGGTCTGCAGGACCTGGCCGGCGAGCCAGTCCACGTCCGTCACGTCCCTGCCCAGGGCGTCCGTCAGGTGCACGGAGCGGGCGCCGCCGTTCTTGCGGACGTCCCCGTCCATGCCCTGACGGTAGGTGGTCGAGGTCTGTGTCCTGGGCCCGTCCGTGCCCGAACCGACCGTGGCGGTCACCTTGGCGAAGCCGCGGAAGTCACCCCAGGTACGGGCCTTGGCCTCGGTCAGCTCGCTGTCGTCGCGGTGCCAGGCGGCGGAGTCGTACGCGTACGTGGTGATCTTCTGCGGAGTGTCCGTGACGGTGTCGTTCTCGGTCAGGGACTTGACCGTGTAGTGGTGGAACCAGTCGAGCACGGGATCGGAGTCGACAACCGAGCCGGGCGGGGACCAGCGCACCGGGTAGCAGGCCCTGGTGTTGTCGTCCTCGGCCGCCGGCATCACGTTGTTGATGCGCGAGCAGTCGGCGAGGTTGTAGTCGACGTTCAGGACGCCGCCGGTCTCGTTGCGGATCGTCTGGATCCGCGGCCTGTTCATGATCGGCGGGGCCGGGACGAGGTTCGTCCCGTCCACCCGGTTCGGCAGCATCACGGGCGTGAACGACACGAGCGGAAGGTCGAGGTTCGGCGTGGCGGTCCTGCCGGTGTGCTGGACGGAGTCCAGCCACAGGGCGCGCTGGCTGCCGGCGTCCTTCGGGTCGGGGAACGAGTGGGCCAGCAGGTAGTGGTCCACGTCCTTCCAGGCGTTGTTGACGCGCACCTGGGTGGTGATCTCCGTCAGGCGCTTGGTCGTGAAGTACGTGGCGGAGTAGTAGACGCAGGTGCCGGTGCTCTTGCACTCGTTCTCGACCGGAACGTCGTACCAGTTGGCCTTGTTGGCGACGGTCCGGTTGGCCGGCTCACATGCCGTACCGGCCGCGACGCAGCGCTCGGCGACGGTGAAGTTGATCTTGGCGGCGGGCTGGAGCGCTCCCTTGGCGGCGACCTGATCGGCGAGCTTCTGCCCGTAGGCGATGCTCTTCAGGGTGGTGGCCCGGGTGTACTCGGTCATCGTGCCGTTGCCGTTGTTCTGGCCGGCACCGCGCTTGTACCAGTTCGTCTCCGGGGCCCACGCGTACGTGGTGAGGTTCCCGTGCGGATCGACGACGTGGTCGAGGTAGAGGCGCTGCCACATCGTGCACCAGGAACCGGCGCCCTTGGCGGAGTCGTGGCACGGCTGCCCGCTCTTGGGCGAGTACACCGGCACCGAGGACACGGAGTTGGTGGCCTGGTCGGTCTTGTCACCACCGGGGAGGTGGTTGATTCCGAAGTAGAACGTGGTGCCCGAGGAGTCGGTGACCTTCGCGTACGACCCGTCCCGGACGCCGTTGGCCGCACCCGATCCGAACTCGATCTTCGTGCCGTCGTCGTCCTTGAGGCGCCACGTGCCGGTGGCGGCGTCGGTGGTGGCCGTCGCCGAGCCCGCCTTGTCGTCGCGGACCAGGGTGCCCGAGTGCCCGCCCAGGGACAGGGAGGCGTTGAACCCCGCCCAGCAGGCGTCGCCCGAGTCGGGGATGCCGGCCTTCTCGCAGGGCTTGAAGACGCGCTCGATGAAGCCGGGGTTGAAGTCCCAGCCGTCGCCGATCCAGGACGCCTGCGCATTGGTGACGGAGGTCTTGCCGTCCACCGAGGAGGAGTTGTAGCGCAGCTTGACCTCGGGGGCGGTGCCGCCCAGGGCGGCCGGAGCCTGGACGGGGTACTCGTAGGTCAGCGCACCGGAGCTGCCGCCCGCGGCCCAGCTCTGGGAGGAGCTGAGCGAGGTCGCCTTGTACGTGCCACCCGGCCCCGAGGAGTCGGTCTCCGCGGCCAGCAGCATCGGGGCCGCGGGGGCGGCGAGGAGCAGACTGCCGGCCTTCGCCTCGCCCGCCTGCGCCGCGGGGGAGGGGGCGGGGGCCGCGGCCGTCGGCAGCGCCACGTCGGCCACCAGGCGTTGCGTCGCCTTGTCGTAGCGGGTGGTGAGGGGCGTACGCACCTGGCAGGACGGCACCTTCGGCGTCGTCAGCGCGCATCCGGGCAGCGTCACCAGGCGGCCGCGGGAGGCGAACTCGCCCCCGGTGGCGGCCTGCAGGCCGGCGAGGTCGAGGCCGACCTGGACCTGGGAAGCCGTCTTGGAGGTGCCGGACGTACCGGAGGACTGGGCGGCGAGGCTGAACAGGGCGCCGTTGACCCCGACCTCACGCGCGGAACGGTCGTCCGTGCGGACCACCCTGACCTTGCCGCTCAGGCCCTTCGAAGCCGTGCCCGCCACAGCCGCACCCGACGTGGCCGTGCCCGGCTTGGTCGTGGTGGCCTTCGGGGACACCCACACCGGCAGGCTGCCGGCCTGGACCGGCGCCGTGCCGGGGGCGCCCGTCAGGTCGGCGCTGCCGCTGACCGGCGCGGGGAACGGAGTCCTGGGCTTGGCCGCAGTACGCGCGGGCACCGGGTAACGGGGCTGGACCGCCTTGGTCTTGCGCGCGTCGACGTCGGTGGCCTTGACCGGCTTGGTGCCGGGCAGCGGCCGGTGCGGCGGCTTCCAGATCTTCGAGAAGTCCGCTTCGGAGGCCTCGGCTCCGGCCTGCGCCGCTTGCACCGCGGGGGCGCCGAGCAGCGAGGCGGTGAGCGCCAGGATGACCGGACCGGCCACCCGTGAGCGGAACGTGCGCGTTCTTCGGCGCACGCCATCGACTGACATGAGGGTTCCTCCGTCTGTGGACAGCAGAGAGACAAGGTCCCGGCCATGAGGGCCGGGACCTTGCGAGAAATGTGTACGAAGAGGGTGATTGCGGTGGCCGGAGCGGTGCGATGGAAGCCCCAATTCCACCTATGCGCCGGTCTAAACGGGGGAAGTTAGCAGTGAACGATCGTTGAGTCACTATCAACGGCAGTTTATGGACGGGTGGGAAAGGTCACCCTGGGGCCCAATTGGTCACGACTCCGCGCAAGAGGGTCGGAATCAACCCGTCCGCCTGTTGATCGGCTGTGTCCTCGCCTGCCACAGTGCCCCGGTCCTTGCCTGTCCGATCAGGGACTCAACTCGTCTAGAGGAGTGGGCACTCGCATGTCCAATGCACGAAGAACCGGCTTGCGGAAGCCGGTTGCCGCCAGTCTGGCGGTGGGGGTCTCGGCGGTCCTGCTGCTCGCGACGCCGTATGTCGCGGCGGCCGCGGCGGTGCCTCTGCCCGATGCTCCGGCCAGGCCCGGAGCGTCGGCGGCACCCGCAGGGCCCGGCACCGCGACCCGGCCCACCGCACCGTCAGGAATGTCCGCTCGTACGGGGGTCGAGCAGGCATGGGAACTGGCGAAGAAGACCGGCAAGGATGTGCCGGTCCCGGAGTTGACCACGGAGTACGCGACCACGGTCGCCACCCCGAAGGGCACGCTCCGCTCCGAGAGCCACGTGCTGCCGCAGCGCACCAAGGGCGCCAAGGGGCGCTGGCTGACACTGGACGACACGCTGGCCGTCCGTGCGGACGGCACCGTGGCGCCGAAGGCGTCGAGTTCGAGCCTGGTCATCTCCGGCGGCGGCACGGGTCCGTTGGCGACGATGACGACCGAGGACGGCAAGAAGCTGTCGGTGTCCTCGCCGTTCCCCGGCGCGCTGCCCAAGCCCGTACTGCGGGGCAACGACGCGGTGTTCGAGGACGTGGCTCCCGACACCGACCTCCAGGTGAGCGCCACCAAGTACGGCGGCTACACCACCGTGGTCGTGCTGCGCACGCCCGCGGCGGCGGCCAACCCGGCCGTGCGCGACCTGGTGTTCCCCACGGTCACGGACGGTCTGACGCTGGCCAAGGGCAAGGACGGCAGCCTCACCGCGGCCGCGGGCAAGGACACCGTCTTCCGCGCCCCCGCACCGCTGATGTGGTCGGCCGGCGAGCCGCGCAAGCCCGGTGCGCGCGGTTCCCGTTACGCCGACTTCGAGGCGGCGGCCGGCCTCAGCAGCGCCGACGGACCCGGAGCCGATGCCTCCGTGGCCCAGATCCCGGTGACCCGCGCCAAGGTGGACGCCGTGACGGCGGACGGCGCGAAGGTGGACGCCGCGACGGCGAACGGCGAGAAGGCGGACGGCAAGAAGGCGGACGGCGCGGCGCGGCGGGCCACGGGTGAGATCGCCCTGGCGCCCAGCGCCGAGCTGCTCGACGGTGCCGACACCAAGTACCCCATATACGTCGACCCCTCGTGGTCCGTCGACAGCCGGGGCAAGCAGCACCACGCCTGGGTCCAGCAGGCGTACGACGCGGGCAACTACGACCGTACGGGCTCGTCCGACCGGGACCGTCCTGGCGTCGGCTACCAGGGCTGGGAGACCAGCAAGGGCATCGAGCGCGCGCTGTACGAGTTCGACCTGAACGGCTACGCGGGCGCCACCATCAACTACGCCAACCTCCGCCTGGAGCAGTACATTTCGGCGGACTGGTCGTGCACGAACAAGTACCCGGTGCACCTGTACAGGGCCGGTGCGTTCGGCTCCTCGATCAAGTGGAGCAACCACCAGATCCGCGAGTGGATCCAGAACCAGTCCATCGGCGGCAACGGCAACAGCGGTGACTGCTACGGCAACATCCCCGTGGACTTCAATGTCACCAACGCCATGCGTGACGGCATCCGCGACACCGGCACCCCGCTCGCCTTCGCCCTGACCGGCCAGGAGGGCACCGGCGACAAGATCGCCTTCAAGCGGTTCGCGTACACCGCGGTGCTCAGCGCCGAGTACGACTTCCCGCCGCGCGTCCCGGAGAACCAGCGCACCGTTCCCGCCCCGCGCCGCGTGGTCGCGGGTGACACCCAGGCCTGCGGCGACATCCCCGGCGAGCAGTTCGGCTGGATCACCACCCCGACCGTCACCATCGCCTCGAAGGTCAGCAGCCCCAACCAGGGCCAGCTCACCCAGTGGCTGAACATGTGGGAGCACAACACCGGCGCGACCGTGAACACGGGCTGGTCCGGCTTCGTCACCACCGGTACCGACGCCCTGTACTCCACCCCGCTGGACGTCCTGAAGGACGGGCACAACTACGGCTGGGCGGTCCACGGCGACGACGGTCTGCTGCGCGGTCCGTCCACCACCTCCTGCCACTTCGCGGTCGACCTGACCCCGCCGGTCCTGGAGTTCGGCCAGTTCACCGACCCGGCCACCCAGTTCCCGCCGGCCGGCAACGGCCAGATCACCAAGCTGCGCCTCGGTGACACGGGCTCCCTGCCCATCGTCGCGTCCGACCCGAGCCCGGGCGCGGGTCTGCGCAGCTCCGGACTCGCCTGCGTCCAGTGGGGCTTCGACCCGCAGCTCGTCGGTGCCCAGCAGCAGTGCGGCAGCCCGCTCAGCATGAACGCGCTCAGCATCAAGCCCACGCGCTGGGGCACCAACATCGTCTACGCGCGGGTCCTGGACGAGGCGGGCAACGCCTCCCCGACCCGATCGTACGCCTTCTACGTGCCGTGGAAGGACGGTGCGGTCGCCTTCGGTGACACCACCGGTGACGCCCGCTCCGACATCCTCCTCCCGGACGCCGCGGGCAACCTGGTCACGCACGGCCGCGCCACCGACGGTGACAGCCGCAGCATGATCCCCAGCGGTACCGCCGCCACCGCGCTCCAGGCCCCGGAGGTCTCCTCGGGCCGGACGTGGAAGGACTACCGCACCGTTCACCGCGGCTCGCTCGACCCCGGCCGCAACGTGGACGACCTCTTCGTCCACCAGGAGCCGGCCACCCCCGGCGCGCTGGGCGGATCGCAGCTCTTCGCGTACGACAACACCCTCTCCGACCCGGGCCGCTTCACGCTCGGCACGAAGAGCGCGGTGGAGAAGCCGGAGTGCTCCACCGCCCACACCACCGCCTGCACCGGCTACCACAACGTGACGACCTGGCAGCACTCCAGCCAGATCACCCCGACCGGCCCGGCGCGCACCACCCGCACGCCCAGCCGTCAGGTCACCGACGCCACCGGCCTGCTGGCCGTGGAGTCCGGCAACCTGTGGTTCTACCCGGTCAAGACCAATCAGACCCTCGCAGCGCCCACCCTGGTCGACGCGAGCGGCACCTGGGACGACAAGGACCTGATGGTCCCCGGCAACGCCCTCAACATCGGCGCCACCACCGACACCGCCCCGGCGCTGTGGGTGCGCAACCGCACCAACGGCGACATCTTCCAGTACAAGCTGACCACCGCGACCCGCGCGAGCGACCAGTACGTCGTGGTCACCGGCGTGGCGGCGCAGCCCACGACCCGTATCGGCTACGGCATCAAGGGCACGGACTACCCGCGGGTGGGCAGCGACGGCGATGTGACCGGCGACGACATCCCGGACTTCTGGGCCGTCGGCACCGACGGCACGCTGCACGCGTGGGCCGGCACCGCCGTCGGCGGAGCGGTCAACGGCTACGGCGGCTACCACGTCCGTGGCGACGCCCAGGCCCCGACGGTCCAGTGGCGCCTGGAGGGTGACACCAAGGCCATCCCGGCCAAGAACGGCAGCGGCGTCTCCAACGACGCCACCGCCACCGCCGTCACCTACGCCACAGAGACCGTCGACGGACGCTCCCGCAAGGTCGCGGTCTTCGACGACGCGGCGAAGTCGGTCATCACCGGCCCGGCCAAGTCCGTCGACACCCGCCAGTCCTTCACCATCTCCACCTGGGCGAAGATGACCGCGGCCGACGGTGTGATCGTCAGCCAGGACACCGCACACGCCTCCGCGTTCATGCTGTGGGCCGACTCCGGCCACTGGCGCTTCGCCATCGCCCGCGGTGACGACGACGGCTGGCCGTACGACTACAACGCGACCGTCACCCCTGCCAACACCTTCAGGCCGGGCGTCTGGACCCAGCTGACGGCCACGTACAACGCCACCACGGGCGCCATGAACCTCTACGTCAACGGCACCCTGGCCTCCAGCGGCCACCACAGCGCCGCCACCAGCCCCGCACCCAGCGGCCCGCTGGTCCTGGGCCGGTACAAGTACGTCAGCAAGCCCAGCAATCACCTCAAGGGCGCCATCGCGGGCCTGTCCGTCTTCCAGAACTACGCACCGCCGGTCACGACGACGGACCTGCCGATTCGGTACGCCGCGTCGCCCGACTTCTGTGTCGACACCCCGCAGGGCGCCAACGGCAACGGCAACCAGCCGCAGCTGTGGGACTGCAACGGCACCGACCCGCAGAAGTTCAGCGTCAACGCCAACGGCACCCTGACCCAGAAGGGCCAGTGCGTCGCGGTCCGGGGCAACCAGACCGCGCAGGGCACCGACCTGATCTTCTGGCAGTGCCTGAGCGAGGGCGGCCAGCAGTGGCTGCCCCGAGCCGACGGCAGCATCTACAACCCGCAGTCCGGCACCTGCTTCGACCTGCCGCAGGCGAAGCGCGACTGGGGTACGAAGTTCATGATCTGGGGCTGCAACGGAACTCCGGCCCAGCGCTGGAGCATCCCGACGCTCCTGACCCCGGACCTGCCGGTCGCTCCGTGACCCGGTGAGTACGGTGAGGGGGCGGCCCGACCGACAGGTCGCCCCCTCGGTCCGTGCCGCCCCCTCACTCGGTGCCGGCCCTCACTTCACGGTGGAAGCTCACTTCACGGTCGAAGGCGACAGGACGGCGACCGAGCCGAGGGCCCGGGAGACGGCGACCAGGAGGTCCGGGTACTCGGCCTCCGCCGCGCGCAGCGCCCGGACCGCCGTCACGCCCTGCTCCTTGTCCGCCGGAACACCGCGGGCGCGGGCGTCGGCCGCGGCCGTGAACATCGCGGCGAGGCCGGTGGCGACGCTCTCGGCCTCCGTCGCGCCGCCCCGGCGGGCCTCGGCGTAGGCGTGCGCACGCACGTCGTCCGAGCAGTACGCCCCGAGTTCCAGCATCCGGTCGTGGATGTCGGTCATCCGGTCCGTGAGGCGTCGGCCGGGGCCGGCGCTCCAGGGAGTGGGGAGCCGCATCCGGCCACGGGGAGCACCGGCGTCGCAGAGGGTCCGTCGCAGCGGGCCCAGGGCCCGCAGCGTCCGCAGCGGTCCGAAGACCTCCGCACCGAGCCAGGGGCCGACGATGGGGATGAGGAAGCCGGCGGCGACGAGGAGGGTGCCGAGGGAGGCGAAGGACATGGCCGCCTTGTTGAGCGGTTCCCAGTCCCGACCGCCCCAGGCGGCCACGACCGCGGCCAGCTTGGCCACACCGTAGGTGACGTTGGTGAGGAAACCGACGGCGAGGACGGTGAGCCCGAAACGGAGCAGGCCCCCGGCCGGTGTCCTCCGCTCGGGCCACTCCCCGCGGAGGTCGCGCGCCCACTTCCAGCACGCGAGGGCCGCCGCTGCGGCCGCCCCGGTGACGGCGAACAGGCAGAGCAGCACCATCTCGCGCATGAAAGGGGTGTTGGCGTAGTACGTCTCGAAGTCACTCTGCCGTTCCACCGGCGCCTCGCCCAGGACGAAACAGCCGATGAGCAGGATGATCACCACACCGTGGCCCCAGATCCAACGCCTGACCCGACGCCGGGTGTGGGGGAGGACCTCCACGTCCTCGCGCCAGTTCTCCATGAGGACCCGGCTGGCGCACGCGTACGCGCAGAGGATGCAGTAGACCAGCGCCACCGAGAAGTTGCAGACGCCGGTCAACTCGTTGACGAACACGATCGTCGGGGGCGCCGAGAAGAAGAACGCCGAGGCCTGCAGGAAGATCACCGCGTTGACGCTGCGGACCACGGGACTGTGCCGGCGCCTCACCAACGAGGGAAGTTTGACGACCAGCACGATGCCGAGCGCGGCGGCCGGGATGTAGAGATTCACGTCTTCTCGCCCTCTAACTTCTGAGCGAGGCCCAGATGCGGTCCGCCACTCCGCCGAACGGTGTCGCCCCGCGTCCGCGCTCCAGGTAGGGCCTGACCCGGTCGGCCAGCATCCGGCCGAACCGCTCCGCACGCCGCTCCTCCTCGAGGTCGGGCTCCGTACGGGCGGCGGCGACGTAGGCGACCGCGTCGGCGAGGTTCCAGCGGTCACCCAGCATGCGGGCGGCGGCCAGCGCACCGGCCCCGCTGCCATGACCGCAGTGCCCCTCCTTGAGGTGCCACAACTCATGCCCCAGGATCACGACCTGGTGCAGGGGGGAGGTGTTCGCCTCCAGGACGATCAGGTCGTAGTCGCCCATGTCCAGCCACAGTCCCGTCACCGAATCCGGCGGGAACTCCTCGAGCATCAGGCGCACCTCGCGCCCGCTGCACCGTGCCGCACACGCGCAGATCGCCTTCAGGAGGTCCACCGGCTGCTCGGGAACCGGCTGGGGCAACCCCGTGCACAGTGCGTCGCGATACCGCTTCATCTCGCGCGAGACGCCCACCCCGTGCCACCCGCCCCTCGTGCCTGATGCACGGCCCCCCATGCATCGTTCCTTGCGCGTTACCGCTGGTGGGCCGTGGTCAGGCCGCCGCGATCAATCGACGTCATTGTGCACCAGGGCCGACTCGAGGGCGGCGCGGGCCTCCCGGGCGCGCTCCTCACGGGAGCGCCGCGCGACGGATTCGATCAGGGCGATCAAGGGCTGAGCGGTGTCCTCGGGCACGTCGGCCAGTGCCCGGGCGGCGTACGCGACAACGCCGAGCGAGGGGTCCACCTCGCTCGTGGGCCCCGCGGTTCGCAGCCGTCGCAGGTCCTGGTCCTGACGCTCGACGGTCCGCTCGAGCAGGTCCTTGTGGATCTGCTGCAGGACACGGTCCAGCGACTCGGCCGGCTCGGCGACCAGGAACTCGATCCTCTCGCCGAAGAAGCCCGCGATCCCGGCGGCGTGGTCGAGGTTCGGGGCACGGCCCGTCTTGATCATCTTGTCGAGCCACTGCGCGCTCGTCCCCGCGCCGGCCGCGATCTCCGCGAGGGAGTAGGCACGCCTGCTGCCGTCCGCGGCCGCACGCAGCCGCGTCGCCCGCAGGAACAGGATCCGCTCGACCACGCGCCGATGGCGCGCCTCGACCGCGTCCCCGTCCTGCCCGGGCTCGGCGGACCACTCACCGCGCAGCAGCTGCCGCACCTCCTCCACGGCGACCCCGGAGGCGTACGAGAGCCCGCCCTCACCCTCCACACGCAGGACGTCGTCGCGGTTCAGGCCCATGCGGTCCAACAGTGTGTCGATCCGACGCACCGTGCCCATCAGGTCCTGAGCAGGCCCATCACTCACAAGAACTCCCGCGGTCATCGGACGAGGCCCTGCAAGGCTAGCAACCACCGTTGTTCAATCATCACCGATCCCCCTATCAGCTTGTCGGTTCGGCGGTACCCGGTCGACGGGTGGACCTGTGCGGGCGATACTGAAGGCCTCGCTGCGTGGAGGCGACATGCGCGAACCAGGGCATGGCGGCCCGAGCTCGGCCTCGGCGTCCGTCGATGACGTGGCGGCGGTCGTCCTGACCGACGAGGGCGTGGTCGTCGCCTGCTCCGGGACGGCCGCGACGCTGCTCGCATGCTCGCCCGGACAGCCGTGCGCTCCTCTGATGCCCCTGCTTCCCCACGACGGTACGGAGACGGGTCCCGGAACGCGCCTGGTCACGGCGCCGGGAGGAGGGCCGGGGCCGTCAGGCCGGCCGATCCGCCTGGCCTGCAACGTGGTCCGCCTCGACGCGCAGCCTCGGGTTCGGCCGCCGAGGCGGAGTGGTTGGTACTGGTCGCGCCGGCGGAATCCGTGGCGCAGGGAGCCGAGCGCGACTCGGAGCGGCGCCGCACGGGCCTTTCGCACGCCGCGCCGTCACCATCGGCGCCTCGCTCGACGTGACGGACATGGCGGAGACCCTCGTGGATCTGCTCGTCCCCGACTTCGCCGACCTGGCGACCGTCGATCTCGCCGAACCGGTGCTGGTGGGTGACGAACCGCCGCACTTCGATGCCAGCGGCGACGTCCGCCTGCGCCGGACCGCCGCCGCGCAGAGCCCGGAGGTCTCGGCGGAGGACCTCCTGGCGGTGGGAGAGGTGCTTCCTCCCGTGGCGGACAGTGCGTTGATGCGGCCCCTCATGGAGGGACGGCCCGTGCTGGTCTCCGACATCTCCGTTCTCCGCACCACGCTCGCCGTCGAGCCCGGGAGCCTCGCGCTGTTCGTACCGGGCGGTGCGCACTCGTCCGTGGCGGTGCCGCTCTACGCGCGCGGTCTGGTCCTCGGCTGCGTCACGGTCTGGCGCAGCGAGTCGCTTCCGGCATTCGGTGAGGAGGACGCCGCCCTCCTGCAGGACGTCGTCTCACGAGCCGCACTGGGCGTGGACAACGCCCGCCGCTACACGAAGGAACACCGGTCGGCGGTGGCCCTCCAGCGAAGCCTGCTGCCGCGCTCGGCCCTGGACTTCGCGGCCGCCGAGACGGTGGGGGCCTACCAGCCCGCGGGCGGTGGGGTGGGGGTCGGCGGGGACTGGTTCGACGCGATCCCCCTGCCGTCGTTGCGGGTGGCGTTCGTCGTGGGCGACGTCGTCGGCCACGGCCTCGATGCCACCGCGGCCATGGCGCGGCTGCGAACGGCGGTGCAGACGCTGGCCGACCTCGATCTGGATCCGGGCGAGCTCCTGACGCACCTGGACGACCTGGTGCTCGGCCTCTCCGGCGAGCACGCGGTCGGCGAATCCCGGTCGGGACTGGCCGTTCTCGGAGCGACGTGTCTGTACGCCGTCTACGACCCGGTGACGGGACGGTGCACCGCCGCCACCGCCGGACATCCGCCGCCTGCCCTGCTGACGCCGGACGGCGAGCCGGTCTTCGTCGACATGGTGCCAGGACCGCCCCTGGGCGTGGGCGGAATGCCGTTCGAGCTGACGGAGTTCGACGTCGAGCCGGGCAGCATGCTGGCGTTCTTCACGGACGGACTCGTCGAGAGCCGCGGGGACGACATCGAGCAGGGGATGGAGAGACTGAGGAGCTCGCTCGCCGACGCGGACCCGAGCCGGGGCCTGGGCGAGATGTGCCAGAGCATCTTCGACGACGTGCTGCCGCAAGAGCCCACCGACGACGTCGCCTTGCTGCTCGCGCGTACCCAGGCGCTCTCGGCCGACCACGTCGCGGAGTGGCAACTCGAAGCCGACCTCTCCCTCGTCGCGCACGCCCGCGAGCTGGTGATGGGCCGCCTGTCGGACTGGCAGTTGGACGAACTGGGCTTCGTGACGGAGCTCGTCGTCAGCGAACTCGTCACGAACGCCATCCGCTATGCGGGCGGCCCGGTCGGCCTGCGGCTCATCCGGGACCGGCAACTCATCTGTGAGGTGTCCGACCCCAGCAGCACCCAGCCACGTCTGCGTCGCGCGCGGGAGACGGACGAGGGCGGCCGTGGCCTCTTCCTCGTCGCTCAGCTCAGCGACCGCTGGGGCTGCAGGTTCACCCGCACCGGGAAGACCATCTGGACGGAACAGGCGATCGACGGTCCCCTGGCCCAGGGTTCGACACCCTGACGAGGGCGGAGGCCGTGCGGGAAGTGGCAGAGGAAAAAGAAACAGCCCGCCAAAACGTCATCTCGCCATGGTCGGCCCCTTCGGGAATCTGTTGAGCCCTACACCACAGTGAGGGCCCGAGCGACCGAGCCGAGCCACTCAGCACGGCGGAGGCCGGGAATTCGCTGGTCCCTACAACACAGTGAGGGGCCGAACGGGTTCCGCGAGTACACCGCCGACCGGGCACCGGGAATTCGTTGCTCCCTATAACACAGAGTGAGGCGGGACTACCGCGCACCCCACCGACCCGGAACGGGCGGATCGAGTGCCCGACCCTCACACCAGCTCTGCCCGTGCAGCACGTACCCGCGAGGGTGGCCGCAGTGGTCGTGTGGCAGAACGCGGGGGACTGCACCGCCCATCAGCAACCGGCTCGGTTAGGGGCCGCTGAACGGGTTGTAAGCGCGTGCAGTCCCCCCCCACCGTGTCCGGACCGACCCCGTCGGTGAGGACGACCAAGTCCACTGACCCAACGGCAGAGGTGCGCGGTACCGGCCCCGGCTCGGGGATATCGGCTGCAGAGTTCCCCGGTTCAAGTCCGGGGGTGGGCACGCAAGCCGGACTGCGCGACTACTGGTTCGGGTGGTTGAGGACGTTGCCGTTGGCGCAGTGGTTGACGTGGTCGCCCGTCCATGCGCTGCCCACGGGGACCACGGCGAGTTCCTGGAGGCAGACGGCGGCGGCGGTGAAGTTCCAGTTATTGGCCGCGTTGACCCCAGGGCCGAAGTTGGAGTCGTTATCGGCGTGAGCGGGGGCGGCCATGCTCAGCGCGGCGAGCGCGAGGACGGCGACAGAGATCATCTTCTTCATGATCAAAGAAACGATGGTCCGGAGGCGGGGACACGGTCCCTCACTCCATTGGAGCCCGCCTAGCCCAATCGGCAGAGGCACGCGGCCTAAACCCGCGATGTTGCCGGTTGAAGTCCGGGGGCGGGCACGCGGAAAACGACGACCAGGCCGACGACATCGAGGGGGCAGACATGCGCTGTATCGACTGCACGGAGCCGGCGACCCATCGGGCCGCTGCAAAACCCATCACACCGCGTACCCCTGGTGCGACTGGTGCATGGGCGACTTCCCCGCGGCGGATGTCGACGTGGACCATGTGCAGCCCCTCGCGCTGGGAGGGACCGACACGGACGGCAACGTTCAAGTGCTGTGCCGGGGGTGTCACCAGCTCAAAACCGCAACGGAGTTCGGCCGCATGGACTAGCGCTGTGCCCACCACGTCCCCGCTGCGCCCACGGCTGTTGTGATTACGGCCATGAGCCATCCGGGGACTCGCTGAACAGTCAAGTGCAGCCCTCCAGCACGGAATTCGAGTGCGGGGCGGGTTCCGGGGTGTGCGTGGGCGTGCTTGCTCATGGCTTCCTCCGGGCGTACGGGAGCACCCCAGAATGAAAAGGGTGCGCGATCCACGCTGGCTCCTGCGAATGCGGAGCGACGGGGTGTTTGGCGTGGCCAACTGTCTCATGGGGAAGTGGGCGCGGTGCACTGGAACTTCATGATTGATCTGAGCTTTTCTTGAGGTCAGAGCCCTGCGGAGGTCATCCACCAGGCCCCGTCGACAGATGGATCCGGCAGGCGAGTTGGCCCAATTTTTGGCTTGCAGGTCTTCGGTGCAGGTCAGAGGTGACACCCTGCGCCCCGAGGTCTTCAACCCTGATCGTGAGGCGACTTTCTATGTCCCCGCCCTTGGTACCCAAGTGCCATGGGGGCGGTTGGGTTCAGACGCCGTTTACCTCTGTGCCCACCATGCTCCTGCTGCCCCACCGGCAGTGGTGATCAGCGAGACGAGCCACACGGGCACACGCTGAATAGTCAAGTGAAGTCCACCGCAGCGCAGTTCGAACCTTGGGGGCTCGGCTGTCTCTCTCGTTTGCCTCATGCTTCCAGCAGAACACCGGCTGGCCGCCAACTCCCTACGCTGCCGGGAGGATCTTTCTGCGCGAACCTTCCGGACGTATCGCCCAGAACATCGGTTGGCCGATAGCCCATACACCGCGTGGAGGATCTTTCATGCGCGAAGGTGCCGGACGCATGGCCTGGAAGCAGTGGACGGCAGCAGCCCGCCTCACGGGCGTGCTGAACGGCTGACGCGCACCCAGAAATGAGCCCCGTGCTCGCTGCCCCAGGAAGGGCGGCGGGTGCGGGGCTTTCCTGCGTTCGGGTTCACAGAGCAGCGGCCCACTATCGCTGTGGCTCGATGCCCTCTTGACGCTGATCATGCGTCAGGGTGAGGCTCGTGCACGTCCGTGCAACCAGCTCGCTAGGAGAGTGCCCAATGGCCCTAAAGTTCCTGGGGATTTGGCCCAACACCCCCGACGACGGCTCGCCCACGATCTGGGTGGAGGAGGAGACGGGAGACCTGATCATCCAGTCGTGGAAGGCGGACGAGGAGACGATCCGGAAGGCACAGGAGGTCGGCTCGGTACCCGGGCACTCGACGGATGTTCCGGAGCACGAGACCGTGATCCGGCTTCCTGCGAACATGCTCCAGTTCATCCCCCGCCCGGACAGTGAGGACAACGGTGGCAACAGCGGTACGTGAATGCCTCGCGAAGGCGCAGCGCTCGGCGATGCACCTTGAGATGCGGGACAGTTACATGCGTGATGACCCGGAGTTCATCCGCTGGCAGAACGGGCACCGGTACGACCCTGCCGACCGCGAGACGTGGTGGCGGTCATGGCTGGACGTGGTGGCCGAGACGACCGGGCGAGGTGTCGCCATGCGCCGCCTTCGGGTGGTCTCCGAGCCTCTGAGCGACTACGTCCGATACGAGTACGACGGCACCTTCACCAACGTGGCAGCCGGCGAGGACGTGCGTTGGCTGCCACGTTCGCGGGCACGTGATCTTCTCCTCCCCACGCTGGACGGGTGGGTCATGGATGAGGAAACCGTGATCCTCCACCACTTCAGCGGCGAGGGTCAGTGGACCGGTCCGCGCATGGAAGTCGTGCACGATCCGACGTTGGCCGCGCAGTACGTCAGCGCGTATGAGGCAGCGTGGGAGCGCGCGATTCCTCACGCGGAGTACCGGCCCGCCTGATCACGCACCCATGGCTGACTCTGCATCTTCCAGTGCCCAGCAGGCCCGGCAGGCTCTCGCGAAGCGTCTCGCGGATCTCTGCCGGGATGCCGGGCTGACCGGTCTTGACCTGGCCGAGCGCTGCGGGTGGAGCCGGTCCAAGTCGTCCCGGATCATGAACGCCAAGACGCCCCCGTCCGCTGACGACATTCGGGCCTGGTGTCAGGCGTGCGGTGCCGAGGACCAGACCGAGGACCTGATTGCCTCGCTGCGGACCGCAGAGGGCATGTGGGTCAACTGGCGCCGTATGGAGAGGGCCGGGCTCAAGCAGGCGCAGGAAGCGCGCTTGCCGCTGTATCAGCGGACCCGCCGTTTCCGGTCCTACTCGTCGTGCCTCGTTCCCGGCATGATCCAGACGCAGCCGTACACCACGGCAGCGCTCCAAGCGATCCAGCGTCGGCGCGGCCTGGTGGACGATGTGGCCGACGCCGTAGCCGCTCGCATGGAACGTCAGCGGGTGCTGTACGAAGGCGACCGGCGGTTTGCGTTCCTCGTTGAAGAGTCCGTGTTGCGGGCCGGAATCGGCGGCGCTGAGGTAATGTCCGGGCAGCTTGGCCACCTGATCTCGATTGCCTCACTTCCCAATGTCAGCTTGGGAGTTGTGCCCATGCGGCCCGATCGGGAGCGCTGGCCGGCCGAGGGGTTCTGGATCTACGACACGGACCAGGTCAACGTCGAATTGATCTCGGGCTACCTCACGATCACGCAGCCCAGCGAGGTGGGCATGTACGCCGAGACGTTCGCGGAGCTGGCGGCGCTGGCCGTTTACGGTGCTCCCGCCCGTGCGCTGATCGCATCAGCCCTGGACGTCCTCGGGTAACTCGCGTGCAACCTCGTGCAATCGCATGGGAGTTGGAGTGCTGCCCTCTCTAGCTTGGTCGTCGACGGACCAAGTGAGGGGACAGCGGCCATGGCGAAGATGACCGGCGACACGGACGCGAGGACGGACGAGTACGCGACGTACGCCCCGGCAGGCGAGAAGTGCCCGGAGTGCGAGAAGCTGTTCGGGTCCCTGGCGGTCTGCCGCCGGGGCACCGTGGAACGGCAGTCGGGACCGCCCTACGTCGCCTACCGGCACCCCAAGTGCGCCGAGCCGTACCGGCGCCACCGGTGACCCCTGCGCGGCTCCAGAGACGCCCTGCGCGCCCGTTGCCGGCTCCGGAACTGTTGAGCCTTCTCGACAGCCCTGACAGCCCGTACAGGGACTCTCCCAAGGGTTGGTGGACGGAATACAGCGGGGCCCAGGATCCCCGATCCGGGGTCGTCTCCTTCCCGCCCGGCACCGTGCTGCCGAAGTTTTCCGGCAGGGACGAGTAGCCCCGAAGACCTCCCGAGCACGCTTGCGCGATTCAGTCCGGCGCGCTCGGGTGCACCACGCCCGCCCGGTAGGGCCCATGTGGGGACGTGAGACCACAGGGCGGGGTTTCCGAAGCACCGCACTTCATCGAGAGAGGAGAACCACCATGGGTTGGGGAACGGGTAAGGGCGGAAGCGGAGGCAACGGACAGCACTCCGGGGGCAAGGACCCGGGCACCTCCAAGCCGTCCTCCGACACGGCCAAGCCGAAAGACCCGCCGAAGCACAAGAAGGACTGACGCAGGTGACCACACCGAACGTCGCAACGTCCGAGCGAATCGCCATCCGCGGTTTGCTCGGCGCGGTGAACGCCGACCTGGAAACGCCGATGCGCCCTGAGTGGGAGCGTGCGGCATGGAACGTTCCCCGGTCCGCCTTCGTACCCGAGCGCATCTTTCTGGGTGATGGACTGGAGCCGTGCAACCGGGCGGATGCCCCGGAAACGTGGCTCCGCGCGGTCTACGCCAACGATTCCGTCGTGACGCAGATCAACGACGGCCAGGACCCCGACGACGGCGAGCGGTGGGCGTCATCGTCCGCAAGCGCCCCGAGCATCGTGTTCCGGATGCTGCACATGCTCGACGTGCGCGACGGTCACAGGGTCCTGGAGATCGGCACGGGAACAGGCTGGAACGCGGGCCTGCTGGCCCACGTCGCCGGCCCGGGCAACGTCACGACCGTCGAAGTCGACCCCGCGTTGGCGGCGGAAGCCGGGGAACGTCTGCGAAAGAAAGGCGTCACCGCTGACGTGGTGACTGGGGATGGGGCCGAGGGGCACACGGGCAATGCGCCGTACGACCGGCTCGTGGCCACGTGCTCCGTGCGCTCTGTGCCCCGCCCGTGGCTCACGCAGGTGAAGCCCGGGGGCGTCATCCTCACGCCGTGGGAAAGCCCGTGGGTCTGTTACGGGCTGCTGCGCATGACCGTGGACGACACCGGAGCCGCGTCGGGGCCGTTCTCGCCGCACTCCGCGTTCATGCTCATGAGGAACCAGCGCACCGACCTCCGGATCTACCGGGACGTGGTGCGCGACGACCACCAGCCCGACGAGTCGACCACCGACCTTCCGCCGTGGAGGGTGTCGGGTGACGATCTCGCCGTGCAGTTCGCCGTGGGGCTCCTGCTCCGCGATGTGTGGTGGACGTGGCACGACAACCCCGACGTGGAGGGGGTGGCGTCCCGACTCTGGGTAGCGACGACCGACGCCACGTCGTGGGCTGCCGTGGACTGGGACGGAAAGTCGGACGACCGGTTCACCGTGTGGCAGCACGGCCCGCGCCCACTCTGGAACGAAGTGGAAGCCGCGCACGCCTGGTGGCGGCTGCACGACCGTCCCGACCCGGAACGGTTCGGTCTGTCCGTGACCGCAACGGGAGAGTCCGCATGGTTGGACAGCCCTGATCAGCCCGTCCCCGTCACCGGCTGACCCGCAAGACCGCCCCGCCTGTGCGCCTCCCCCGTGGCGCATGGGCGGGGCTCACCTGTGCTGGAGCGCGCCCTCTGGCTAGTGTGTGTTTAGAGGGTGTTCCTGACGAGGAGCGCGGTCCGCACGTTGCCGAGAAAGGCAAGACCGGCCAGGGAGGCCAGGGCGCCGCCCAGGATCCACGGATTGCGACGGCCTGACCTGTCGGACAGGGCGCCGGCGATCGGGTTGAACACGGTCGCGAAGACCGCGCTGATGCCGCCGATCAGTCCCAGGACGGCGACCTTGTTCTCCGGGGCGATGGCTGCGATCTGCGTGGGCAGCAGCACCGGCCGACACCCATGTAGACGGCCAGCATCGACGAGTTGGCCAGCAACAGCAGCAGCATGAGTCCGCGCTGCTTGGGGCTTCGAGCCCCTCTCGGGTGCGCGGCGGGGACAGTTCATCGGCGGTCATGACGACTCCTCGGAAGGGGAGCAAAAGAGGGAGGGGGAGCCGCGGGGTCGCGTGGCGCGCGGCGGAACGGGCCCCCTCGGGCTTGCCAGGGCATCCGATTCAGTTACACGTGTTAGCAAGTGGGTGGGATCTGTGTAGCACGCGATTCACGTCTTCGGCCAGGGCTGGAAATGCGGCTCGTCGCACGGTGGCCGCCCAGCTCGGCGGCGGTGTCCCGAGCCATGTGGCGTTCTTGGCGACGGATGCCTGCGCGCGACACTCTCCGGAACCGGCGGTCGCGGCGGGTCGTGTCACCAGCTGTTCAGGGAGTTCCACCAGCTCCACCGGGGCTGCGCCGGGCCGCTGTCGGCTTCCGGCTCGTCCTGCCGCTTCTCCGGTACGTCCATCACCGTGGGGGACGCGGACGCGGCGGTCACGGCGTTCGGACCGGGCAGGATCGGGGCGAAGGCCACCGGCAGTGCCTCCGGGGTGGAGCTCCACAGGGAAGGCTGCCGGTGCGGGGCGGTGTCGCCGACCCCGGGGCGGACGTGGTGCAGCCGGCGCAGCAGGACGTCCACGGCTGCCTCCACGATCGACCGGGCCGCGTCCTTGGCGGGGCAGCCGTGGGAACCGGTTCCCCAGGCCAGGTGGGCCCGGCTTCCCTGGTCGTGCGAGCCGTGCGCGAGGAGTTCGGTGTTCGCGGCCGCCAGGCACGGAATGAGCAGGTCCCCGGCGCGAACGCCGCATCCCCCGAAGGTGAGATCGGCCCGGGCCCAGCGCCCGGCGATATTGGGGACAGGCGAGCCGCCCCACAGCGCGCGATCGGCGACGTCCTTGACCGTCAGTGGACCGTCGGCCACCGCCGCCCGCAGACGCGCATCGCCCACGAGCAGACGCGTCGCGCCACTGATCCAGCCGACGGTGCTCTCCCCTCCCGAGAGGAGGACCGCCGCCAGATTGTGGGCCACCTCGGCCTCGGTCAGGTCGACGGAATGGGCCAGCAGCCATGACGCGAGGTCCGGGCCCGGCGCGTCACGCCTCGCGGCGACCAGGCGATGCAGCATCCCCGTCAATTCGGCCTCGGCGCGGGCCGCGTCCTGGGCGCCCCCGGAGATCGAACCGAGCAGCGCGGCAAGCCTCCGCTCCTCGGAGGCGGGAAGCCCGACCAGTACGCGCAAGGCGTGCCCCGCCAAGGGGCGGGCGTACCCGCCGACGAGATCGGCCGAGCCGTCCGTGGACCATCCGTCCACCAGTGCCTCCGCCCGCCGCCTGACGGCGCTGCGCAGCCGTCGCAGGTCGACGCCGTTCAAGGTGGCGGTCACGGCCTGGCGCTGTCGGCGGTGTGCCTGGTCGTCGAGGCGATGCAGGGCCGGACGCCAGCCCAGAACCGACAGCAGGGCGGAGTCCTCGGGTACGGACCCTTCGACGAGCGCGTTCCAGCGCCGTGCGTCGCTGGAGAAGGCCTGTTCGTTCCATACGAGTTCGAGCACCTCCCGGTAGCCCATCACGAGCCAGGCCCCGACACCAGGGCCGAGCTCGACGGGGGCGATCGCTCCCCAGCGCCCGCGCAGGCCCTCGTAGAAACGGCGCGGATCCTGGTCGAGCAGGCCGTCGTGGAGTGGGACCGCACCCCCGGGAAACGGAAACGGGCATGCGTGCGGGGACTGTCTGCTCTGATCCATCAGGCTCCTCCCGTGCAGCTCTGGAACATCGTGTGAGCGTCGATCGAGGGCGGTGAAACATGCAGGGTGAGAGGTCTCCTCCTGCGGCAGTGCGCGGTGGTAACGCGTGTAACCTTGGAGGTGAAGCGGTCGGTCGGCCGGAAAAGCGAGCGAAGAAGGACGTCATGGCGAGAGAAACGCCCGGTGCTGCCTCCGTCACGAGCACCGACGTGGCCCGCCTGGCGGGGGTGTCCCGCGCCACCGTGTCCTTCGTGCTCAACAACACCCAGGGTCACCGGGTCAGTGACGGCACCCGGGCCCGCGTCCTGGCCGCGGCCGAGAACCTCGGATACGTGCCGCACGCCGCCGCCCGCTCCCTGCGTGCAGGGCGGAGCGACCTGGTACTGCTGCCGGCGTCCGTCTCCGCGATCGGCAGCCTCGTCAGTGGCTGGGTGGACGATCTGCAGGGCGAACTCGACCGCCACGGGTACACGACGGTGCTCCACACCGGCCGCTTCCCCGACGCGGAGTCCGCCGCGCGCGCATGGGCGGAACTGCGCCCCGCGGCGGTGCTGGTGATGAACGGTGACCGGATCACCGGCGAGGCCGGCGACATCCTGCGCCGCGCCGGTGTGCGCGGGCTGCTCGCTGTCGCCGCCCAACCGGTGGACGGAATGCACACCGTCGTGTTCGACCACGGGCGTGTCGGTGAAGTCGCCGTGGAGCACCTCATCGCCCGAGGACGGAGCAGGATCGGAGTCGTCATGCCGCAGGAGCGCGGCCTGGACGCCTTCGGCCGACCGAGGCTGGCCGGTGCCGAGCGCGTCGCGGCCCGGCACACGGCGACCGTCGAGCCGGTGGAACTCGCCTACACGCGCGAGTCCGCGGCGGCCCTGGCCGCGCGGTGGAGGGACCTCGGCCTGGACGGCGTCTTCGCCTTCAACGACGAATACGCCGCCCTCCTCATGCACGCCCTCCGCAGCGAGGGCATCGCCGTGCCGCACGAGGTCGCCGTCGTCGGCTGTGACGACCTCGTACCGTCGGCTCTGCAGCAGCCGCCGCTCACCACGGTCCGCCTGCACCTGCCGCCGGTGGCGACCATCGCCGACACCCTCCATGCGCTGGTCGAGGAGGCCACGGCACCGGAGGTGCCGCGCGTGGAGGCCGAGTTGGTGCACCGACTGAGCTCGTGAGGCGGACCCGGCCGTGCCGGGCGCGCGGTCAGGCGCCGAGGTGGCGCGCCAGGAAGGCGACGCTCCCGGTGACGATCGGAGTGACGTCGGGGGCGCCGAGGAAGATGTGGTCGGCATCCTCCACGGGCTCCAGGGTGACCTCGCCGCCCGCGTCCGTCAGGGCTTCCGCGAGCGCCTCGCTCTGGCTGTAGGGCACGAGCCCGTCCGCGGTTCCGTGAACCAGCAGGAACGGCGGGGGAGTTGAGCCCTCCATGTACGTGAGGGGGCTGGCGGCCCTGGCCAGTTCGTGCTGCTGCTCGGGAGTGCCGCCCAGGAGCGCGGTGAACGGGTTGGGGAACTCCGTTCCCGGCGGAGCCGGCGGCAGGGGGTGCGAGAGCAGGGAGGTGAGCTCGGAGACGCCGTACCAGTCCACCACGGCGCTCACCGCCGTGTTCCCCTCGCGCACTCCGACAGTGCCCTCCAGCGCTTCGCCGGCCGGACCCTCGGGGCGGGTGAGCCCGGCGAGCGCGGCCAGGTGGCCGCCCGCGGACTCGCCCCAGACCCCGATCCGCTCCGGGTCGATGCCGAAGGTGTCGGCGAACCGCCGGACGTAACGGATGGCGGCCTTCACGTCGTGCAGCTGCGCGGGGAAGGGCGCTTCGAGGCTGTGTCGGTAGTCGATGGTGACCAGGGCGATCCCGGCCCGCAGGATCGAACCGTGCAGCAGGTCGACGGGGATCGTCGGCGGGGGATAGCGCCGGTCGCCCTCCAGCCAGCCGCCGCCGTGTATCCAGATGACCACGGGGACCGGTTCGTCGCGCGCGGGCACGTGGGCGTCGAGCAGCCGGGGGCGGTATCCGGGGGTGGTGGCGTAGGTGACGCCGTCGAAGTGGCTCACGCCGTCCTCGGTCACCACGGGGGGAACGGGGGCCTGGTAGGGCAGGGGAGGCCATCCCAGGTCGAGCTCGGCCGGAAGCGATGCGGGCATCGAAGCCTTCTCCAATCGACAGAGATCCAGGATCCAGAAGTCGACGCCTCGCACTTCGTAACGTTTGTCCGAAATGCTTGATGCGCCGCTCGGGGGTGCCTAGCATGTTACACGTGTAACAGCTGGACCGGGAGTCTTCGGTGTCGCGAGGTCCCCGGGTCGCTGACCAGGCGCGCAACGCGCTGTTGACAAAGTCAAGTATTGCGCATCATTGACGGTCGACAGTTTGGCGAGATACTTGCTCCATTCTCCCCGCTGCCCCGAGATTGAGGTGCCGCCTCATGGAGCTCTCCCCGTCTGCCCATGTCGACACGTTCTGTCGTGATCGACTTCCGCCCTTCTCCCTCTGGCCCGAACTCCACTTCGACCTGCCGGAGTTGACCTATCCGGATCGGCTCAACTGCGCCGATCGACTCCTCGACGACGCCGTCCGGCGCTGGGGGCCCGACCGCCCCTGTCTGCTGACTCCCACGGAGCGGTGGACCTACGGCGACGTGCTGCGGCGCGCCAATCAGGTCGCCCAGGTGCTCACCGAGGACTTCGGACTCGTCCCCGGCAACCGCGTTCTGCTGCGCGGCCCGAACAACCCCTGGCTGGTGGCCACATGGCTGGGGGTTCTGAAGGCGGGTGGCGTCGCCGTCACCACCATGCCGCTGCTGCGTGCCGGTGAGCTCGCGGAGCTGTACGAGATCGGCCGGCCGACCGTCGCCGTGTGCGACCACCGCTACCTCGACGAACTCACCGCGGCGAGCGCGTCAGGCGCGTCAGGCACGTCCGGCGCGAACGCCGCGACCGCGTCCAGCACGACCGGCACGTCCGGCACGACCAGCACGTCAGGACCGGCCGTGCTGGCCTACGGCGGTCCAGGCGAGGACGACCTGGTCGCGCGCTGCGCCGCGAAGGACGGGCTGTTCGCCGGTGTCGCCACCGCGGCGGACGACGTCGCCTTGATCGCCTTCACCTCGGGGACGACCGGACGGCCGAAGGCGACCCTGCACTTCCACCGGGACGTGCTGGCCAACGCCGACACCTTCTCCCGCCATGTGCTCCGGCCCCGCGAGGACGACGTCTTCACCGGAACGCCGCCGCTGGCCTTCACGTTCGGGCTCGGCGGACTGCTCGTCTTCCCGCTGTGCGTGGGCGCGGCCACCCTGCTGATCGAGCAGGCCGGCCCGCAGCAGTTGGCGGACCTCGTCGAGGAACACGGGGTCACGGTGCTCTTCACCGCGCCCACCGCGTACCGGGCGATCATGGCGGCGGGCGCGGTGGGCCGGCTGGCCGGCCTGCGCCGATGCGTGTCGGCGGGAGAGGCGCTGCCGGCGGCCGTGTGGGAGGAGTTCCACGCCGCCACCGGTCTGGGCATCATCGACGGCATCGGCGCCACGGAGATGCTCCACGTGTTCATCTCGGCCGCCGACGGCGAGATACGTCCCGGCTCGACGGGCAGACCCGTCCCCGGATACCGGGCCCGCGTGGTCGACGACTCGGGTGCGCCCGTCCCCGACGGGCAGCCCGGCCTCCTCGCGGTCACCGGCCCCACGGGCTGCCGGTACATGGAGGACCCGCGGCAGACCGTCTACGTCAGGAACGGCTGGAACATCACCGGCGACACCTACGTCCGCGATGCCGACGGCTACTTCTGGTACGTGGCCCGCAGCGACGACATGATCGTCTCGTCCGGGTACAACATCGCGGGCCCCGAGGTGGAGAAGGCCCTCGCCACCCACCCCTACGTCGAGGAATGCGGCGTCGTCGGGGCTCCCGACGCCCGGCGCGGAATGCTCGTCAAGGCGTACGTGATCCTGCGGCCCGGCGTCGCGCCCGACGAGGCGACGGTCAAGGAGCTCCAGGACCACGTGAAGCGGAGCGTCGCGCCCTACAAGTACCCGCGCGCCGTCGAGTTCGTCACCGACCTGCCGCGTACCAGCAACGGAAAACTCCAGCGCGCCGAGCTGCGCAAGCGGGCCCACCGCACCACCGATCCGGCAGTCGAACGAAAGGCATGACCATGGACACCTTCGATGAGCGTCAGGCGATCTCCGCGGCGACGGACAGCTGCGCCGCCGGCTGTCCCGAAGCCCTCGCGGAGAACCTGCCCAGCGTCGTCGTCGAACGGCGCGTCGAATGGCCCGACACGGACGCGGCCGGCCACTACCACCACTCCACCGTGGTGCGTTGGGTCGAGGCGGCGGAGGCTGTCCTGCTGCGGCGCCTCGGCCTGGCCCATCTCTTCGGCAGCACGCCCCGCGTCCACTTCGAGGCCGACTACCGGGCTCGGCTGTGGTTCGGCGAGACCGTCCGTACCGAACTGAAGGTCGTGAAGGTCGGTACCAGCTCTCTGCACTACGCCTTCGCCGTCCGGGGCGAGGGGGAGGAGCCGGCCGCCCTCGGGCGCATGGTCATCGCCCACTCGGCCTCGCGCGCCACCGGCTCCACGGCCTGGCCCGACGAGGTGCGCGAGGTCCTCACCAAGGCGGGCCCGCAGGCCCCCGAGCTCTTCGCGTGATCAGGGCGTGATCCGGCGCGATGCATCCCACGCGATGTGTTGGATTCTTGACGCTCGACAAATTCCCGGCATAGTCTGTTGTTCGGAACCACCAGGAGGAACACCGTGCGTGTAGCAGTCATCGGAGGGGGGCCCGGCGGGTTGTACTTCGCGGCCCTGGCCCAGCGGCTCTCACCGGAGTGGGAGATCACGGTCTGGGAGCGCAACGCCCGCGACGACGCGTTCGGCTTCGGTGTCGTCTTCTCCGACGAGACGCTGGACGGGATCGCGCAGGCCGATCCCGTGGTGTTCGAGGCCATGTCCGCCGAGTTCGCCCGGTGGAGCGACATCGATGTCCGCTACGGCGGTGAGGTCCACGTCTCCGGGGGCCACGGCTTCGCCGCCCTGGACCGCAACCGGCTGCGGGAGATCCTGCAGGGACGCTGCGCGGAGCTCGGGGTGCGGGTGCACTACGGCACCGAGGCCCCGCCCGTCGAGGAACTCTCCGCCGCCTACGACCTGGTGGTCGCCGCCGACGGGATCCGCTCCACGGCCCGCGAGACGTACGCGAGCAGTTTCCGGCCCGACCTGGACGAACGTCACTGCCGCTACATGTGGCTGTCCACCGACCGCGTCTTCGAGGCGTTCACCTTCATCGTCGAGAAGCGGGACTTCGGCAGCGTCCAGGCCCACGCCTACCCGTACGACGACAAGCGCAGCACCTTCATCGTGGAGATCGCGGAGGACGACTGGCGGCGGGCGGGCTTCGAGGCCTTCGCCGACCGGGAGTTCGCACGTGGCGAGAGCGACGAGGCGAGCGTGCGGCGGTGCGAGGAGATCCTGGCCGACCACCTCGACGGCCACCGCCTGATCCCCAACGCCTCGAAGTGGATACGTTTCACGACCGTACGCAACGCCTCCTGGCGCCACGGCAACGTGGTCCTGCTCGGCGACGCGGCCCACACCGCCCACTTCTCCATCGGCTCCGGCACCAAGCTCGCCATGGAGGACTCCCTGGCGCTCGCCGCCTGCCTGTACGAACACGCCGATATGGCCTCGGCGCTCGCCGCCTACGAGGCCGAACGCCGACCGGTCGTCGAATCCACCCAGCGCGCCGCCCAGGCCAGCCTCGAATGGTTCGAGAACGTCGGCCGCTACACGGCCCAGGAACCCCCGCAGTTCGCCTTCAACCTCCTCACCCGCAGCCGCCGCGTCACCTACGACAACCTGCGCGTACGCGACGAGGCGTTCACCACCGCGGTCGACTCCTGGCACTCCGAAGGGAACGCGCCGGGCGACACCCGGCCCGGCGCCGCCGCCACCGTCCCGCCGATGTTCCGCCCGTTCCGACTCGGCGGGCTGCGCCTGCGCAACCGTGTCGTCGTACCGCCCACCGCGCTGTACACCGCGCGGGAGGGGGTCCCGGGCGACTTCGAGCTCGTCCACCTCAGCACCCAGGCCCTGGGCGGATCCGGCCTGGTCTTCGCCGGCATGACCGCGGTCGGCGCCGACGGGCGGGCCACACCGGGCTGCCCCGGCCTGTACACGGACGAGCAGGAGGCGGCCTGGCGGCGGATCACCGACTTCGTGCACGGCCAGTCGGACACCTGCCTGGGCATCCAACTCACCCACGCCGGCCGCCGCGCCGCGACCGCCGTGCCCCGCCCGGACGGCACGGCCGTCCCGCTCGGAGCAGGCGGATGGCCGCTGGTCGCCGCCTCCCCGCTGCCCTGGGACGAGAACGCCGGCCTCCCGCGCGAGGCGACCCGCCAGGACATGGACGCCGTCGCACGCGACTTCGTCGCCGCGACCGAACGCGCCCATCGCGCCGGATTCGACGCGCTCGAACTCCAGTACGGCCACGGCCACTTGATGTCCGGCTTCCTCTCGCCGCTCGCCAACCGGCGGACGGACGAGTACGGCGGGAGCCTCACCGGCCGGCTGCGCTTCCCGCTCGAGGTGCTGCGCGCGGTGCGTGCCGTCTGGCCCATGGGCAAGGCGCTCGTGGTCCGCATCTCGGCCGCGGACTGGGCCGACGGCGGCACCAGCGAGGCCGACGCCGTGGAGATCGCCCGCGCTCTGGGCGAGGCGGGCGCCGACGCGGTCGACGTCTCCACCGGGGAGGTCGTCTCCCATCAGCGGCCCCGGTACGGCCGCAGCTACCAGACCCCGTACGCCGACCTGATCCGCAACGCCACCGGCATCCCCACCATCGCCGTCGGTGCGATCTCCACGTACGACGACGTGAACTCGATCATCCTGGCCGGCCGGGCCGACCTGTGTGCCGTCGGCCGCGCGCAGCTCCACGACCCCCTGTGGACCCTGCACGCCGCGGCCGCGCAGGGCTACACCGGCCCGGCGGCGCCATGGCCCGCCTCCTGGCGCGCGGGCAGCGGCCGCCCGCCGGGCGCGCGCACCGACCGCGTTCCGCCCCGCCTCCAACTGCTCCGCGAGGCCTCCGTACCCGTGCACCAGCGCTGGGTTCCGCACATCCCCGCCGCCGCTGTCGCGGCCGCCCGCTGACCTGGAGAACCGATGGACAATCTGCCACGCTTCACCGCCGCGGCCGTGCAGGCCGCACCCGTGTACCTCGACGCGGCGGCGACCGTCGACAAGGCGATCGAGCTCATCGCGCAGGCTGCGGCGGGCGGCGCCGAACTGGTCGTCTTCCCCGAGGTGTTCGTCCCCGGATACCCGTACTGGAACTGGACGATGAACCCCGTCCAGGGCTCGCCCTGGTTCGAGCGCCTCTACCGCTCGGCCGTCGACGTCCCAGGACCGTACGTGGACCGACTGCGCGCCGCGGCACGTCAGTACGGCGTCGTCCTCGTCATCGGCGTCAACGAACGCGGCCCGCACAGCCTCGGCGTCCTCTACAACACGCTGCTCACCATCGGCCCCGACGGTGAACTCCTCGGAGTGCACCGCAAGTTGGTGCCCACCTGGGCCGAGAAGCTCACCTGGACCGGCGGGGACGGCAGTTCGCTCAAGGTTCACCGTACGCCCGTCGGCCCGCTCGGCGCCCTCGCCTGTGGCGAGAACACCAACACCCTCGCCCGCTTCACGCTCCTCGCGCAGGGCGAACTGGTCCACGCCTCCTGCTACATCGCCCTGCCGGTGGCACCCGCCGACTACGACATGGCCGAAGCCATCGCCGTCCGCACCGCCGCCCACAGCTTCGAGGGCAAGGTCTTCTCCGTCGTGGCCTGTTCGACCATCTCCCCGGAGATCGTCGACGCCCTCGCGGGCGACGACGAGGAGCTGCGCAAGCAGTTCACCCGCCCGCGCAGCGCCCTGTCCGGGATCTTCGGCCCCGACGGCCGCCCGGTCACCGAACCGCTCGTCGACGACGAGGGCATCGTCTACGCCGAGATCGACCTGGCCAGGTGCATCCAGCCCAAGCAGATGCACGACATCGTCGGCCACTACAACCGCTTCGACGTGTTCCAGCTCCACGTCGACAACCGCCCCCGCACCCCGGTGACCTTCGCGACGGACCCGGCGCGGACCGCGGCACCCCGTTCCACCGACCTCAGCGCCAACGCAGGCAGTGCCGGCACCCCCGGCAACACCGCCCTCACGGAGGAGGACGCATGACCACCGAGTACGACGACAGCCGGCTGGGCCGAGCACGGGTATCCGATTCCCCTGAACTCGCCGCGTTCTACGGCGAACTCGCCCAGCTCGAAGCCGGCGCACTGTGGACCGTGGCCAACGACATCGAGCCCTGGTACCCGCAGCCCAGGTCCATACCCGTGCTGTGGCGCTACAGCGAACTGCGGCCCCTGGTCCGCAAGGCACTCGACCTGGTCAAGGCCGACGACGCCGGCCGCCGGGTCGTCATGCTCGTCAACCCCGGCCGCAAGGACGTCAGCGCCGCCGTCGGACTCCTCTACACCGGCCTGCAGATCATGGGCCCCGGCGAGGCGATGACCGCGCACCGCCACCAGGCCGCGGCACTGCGCTTCGTCCACGAGGGCACGGGCGCCTGGACCATCGTCGACGGACAGAAGCTGAGGGTCGGGCCCGGCGACTTCGCGATCACCCCGAACGGCACCTGGCACGAACACGGGAACGAAGCCGACGACGCGCCCGTCATCTGGCAGGACGGCCTCGACATCCCGCTGGTCAACGCCCTGGACGCCGGCTTCTACGAGGTCCACCCCGAGCTGTACCAGACCCCCGGGAAGGTCATCAACTCCTCGGTGCTGACCTACGGCGCGAACCTCCTGCCGTCCGGCGTGGAGAAGTGGACCAGGCCGTACTCGCCGCTGCTGGCCTTCCCCTGGGAGCCCACCTACGAGGCGCTGCTCAACCTCGCGAAGACCGGTGAGGGATCCCCGTACGACGGTGTCATCGCCGAGTACACCAACCCGGTCACCGGCGGCTCGGTGATGCCCACCATGGGCGCCCACATGCAACTCCTGCGCCCCGGCCAGGCCACCCTGGCCCACCGTCACACCGGGTCGGTCGTCTACACCGCGGCCAAGGGGCGCGGTGTCTCCGTGATCGCGGGACAGCGCTTCGAGTGGCAGCGGGGCGACATGTTCTGCGTTCCCTCCTGGGCCTGGCACGAGCACCACAATCTCGACCTGTCCGAGGACGCCTGCCTGTTCTCCTTCAACGACTTCCCCGTCATGCGCTCGCTCGGCTTCCACCGCGAAGAGGCGTACACCGGCAACGGCGGGCACCAGCCCACCGCCTGAGCCGCTCCGCCGTGCCGGACGCCGCCGGCCCTGACACCGGCCCCGGCACGGCGGAGCACCGATCCTCCCTAGGGAGTGTCCGGAAAGTACGGTCGTCCGCCCGAAGGGCGTCGCGAGCCAGGCCAGACTTTCCGGACGCGACCTAGCCCCTCACATGCGTCGACCCCCTCTTGCCCATCACGTACAAGGAGCACCCATGCGGCTCGTCACCTACACCCTCGCCGACTCACCCCACCGCCTCGGGGCACAGGTCGACGACCTCGTCGTCGACCTCGCCACCCTGGCCGACCTCGCGGACGCGCGACTGCCCCTGGACCTGCTGTCGTTCATCCAGGCCGGCGCGGCCGCCCAGGACACCGCGCTTCGCCTCGTGGCCGGTGGCCCCGGGACATGGCCGGGCGATGCCGTGCACCGGATCGACGAGGTGAAGCTGCAGGCCCCGCTGCGCCCCGGAAAGATCATCGGCGTCGGACTGAACTACGTCGAGCACGTCGAGGAGTCCAGCCGCAGCCTGGACACCGACAAGGAGCGGCCCTCGCGCCCCGTGCTCTTCAGCAAGCCCGCCACGGCCGTCACCGGACCCGGCGCGCCGATCCTGCACAACGCGGACCTGACCGCACAGCTGGACTGGGAGTGCGAACTCGCCGTCGTCATCGGACGCACCGCGTTCCGCGTGAGCGAGGAGGAGGCCTACGACCACGTCTTCGGCTACAGCATCGTCAACGACATCAGCGCCCGCGACCAGCGCCGTTCGGGCCAGTGGTTCTTCTCCAAGGGCCAGGACTCCTATGCCCCCTTCGGCCCCGCCGTCGTCACGGCCGACGAGCTGCTCGACCCGATGGACCTCGACCTGTCGCTGCGGGTCAACGGCGTCACCAAGCAGAAGTCGAACACCCGTCACATGCTCTTCCCCATCGCCCGCCTCATCGCCGACATCAGCTCCGGCGTCACCCTCGAACCCGGAGACGTCATCGCCACCGGATCGCCCGCGGGTGTGGGAGCCGGCATGGTCCCGCCCGAGTTCCTGCACCCCGGCGACACCGTCGAGGCCACCGTCGAGGGCATCGGCACCCTCATCAACCCCGTCGTCGACGCCCGCTGAGGAGCACACATGTCCCCCCGTACCTACCGCATCGGCCAGATCGTGCCGAGCTCCAACGTCACGATGGAGACGGAGATCCCGGCGATCCTCCGTGCCCGGGAATCCGTCGCACCGGAGCGCTTCACCTTCCACTCCAGCCGGATGCGCATGACCCATGTGACCCCGGAGCAGCTGAAGGCCATGGACGCCGACTCCGACCGGTGCGCCGTCGAGCTCTCGGACGCGCACGTGGACGTCCTCGGCTACGCCTGCCTGGTCGCCATCATGAGCATGGGGCTCGGCTACCACCGCGCCTCCGAGGAACGACTGCACGCGCGCACCGCCGAGAACGGCGCCGCCGCCCCCGTCGTCACCAGCGCCGGAGCCCTCGTCCACGGCCTGCACACCCTCGGCGCGAAGAAGATCGCCCTGATCGCCCCGTACATGCGCCCGTTGACGAAGACCGTCGTCGACTACCTCACCCACGAGGGCATCGAGGTGCTCGACTACCAGGCCCTGGAGATCCCCGACAACCTCGACGTCGCCGCGCACGACCCCGCACGTCTCCCGGGGCTAGCCAAGGCCCTGGACCACGCCGACGCCGACGCCGTCGTACTCTCGGCCTGCGTCCAGATGCCCTCCCTCGGCGCCATCGAGGAGGCCGAACAGCTCCTCGGCAAGCCCGTCGTCTCGGCGGCCGTGTGCACCGCACACCAGATGCTGCGCGCCCTGGACCTGCCGGCCGTGGCGCCCGGAGCGGGCCATCTGCTGTCCGGTGCCTACGCGGAAGCCGATCCGGTGCGCCGGCCGTCCGCCGCGGAGTGACCGCGACACCCCGCCCCGCCGCCGTGCGGTCCGCGGGCCGTGACCTGGACCTGGAGGGTGTTCCGTCCTCCAGGCTCGGTAGGATCGCGACCGCGTACGACGGAAGGCGATCATGGCGGACAGTCCCCTCAGGCCCAGCTCGTTGATCAACACGATCTACGGGGCGTTCCTGCGCCACCGCGGCGGCTGGATCTCCGTCGCCGACCTGATCACGCTGATGTCGGAGCTGGACGTCGACGGCCCCGCGGTGCGCTCGGCGATCTCCCGGCTCAAGAAGAAGGGCGTCCTCGAACCGGAGCGCCGCGGTGCCACGGGCTACCGGCTGAGCCCGTCCGCGCAACCCGTCTTCGACGAGGGCGACCGGCGCATCTTCGGCAGCCTGGAGCCGGCGAAGCTGAGCGACGGCTGGGCGATGGCCGTCTTCTCCGTACCGGAGTCCGAGCGCTCGTACCGCTACCAGCTGCGCACCCGGCTGACCTGGCTGGGGTTCGGGAACATCGCTCCGGGTGTATGGCTCGCACCCGGCAGGCTCCTCGGCGACGCCCGGGACATGCTGGTCCGGCTCGGGCTCAGCGACTACGTGCATCTGTTCGCCGCGGACTACGCGGCCTTCAGCGACCTGCCGGGGACGGTCAGCTCGTGGTGGGACTTCCCGGCGATCCAGGCGCAGTACGCCACGTTCACCGACGTGTACGGGCCCGTCGCCGCGGGACTCGCGCGGCAGGGCGACATCGACGGCGCCGAGGCGTTCCGGCACTACGTTCCGATGCTCACCCAATGGCGGCGGCTGCCCTACCTCGACCCCGGTCTGCCCAGCGAGCTGCTGCCCGCGGACTGGAACGCGGTGGCCGCGCGTCAGACGTTCCAGCGGCTGCACGACGTGCTCGCCACGCCGAGCCTGCTGCACGTACAGCAGGTCACCGGGCAGCCGGCCGAGGTGCCGCAGGAGTCCTGAGGCACCTCCGCCGGGCCCGGTGGTCAGAGGCCGGACTTCTCGCGCCAGATCCGGCCGGATGCCGAGAGCGGGCGGGTGGGGCACGGGTGGGGTTACGGTGCCGTCGGCCGGTGCAGGCGCCGCCAGTGGCCCGCGAGGTCGCCGACGGCGGTGGTGACCGAGTCGAGGGACATCGTCGTGCGGGAATCCCGGTCGTAGCGGTCCCAGCGCGGCATGGGGTCGTGGTTGGGGTTGCCGGTGCGGATGAAGGAGATCCAGGACGCGTGCATGGTCGCGGCGAGACCGTCACGGACCCGGGGGTCGAGCCCGGCCAGGAACGGCGCCTGCGACCACTTGTCGAAGTTGTCGAACACGAACGGCAGTTCCAGGCAGTGCGCGGCCGCGAGTCGACCGCTGTGCGCGGGCGTCGGCAGGTCGAACTGGTACGCCCAGACCGGACGCCCGCGAGCCGCCCGCCGCTCGGCGAGATCCACGGCCGGCATGCGGAACAGGTCGTCGCCGATCAGGTCCATCAGTACGTCCACGGGCCGGGCGCCCGGCCGGGCCTCTTCGTACGCGGTGTACGCCTGGGCCGCCCGGTTCCCGAAGGTGTCCCGCGCCCTCGCGAGCACCTGGTCCTTGGTCGCGGCGACGTACGGCTCGCTGAGCGCGAAGGCGAAGTTCGCCTCTTCCCTGGTCCAGCCGATCAGGACGTCGATGTCCGCCCCGGCGCCGCTGAGCAGCAGGTCGGCGGGGTTGCGGTCCAGGGTGACCTCGTCGATCACCGGCAGGAACGGGGTCGACCAGTACCCCCACCGTCCCGTCCGCCCGAACATCTCGAAGGTGGCGGCGATCAGGCGCTGCCAGGGCACGGCCCGCAGCTCCGCCACGTTCTTGGCCCCGACGATCTCCAGGAAGGTCGCGGTGCGCTGGAGCGACTCCGCGCGGGTGGGGATCGTCAGCCCGAGCGGCGGGCTCTGCAGGATGGCGCGTCGGAACAGCGGACGGCCCTTGGGCCGGGCGCCGGCGAGCGCCGCGACCGACAGCGCGCCGCCGGACTGGCCGGCGACGGTGATGTTGTCCGGGTCGCCGCCGAACGCGGCGATGTTGGCCCGCACCCACTGCAGCGCGGCGAGTTGGTCGGTCAGCCAGAAGTTCCCCCCGGTGCCGTCCTCGCCGAAGTACAGGTAACCCAGCGGGCCGAGGCGGTAGTTGATCGTCACGGCGACCAGGTCGCCGTCGCGCGCGAAGGTCTCGCCGGAGTACTGGGGCATGGAGCCGGACCCCGAGATGAAACCGCCGCCGTGGATCCACACCATCACCGGGCGCTTGGCGTCATCGGCGCCGGGGGTCCAGACGTTGAGGGTGAGGCAGTCCTCGTCGAAGGGGGGCGAGCCGTGCGTTCCGAGCACCTGGTCGCCCCCTTCCCGGTAGGGCTGGGGCGCGCTCGGACCGAAGGCGGTCGCCTCGCGCGTTCCCTGCCATCCGGGGTGGGGCTGGGCGGGCCGCCAGCGCAGGGCGCCGACCGGCGGAGCCGCGTACGGCACGCCCTTGAAGACGGCCAGGGCCCCTTCCGTGGATCCGCGCAGACGGCCCGCGGGCAGCTCCACCACGGGTGAGGACGCGCCCGTGCGGGGCGAGGCCTGTGCCGTGCCTTCGGTCGTCACGCCGGTGAGGAGTGCGGCTCCGGCCAACACCCCGCTGTTCTTGAGGACTTTGCGCCGCGATGGATCATCGGTCATGGTGCTTCACTCCCTGACGGGTCAAGAGCCCGTAGCCGGATCGGCCTGCGCCATAGCGCAAAATTGACGATGGTCAGTGTTACGGCATGCGTCTGGCCGGGGTCAAGCGTCGCGACCCTCATGAAGCGGGCGATCTTGCGAACGCTTGACGAGCGTCGCAATTGCGCGATAGACACGTGTCATCTCCGATGCCGCCCCCAGGGCGATCGAGGGCTCGCCCGGGCATCGGCTGTGGCTTCGAGCCTGTCCCGTCGGCGACGTCACGCGTATCCCGGCCGGCGGTCGGTCCATCCCCTGAAGTGCCGGACCTCCTTCGCCCGGACCCCTCAAGGCGACCCCATCAGCAACGTCCGGCCCTTCAGGGCCGGTTGACACCGTACGGAGTTTCCATGGCACGTCGTTCCCGTCCCCTTGTCCTGACCGCCGTGTCGGCGGCCCTCCTGCTGGCCACGGCCTGTGGTGGTTCCAGCCTCGGGAGCGGCGGTGACGACAAGCGGAGCGGGCCCGTGAAGATCGGGCTCCTCGTCCCGCAGTCGGGCATCTACAAAGCCCTGGGCGACGACATGAAGCAGGGCTTCGAGCTGTACGTCGAACAGCGCGGCGGCAAGCTCGGCGGCCGCGAGGTGCAGATCGTGATCGCCGACGAGGGGGAGACGGCCGACTCGGGCAAGGCGGCGGCCGAGAAGCTGGTCAAGCAGGACCGCGTCCTCGCCGTGAGCGGAGTGGTGAGCTCGGCCACCATCAACGGCGTCAAGGACCTGTTCGAGACCAACAGGATCCCGCTCGTCGGCTCCAACGCGTCACCGACGACGCTGACCGGGACCACGTACGTCTGGCGCACGTCGTACGTCAACGACGAACCCGGCAAGGCGCTGGGCAAGCACGTGGCGGAGAAGGCCGGCGGCCCGGTCTTCCTGATCGCCGCGGGCTACCAGGCGGGCAAGGACGAGGTGGAGGGCTTCAAGTCCACCTTCCTCCCGGCGGGCGGCAAGATCGCGGGGGAGGAGGTCTACACGCCGTTCCCGGGGACGAAGAACTTCCAGCCGTACCTCGCGCAGATCGAGCGCTCCGGCGCGAAGGCCGTCTTCTGCTTCTACGCCGGCGGCGCGGCCGTCGACTTCGTCAAGCAGTACCGGGACTTCGGACTGGCCGGAAAGATCCCGCTCTACGCGCCGGGCTTCCTCACCGAGGGCGGCGTGCTCAAGGGGCAGGGAGAGGCGGCCACCGGCATCCGTACCGCACTCAACTACAGCGCGGACCTGGACAACGCGGCCAACAAGCGGTTCGCCCCGGCGTACACGACCGTCTACGGCTCGGCCCCGACCACCTACGCGATGGCGTCGTGGGACGCGGCGCAGGTGCTCGACAAGGCGATCAAGGCGGCCGGGGACACGGTGACGCCGGAGACGGTCAACGCCGCCATCGCCAAGGTCGGGGACATCGACAGCCCGCGCGGCACCTGGCGGTTCAACGGCGCCGGCACGCCCATCCAGCCCTGGTACCTGCGCGAGGTCAGGAACGGCGCCAACACCGTCAGCTCCGAGCTCGTCAGACTGGGCGGCTGACATGTCCGGATGGTTGGACGGCAACTTCGTCAGCGTCGTCGACGGGGTCGCCTTCGGTCTGCTGCTCTTCACGATCGCGGTCGGCCTCTCCCTGGTCTTCGGCATGATGGACGTGCTCAACCTGGCTCACGGCACGCTGTACCTCGCCGGGGCCTACGTCGCCTACGCACTGTCCGACGGGAGCCTGCCGGGCCTGCTCCTCGCGCTCCTGGTCGGCGCCCTGGTCGGCACCCTGGGCGGGGCGGCGCTGACGTTCCTCACCCAGCCGCTGGCCAAGCGGGGGCACCTGGACCAGGCCGTGCTGACGCTCGGCATCACCTTCATCGTCGCCGACCTCCTCGCCGCGACGTTCGGCGGCGAGGTACTGCCCACGGACCCGCCGACAGCGCTGCGCGGGACCGTGGACCTCCTCGGCCACGCCTATCCGGTGTACCGGCTCGTGTTCATCGGCGTCGCGGCCGCCCTGGCGGCCGTCGTGTACCTCGTCTTCGAACGCAGCTCCCTCGGAGCGTTGGTGCGGGCCACCGTCGCCGACCGGGACATGGTCCGCGCACTCGGAGTCGACATCCGCAAGGTCCTGTACGGAGTCTTCGCGGCCGGTGCGGCGCTTGCCGCGGTCGGCGGTGTGCTCGGGGCGCCGATCCTGGGCCCCGGGCCGGGAGTCGACGAGACCGTCCTCGTGCTCTCGCTGGTCGTCGTGGTCGTCGGTGGTCTCGGCTCCGTGCGCGGGGCGCTCGTCGGCGCGCTGCTCATCGGCCAGGTCCAGACGCTGGGCGTGGCGCTGCTCCCCGAGTACGCGCCCTTCCTCCTCTTCGGCACCATGCTGGTCGTCCTCGTCGTCCGCCCGCACGGCCTGGTCACGTCGGCGGTGCGCGCATGAGCCCCTCCCGTACCACCGCGCGGCGCCTTTCGGCGACCGTCGTCGCCGTCGCTCTCGCGGCGGCCCCCTTCTTCCTCGGCTCGTACGCGGTCGGCACCCTGTCCCGGATCCTGGTGTTCGCCCTGCTCGCGATCAGCGTCAACCTGCTCACGGGCCTGACCGGACTGCCGACCCTCGGCCAGTCGGCCTACTTCGGCGTCGGCGCCTACACGGCGGCGCTCGTCGCCACGAGCCTCACCGACATCGGGATCTTCCAACTCCTCATCGCCGCAGGGGTCTCCGCCCTTGTCGCCGTGCCCACGGGCTGGCTGGCCGTACGGGCCCGGGGCGTGGTGTTCCTGATGCTGACGCTGGCCATCGGCGAGATCGCCTACAGCGCCGCCGTCAACTGGAAGTCGCTGACCAACGGCACCGACGGCGTCTCGGGCATCCCGCCCGTCGTACCGCTGCCCGGCATGCCGGCCCTGGAGCTCGACGGGCTCGTCTACTTCTACGTCCTGGCCGTGTTCCTGCTGCTCTTCGCGGCCGTCTCCCGTCTGGGCTCGACACCGTTCGCCCTCGCCCTGCGAGGCATCCGCGACAACGAGCGCCGGATGAGCGCGATCGGATACCCCACCCGCCGGTACGCCCTGACCGTCTACTGCGGCGCCGGTGCGCTGGCAGGCATCGCCGGTGCCTTGTGGGTGTCGGTGCAGCGGTTCGTCTCACCCGGCGACGCGGGGTTCGAGATCGCCGCCCTGGCGCTCCTTGCCGTCGTCATCGGCGGCTCCGGCTCCCTGTGGGGCGCATGCGCCGGAGCAGCGCTCGTCTGGCTCACCCGCGACTACCTCGGAAACCTCGAAGCCGTCGCAGGACGCGGGCCGCTCCTGCTCGGACTGTTCTTCGTCATCGCCGTGTACACCCTGCCCCAGGGGCTGGCCGGCGTACGGCTCCCGTTCAGATCGACCCGGAAGAGGGCGGCGTGACAGTCTCCGATCTCCTTGAACTACGCGGGGTGTCACGGCACTTCGGTTCCTTCCGGGCCTTGGACGACGTCGACCTCACCGTGCGTCCTGGCGCCCGGCACGCGATCATCGGCCCGAACGGCGCGGGCAAGTCGACACTGTTCGGCCTCATCTCGGGAACGCTGCCGACGACCTCCGGAACCATCCTCGTCGACGGGCGGGACGTCACCCGGCTGTCCGTGGACCGCCGGGTCGGGCTCGGTGTCACCGCGACGTTCCAGCACTCCAGTCTCTTCCTGCGCGAGACCGTGCTCGAGAACGTCCTGCTCGCCGTCCTGCGCCGGGCCGGCGCCGGACTCGGCGTGTGGCGGAAGGTGAGCGCCCGCGCAGAGGCGATCGCGCAGGCGCGCACGCTGCTCGAACGCGTGGGCCTGTCCAGCGGGTACGACGAGCAGGCGGGGGCGCTCTCCCACGGCGAACGACGGCAGTTGGAGGTCGCCGTCGCCCTGGCCACCGAACCCCGGCTGCTGTTGCTGGACGAGCCGGCCGCCGGGATGTCGCCGGCGGAGACGGCGCGACTCACGGACCTGATCGCCGCTCTGCCCGCAGAGGTGACCGTACTCCTCATCGAGCACGACCTCGACATGGTCTTCGAACTCGCCCACACGGTGACGGTCATGCACCTCGGCAGACACCTGAAGACCGGCACTCCGGACGAGGTACGCGCCTCCACGGAGGTCCAGACCGCCTACCTCGGCCCCCAGGAGGTCGCCTCGTGAAGCCGTTCCTCAGCGTGCGCGGGCTACGCTCCGGCTACGCCGGAGGCACCGTCCTCGACGGCATCGACCTCGACCTCGACGCGGGGGAGACCCTCGCGGTCCTCGGGCGCAACGGAGTCGGGAAGACCACCCTCGTCTCGACCGTCATGGGACTCCTCCGGCCCTACGAAGGCAGCGTGACCCTCGACGGCCGGGAGGTCGCCGGGGCCCGTGTCGACGTGATCGCCCGGGCCGGGGTACGGGTGGTTCCGCAGGGGCGCCGTGTCTTCGCGCCCCTGACCGTGGCCGAGCACCTGACGATCGCCTCACGGCGTCCGGCGCGCGGCCCGTGGACGAGGTCCCGCATCCTCGACCTGCTGCCCAGGTTGGGGGAGCGGCTCGGTCATCGCGGCGACCAACTCTCCGGCGGGGAACAGCAGATGCTCGCGATCGCCCGCGCCCTGCTCGGCAATCCACGACTGCTGCTGCTCGACGAGCCGTCCGACGGCCTCGCCCCGGCGATCGTCGCCCACGTGGGCGAGGTGATCCGCGAGGTGAGCGCCCAGGGCATGCCGGTGATCCTCGTCGAACAGAACCTGGGGCTCGCCTTCTCCGTCGCCCGGAACGTGGCCGTCATACAGAAGGGCCGCATCGCCCACCAAGCCGCGAGCGCCGAATTCGCCTCCCGCCCCGAGGACCGCAGGCGCCTGCTGGGCGTCGGCTGACCGAACGGCTGACGACGGGGTACGAGCCGGGGCCCCGTCGCGGGGCCCCGGCCAGGATCGGTCAGGTGATCGTCCACCGCTGCAAGGGTGAGGCGGTGTCCGCCTGTTGGGTCGCCAGGGCGCCGTTCGCCGTCGAGGCGGTCGTGAGGAGCAGGCCGCTCTTCAGCGAGGCGACGGTGTACGTTCCGTCCGCCCGCCGCGTGGCCGTCCAGCGCTGGTTGGCGCCGCCCGTGCACGTCCACTGGATCACCTTGGCACCGGGCGCGGTCGAGCCGCCGTCGACGTCGGCGCAGAGCCCCGACTCGGCGTTGACCAGCTCGTACGACCCGTCGGACTGCCGGGTGAAGCGCCAGTTCTGGTTGGCTCCGCCGTTGGTGGCGTAAGTGATCAGCTGGGTGCCGGGGGTGGTGCTGTGCCCGGGGTTGTCGAGCGCCTTGCCGCCGGTGACCAGGGTGCGGACGCCGTCGAGGGAGCCGGGCGCCTCGCCCACCGGCGTGAGCGTGAGCGTCTGCTCCGCGGCCGTACGCGCCCCGCCGACACCGCTGCCGGACGTGTCGGTCCAGGAGCGGCCGGGCGTGGTCTCGGCCGGCCGCCCGGCGACGGCGGACATGCCGATCACCAGACCGCTGTGACGATTCACCAGCCGGTACGCACCGGTCGGCGTCCCCGTGGCGGTCGTGCCCGGGACCACGAACCACTGTTGCCCGACGCTCGGACCGCCCGCCCCGACCGCGGTCACGGTCGGCCTGGTGCCCCAGGCGCGGCTGCCTGTGACGGCGGAGTCGACCCCCAGGAGCCCTCCGGTGGCGCCGTTGGCGATCCGGTAGGCGCCGTCGCCGAGCGGCGTGAAGGTCCACGATTCCAGGGCCGCTCCGGTGGGGGCGGCCAGCGACGTGGTCGCGGAGCCGCCGGAGACCTGGGCGAGGACGCGCCCGCCCCCGGACGCGATGCGATGGGTCCGGCTCGGATCGACGGGGGCGGCCGGGGCCGACGTACCGATCGAGACGTTGACGTACTCGCTCGACGAGCCGCCCGAGCAGCCGAACGAGCAGTACGAGCGGAAGTTCTTCCCCACGATCGCCGAACTCGTCCGGTTCGTGCTGTCCAGGAACCAGCGGTACCAGGAGGCGTTGGTGTGGCTGCCGGTGTCCCCGATCAACCGCCACTTCTGCTTCGACAGGTCGTCGGTGGCGTAGAACTGCTGCGGAGCCTTGCCGCTCTGGTCGACGGCCTGCGGTTGGCCGACGTACAGCCCCAGATGAGCGTTGTACGTGATGTCCATGACGAACAGCGGTGACGTCGGCGGCATCAGACCGGCCGCGACCTGCTGGCTCACGGTGCCCGCGTTGGCCGGGTCGTACTCGTCGGAGGCGGGGGTGTAGCCCGTCGTGCTGGAGGCGTCGACCGGCACCATGTTGCTCTCACGGCCGCCCACACCGGGCTCGTTCCACCCGCCGTCGTACCACTTGCGCCACGAACCGGGTGCCATCTTGCCGGAGATCGGGGCCCTGGCCACATGCGCGTGGAAGGCCTTCCAGCCGCCGCCCTTCTCCACGATCCGCGATCCGTAGAAGACGTAGAAGTATCCCGAGGCCGTGTCGACGAACAGTCGCGGGTCACCGTCGCCGTAGTGGTACGTCTGCTGCGGGAAGGCCGCCGTGTCGCCCCGCTTCGTGCTGTACGGAGACGTGAGGACATGGGACTTGATGCTCCACGTCCGCCCCTGGTCGGTGGAGACCGCGTAGTCGATCCCGTCGTAGTGGACGCCGTCACCGAAGGGCTGCGGGGTGAACTCGTTGTGCACCAGGCCGTACCAGGCGCCGGTGTCCGGGTCGACCCACACCCCCGCCAGGTCGCAGAAGTTCTTCTGGGAGTAGCCCGAACCGGCGGGCGGGACGGTGGACTCCAGGCCCGTCGGGCTGTTGTTGCACCGCCAGGTCGTGTCGTTGTTGCGGTCGTTGCCGTTCGCCGGGTTCACGGCGTCGCTGATCGCGCTCGACCGGGTGGCCGTGTCGAAGTCGGTGCCGGTGAAGAAGGTCCACTTCCGGGGCTGCGTGGCGCCGTAGAGCGCGTGCGCCTGCTGGAAGTAGAACGTGCCGTCCTTGTCGACATAGGGGGCGGCGGGCGTGTCGTCCGGGTGGGTCCAGGAACCCTTGGCGCCGACCGTCACGGTGTAGGTGGCGGCCGGAGCGGCCGCGACGGACTGAACGGGTGTGACGGGCTGGACGGGCCGTGCGGGCGGGACGAGGGGGATCGCCGAGGCGCCACCACCGCCGGTCAGGGTGAGGGTCACGGCGGCGAGCGCGGTGACCAGGAGGGATCTTCGAGCGGGCATGGTGCACTCCTCCCCGGGGCGTCGCGCGGGCCGCGGCGGCCGCCCCTCGCGGAACCGGGCGTACCGCAGCTTCCACGGCCCCGAGGACCCGTGCACATGGACGGGCGGGTGGGAGGACTTGGACTTTGGGGCGCCCGAGCGGAGGAGTGCGGGGGCCGGCAGGACGGGTCACCGCCGGGGGTCAACCGCCCAGTGAGGGCGCCGCGTTGCGCCAGACCTGCACGTCCAGGGTGATGTGGGCCGTGGTGTTCGGCTCCGGCGCCGTGCCACGGAAGGTGATCAGAGCGACGTGCCCGGTACCGCTGACCACACAGAGCCGGTCCCCGACGGCCAGGTCCCGTACCCACACGTACTTCTCGCTGCCGCTCTGCGCCAGGCAGGCCTCCGACGTCCCCGCCGCGCGGGGCGCGAGCCGTGTCAGCTGGCTCCGGCTGGTGGAGCCGGGAGCCACGACGGCGCCCGAGGAGTACACGGCGTACGTGAGGTCCTCGTCGCTGGTGCCCGTGTCGGCCTTGGACCGCACAGGCCGGTCGGCCAGGTAGAGATCGTGCTTGCCCGTCATACGGATCCCGCCGTACGTGACGGGGGCCGGCTTGCCGGGTCCCGTCGGCGTGACGGACGGGGTCGGCTTCGTCGGCGCGGTCGGTACGGCGGAGGCGCCGGGCGCGGTCGGGGTCGCCGCGGGGGCCGAGGACGGGGAGGCGCTCGCGGACGGCGAGGGCTTCGCCGACGGCAACGCGGACGGCCCTGCGGAGCCGGTCGACGGCTGCGTCGTCGCCACCGAAGGGCCCGCCGCCTGCCCCGCCCGTCCGTCCCGGTCGCCCGGGCCCCCGCCGGGGCGCAGGACGCCGGACACGAACAGGGCCCCGGTCACGGTGGCCGCCGTCAGGACCACCACGCCCGCCGCGACCAGGGCGCGACGCCCGCCCCGACGAGCGGGCGCGGGCTCCGTGCGCGCGGGGCCGGTCGGCGCGGACCACGGGGGAGCGGGTGAGTGACCGGGTGAACCCGCGAACGCCCCGACCGGGGCGTGGCCCGGAGCCTGCGACCCGACGGGCGGCGTTCCGGGGGCGCCGGGGTCACCGGCCGTGGGCGGCGTTCCGGCGAAGCCCGGAGTACCGGCCGTAGGGGGCGGACCGAAGGCACCGGCCGGCGCCGGGGCAGGGCCCCGCCCGTACCCCGCACCCGCGCCCGGACCTGCGTCCGGACCCGTACCCGCACCGCCGCCCTCCCGAGGCAGGCGCAGGGCAATCGTGTCGTCGGGGGAGAGAAGGGGAGGTGCCTCGTCCACCGCGTGACGGGCGAGCCGGCCCGCCACGGAGGCCGGGAGCCAGCCCTCGGAGCGACGCAGCCCCCCGTCCGGATCGGCGGCCGCGCACAGGCGGATGACGTCGGCCGGCGTCAACCGCTTGGCCGACTCCTTGCGCAGACAGCCCTCGACCAGTTCGGCCAGCTCCTCGGGGACGGCGCCGAGCCGGGGCTCTTCGTGCACGATCCGGTACAGGACCCCGTGCGAGGGCCCGTCACCGAAGGCACCCACGCCCGTCGCGGCGAAAGCCGCGATCTGGCCGAGCGCGAACACGTCCGCCGCCCCGGTGATCTCCCCGCCGAGCGCCTGCTCCGGCGCCATGAACGCGGGCGTGCCGACGGCGGAGCCGCTGTGGGTGAGCGCCGTGGCGTCCACCGCCCGCGCCACCCCGAAGTCGATGACCCGGGGCCCGTCGAGCGCGAGCAGCACGTTCGAGGGCTTGAGATCGCGGTGCACGATCCCGGCACGGTGGATGTCCTGCAGCGCCTCTGCCACGCCCGCCGTCAGCAGAAGGACCGTCGACAGGGGCAGCGGCCCGTGCGCCTTGACGGCCTCGGCGAGCGAGGGCCCGGCGACGTAGGCCGTCGCGAGCCAGGGAGTCGGGCCCTCGATGTCGCTGTCGAGGACCGGCGCGGTGTACACACCGTGGACGCGGCGGGCGTTCGCCACCTCCTGGCGGAACCGCTCACGGAAGTCGCCGTCGTCGGCCAGCTCCGGGCGGATCACCTTCACCGCCACCGGCCTGCCACCGGGCGTGTACGAGAGATAGACGCGTCCCATCCCGCCGGAGCCGAGCCGCGCCACCAGGCGGTACGCACCGACGGTCCGCGGGTCGTCGTCCCCCAGCGGCTGGAACGATCCCGCACTCGTCCCCGTATCCGTCCGCACGTCCCCGACTCCCGTGGTGCTCCGCAGCGTTGTCGCCCAACTGGCCGAAACCCTAGCGGTGCCCGCGCCGGTCCGGTGAGGGAGGGGCCGGGAGGGGCCGCGAACGGGACCCCTGGAACCTCTTCGACCTGGCCGTCGTCCTCGCCGCCTTCGTCCCCGCCGCGCGCGAGAACTCCACGATCCTGCGGCTGCTCCGCCTCGCCCGCGTGCTGCGCGCCGCGCGTTTCCTGCCCCAGCTGCGGATCGTCCTGGTCGCCGTCGGCCGCAGCCTGCCGGGCACGGTGAGCTTCCTGCTGGTCGGGGCGCTGCTGCTGTACGTGTACGCGATGGTCGGCTGGGTCTTCTTCGCCGCGCACGACCCGGAGCACTTCGGCTCGATCGGCCGGGCCGTCCTCACCCTCTTCCTTCTGATGACCCTCGACGGGCTCGGCGACGCGGTCCACGCGGGCCTCGAGATCTCCCGCTGGAGCTTCCTCTACTACGTCTCGTACGTCCTCATCGCCTCCTTCGTCCTCGTCAACGTGCTGATCGGCGTCGTCATCAACTCGCTGGAGGAGGCCCGCGAGATCGAGAAGGACGAGGCGGAGAAGCTGCGGGCCGAGGAGCTCGCGGCCGGGCAGGGGGACGTCTCCGACGAGGCGCGGCTGCGCGAGCGGATCGAGGCGGCCCGGCGCGCCCTGGACGACATCGAATCGGCGCTGCCGTCCTTGCCTCCGCCGCGCGCCCATGCGGCGCACAAAGACGGATCAGTGACGGAAGGGGTCTGATTCCGCACATGACGGACTCGGCCGAGCTTCGATGAAGCCCGGTCATGTCCCATGCCGTGCAGCGCTGTTCCACGTTCATGGCCATGACACCGACAGGAGTTGAGATGGGCTTGCTCGTCCCACTCCGAAGGAGTCATCGCCTTGAGAAACGTCCTTCGCCGGATCGGCGTCATCGCCGCGGGCACCGCCCTCGTCGGCGGCGCTCTGTCCGTCTCACCGGCCGCCGCAGACGACACCCTCGACGTCCAACTCCTCAGCATCACCGACTTCCACGGCTATCTGCAGCCGCCCACCGCCGGACAGGGCGGACAGATCCCCGCGGGCGGCGGCACCACGGTGACCGTCGGCGGAGCCGCCTATCTCGCCACCCATCTCGACCGGTTGCGCTCCGGGCACCCCAACTCCGTCTTCTTCTCCGCCGGTGACAACTTCGCCGGCTGGCCCTTCGAAGTGGACGCCTTCCAGGACGAGCCGACGATCGAGGTCCTCAACGAGCTGGGACTGCGCTTCACGGCCGTGGGCAACCACGAGCTGGACGTGTCGCCGAGCTTCCTCGTCGACCACATGGCGAACGGCGAGTGCTTCGGCACGGTCGGTGTGGACAGCTGCTTCACGGACTCCACCGGACGCCGCTTCCACGGCGCGGACTTCGACTTCCTCAGCGGCAACATCGTCGACGCGCGGACCGGGAACACGATCGTCGACCCGTACCGCGTCGAGTGGTTCCGGTCCGCCGACGGCAAGCGCGTCCCGGTCGGCTTCATATCCACCACCACCCAGGCCACCGTGACCGGCTCGACGTCCTACCAGCCGGGACTGCGCGCACTGGACCAGGCGACGGCGATCAACCGGTACGCCAAGGAGCTCAAGAGCCAGGGCGTCGAGGCCATCGTCCTCAACGTGCACGAGGGAGGTTCGCCTCAGAACGGCGCGGACCTGGGCTACAACGAGTGCGGCTCCGCCTACGGGCCCGTGATCGACCTGGCGAAGAAGGTCACGGCGGAGGTGGACGCCATCGTCACCGGAGACTGGCACGCGCGCTTCAACTGCATGGTGCCCGACCCGGCCGGCGTTCCCCGCCCGATCGTCGAGACGGGCAACCACGGCGCCCTGATCAACGAGATCGACCTGGCCATCGATCCGGCGACCGGCGAGGTCATCCGGGACCGCACCCGCTCCGTCAACCACGCGGTCACCCGTGACGTGGCGCCGGACCCCGAGGTCCAGAAGATCGTCGACCACTGGGCCGCGCGCGGAGCCGAGCGCTTCGCCGAACCGCTGGCGACCCAGACCGGCCCCTTCACCCGCGCGGCCAACGCGGCGGGCGAGAGCACCACGGCCGACCTGTACGCCGACGTCCAGTACTGGAACGCCAACCGCACCCGCGAGGGGAAGGCCGACCTGGCGCTGATCGCCGCGCAGCCCACCAAGGGCAGCAACGCCGTCCGCACCGACCTCCCGTACGCCAAGGGCAGCCACCCCGCCGACGCGGACGGACGCATCCTGTTCGGCGAGTCATGGAACGCCTACGGCTACGGAAACCCCGTCCTCACCGTGGGAGTGAAGGGGCGTCAGCTGGACGCGATCCTCGAACAGCAGTGGCAGAAGCAGGCCGACGGGACGGTCAGGTTCGCCCCGCTCGCCGTGTCCCGCAACGTCTCGTACAGCTTCGACCCGACGCGTCCGGTCGGCCGACGCATCGCCTTCGGGGACGTACGGATCAACGGTCTGCCGGTGCACCCCGACGGCAGCTACCGGGTGGCGGCGCTGGCCTACACGGTCGTCGGAGCCGACGGCTACGACGCCTTCGCCGGCTACACCGCGCCGGTCCGCAACGGTGCCGACCACGAGAGCTTCGTGGAGTACCTCAGGGCCCACAAGGAGATCACCCCGGCGCCCCTGAACCGGGTCCGGATCAAGGGCTGAGGCAGGACCCGAGACGGGGCTGGGGCAGGGCTGGGGCAGGGCTGGGGCAGGGCTGACGCGGACCGGACCGCCGTCGGCGCGCGCCCACGCGCGCGTGGATGGATCCTGGTAGGTAGGAAGGGACGCGCGGCGGTCCTACGTGTCCCGACGGTGCGAGGAGGCAGACCATGACACGGACGCTGGAGTGGACGGTCGGCCTGGATCTGGTCGAAGAGGACGGCAGGACCAAGGCCGAGGCGCATCTCAACACCGGTACGTCGACCCTCACCGGCCATGGCAGCGCACGCTGCAACCCGTCGGACGTGGACGTTCCGGCGATCGGCGACGAGCTCGCCGCGAGTCGGGCCATGAAGGACCTGGCCGGTCAGTTGATGCGCGAGGCCAACCGGGAGATGGAGGCCGTGGGCGCGGGGACCGTACCGCAGCGCACCGGCCCCGGATACGGCTGGCCGGAGGCGGTCTCCTGACGGGACCGCCACCGCGGACCGGGCCCGTCGGCTTCCCGCCGCCGGGCCCGGCTCCGTGTCACGCCGCGTGGCGGCGCGTGTCAGGCCCCGGGGCTCGGAGCAGCTTCCTCCTCGCTCCCGGCCCCGCCGCCGTCCGCGTTCCTGTCCGCGTCCCCGCCCGCGTCCCCGCCCTCGTCCCTGTCCGCGTCCCCGTCCTCGTCCTCGTCCTCGTACGACAGGCGGTCCACGACCTCCACGACGCCGTCGACGCTCTCGCAGAGCCGTACGAAGACCGGCGCGAGGCTCCGGCGCTCCAGCGTGCCGCTGAGCGTGACCCGGCCCTCGTCCACGTCGACATGGAGCGCGGCGGGGGAGTGGCGGAGGATCCGGATGACCACGTCCTCCAGGATCTCCTCCTGGATCGCCCGGTCGCGGCGCAGGAACAGCTGGAGCAGATCGCTCCGGCTCAGCACCCCGATGAGCTGCCCGCCCGCGTCCACCACCGGCAGCCGCTTCACACGGTGCCGCTCCATCAGCCGCGCCGCCTCCACCGCCGTCCACGACGGGCGGGCCACCACCACGGGGCTGGACATCATCGCTCCGGCGGTGCTCGGGCCGTCCTTGGCGGTGTGGCGGCGCAGCAGATCCGCCTCGGACACCACGCCGATCGGCCGGTTGGCCTCGTCGACCACCGGCACCGCGGTGATGCCGTACTCGTCGAGCAGCCGCGCGATCTCCTTGAACGGCGTCCCCGGCTGCACGGCCACCGCGGTCGGCGTCATCAGGTCGGCGACACTGCGGTTGCGCATCGTCCGTTCCGTCCCTTCTCCCGCTCCTCCGTCCATGATCCCTCACATCGAGGGGACGCCACGGACACGGAGGGGTGCGACGGGAGCGGGATGGGCTAGGGCCTTTCGTTTGGATCATGCCGGGCTCGCGGGCCCTGGCACCGCGCCTCGCCGCGTTGTCGTCGGTCGCCAACGCTCCGCGTTGACTCCCTCCTCCGCCTTGCGATCCACGGCACCAGACCCCGCTCCCTGATCCGGCCTGATCCAAACGAAAGGCCCTAGTTGAACGGGTCGAGCGTGACGTACGCCTCCCGCGGGTCGCCGTCGTGGACGAGCGATTCGTGGGCGCCGACGTCGTCGAAGGCGAAGCCGTACGCCTTGCCGTCCGCCATCTGCGCGTGGATCTTGCGCGAGTAGTGGTTGGTGACGACGTCCTGGTAGAAGCCGGCCGACGAGGTGTCCGGCTGGTTGGGGTTGGTGAGCAGGGTGGACCGGTTGTAACCCGCGCAGAGCGTACGGGAGATGGGGCCCCGCACCTGGTCGTTGGGCGCGTCGAGCCGCTTGTAGCAGCCGAACACGCTGTCGGAGTCGGGCTTCTGGAAGGAGGTGACGACGGCGCCCGCGCTGTTGGTGAAGTTCATGACGTTGCCGGAGACACGGCCGAAGTACTTCACGGACGGCTGGTTCGCGAACGGCGTCACGGTGAGCGTGGAGGAGGCGTACTTCGTCCAGACGCGGTTGATGTAGTCGTCCATCACGTTCGCCGGGAGGGCCCCGGCCTCGATGCCGTGCCCCGGTGCCAGGGCGCGCAGGACGGTCCCGTCGGACCGGGTCTGGATGAGGTTCGCCCAGCCGCCGGGCTGGCCCCGCAGCGCCGCGAGGAAGTTGCCGTACCCGCCCGGCTTGAGCCGGCCGGTGGTGGCGACGCTTCCGTCGGGACGCTTGACGCCGACCGCGTACGGGGCCGAGACCATGTCGACCTGGGTGCTGTTGATCCAGATGCCCGCGTCGTTGAGCGTGTACTCGGACCAGTTGAAGAGGATGTTCCGGTTGGGGTCGCTCGGGTTCTGGACGGCGGGCTGCACCAGGCCGCCGGTCGCCACCTTGAAGACGAGCTTCTGGCCGTAGCTGAAGTAGACGCGGCCGGAGAACTTCGGCAGGCGGATCGTCATGGACTGCCCCTGCGCGGGGCCGGCGATGGAGGCGTCCGGCGCCGGTACGGGTACGGAGCCGCCGGCCGGCCAGGGGTGGAAGGTGCCGTTCGCGTCCGCCCAGCCCTGACGGCCGGTGGAGAGCTCGGTACCGAGGTTGTAGACGTATATCTGGTCGGAGCGGCCGGAGTTGTTCTTGAACGTGAGCGGGATCGTCGCCGGCACGGCGGCGGTTCCCGTGGTGGCCGCCTGGACCGTGGGGGAGGGTCCGGCGAGGGTGACGGCGGTGCCGATCAGGGCGGCGGCGGTGACGGGGGCGAGCAGTGTGAGCCTGCGGCGACGGTGGAGGGAAGGCACGTGGGGGCTCCTCGGGGTGGGGGTACGAGGGGTGAGAGCGCTCTGAGAGCGCTCTCAGAATGGTGAGGATGTGATGACCCTGTCAATGCTTCGGACGTCCGGGATGCCGACCGTACGCGCCCCGACCGGCGGCCGGCCGGCTCACTCCAGGTCCAGGACCTCCCGCAGCGCGGCGACCGCGTGCGCCCGGTGCTCGTCGAGGCCGCGCACCACGGCCTCCTCGTCGCCGTTGCGTACCGCAGAGATGACCGCGCGGTGCTCGCGTACGGCCAGTTCCCGGTTCGGCACCTCGGTGTAGTACAGCGAGCGGTACGCGTCGGTGGCGTCCCACAGGGTGGTGATGAGGCGTACGAGCCGGGGCATCCCGGACGCCTCGATCAGGGAGAAGTGGAAGCGGCGGTTGGCGGCGGCCATCGCCGTCACGTCCCCGTCGTCCGCGGCCCGTTCCACCTCACGCTGGATCTTCTCCAGGGAGATGAGCAGCCCGTCGTCGGCGCGCCGGACGCCGAGGCGGACCGCCTCGGTCTCCAGCAACTGGCGGATCCGGTAGACCTCCTCCAGATCCGCGAGGGACAACTCGGCGACGAAGTAGCCCCGGTGGATGTGATGGACGACGAGGCCCTCGCCCTCCAGGATCTTCAGCGCCTCCCGCAGGGGCACGCGGCTGACGTCGAGCCGGGCGGCGAGCGCGTCCTGACGGATCTGCCCGCCGGGCCGCAGTTCCCCGGCGGTGATCGCGCGCCGCAGCTCCTTGAGGACGAACTGCTGGGCCGTCTGCGGCCGCCCCTTCCGCACCGCGCTGCTCATCGCCTGTGACCCTTCCGTCGTTCTGCCCGGTCCGCCCGCGCCGTCTGCTGGAGCACGGGCGCGGGTCCTGATCCGTATATCTTCCTACGGGTCGCCGGGCGCCCGTCCCAGCTCGGCGAGCAGGGCGGCGGTGTGCTCACCGAGGCGCGGGGGCGCGGCGCGGTACGAGGGCGGGGTGACGCCGAGCGTCACCGGGTTGACGACCTGGCCGGGGCCTGCCGCCTCGGCCGGGACGCGGGGCGCGAGGCCCAGACGGTCGGCCAGGTCGAAGGCGGCGGCGAGATCGTTGATGGGACCGCAGGGCACTCCGGCCGCGGTGAGCTCCTCGAACCAACTGTCGGCGGTCCGTTCGGCGAGCGGACCCGACAGGGCCGCGACCAGCTCCTCGCGGTGGGCGACACGGGCCGAGTTGGTGGCGAAGCGGGCGTCGTCCGCGAGGGCGGGCAGCCCGAGCCGCACGCAGAGGGTGCGGAACTGGCGGTCGTTGCCCACGGCGAGGACCAGCGGCCTGTCCCGGCCCTCGAACACCTCGTACGGCGCGATGCTCGGATGCCGGTTGCCCATGGCGCGCGGGACGACACCGGCGCCGAGGTGGGCGGCCGACTGGTTGGTGAGCGCGGACAGCAGGGAGGTGAGCAGGGAGACCTCGACCCGCTGGCCTTCGCCGGTACGCTCCCGGTGCCGCAGCGCGGCCAGGATCCCGAGGCCCGCGTGGAGGCCCGTGATGACGTCGACCAGCGCGACGCCCGCCTTCGTGCCCTGCCCGTCCGGCTCGCCCGTCACGCTCATCAGGCCGCCCATCGCCTGGACGAGGAGGTCGTAGCCGGGCAGGTGGGCGCCCTCGGCTCCACCGAAACCGGTCACCGAGCAGTAGACGAGCCCGGGGTTGGACGCGCGTACGTCCTCGTGACCGAGACCGAGCTTCTCCATCGTGCCGGGCCGGAAGTTCTCCACGAGCACGTCGGCACGGTCGACGATCGCCCGGGCCGTGTCCCGGTCCGCCGGGTCGGTCAGGTCGAGCGCGACGGAGCGTTTGTTCCGGTTCACCCCGAGGAAGTAGGTGGCCTCGCCTTCGGCGAAGGGCGGACCCCACGCGCGGGTGTCGTCGCCGGAGCCGGGCCGCTCGATCTTGATCACGTCGGCGCCGAGGTCGGCGAGGAGCATGGTCATGTACGGCCCGGCGAGGACGCGGCTGAAGTCGGCCACGACGATCCCGGACAGGGCGCCGGGGACGGCCGATTCCTGCTGGTCCGCGCGCATCCCGCTCTCCTCCGCCGGTGATTGGATCCAATCTGAACGTAGGCGTGGGAGATCGGATATTCAAGACTGGATCCAAAATCCGATCTCCGGCTACGCTCGGCACGCCGCATCGACGCACCAGCCTGGAGGCCTTCCGTGAAGTCGAAGTCGTCCCCCGTCCACCCCTTCGATCTGCTGGCGATCGACGGCCTGCTGACCGACGAGGAGCGGGAGATCCGCCGGACCGTCCGCACCATGGCGGACAAGGAACTCCGCCCCCACGTGGCCGGCTGGTTCGACACGGGCGCCATCCCCGCCCGCGAACTCGCCCGGCAGCTCGGCGGCATCGGCGTCCTCGGCATGCACCTGGAGGGCTACGGCTGCGCGGGCACCAACGCCGTCGCGTACGGACTGGCCTGCCTGGAGCTGGAGGCCGTCGACTCCGGTCTGCGCAGCCTCGTCTCCGTACAGGGCTCCCTCGCGATGTACGCGATCTGGAAGTACGGCTCGGAGGAGCAGAAGCAGCAGTGGCTGCCCGGGATGGCGGCCGGCGAGTACATCGGCTGCTTCGGGCTCACCGAACCGGACGCGGGATCGGATCCCGGAGCCATGCGCACCCGCGCCCGCAGGGACGGCGACGACTGGGTGCTCGACGGCACCAAGATGTGGATCACCAACGGCTCCGTCGCCGACGTCGCCGTCGTCTGGGCCCGGACCGACGAAGGCGTCCGAGGGTTCCTCGTACCCGCCGGAACCCCCGGCTTCAGCGCGCCGGAGATCAAGCAGAAGCTGTCGCTGCGGGCCAGCGTCACCAGCGAACTGGTCCTGGAGGGCGTCCGTCTGCCGGCCGACGCCATGCTGCCCGAGGCGCGCGGCCTCTCCGGCCCGCTCGGCTGTCTCAACGAGGCGCGCTTCGGCATCGTGTTCGGCGCCCTCGGCGCCGCCCGCGACTGCCTGGAGACCGCGATCGCCTACGCGGGCGACCGCATCGTCTTCGAACGGTCCCTCGCCTCCTACCAGCTGACGCAGCAGAAGCTGGCCGACATGGCGCTGGAACTCGGCAAGGGCATGCTGCTCGCCCTGCACCTGGGACGCCTCAAGGACGCGGGCGGCCTCACGCCCGAGCAGGTCAGCGTGGGCAAGCTGAACAACGTACGGGAGGCCATCGCCATCGCCCGCGAGTGCCGCACCATCCTGGGCGCGAACGGCATCACCCTCGAATACCCGGTGCTGCGCCACGCCAACAACCTGGAGTCCGTCCTCACCTACGAAGGCACCAGCGAGGTCCACTCCCTGGTCATCGGCAAGGCGCTCACGGGCGAACAGGCCTTCCGCTGACCCACACGGCTGTCGGCACGGCCGACCGGACGGCTGACGCCCCCGCGTCGCCCTAGCCGGCCGTCACCTTGGCGAGGAACGCGTCCAGGTTCCCCGTCATCCGCTCGATCCGCTGCTCCACGTCAAGCGACTCCTCCTGGCGGCCGCCCCGCAGCTTCGGCTGGCGCTTGCCGCGGACGTACAGGGAACACGCCAGGTCGGCGCAGATGTAGATGCCGACCGTGTTCCCCTCGCGTCCGCGGGCGCCGGCGAGCGGCGCCGCCAGCAGGGTCACGCCCGACGAGGCGTGTCCCGTCAGACAGACCTGGCACAGGCTCGACTTGACCGCGCTGGTACGGCTCGTCGCGGGCACCCGCAGGGTGATGCCGAGCGGGCCGTCCTCGCGGGGCACGACGACGTGGGCGCGCAGGGGCGCGCCCGGGTCGACCCAGCCGAGGAAGTCGAGGTCCTGCCAGGGGAGCTCGGCGAAGTCCAGCGGGAGCTTGAGCCTGCCGGCCTCGCCCTTCGTGCAGTTCACGAACGACGAGCGGATCTGTTTGTCGGTGAGAGGTTCCACTCGATGGACCGTACACACATCGTGCGGTCAGGGCATCCGGATTTCCCCCGGGTCCGGCCTCCTCACGCCACCCAGTCCGGCAGGTCCGGGTCCGAGAACCGCGCGGGCGCACCCGCCAGCGCCGCCGCCAGACGCTCGGCGGCCGTGTCGTAGATCTCCGGCGGCAGCGCGAAGGGGATCCGCAGCCGGTGCTCGTGCGTGCCCACGTCCACGCCGAACCGGGCTCCGCCCTCCACCCGTACACCGTGCCGCAGCGCCCGCGTCGCCAGCCCCGAGGCGATCGGACGCCCCAGGTCGACCCAGAGGCACAGACCGCCGGGCGGGAGCGTCCAGTGCCACTCCGGGACATGGCGGGCCAGCGCCGTGGCCAGCGCCTCGCGCCGCAGGCGGAGCTGCTCCGCGCGGCGCGGCAGGATCGTGTCCAGCCGGTCGAGCAACTCGACCGCCACCAGCTGGTCGAGGACCGAACCCGACAGATCGGCGGTGATGCGGACCCTCGCCAGCTCGGTGATCACCCGGGAAGCCGTCCGGACCCAGCCGACCCGCAGACCGCCCCAACAGCTCTTGCTGAGCGAGCCGACGCTGATGATCTGCTCGCTGTCGCCGGCCGCCGACGCCGCCGCGAACGGCCGTGGGGCGGGCACGTCCAGGGCCATGTCGGTGAGCGTCTCGTCGACCACCAGCCAGGTGCCGGTGGCGCGCGCCGCACGCGCCACCTCCCGGCGCTGCGCGTCCGGCATCAGCTGCCCGGTCGGATTGTGGAAGTCCGGGATCAGATAGGCGAGTCGGGGCGCCGTCTGGCGCAGCGCCGCGTCGATCAGTCCGCTGTCCCAGCCCGACTCGGTGACCGGTACGGGGGTGATGCGCAGCCGCCGGCCGCGCATGGCGTCGAGGGCGTTGGTGTACGACGGGTTCTCCGCGAGCGCCCGGTCGCCGGGGCCGCCGAGCAGCGCCAGGGCCAGGGCCAGGGCCTGCTGGGCCCCCGTGGTGACGAGGATCTGCTCGGGGAGCGTGGGAAGGCCGCGCCGCGTGTAGCGGTCGGCGATCGCGGAGCGCAGCTCCGGGAGGCCGAAGGGGTGGTAGCCCTGGGAGCGCGCGTAGCGCGGCAGCTCGGCGGAGGCGGCGGTGAGCGCCTCGGCGAGTTCGTCGGCGGGGGCCTCGGGCGCGGCGAGCGCGAGGTCGATCGCGGCGTCGGAGGGGCCGTGGAAGGCGGCCAGGCTGATCGGGGTCTGGCCGTCCGGCAGCGCGGTCCACGTGCCCGCGCCCCGGCGGCTGTGCGCGTACCCGCTCTCCCGCAGCAGGTCGTACGCCCCGGTCACGGTCGTACGGCTCACGGCGAGCGCCGAGGCCAACTCCCGCTCCGCGGGCAGTCGCATGCGCAGGGCGACCCGGCCGTCGAGCAGGGTCTCCCGGATGGCCCGTGCCAGCTCCCGGTAGCCGAACCTGCCCTCAGGAGGCCGCGTCAGGAGCGCCGCCAGTTGACGCCCCGTAAGGGTGCGGTCCGCCGTGTGGACCACGGTACGGACCACACTGCGGACCACTCGACCCTCTGCCATGCCAATCACTCCTTATTGGCTCTGCTGTCCAGGCCAATAAGGCTACAGACTCCTGCTCAGTGGCCTGGCGGCCACGGAGAGGGGAACAGCGATGAGTGTGCGCCTCACCGACCGTGACGAGAGGCAGTGGCAGAGGCGGGCGGAGGAGCGCCTGGCGGAGCCCGTGCCGATCGGAGATTGGATCCGAAAGCTCGGCGCGGCTCTGGCGGCGCCGGGGCGGCGCCGCCAGAGGGTGAACGCAAGGGTGAACAGGTCGCTTCAGGAGACCGGCTGAGCCTCCGCCAGGACCTTGTCGACTGCGTTCGGCCCGGACTGCGGGGGAGAGCTGGACAGGGGTACGGACACGGGGGGTGACGACACCGAGGCGTCCGACGTCTGCGGGCCCACGGACGCCGATCGGTCCGTCGTGCCGTCGGACGGCGTGCCGTTCGTCGCCGTGTCGTCGGTCGCCGGCTCCGACTGCGCGCTCGGTGTATCGGGGGACTCCGGCGACTCCGGCGACTCGGGAGCCGGCGAGGACGACGATGGCGAGTCCGACGAGGGGCACACCGAAGGGGTGACGCCCCCAAGGGGCGCGGGCGTCTCCGCACCCGTGACCGTCACACAGGGCACCGGCGAGGACGGGGACGTCGACGGGGACTCCGAGCTCGGGGAATCGGTCACCGAGTCCGAGACGGAGGGTGACGGGGGCGCCGTCGGCGGCTTCGTCGGCTTGTCCTGCTTCCCCGTGTCGCCCGGTTCGCGGGCGAACCAGCCGTCGTCCTCGGGGTCGTACACGACGAAGACGTTCACCACGGTCACCGAGGGTGCCACGACGACCACCTGGGAGGGCTGGTAGCCCGCCCACTTGGTCCCCGTCGTCTTCGGGTCCTTCTGGGCGACCGGCGGCGTCAGCGGGTTTCCGCAGGCGCAGCGCACCCGGGGCACGCCCCGGTCGTCGACGAGCACGGCCGTGCCGGTCTGCAGCACCGCCTGGTACGAGGTGGGGGCGCCGGCCCGGAAGCCGTGGTTGGTCACCCGGGTGTCGACCCGGAGCTGAAGCGGGGTCAGGGAGCGCAGGTATCCCGGCACTTCGCCGGTGGAGATCCCCAGGACCTGGGCGAAGGCCGCGTTCTTGGCGGGCTCGTCGGCCAGGTAGCGGACCTGCTGCTCCACGTCGCAGCTCGCCGTGTTCTGCGTACCGCCGTACAGACCCGCCGCCGAACCGGACACGCTGCGCGTGACCGTGGCGTCCGCGGTGCGGGTCGGGGTGGGCAGCGAGGTCGGTGACTGCGTGGCGGCGTTGGTGCGGGCCGTCGACTTGGTGAAGGGATCGGGGCCGGTGGCCGCGGCGTTCTGCAGGAACACCTCGCCGCCGCCGGATCCGCCGGTGTCGCCGCCGTTGCCGTCCGGACGGGTGAGGACGACCACCAGGGCCACGGCCGCGACCACCGCCGCCGTGACCGAAGCGACCTTGGGGACGGACCGCCACCAGGGGCCGCCGCCAGGGCCTTCGCCCGGGCCGCCGCGTCCTCCGCCGCGCGAGCTCCCGCCGCCGGAGCCGCCGGAGCCGCCGGAACCGCCCGAGCCGCCCCCGGAGCCGTCATGCGGCGGCCCGGGGGGTGGTGGGGGACCGGCCTGCCCTGGGGTGGTGCTCGGGCCCGAGAGGGGGCCCGAAGGGGGACCTGAGGGAGGAACTGACGGGCGGCCGGACGGCGGGTGGGAAGTCACGTTTTTCCCTTTCTTCCGTTCCGCGCCCATTGTGTGCTCGGAACCCGGCCTGCCCGCAAGCGGACGATGTCCACAGGCCCTGCGTGCGCGATCCACCGGTACTAGCGTGGTGAGCGTGAGCAGTCGGCTCCCCACCACGTCCCGCCCGGCGCACGACACCGGGAACCTCGCCCGCCACTGGGGCGAGGCCCTGGCAGCCGTCCTCGCCGGGTTCCTCGCGATGGCGGTCGTCGCCGCACTCGGCCTCTGGGCCGCAGGCGCCGCCGACCTGCCAGGCGGCTTCGTCTACGTCGTCGCCGCGGTCGTCGTCATGGCCGCAGGTGGCCAGATCGACCTCTCCGGCGACGCCGGCGCGCTCGCCGGCACCAACGCCGAACTGACCGCCATGCCCCTCACCGTCACCCTGGTGGGCGCACTGGTCACCGGTTTCTGCTTCCTCCTCCCGCTCCGCCACCACGCCGTCGCCCGGACGAGCGACCTCCTCGCCCGCGTAGGCCGCACGGTGCTGCTCTGGCTGGCCGCGCTCGCCGGACTCTCCGCCCTCGCCCGCCGCGACTTCCCCGTCTCGCTCCCCGGCGGCCAGAGCCAGGACCCGATGTCCGACCTCTTCGGCGAACTCCTCGACGCGGTGAACCCCACCGTCGGCTTCCGCACCGAGCTGGGCCCCACCCTGCTCTACGGGCTCCTGTGGATCCTCGGCGTGCTCCTGATCGCCCTGCTGGTCTCACGCGGCACCCCGCTCCCCTCCCGCCTGGTCCGCTACCACGAGGCCGTACGGCCGGTCGCCCACGCGATGCTGCTCCTGCTCCTCGCGTACGTCCTCATCGGCCTGGTCATTGCCGTCGTCGTGGCCGCCACGCGCGGCCACGCGGCGGAGACGCTCGCCGTCGCCCTGCTCGGCCTGCCCAACGTCACCTGGCTCGCCCTCGGGGTCGGGATCGGCGGCTCCTGGCAGGGCACGGTCGAAGGGCCGTTCGGGCTGCCGATGCCCCCCATCCTCGACTCGGTGCTCCGCACGGACACCGCGGGCCTCTCCACGGTGGACCTCTCCTCCCTCGCCTCGTACGACTCCCGGGCCTGGTGGCTGCTGCCGGTGGCGGCCGTCCTCGTCCTGGCCGTGGCCTTCGTGGCCGCCGTCCGCTCGCCCGCCCGTACGCGGCTCTGGCAGCACGCCCTCCACCTGGGCGTCGCGTTCGCCCTGACCATGCTGGTCGTCGCCCCCGTCACGCTCGTCGAGGCGCGCTTCGGGCTCTCCATCCTCGGCATCGGCGAGCTCGAATCCCTCGGCGGCCGGGTCGTGCTGCGCCCGGACGTGTGGAAGACGGCGGGCCTCGCCCTGCTCTGGGGGCTCGTCGCCGGCTTCCTGGGCGGGCTCCTTGCCTCCGGCGTACGCCGCCGGGGCGAGAGGGACGCCGCCCCGGCCGCCGAGGACAAGCGACCGCAGGGCCGGTAAGGCCCGGTTTCGGAGCTCAGCGCCAGAAGCGGGGCGGCTCCCGGAAGACCGGGCGTGCCCAGGCCGGCGGCAGAGGCGGCGGGGCCGGAGGCCGAGGGCCGGGGTGGTCATCCGGACCGGGACCGGGACCGGGGCCGCCCTGCTCCAGGGCCGCCCGCAGGGACGCGACGAACTCCAGACACGTTCCGTACCGCTCCTCCGGCACCTTCGCCAGAGCCTTCGCGAGGACCTGGTCGGCGGCCTCGGTGAGCTCCGGCTGTTCGGCCGAAGCCGGGGGCGGCGGATCGTACTGGTGGGCCCAGAGCAGCGCCATGTCGTCGTCGCGACGGAAAGGCGGCGCGCCCGTGAGCGTCTCGTAGACCACGCACGCCAGGCTGTACACGTCGCAGCGGCCGTCCACCGGCTTGCCCGAGATCTGCTCGGGCGCCACGTAGTCGAGCGTGCCGACGAACTGCCCGACCGTCGTCAGACCGGTCAGCGACAGGGACTTCTTGGTGAGCCCGAAGTCGGTGAGATACACATGCTCGGGATGGTCGCGGTCGGTGCCCTCGGCGACCAGGATGTTGCCCGGCTTCACGTCCCGGTGCACCAGGTCGTGGGCGTGTGCCGCGTCCAGCGCCGACGCCACCTGAACGGCGATCCGACCCGCCTTCACCGGCGGGAGCGCGCCCTCGCGGTCGAGGAGCGCCCGCAGATCCTGTCCGGCGACATAGCGCATCGCGATGTACAGGACGCCCTCCGTCTCGCCCGCCTCGAAGACCGGGACGATGTGCGGGTGGTCGATCGCGGCCGCGACCCGCGACTCGTGGGCGAACCGCTTGCGGAAGGTGTCGTTGCGGGCCAGTTCGGGCGCCAGCAGCTTCAACGCCACCGTCCGGTCGAGCCGCAGGTCACGCGCCCGGTAGACGACCGCCATCCCGCCGCGGCCGATCTCGGCCTCGACCAGATAGTCCGCGATCTGCTTGCCGATGAGCCCCGACTCCCGGCCGGCGGGCAGGTCCATGTCCCGGGCGGCGCCACCCATCAGCGTTCACCCGGCAGCTGTGCCTGGTCCACGACCTGGGTGGGGGGCGGCGGCCCCGCGGGCACGTCCCGCCGCTCGTCCTCCTCCTTGAGGCGGGGCACCACCCGCGTCGGCTCGTGCACGGCCGCGGCGATCGAGGGGCCGGCCGAGGCCGCGTACGTACTCAGGGCCGTACCGTCGCAGTACACCCAGCGCTCGTGCTCCGCGTCGTACAGCCAGAGGGCCTCGCCGTCGACCACCATCCCCACCCGCAGCCCGTGCGTCCGCCGCTGGAACGTGTCCTGGTCGACCCGGGAGGCCGCCAGCTCCTCCGCGGCCCGCCGGTACCGGCCGAGCGACTCCTCCGCCCGGGCGATCAGCGGCCGGGGGTCGGCGGTCCTGGCGAGCGGCTGACGGGCCTCCGGCGGATCCACGGGTACGGAGACGAGCAGCCGGGCGTCGACCCACGCGGACCAGCCGTTGGAGCAGAGGACCTCCCCCCAGTCGCCGACCCGCTGCGTGAGTTGTACGGGCAGGAACGCGTCGAGGGGCACGGTCGAAAGGCCCGGATCGGGAGCCTCCCAGGCGGGCAGCCCGTCGCGCGGCACGACGTGCGTCGGCCGGAAGTCCGGTACGTCGTCCGGTAGCGGGGGAGTGACCGGGATGCCCATGGGCCGCCTGCCTTCACTGTTCCGGATGGGATGTCGGATCCAAGGGATCGGATGGTGGACATCGGATCCTGGATCATGGATTTTGGATCTTGGATCCGATATCGGCTACTTCCGCATGATCACCGGCTCATGGCGCCGCAACAGCCGCGCCACGAGGAAGCCGAGCACGACACAGAGCACCACCAGCATCCCCATGTCGAACAGCCATGCGCTCAGGGTGTGGTCCATCAGGGGGTCGGTCGTCTTCTCGCTCGGTGCGGTGGTCCCGATGTCGATGGTCGCTCCCATCGCCGCGAACGCCCACCGCGACGGCACCAACCACGCCAGTTGTTCCAGGACCGGCGTCCCGGTGACCGTGAGCAGCGCCCCGCAGAACACCACCTGCACGATGGCCAGGAGGACGAGCAGCGGCATCGTCACCTCCTCCTTGCGCACCAGCGCGGAGACGAAGAGACCGAGCATCATCGCGGTGAAGGACAGCAGCGCGACCGCGAGCGTGAGCTCGATGAGCGGCGGCATCAGCACGCCCTTCCCGCCCGGCACGTTCAGCGGAACCCCGATCAGCGCGACGAGCGTGAGCACCACCGCCTGGACGACCGTGATCAGACCCAGCACCACCACCTTCGACATCAGGTACGCGGAGCGGGACAGACCGACGGCTCTCTCCCGTCGGTAGATCGTGCGTTCCTTCACGAGCTCCCGGACGGCGTTGGCCGCCCCCGTCAGCACTCCGCCGACGCACAGGATCAGCAGCACGTTCAGCGTCGACTCGGGGTTGAGACTGCCCTCCGAGAGCGCCCGCGCCATCGCTCCCATCACGAACGGCAGGGCGATCATGATGGCAAGGAACGTCCGGTCGGCGGACAGCGCCGCCGCGTACCGCCGTACGAGGGTACGGAGCTGGGAGCCCCAGCTCTGCGCCTTGGGCGGCGGACCCGGCTCCGGAACCGTCCCGGATCGGGACTGTCCCGGCCGCTGCATTGCGTCGGCGACGTACTGCCGGTGGAAGCGCGACGAGCGGTACTGCCCCGCCCAGTCGCGGCCGCGCTCGGTCTCGAAGGCCTCGAACGCCTCCGGCCACTGGTCGAAGCCGAAGAAGCCCAGCGTTTCGTCCGGCGGCCCGAAGTAGGCGACGCGGCCACCGGGCGCGAGGACGAGCAGCCGGTCGCAGACGTCCAGGCTCAGCACACTGTGCGTGACCACGATGACCGTACGGCCGTCGTCGGCGAGCCCGCGCAGCATGTGCATCACCGAGCGGTCCATCCCGGGGTCGAGCCCCGAGGTCGGCTCGTCGAGGAAGAGCAGTGAGGGCTTGGTGAGCAGTTCGAGGGCGACGCTGACCCGCTTGCGCTGACCGCCCGAGAGGCTGTGGATGTGCTGATCCGCGCGCTCGCCGAGGCCGAGTTCGCCGATCACCTCGTCCACCCGTGCCCGGCGTTCGGCGGCGGCCGTGTCCTCGGGGAAGCGCAGCTCGGCGGCGTAGGTGAGGGCCCGCCGCACGGTGAGCTGCAGGTGGAGGATGTCGTCCTGCGGGACGAGGCCGATGCGCTGGCGCAGCTCCGCGTAGTCGAGGTAGAGGTCCCGGCCGTCGTAGAGGACCGTGCCGTGGTCGGCGGGACGCTGGCCGGTGAGGGCGCCGAGCAGCGTGGACTTGCCCGCGCCGGACGGCCCGACCACCGCGAGCAGGCACTTCTGCCCGACGGGGAAGGACACCCCTTCCATGAGCGTCTTGCGGCCGTGGTCGACCGTGACGGCGAGATCCTGCACGTCGAGGGAGACCTCGCCGGTGTCGGTGAACTCGACGAGCTGCCCTCCGATGAGGCAGAACGCGGAGTGCCCGATGCCGACGATGTCGTCCGGCGTGACGCGGGCCTCGGCGACGGGACGGCCGTTGAGGAAGGTGCCGTTGTGACTGCCGAGGTCCTGGATCCAGTACGTACCGTCCGGGTTCGCCCGCAGTTCGGCGTGGCGGCGCGAGACGACGAGGTCGTCGACGACCAGGTCGTTCTCCGGCGCCCTGCCGATCCGTACGGTGCGCGTCGGCAGCGGCCGCACGGACGTGGGCTGCCGGAAGGTGCCGGTCAGGGCCGGATGGGAGACCGAGGACGGCCGTGGCGGGGTGCGCGGCGGCGCGGGCGCCGGCGGCTCGGGACTCGGTAGGGGAGGTGGCGTCGGCGGCGGTTCGGGGCCCGGCACAGGCGGCGGGGGTACGGGGGTCCCGGGTCCCGGCTCCCGTACGAACGGCCCTCGGGGGGCTTCGGACAGGCCGGGAGGTTCGGGCGCCGCTTCGGGAGGTACGGGGGCCTCCGGCAGCGGGGGCACCGAGCCGGCTGGGGGCGCCGGGGGCGCCGGGGTCGCCGTGCCCGAGAGCACCGCGCGTGGACCGTCTCCGGGATGTCCGAACCGTATGACCGTCCCCGGGCCGACCTCACGCACGGCGACGCGGTGGTCGTCGGCGAAGGTTCCGTTGGTGCTGCCGTCGTCCTCCAACGTCCAGTGGTCACCGACGGTCCGCAGGACCGCGTGGTGCCAGGAGGTCCGGTCGTCGTCGAGGACGATGTCGCTGGTGGGGTCGCGCCCGATGCGGTAGACCCGGCTCGGACTCATCACGGTCGCGTCCCCGTCGATCTCGAGGACGAGCTCGGGTGCGGCGGGCACGACGGGCCGCTGTCCCATGCGTGAATTTTATCTTCCGGGGGCGATCCGTGCCTGCGAGAGCCGCCGGTATCGTGGGCGCCTCCGGTACGACCGAAGGAGGGCCCACCCGTGCCGAAGGGTGTCACGAAGCGTCGGCCCCGGACCAGGGCAGCCCTGCTCAAGGCCGCCCTGGAGACCTTCGCCGAGCACGGTTTCCACGCCACCTCCATCGAGCAGATCTGCGAGCGCGCCGGCTATACCCGGGGCGCCTACTACTCGAACTTCGCCAGCAAGGAAGAGCTCTTCCTCGCCCTCTTCGACGAGCACAGCGAGCGGACCGTACGGCGGCTCGCGGAGGCCGTCGACACCCTCGCCGCCGAGGACTACACGCTGGAGCGGCTCGCCGAACTGGCCTCCCGGATCGAACCGGACGAGCGCGACTGGTACCTCGTCACCACCGAGTTCACCCTGCACGCCATCCGGGACCGGCAGGCGGCCTGGGTGCTCGCCCGGCACGACGCCAGGCTGCGGGCCGAGATCGCCCGGGGCCTGACGGCCGTCCTGCGCAGGGCGGGACGTGAACTGACCGTGGACGCCGACAGGTTCGCCCGCATGCTGATCGCCCTGCGCGAGGGCGGGCTCGCCCAGAGCTACGTCGAGCCCGAGGAGTTGCCCCCTGGCAGCCTGGAACGGGACTTCCTCGCCCCGCTGTTGGCGGCGTCGACCCGCGAGATCGGCGGCAGCCGGTAGGAGATCGATCAGTCGAAGAGGTCGGGGTCCGAGGCCGTGATCCGGTCCCACAGCGGACGGGCCTGGAACCAGCCGGCCAGGTGCGTGCCGACCTGTCCCCGGGTGACGAGCGCCGTCTCGCGGTCGATCAACTGCGGCGTACCGGCGGCCATCGCCAACAGCTGGGCCTGGCAGGAGCGTTCCATGGTGACGAACCACCAGACGGCCTCGGCGACGGACTGCCCGACGGTGAGCAGCCCGTGGTTCTTGAGGATGACCGCCTTGTGTCCCGCGAGGGCCTTCGCGACGCGCCTGCCCTCGTCCAGCTCGTTGACGACGCCCCGGTAGTCGTCGTAGATCCCGTGGTCCTCGAAGAAGGCGCAGGCGTCCTGCGTGATCGGCGCGAGCGGGATGCCGAGGCTGGAGAACGCCTTGCCGTGCAGCGAGTGCGAGTGCGCTGCGGCGACCGCGTCGGGCCGGGCCGCGTGCACCTGCGAGTGGATGACGAACGCGGCACGGTTCACCGGGCGCTTGCCGGAGAGCACCGTGCCCTCGTGGTCGACGAGGATCAGGTCGGAGGCCTTGATCTGGCTGAAGCTCATCCCGAACGGGTTGACCCAGAAGGCGTCCGGGTTCTCCGGGTCGCGGACGGTGATGTGCCCGGCGACCCCCTCGGAGAACCCGAACCTCCCGAAGAGCCGGAATCCCGCGGCGAGTTGTTCCTTGCGGTACCGGCGCTCCTCCTCGACGGTGTCGAAGGTGGGCGGCAGGGGGAGGGTGACCCCTTCGGGCAGCGGGCCCACGGCTGCGGCCAGGGCGGGCGGGAGAGTGCTCACGGGGCTCCTCACGACGGCGGGACGCGATGCCCGCCAGAAGATACAGAGATGTATCCGATTCGCCAATGGTTCGGCCGCGGTTGCGGTGTGGGGCCGTGGATGGCTACGGTCGGCTGAGAAAGCGCTTACTGCCTGTGGGGGAGCTGACCTCGTGCCGATCGCCGACGTCCTGATCTACACCCGTACCGCCGGCTACCGTCACGACTCGATCCCGGCGGGTGCGAAGGCGCTGACGGCCCTTGCGGAGGCGGCGGGGTACGCGGCAGAGGTGACCGAGGACCCGGCGGTCTTCACGCCCGAGCGGCTCGGGCGGTGTGCGGCGGTGGTCTTCCTCTCGACGACCGGAACGGTCCTCACAGCCTCGGGCCGGGCGGCGTTCGAGGCGTACGTCGTCGGGGGCGGAGGCCTCCTCGCGATCCACGCGGCGGCCAACGCGGAGCCCGACTGGCCGTTCTACGGCGAGCTGCTCGGCACGCGCTTCGACGGCCACCCGGAGATCCAGCCGGGGACGGTGTGCGTGGACGCGCCGGACCACCCCGCGACGGCCGTGCTGCCGGGTCGGTGGGCCTGGACGGACGAGTGGTACAACTTCACCTCGAACCCCCGGGACGCGGGCGTACGGGTGCTGGCGCGTGCGGACGAGTCGACGTACCGGGGCGGGACGCTGGGCGCGGACCACCCCCTGGTCTGGTGCCGCGATGCCGGCGAGGGCCGCGTCTTCTTCACGGCGCTCGGACACGCGGCGGAGGCGTACGAGGACGAGACGTTCCGGGGGCACCTGGCGGGGGCACTGCGCTGGGTGTCGTCGGCCGCGGGGACTCCGCGCCGGACGCGGGGCCGGGACCTCCAGGGCGCGTAGCGAGTCGTGATCAATGTGCGGGATGTGCCTTCGTGGCACGGTCCGGTCCGATAGACGGTCTTACGTGACGCGAGTGCAACTTACCGATCCGGATGGGGAGTTCACGACCCCGCATCCGGCCGGAGATTCCGCGTCGGTGCCGTCGGTGCCGACCGGGCCGCGGGGAAGCATCCGGTCCAGCCACTTCGGCAGCCACCAGTTGGTCCGGCCGAGGAGTGTCATGGTCGCCGGTACCAGCACCATGCGTACGACCGTGGCGTCGATGAAGATCGCGGTGGCCAGGCCGAGCCCGAACATTTTGGTGGAGGGATCATCGGCGACGGCGAAGGACAGGAAGACCGCCACCATGATGAGGGCGGCCGAGGTGATGATCCGGGCGGTGCGCGAGACGCCCTCGACGATCGCCGTGCCGTTGTCGCCGGTGCGCAGGTACTCCTCGCGTACGCGGGAGAGGAGGAACACCTCGTAGTCCATCGACAGGCCGAACAGGATGGCGAAGAGGAACATCGGGATGAACGACACGATCGGAACCGTGGCTTCCAGCCCGATGAGCGCGCCTCCCCAGCCCCACTGGAAGACCGCGACCATGATGCCGTAGGCCGCGCCGATGCTCAGCAGATTCAGCAGTACCGCCTTGAGCGGTACGAGTATCGAGCGGAAGACCAGCATCAGCAGCAGGAACGACATCGCCAGCACGGCGGCGACGAACACCGGCAGGCGTTGGCTGGTGCGTCGGCCCACGTCGGACAGGCTCGCGGCGGCGCCGCCGACGTGGGCCCTGGCCGGGCCGTGCCCGATCGCCGTGGGCAGCACGTCGGTGCGCAGCCTGGCGATGGTGTCGGCCGTGGCCTTGTCCTGAGGGCTGGTGGTCGGGAACACCAGGAGGGTCGCGATGCCGGTGGCCCGATCGATGTGCGCCGGCGCGACGGACGCGATGCCCGGATCCGCCGCGACCGCCCCGACGAGTCGGTCCAGCACTCCCGGATCACCGGTGGGGTCCGCGGCGATGACGAGGGGACCGTTGGTGCCCGGGCCGAATCCCTCGGCGACGAGGTCGTAGGCCCGGCGCTCGGTACGGCTGTGGGGCAGTGAGCCGTCGTCGGGCAGGCCGACGCGCAGGCCGAGCACGGGCAGCGTCGCGGCCAGCAGCAGCCCCGCCGCGCCGACCGCGTACGGCACCGGGTGCCGGCTGACGTGCCCGATCCAGCGACGCCACCCGGCGGCGTGGGCGGCGCCTGCCGCCGGGTCCCGCCGCCGTGCGAGTCGGCCCGGCTTCCTGGTCTGCAGAGCCCGGCCGATCCGGCCGGCCCGGGCAAGGCGTGGGCCGGCGGCGCCGAGGAAGGCCGGCAGCAGCGTCACCGACGCGAGCACCATCGTCAGGACGACGATCGAGACGGCCAGCCCGCCCACCGTCATGAACGGCACGTTCGCGACCGCCATGCCGAGGATCGACACGACGACGGTTCCGCCGGCGAAGACCACCGGCCGCCCCGCCGTGGCCACCGCTCGTCCGGCCGCCTCGTGCGGGTCGAGCCCGCGCGCGAGGTACTCCCGGTGCCTGGCGAGCACGAACAGCGCGTAGTCGATGCCCACTCCGAGCCCGACCATGCTGCCCAGGACCGGTGCGAAGGTGGGGACGTCCGTGACCCCCGCCAGTACCGTCATCGTGGCGACCCCGACGGTCAGTCCGAAGACCGCCATGCCGATCGGCAGCGCGGCGGCGACGAGCGAACCGAACGCCAGGAACAGGATCGCGGCCGCGGCGAGGAGGCCGATCAGCTCGCTCAAGCCGCCGTCGGAGCCGGAGAAGGCGTAGAAGAGGCTCCCGCCCATCTCGATGCGCAGGGGAAGTTCGGCGCGCAGCCGGTCGCCGAGATCGACGAGGGCGTCGAGGTCTTCGGCCGACAGCCGGCTCTGGTCGGGGTACTGCACCCGGACGACCGCGATCCGCCCGTCGGCCGAGACGAGGCCGCCGCGCACGGCGGTGTCCCCGCCCGCGTCGAGCGCCCCCGCCGGGTCGCTCGTGCCGAGCACGTGCGGCAGCCGCTTCACCTCGGCCCGCAGCCGCGTGAGCGCGGTGCGCGCGCCGTCGTCGTCGAAGAACGTCGCAGCGCCGTCGAGGGGGGTGACGACCACTTGGGCGGTCATCCCCTCCTGACCGGTGCCGGCCCGCTCGATCAGTTCCGCGGCCCGCTGGGAGTCCAGCCCCGGAGCGGTCATCGAATCCGCGGTCCGCCCGCCGAAGGCGACGGCGGCGAGGACGGCGAGCGTGGCGGCGACCAGCCATACCGCGATCACCCGCCAGGGATGGCGGGCGGCGCTTGCGCCCAGGCGCAACAGGGCTTTCGAGAGCATCGGGTCCTCCAACCACCTCGTCGGCCGTCCTTGTACGGCCGCCGATGCCGAGGCTCCTCGCCACGGCGCTCCGCGGCATCGGCCCGAGGGCCGCGGATCCGTCGGCCCCAAGTCGGAGTGAATCCCCGTCCTTTCGGCCGATGCGCGGCACGCCGCGGTCCCTAGGCTGAGAACCGTGCTCCGAGACGACCTGCGAACCCTGTGGACCGAACCCCGGCCGCCCGACGCGCCCGCCCGGGTGCGGCGGGACTGGGCGCTGCTCGCCGCGGGCCTTGCCGGTGTGGCGCTGGAGGCCACCCTCCGTGAGAACGTCGTGTGGCGGCCGGTGGCGGTGGTGCTCGCCGTATGGCTGTGCCTGCTGCCCCTGTGGCGCCGGACCCGCCCGCTGGCGGTGGTGACGCTGGCGTTCGGCTCGGTGATCCTGCTTCCGGTGGCCTCGCTCGTCGCCGCACCGCGCGAGCCCGTCGGCCTGTACACCGGCGCGGTCGTGCTCGTGCTGGTGTACGCGCTGCCCCGGTGGGGATCGGGACGGGAGATCGTGCTGGGCGGCGCGGTGATCCTCGCAGCCGGCGCGCTGTGTGTCGTCACGGACGAGACCCCGGTCGTGGAAAAGGTCGTGGGCTACGTCTTCCTGCTGCTGCCCGGCGTGGTCGGGGCTGCCGTGCGGTTCCGTGTCACCGCTCGCGAGCGGCAGTTGGAGCAGGTACGTTCCCGCGAGCGCGAGCAGCTCGCCCGGGAACTGCACGACACGGTGGCCCACCATGTGTCGGCCATGGTGATCATCGCTCAGGCGGGCCGGGTGCTCGCGGGCACCGACCCGTCCGCCGCCGTCGGGGCGCTGGAGGGGGTCGAGGAGGAAGGGGCGCGCACGCTGGAGGAAATGCGCGCCATGGTCGCCGCGCTGCGCGACCGCGGGGTCGGCGCCGAGCTGGCGCCGCCTGCCGGTGTCGCGGATCTGGAGCGCCTGGTGCGCACCCCGGGTGGTCGCCTCAGGGTCGACCTGGGGCTCGACGGCGAACTGGACGCGCTGCCCCCGGCCGTGGACGCGGCCGTCTACCGGATCGTGCAGGAGTCGGTGACCAACGCGCTGCGCCATGCGGTCGACGCGACCGAGGTCGTCGTCCGGGTCGCCGCGGAACGGCACATGGTGCGGGTGAGCGTGCGCGACAACGGCCGGCGCACCGGCCGGGGTCGCGACGGATACGGACTTACCGGATTGCGCGAGCGCGCGACGCTGCTCGGCGGCACACTACGAGCCGGCCCGGGTACCGACCGGGGCTGGCATGTCGACGCCGAACTGCCGAGAGCGAGGAGCGAGAGCGGTGTCCATTCGCGTCCTCGTCGCTGACGACCAGACGATCATCCGTACCGGGTTGCGGATCATGTTGAACGCCCAGCCCGGCATCGAGGTGGTCGGCGAGGCCGCCGACGGACGGGAGGCGGTACGTCTGGCCCGCGAACTGCGCCCCGACGTCTGCCTGTTCGACATCCGCATGCCTGTACTCGACGGGCTCGAGGCCACCCGGCTGGTCGCCGGCCCGGGCGTCGCCGACCCGTTGGCCGTGGTCGTCATCACCACGTTCGACCTCGACGAGTACGTCTACGGCTCACTGCGTGCCGGCGCCCGCGGATTCCTCCTCAAGGACACGGGACCGGACCTTCTGGCGCAGGCCGTACGGTCGGCGTCCGACGGTGAGGCGCTCATCGCGCCCAGCGTCACCGTCCGTCTGCTCCAGGCGTTCGCGGACCTGCCCGCCGGCCGGCCCGCGGCCCAGCCGGTCTCCCCCGTCACCGCCCGCGAGGAGCAGGTGCTCCTCGCCGTCGCTCGCGGGCTGACCAACACCGAGATCGCCGACGCGCTGCACATCAGCCTCAGCACGGTGAAGACGCATCTGGCGAGCCTGATGGCCAAACTCGGTGCTCGCAACCGGGTCGAGATCGCGATGTGGGCCTACGAAACGCGCCGCATCCTCCCCGGAACCTGAGCCGGGTGCCGGGCCATGTCCCATGAGTCCCCGCCCGGCCCCCGTCACCCCCGCGCCCCCTCCCCGTTTGCGGTCCGGTCCTGGGCGCGGGAGGGTGCCTGTGGGGCGGACGGGCAGGAGGAGTCCAGATGGGGATCGCCACCGTGAATCCCGCCACGGGCGAGACGCTGCGCACCTATGACGCGCACGGTCACGACGAGGTGGAGCGGCGGGTCGCCGCTGCGTACGAGACGTTCCGGCAGTACCGCGCCTCCTCGTTCGCCGAACGCGCCCGCCTCATGCGCCGTGCCGCGGACCTCCTCGACGAGGATGCCGAGGACGTCGCGCGCACGATGACCACCGAGATGGGCAAGCCGATCTCGGCCGCCCGCGCCGAGGCCGCCAAGTGTGCCAAGGCGATGCGCTGGTACGCCGACCACGCCGAGGCCCTGCTCGCCGACGAGCACCCCGCCCCGGCGGACGTGCGGGACTCCGGCGCCGACGCCGCCCGCGTCCACTACCGGCCCCTCGGCCCGATCCTCGCCGTCATGCCGTGGAACTTCCCGCTCTGGCAGGTCATCCGGTTCGCCGCGCCCGCTCTCATGGCCGGGAACACCGGGCTCCTCAAGCACGCCTCCAACGTGCCGAGGACCGCCCTCTACCTCGGCGACCTCTTCCGCCGGGCCGGCTTCCCCGAGGGCTGCTTCCAGACGCTCCTCATCGGCTCCGGTGCCGTCGAGGCGGTCCTGCGCGACCGTCGGGTCGTTGCCGCCACCCTCACCGGGAGCGAGCCGGCGGGTCGCTCGGTCGCCGCCATCGCGGGCGACGAGGTCAAGAAGACGGTCCTGGAGCTCGGCGGCAGCGACCCGTACATCGTGATGCCGTCCGCCGACGTCCCCCGTGCCGTCAAGACCGCCGTCACCGCGCGCGTGCAGAACAACGGCCAGTCCTGCATCGCGGCGAAGCGCTTCATCGTCCACGGCGACGTCTACGACGACTTCGCCGAACGCTTCACCGCCGCCATGTCCGCGCTCACGGTCGGCGACCCCCTCGACGACTCCACCGACGTCGGCCCGCTCGCCACCGAACAGGGCCGCGCCGACCTGGAGGAACTCGTCGACGACGCCGTGAGCAAGGGTGCCACGGTCCTCTGCGGCGGCTCCCGGCCCGCGGACCACCCGCGCGGCTGGTTCTACCTGCCGACGGTGCTGACCGGGATCACCCCGGAGATGCGCGTCCACCAGGAGGAGACCTTCGGCCCGGTCGCCACGCTCTACCAGGTCGGTGACATCGAAGAGGCCGTGGCCGTCGCCAACGACTCGCCGTTCGGGCTCAGTTCGAACGTGTGGACGCGCGACGACGCGGACATCGCCTTCTTCGTACGGGACTTGGAGGCGGGCGGCGTGTTCGTCAACGGCATGACGGCCTCCCACCCCGCGCTCCCGTTCGGCGGCGTGAAGCGCTCCGGCTACGGCCGGGAGCTCTCCGGCCACGGCATCCGCGAGTTCTGCAACGCGACGACGGTCTGGCAGCGGACCTGATCCCGGCCGCCATCCCTCCCGCCATCCTTCCGCTATGCCTCCCGCGTCCACGCCAACAGCTCTTCCGCCGACCAGGTGTTGACGACCCGCTCCGTCGGCACCCCGCACTCCTCCGCCCGCGCGCACCCGAAGATCTGCCACTCCAGCTGCCCCGGCGCGTGGGCGTCCGTGTCCACCGCGAACCACACCCCCGCCTCCACCGCCGCCCGCAACAGCCGGCGCGGCGGGTCGAGGCGCTCCGGGCGGCTGTTGATCTCCACCGCCGTCCCCGACTCGGCGCAGGCGGCGAAGACGCGCTCCGCGTCGAAGACCGACTCCGGCCGCAACCGTCCCCCGCTGACCAGCCGCCCCGTGCAGTGGCCGAGGATGTCCATCAGCGGATTGCGTACCGCCTTCTCCATCCGCCGGGTCATCGCCGGCGCGTCCATCCGCAGCTTCGAGTGAACGGAGCCGACCACGACGTCCAGCCGGTCGAGGAGCTCGGGCTCCTGGTCCAGCGAACCGTCCTCCAGGATGTCGCACTCGATCCCGGTCAGCAGCCTGAACGGTGCCCACTCCTCGTTCAGCCCTGCCACCACGTCCAGTTGCTCGCGCAGCCGCTCGGGCGACAGGCCGCGCGCCACCTTCAGACTGGGGGAGTGATCGGTCAGGACCGCCCACTCATGGCCGATCCGGGCCGCGGTCCGGCCCATGTCCTCGATCGTGCTGCCGCCGTCCGACCATTCGGAGTGAAGATGGCAGTCGCCCCGCAGCGCCGCCCGCAGCGTCTCGCCGCCGGTGACCTCCGGCACGGGGATCTCGGCCTCCAGACGCTCCAGATACTCCGGCACCCGCCCCTCCAGGGCCTCCCGGATCACGGCCGCCGTCTTCGGCCCGATGCCCTTGACCGACTCCAGGCTCCCGGCCGTCGCGCGCCGCTCGGCCTCACCCTCCGCCATGGCCGCGACAGCGGCGGACGCGGTACGGAACGCCCGTACGCGGTACGTGGGCGCCTGCGAGCGCTCAAGCAGGAAAGCGATCCGGTCCAGCGCCGCCACGGGGTCCATATCGGCTCCTCACCACTAGCCCGCGCCCAGGGATCCGGGCGCGACCCCGGCGTGCACCGGGCCGATCTCGCACCACACCGCCTTGCCCTCGCCGCGCGGCTCCACGCCCCACCGCGACGCCAGCGCGTCGAGCAGCAGCAGCCCGCGCCCCGAGGTCGCCGCCTCGCCCGGCGTACGCCGCCGGGGCCAGGCGCTCGAACGGTCCTGCACCGACAGCCGCACCCGGCGCACCGGCTCCGGCAGCACCTCGAGGGTGAGCACCGCGCCGCCCTCCGTGTGCAGCAGTACGTTCACGAGCAGCTCACCGGTCAACAGCTCGGCATCGTCGGCCAGTTCGGACATGTTCCAGTCCCGCAGCGCCTGGCTCACCGCGGCCCGCGCGTCCGAGAGGCCCTGCGGATCGGCCTGGTGGATGTACTGGTGGATGCGCGGCGCACGCGGAGTCCCCGGGTCCGGGCTGCGCCGCAGCACCAGCAGGGCCACGTCGTCCCCCGCACCCCAGCGCTCCCACAGCTGCTCCGACAGGTGGTCCGCGAGCGCCTCCGCCTGCGGCGGACCGGCGCTCATCGCCTCCGACAGGGCCTCCAGACCGGCCTGGATGTCCGAGCCCGGCTGCTCGACCAGTCCGTCGGTGCAGAGCACCAGCGTCTCGCCGGGCACGAGGTCGAGCCGGGTCTCCGGGAACTCCTCGTCCCCGAACACGGTCGCGAGACCGAGCGGCAGCCCACCCCGCAGCTTGGGCTGCCCGACGCGGCCGTCGGTGTGCCGGATCAGCGGCCCCAGGTGCCCGGCGCGCACGGCCCGCACCGTGCCGGTGCCCAGGTCGACCTGGGCGTAGGTGCAGGTCGCGAAGCGGTTGGTGTCCAGTTCGGCGAGGAAACGGGAGGCCCGCGCCAGGACCGTCGAAGGCGCGTGGCCCTCACCCGCGTACGCCCGCAGCGCGATCCGCAGCTGCCCCATGATCGCGGCCGCGTGCGTGTCGTGGCCCTGGACGTCCCCGACCACGACCCCGACCCGGCCGCGGGGCAGCGCGATCACGTCGTACCAGTCGCCGCCGACCTGACGCCCGCTCCAGGCCGCGTGGTAGCGGACGGCGATCTCGCCGCCGGTGATCGCCGGGATGCGGCGCGGCAGCATGGTCTCCTGCAGCCCGGTGGCCAGCTCCCGCTCCTCGTCGAAGAGGATGGCGCGCTGGAGGGACTGCGCGACGATCGCGGCGAGGCCGAGCAGCAGATTGCGCTCGTCGGCGTTGAACGAGGAACGGCGCCGGTAGAACAGCGCCATCCCGCCCAGCGACCGGGCCTGGGCGACGAGCGGCAGGTAGCAGGCGGACGTGAACTTCAGCCGCTCGACGTAGGGCGCCAGTTCCGGGTAGTCCCGCCCGAGGGTGGCGAACGCGGACACGAACCGCGGCCGGCCGCTCAGCACCGCCTCCGCCAGCGGCAGTCCCCGGTCGAGGCGGTGCGAACGGAAGTCGTTCAGGGCCTCCAGAGACTCCCCGCTGAGCGCGATGACGTTGAGCGAACCGTTCTCGACCAGGCCGAGCGCGAGCCCGTCCGCGCCGAGCCGGGCGAGCCCCCCGGGACCGGTCATGGCCGCCGTCACGTCGTCGACGGTCACCGCCCGCGACAGCGCGTGCGTGGTCCGCTCGACGATGCTCGTCTGGACCTCGCGGCGCTTCTCCAGGTCGAGGACGAAGGCGGAGTGGGTGACCTCGGCGGTCGTGTCGCGGACGACGCCGACGATCCGGTGGGCCCGCTGGTCCGGCGTCCGCAGAATTCGCGCCTGGACATGCGTCCACTGGGGTGTTCCGTCGTCGCCCTCGATCCGGAACTGCGCGGTGTACGAGCTCTCGCCGCTGGTGATCGCCGCCCGCACGACCCCGTCGACCCGGGCACGCTCTTCGGGGTCGAGGCGCCGGACGAGCGAGGCGGGGCGCCCGTCGAACTCGCCCGCTTCCAGCCCGAAGACCAGCAGCCCGGCCTCGTCGACGTCGATGGTGCCCGTGTCGAGGTCCCAGTCGAAGCTGCCGGTCCGATTCATGGCGAGCCGCTCGGTGGGCCCGATCTCGCCACTGCGCGTGCGCCGGTCGTCATCGGTCATCCTCACCATTGTCGAACCCGCACCCCTCCGACGCCATGGCGGCGACACACCGAGTGCCCGAGTTGTGACCGACGGGGGCGCGCCGGGGGCGGTCGGACCGGTGGCCGCGCGGGGGAGAATGGGCCGATGATCATCCGGTACCGCGTCCTCGGCCCCTGTCAGGCCCTCCGGGCCGACGGCGAGGAGGCCGTCCTCGGCGGCGCCCGCCTCCGTGCCCTGCTCGCGGTCCTGGCGGGCGCGGAAGGGCGCGCCGTACGGGCCGGTGAGCTGATCGAGCTGATCTGGGAGGGCGCCCCGCCCGGCGACGGCACCGAGGCGCTCCAAGCGCTGGTCGGGCGGCTCCGCCGGGCGCTGGGACGGGACGCCGTGGACTCCTCCGCGGGCGGGTACCTGCTCGCCGCGGGGGCCGAGGACGTGGACCTGTACGTCTTCGAGCGGCTGGCGGCCGAGGGCGCGGAGGCGCTGGCGGCCGGGGAGGCGGAGCGGGCGGCGCGCCTGCTCGACGAGGCGCTCGGGCTGTGGCGCGGGCCCGCGCTCGCCGATCTGCCCGGCCGGGACGGCGACCCGCTGGTCCTACGGGCGGACCAGCGCCACGCACAGGCCCGCAGGGACCGCCTCGCCGCCACCGTGGCCCTCGGCCGGGCCGCGACCGCAGTGGCCCCGCTGGAGGCCCTCGCGGCGGAGCAGCCCCTGGACGAGAGCGTTCAGGCGCTCCGGATCCGCGCCCTGCGGGCGGCCGGGCGCGGGGCCGAGGCCCTGCGCGCGTACGAGGAGGTCCGCACCGTGCTCGCGGATCGCCTGGGGACGGATCCGGGAGCCGAACTACGGGGCCTGTACGCGGAGTTGCTCGCGGGCGACGGGCCGACGGCGGAGCCGCCTCCCAGGCTGCCCGCACGGCTGACCTCGTTCGTCGGACGGGAGAGGGAACTCGACGCTCTGGTGGCCGAGTTGGCGAGGCGTCGGCTGGTCACCCTGATCGGGCCGGGCGGCGTGGGGAAGACCAGGCTGGCCCTGGAGGCCGCCGACGCCGGGTCGCGGCGGTGGCCGGACGGGGTGTGGTCGGCCGAACTCGCCTCCGTGCGCGAGGAGTCCGAGGTGGCGGCCGCCGTCCCCACCGCACTCGGCGGCCGGGAGACGCAGCAGTGGGGAGCCGCACCCCGGGACGCGCTCACGCGCCTGGTGGAGCACTGCGGTACGCGTCGGCTGCTGCTGATCCTCGACAACTGCGAGCATGTGATCGGTGCGGCGGCCGAGTTGGCGGAGGTGTTGCTCGCGCGGTGTCCGGGGGTGTCGGTTCTGGCGACGAGTCGTGAACCGTTGGGTGTGCCGGGGGAGTTCGTGCGTCCGGTGGAGCCGTTGCCGCAGGACAAGGCGGTGCGTCTGCTGGCGGACCGGGGTGCGGCGGCGCGGCCGGGGTTCGATCCGGCCGATGATCCGGAGGCGTGTGCGGAGATCTGCCGGCGCCTTGACGGTCTGCTGTTGGCGATCGAGCTGGCGGCGGCGCGGTTGCGGGTGCTGTCGCCGCGTCAGGTGGCGGACCGGCTCGACGACCGTTTCCGGTTGTTGACCTCGGGGGCGCGGACGGTGCTTCCGCGTCAGCAGACCCTGCGGGCGGTCGTCGACTGGTCCTGGGAGCTGCTGACCGAGCCTGAACGGGCGGTGCTGCGGCGGTTGTCGGTGTTCTCGGGCGGTTGTGACCTGGAGGCGGCGGAGGCGGTCGGCCCGTCCGGCGACGACACCCTCGACCTGCTCGGTTCTCTTGTCGACAAGTCGCTGGTGGTGGCGGCGCCGGGTGACGACGGGGGTATGCGGTACCGGTTGTTGGAGACCGTCGCGGAGTACGCGGGGGAGCGGCTGGACGAGGCCGGGGACCGGGGTGAGGCCGAGCGCCGGCACCTGGTCCACTACCGCGAGCTGGCCCGCCACGCCGACCCCGCGCTCCGCGGCGGCGGCCAGCCGGCCTGGCTGAGCCGCCTCGAAACCGAGCACGGCAACGTGACCGCCGCCCTGCGGACCGCCGTGGACCTCGGCGCGGAACAGGAGGCGCTCTGCCTGGTCCTGTCCATGAGCTGGTTCTGGCAGCTCAGAGCCCGGCAGGCCGACGCCCGCCTCTGGTCGCGGGCCGCAGCCGCCCTCGGCCCCGACCCGTTCGCCCCGCCCGTCCGACACGCCGTCCCCCTCGCCGACCGCTGCACCGACACCCCGCCGCCGTGGTCCGAGGAGCAGCTGTGGGAGGCGCGACGCGGCTGCCGGCTGCTCGTCCTCGCGGCCGAGGGCGGCGAGGGCGCCACTGCCCTCGAACGGCCCGAGTCCCGCGCCCGCCTCGACGCCATCGTCTCCGCCTACCGCCCCGGCATGCCCCAGAACTGCCGCCAGCCGGGCACCATGTGGTTCTTCGCCCGCCTGATGACCGGCGAGTTCCACAGCCTCGACGAGACCCTCGACGCCCTCCTCGCCGCCTGCCGCGCCGAAGGCCTCGGCTGGGACCTCGCCTTCACCCACCTGCTCCGGGCCAGACTCCTGGGCGACCGCCCCGCCGACGCCGAGGCCGCGCTCGCCCACTTCGAGCGGGTCCAGGACGCCTGGGGCATCGCCGAGTCCCGCTCCGCGCGCGGCGAGGCGTACGAACGGTCGGGCCGCCTCGCCGAGGCCGCCGCCGACTACGAACACGCCGCCCGGGCCGCCGCCGGGCTCGCCGCCCGCTCCCAGGCCACCGCGTTCACGGCTCGGCTCGCCGCCGTACGGCTACGGCTCCCCGCCACGGACGCCGAGGCGCACGCGGCGGCCGAAGGGCTCCTCGTAGAGATGGCCGAGAAGGCCTCCACGGAGTCGAGCGGGGAGCCGGTCAGCACGGCCCGCCTGCTCCTCGCCCAGCACTACGGACACACCGGACGCACCGCCCTCGCCCGGGAGCAGGTCGACCGCATGGAGGAGGAGTTCCGAGGCGACACGCCCGACCTCTTCCTCGGCGTGACCGGGGGACTGCGCGGCTGGCTCGACTGTCTGGACGACGCGTACGCCGAGGCCGCCGACCGCCTCACCCGTGCCGTACGGGACGTGGAAGGCCTCGCGTACCTCGTGGCCCCGTACCTCGTCGTCGGCCTGTTCCCGGCGGCGGCCTGGGCGCGCACGGGACGCGGCGCGCCGCACGACGCCGAGGACGGCGCCCGCCTGCTCGGCGCGTACGACGCCCACCACGGGGACGCGGGCGGGGCCGGCTTCCGCCCCTTCACCGAGCAGACCGAGTCCTCCGTACGGGACCACGCGGAACGGGCGCTCCGTAAGGCCCTCGACCCGGCGACGTACGCACAGCGGTACGAGGACGGCGCCGCCCTCTCCGTACAGGAGGCGGCGGCCCTTTTCTGAACCTGGGAGGCGCGGCCGGTGGCCGCCGTCTCAGCTCGGACTGGCCGGGGCGCGGGAAGTACAGCTTCACCTGCTGGTCCGGTCCGGCGAGGGCGAGATCGGCGAGGGAGTCGCCACCGCAGGTGACCCGGACCGTGCGCGGGGTGACCTGGCGGACGCCGACGACCGGATACTGCGGAGGGGGAGAGCGGCGGGCGGCGTCGGGGGCATCGAGGGCTCCTGGTGGTCGGTGGGGGCGGGGATTCCCTGGGGCCCCGGGGGATTCCCCGGGGTTTCCACCCTCCCCACCCGCGCCGAGACGGGGCCGACTCGGAACCGACACGGCGGAGCCGGCCCGGCGGCCCGGATGCGGTCCCGGGAACCGGACACGAGAATGGCCGGTACCGGAAGAACGAGTATGGAGGCGGCATGAACGCTGAGTCCGACAAGACATCTCCGGGGGAGAGCCCGACGCCCGACCGCCTCTTGCATGCCGGGTCGGAGGGCGAATACACGGCGGAGGACCTGATCCTCGCCTCCGGACGTGACGTGAATCCGAAGAGCCTCGCGTGGGCGGAGCGCCGTATGGCGGAGAAGGGACGCGCCTCCCTGGACGAGCTCCTGCCCTGACCCCAGCCACCAGCCAGCTCAAGCGCACCACAGCTCAGGAGCTCGTAGCTCGGCAGCTCGTAGCTCAGCAGCTCGTAGCTCGGCAGAGCACCCGACCGCCTTGGCCCGGACGTTCCCCCACCGAGCCAAGGCGGTACGCGATGCCCGCACTCCCCACCCCCCGGCGCCGCACGCGTCATGCACCGCCCGCGCCCCGTCCCCGGGTCCGTCGTGGGGCTTCCCCATTTGTGGAACACGTTCTACCGTGGCCGCCGTCGCGCGCACGGTACCCAGGACGCCGCCACGGGAGGCCCCATGCACCTCGAGTACACGCCCGCCCAGCACCGCCTGCGCGAGGAGCTGCGTGCGTACTTCGCCGAACTCGTGCCGGACGACGTCCACGCGCGCTACGCCGACCCCGCCGCGCAGAAACGCTTCTACCGCGAGACCGTGCGCAGGCTCGGCACCGACGGCTGGCTCGGTGTCGGCTGGCCCGTCGAGTACGGAGGCCGGGGGCTGAGCCCCATGGAACAGTTCATCTTCTTCGACGAGGCCGCCCAGGCCGGTGTCCCGCTGCCGCTCATGGCACTGAACACCGTCGGTCCGACGATCATGCAGTTCGGCACCGACGAGCAGAAGGCCTACTTCCTGCCCAAGATCCTCTCCGGCGAGATCGACTTCGCCATCGGCTACAGCGAGCCCGACGCGGGGACGGACCTCGCCGCCCTCAAGACCAGGGCCGTGCGGGACGGCGACACGTACGTCGTCGACGGGCAGAAGATCTGGACGACGAACGGCGACACCGCCGACTGGGTCTGGCTCGCCGTCCGCACCGACCCGGACGCCCCCGCACACAAGGGCATCACCATGCTCCTCGTCCCGACGAGCGACCCCGGCTACTCCTGCACCCTCATCAACACCCTCGCCTCGCACGACACCACCGCCAGCTACTACGAGAACGTCCGCGTCCCGGTCTCCCGCCGCGTCGGTGAGGAGAACAAGGGCTGGCGGCTCATCACCAACCAGCTCAACCACGAGCGCGTGACCCTCGCCGCCCACGGCACGATGGCCATCCGGGCCCTCCACGACGTCCAGCGCTGGGCCGCCGACACCAAGCTCGCCGACGGCCGCCGGGTCATCGACCTCGGCTGGGTGCGCCGGAGCCTCGCCCGTACGCACGCCAGGCTCGACGCGATGAAACTCCTCAACTGGCAGATGGTGAACGCGGTCCAGCAGGGCACCCTCACCCCGCAGGACGCCTCCGCCGTCAAGGTCTACGGCTCCGAGGCCCGCCGCGACGCCTACGCCTGGCTGATGGAGGTCGTCGGCTCGGCCGGCGCCCTCAAGGAGGGCTCCGCGGGCACGGTCCTCCACGGCGAACTCGAACGCGGCTACCGCTCGGCGGTCATCTTCACCTTCGGCGGCGGCAACAACGAGATCCAGCGGGAGATCATCTCCTGGATCGGTCTGGGCATGCCCCGCGTCCGCCGCTGAGAACTGTGGTGGTCAGGGGTTCGGCGGCGGCTCTCCGGACGGTCAGGTCGTCGGGCGGCCGCCGAAGGACCAGACGTGGACCTCGATGTCGGTGTACCGCTCGGGGGTCCGCAGGACCGCTGCGGCCGTCGCCGCGTCCGGCGCGCGGACCAGGGCCGCCGTGCCCACCCAGGTGGCGCCGTCGTCGGACAGCAGAGGCCCGTACGCGATCAGGTCGTCCCGGTCTGCCGGATCGGTCGGTGCCGACGGAGGGTGAGGCCGACGGGCTCCCCCTCCCCGAGGCCCAGGAGCAGGTAGCGGTTGCCGCCCTCGCGGCCGCCGGGGTACTCCCGCATCGTCCGCCCCAGCGTGTTGCGCCACCGCCGCAGCAGGACGTCCCGGTACACCCCGGCCTGGTAGTTGGGCTCGTCGAAGGCGAACGCCCGGGCCGCGTCGGCGTCGGGCAGGTCGACGATGTGCACGCTGCCCGTGCAGCTCGACGAGGTGTGGAGGCCGGTCGGGGGCTATGGCCGGTAGGACGGTACACGGCACACTGTTCGTGATCACCGCGCGCGAACGGAGAGCCCGATGCCCGACCAGAGCGAGTCGACCGAACCGGCCGACGGGACCACACCCGACGAAACGATCCTGCCCGCCCCCGACCCGGGTGCCGACGCCGACTCGGGCGCCGCCGCCCCCGACCCCGCCGACTCGGGCGCTCCCGTACACCCGTCGTACCCGGTGCGGACGAAGCGGCTGAGGCTGCGTCCCGTACGCCGTGACGACCTCGAAGCCATCTACGCCCACCGCTCGTTGCCCGAGGTCGCGCTCTATCTTCCGCACGAGCCGCACACCCGTGAGGTGACCGCCGAGACCATCGAGCGCGTGATCGCGGGGGAGGCGCTCGCCCAGCCCGGGGACTGGCTCGACCTGGCCGTGGAGGACGCGTCGGGGCGGGTCGTGGGTGAGGTGCTGCTCCGGCGTGAGCCGGGCGAACCGGACACCGGGCAGGTCGGGTTCGCCTTCCACCCGGACGTCCACGGCACGGGCATCGCCACGGAGGCCGTCTCGGGCGCGCTCGACATCGCCTTCGACGACTTCGGCTGGCACCGCGTGATCGGGATCTGCGACGTACGGAACCTCGCGTCCGCGGCCCTCATGCGCCGCATCGGGATGCGGCACGAATCCGTCCTGCGCGACAGCACGTTCTTCAAGAACGCCTGGTGCAGCGACTCGCAGTTCGCCGTGCTCGCCGACGAGTGGCGCAAGGCCCCGGCACGCTCCACGGACGAACGCGCCGTCGACCGGGCGCTCTCCGCCTTCCTCGGCGCGTTCACGCGCCGCGCCGGAGAGCCGGTCCGCCTGGACGCGGCCCGGGCGGTCCTCGCACCCGATGCCGTGATCGAGTACGTGGCGGAGGGCGGGCAGGATGTCGTCCGGATGGACGTGGAGGAGTTCTTGGCGCCCCGTGAGATTTTTCTGAACGGCACGGAGTTGACCGACTTCGAGGAGTTCGAGGTCAGTTGGTCGACCGTCGTCACCGTCGGCCGCGCCCTGCGGTCCTCCCTCTTCCACAAGCACGGCATCCGCGACGGCGCGCCGTTCTCGGGCTGGGGACGCCAGCACACGCAGTTCGCGAAGACCACGGGCGGTGACTGGCTCATCGAGTCCGTCGTGTGGGAGGAATCGTGATCACTCCGCGCATCGAGCACCCGCGCACCCGGGGGCATCCGGGCACCCGGATCTCCGGATCCTCTCGACGGACGAAGTACGGCTTCCCCCGGCCGATCCGGCCCAGGCGCACGTAGCCTGAACGTATGAGGCAGAGGCAGGACGCCGACCCCGGGCTCTTCGGCCCCGACTCCGTGACCTGGCAGCTGCACGGTGACCCGGTGATGTGGATCGCCGGCGTCCGCGCGCTGTACCTGCAGGCGCTCCACCCCGTCGCCGTTCGCGGAGTCATGATCAACAGTGACTTCCGCCGCGACGCCTGGGGCAGACTGCTGCGGACGGCGAACTTCGTCGGCACGATCAGCTACGGCACCACCGAGGCCGCCGAGATCGCCGGCGCCCGCGTGCGGAAGATCCACCGGCTCCTGGGAGTCGACGACCCCGAGCTCCTCCTCTGGGTGCACTGCGCCGAGGTCGACTCGTACCTCTCCGTCGTCCGCCGCTCCGGCATCCCCCTCACCGACGCCCAGGCGGACCGCTACATCGACGAACACCGCGTCTCCGCCCGCCTCGTCGGACTGGACCCGACCGCCGTGCCCGCCACCGCCGACGAACTCGCCGCCTACTTCGACGACGTACGGCCGCGACTCGCCGCCGGAGCGGACGCCCACACCGTCGACACCTTTCTGCGCCGCCCGCCCGTCAACCCCGCCCTCGTCCCGGCGCGCGAGATCATCTGGCGGCGCGTGGTGTCACTCGCCTACAACTGCCTGCCCCTCTACGCCCACGAGCTCTACGGCAGGTCCGCTCCGCCGCCCGACACCGTCACGTACCAACTCACCGCGACGGCCAACCTGCTGCGTTCGATTCCGGCCAGGCTCCGCTGGCGGCTTCCGCCAGGTCACATTCTGAACGCGATGTCCCGGCTTGGCCCCGACGCGCGCCCCGCCCCGTACAAACTCCGCAATCAGGGAGCCATACTGGACGGGCCGGGGAGGGCGCGAGGACCATACGGGGGCGACAACACGCGATGGCGGACACCAGGCTGATCCAGGGCCGGTACCGGCTGCACGACGTGATCGGGCGCGGCGGTATGGGCGAGGTGTGGCGGGCCACCGACGAGTCGCTCGGCCGCCGGGTCGCCGTCAAGTGCCTCAAGCCGCTCGGACCCCAGCGTGACGCGCACTTCGTGACGGTGCTGAGGGAACGGTTCCGGCGCGAGGCCCGCGTCGCCGCCTCCCTCCAGCACCGGGGCGTCACCGTCGTCCATGACTTCGGCGAGTACGACGGCGTGCTCTTCCTCGTCATGGAGCTGCTGGAGGGGCAGAACCTCAGCCAGCTCATGGAGGAGAACAAGCAGCACCCGCTCCCCGTGCAGGACGTCGTGGACATCGCCGAGCAGGTCGCCGACGCGCTCGCCTACACCCACCGTCAGGGCATCGTCCACCGCGACCTGAAGCCGGCCAACATCATGCGGCTCGGCGACGGCGCCGTGAAGATCTGCGACTTCGGGATCGCGCGCCTCGGCGACAACATCGGCCACAGCTCCCAGCTCACCGGCACAGGCATCGCCATGGGCACCCCGCACTACATGTCACCGGAGCAGATCAGCGGCGGCCAGGTCGACCACCGCAGCGACCTGTACTCGCTGGGGTGTGTGCTGTACGAGATCGCCACCGGCGCCCCGCCCTTCGACCTGGAGGACGCCTGGGCCGTCCTCGTCGGCCACCGCGACACCCCGCCCGAACCCCTGCGGACGCACCGGGCCGAACTGCCGGACTACCTGGACCGGATCGTCCTCGACCTGCTCGCCAAGACCCCCGACGACCGCCCCACCGACGCGAGCGTCCTGCGCCGACGGATCATCTCGGCCCGCACGGGCCTCCCTCCCGTGCAGGCGCCCGCCGAGGCGTCGGCGTCGACGTCTGCACCGCGGAGACTGCCCTCCTGGGCACGGGGGATGACGGTCGGGCCCCGCGCGACCGCCGATTCGCTCGCGGCGCGGATCCCGGCGTACGACCCCGCCACCGAGCTCACGGGGGAGTGGACGGCAGCGTCCCGCGTGGTGCCCCCGCGCACCCCGGACGGCAGGGAGAGGGCCGCCGCGCCGCCGGAACTCCTCGCCGTGCTCGCCGGCCGGCACCGGGCCGGGCTCGGCCTCGGCCGGCTCGGCCGCTGGGACGAGGCCGAGGACGTGCACCGGTCCGTCGTCGAGGACCGCCGCCGGGTCCTCGGCCCCGACCACCCCGACACCCTCGCCAGCCGGTACGAACTGGGCTTCACCCTCAGCAGGCTCGGCCGCCCCGCCGACGCCCTGCGCGAGTTCGTCGCGGTGGCCGAGGAGCGCGAGCGGGTCCTCGGCGCGGACCACCCCGACACGCTGGCCGCCCGCCAGGAGACGGCGTACGTCCTCGGCCGGCTCGGGCGGCACGTCGAGGCGCACCAGGTGTACGTGGCGGTGCTCGCCTCGCGCGAACGCGCCATGGGGCCGGAGCATCCCGACACGCTGCGCTGCCGCCACAACCTGGCCTTCAACCTGGGGCGGCTCGGACGTCTCGAGGACGCGCACCGGATGGCCTCGGAGGTGGCCGATGCGCGCGGCCGACTGCTCGGGGACGACCACCCCGACACCCTGGTGACCCGTTACGAAGTGGCGTACAACCTCGGGCAGTTGGGACGCTGGGCCGAGGCGCTCGGCACCTACCGCGACGTCGCCGCCGCGCGCTCCGACGTCCTCGGCCCGGAGCACCCCGACACGCTCGCCGCCCGCTACGAGGTCGGCATCTGCCTGGGCCGGGTCGGCCGGAGCGGCGACGCCCTGGACCTCTACCGCGACCTGGTGGCCGTCCGCGCCCGGGTCCTCGGCCCCGACGACCCCGAGACGCTGCGCGCCCGCCACGGCCTCGGCGTCAACCTCGGTCGCCTCTCCCGCTGGGAGGAGGCCGTCGAGGAGGCCCGCGAGGTGTGCGCGGTCAGGGAGCGCGTCCTCGGCGCCGACCACCCGGACACCCTGATCAGCCGCCGCGAGATCGCCGTCGGCCTCGGTTGGCTCGCGCGCTGGCCGGAGGCCCTCGCGGTCTATCGGCAGGTCGCCGAGGCCCGCGAACGCACCCTCGGCCCCGAGCACCCCGACGCGCTGGCGGGCCGGCACGACGAGGCCCACTGCCTCGAACGACTCGGCCGCCACACGGAGGCCGTCGAGCTGTACCGCCGCGTGGCGGCCCTGCGCGTCGCCACCCACGCCCGCCCGCCCCACGCCTGAGGCGCATGCCCGCCGCACCGCCCCGATCCCGAGCCGTACCCCCGCCTGAGCCACCAGGCCCGATCCTGAGCCGTCCGTCCCCGCGTGACCCGCACGCCTGACCCGCACGCGCTGATCCTGAGCCACCCGCCCCCGCAGGCTTCCGCAGGGCGATCTTCGCGTGTTAGCAAGAGACATGACCGCACAGCGCTCGTACGACGCCGTCATCGTCGGCGGTGGCCACAACGGACTCGTCGCCGCCGCCTACCTGGCCCGGGCCGGACGCACCGTCCTCGTCCTGGAACGCCTCGGCTCCACCGGTGGCGCCGCCGTGTCCACCCGGCCCTTCGCCGGCGTCGACGCCCGGCTCTCCCGCTACTCCTATCTGGTCTCGCTCCTGCCGGGGAAGATCGTGAGCGAGCTGGGGCTGCGGTTCGCCGTGCGGAAACGGTCCATCTCCTCGTACACCCCGACGGGCGACGGCGGGCTGCTCGTCGGCGGGGGAGAGGACCGGACCCGCGCCTCCTTCGCGGCCCTCACCGGCTCCGACCGCGAGTACGAGGCGTGGCAGGCGTTCTACGGCCGTACGGCACAGGTCGCCGAGCGGGTCTTCCCCACACTCACCGAGCCGCTGCCCACCCGCGCAGAGCTCCGCTCGCTCGTCGACGACGAGACCTCCTGGCGGATGCTCTTCGAGCAGCCGATCGGCGCCGCCGTCGAGGAGACCTTCGCCGACGACCTCGTCCGGGGCGTCGTCCTCACCGACGCCCTGATCGGCACCTTCGCCGACGCCCACGACCCCTCGCTGCTCCAGAACCGCTGCTTCCTCTATCACGTCATCGGCGGCGGCACCGGCGACTGGGACGTACCCGTCGGCGGCATGGGCGCCCTCACCGACGCGCTCGCGGCCGCCGCCCGCGCGGCGGGCGCGGAGATCCGCACCGGCCACGAGGCCGTCCGGATCGAGACCGACGGCGCACGCGCCGAGGTCACCTACCGCACGGCGGACGGGGAGGGCGTGGTCGCGGCGGAGCACGTACTCGTCAACGCCTCGCCGCAGGCACTCGCCGACCTCCTCGGCGAGACGCCCCCGCCACCCGCCGAAGGTGCCCAGCTCAAGGTGAACATGCTGCTCACCCGGCTGCCCCGGCTCCGCGACCGTTCCGTCGACCCGCGCGAGGCGTTCGCCGGGACCTTCCACATCGCCGAGGGATACGGCCAGTTGGCCACCGCGTACGCCGAGGCCGCCGCCGGCCGGCTGCCCGCCGCGCCGCCCTCCGAGATCTACTGCCACTCGCTGACCGACCCGAGCATCCTCGGCCCGGAACTCGCAGGCCGGGGCTACCAGACGCTCACCCTCTTCGGGCTGCACACCCCCGCCCGGCTGTTCGCCGCCGACAACGACGGAGCCCGCGCCGCCCTCCTCAAGGCGACCCTCGCCGAACTCGACGCCGTCCTCGACGAGCCGCTCGCCGACTGTCTCGCCCTCGACGCCGAGGGCAGGCCCTGCATCGAGGCGAAGACCCCGCTCGACCTCGAACGCGACCTGAGGCTGCCCGGCGGTCACATCTTCCACCGCGACCTCTCCTTCCCCTACGGGGAAGAGGGCACCGGCCGCTGGGGCGTCGAGACCGCCCACGCCAACGTCCTGCTCTGCGGCGCGGGGGCCGTCCGGGGCGGCGGGGTCAGCGGCGTCCCCGGCCACAACGCGGCGATGGCGGCGCTCGGACGGTGACGGTCGCGCCCTCCCCGGCAAGGGCGTGAAGCTCACCTGTGGCGGTGCTTAAGAAAACCTCGATGGACCGCGAGGCTGACGTACGGAAGATTTCCTTCAGGGATCTTGGGCACGGAACCGTGCCGGGACCCCGAAGGTCACAGGACACGCACGTCGGGAGCCATGACATTGAAGGCGCTGGTCAAGCACAAGGCAGAACCCGGACTCTGGCTCATGGACGTGCCGGAGCCGGAGATCGGCGCCGGAGACGTACTGATCAAGGTCAAGCGGACCGGTATCTGCGGGACCGATCTCCACATCCGCTCCTGGGACGGCTGGGCCCAGAAGACCATCGCCACACCCCTGACCCTCGGCCACGAGTTCGTCGGCGAGGTCGTCGAGACCGGCCGTGACGTCGCGGACATCGCGATCGGCGACCTGGTCAGCGGCGAGGGCCACCTCGTCTGCGGCAAGTGCCGCAATTGTCTGGCCGGCCGCCGCCACCTCTGCCGCGCCACCGTCGGCCTCGGCGTCGGCCGCGACGGCGCGTTCGCCGAGTACGTCGCCCTGCCCGCGTCCAACGTCTGGGTGCACCGCGTCCCGGTCGACCTCGACGTCGCCGCGATCTTCGACCCGTTCGGCAACGCCGTGCACACCGCGCTCTCCTTCCCGCTCGTCGGCGAGGACGTCCTCGTCACCGGCGCGGGCCCGATCGGCATCATGGCCGCCGCGGTCGCCAAGCACGCCGGCGCGCGCCACGTCGTCATCACCGACGTCAGCGAGGAGCGCCTCGACCTCGCCCGCAAGGCGGGCGTCTCGCTCGCGCTCAACGTCGCCGAGCAGACGATCGCCGACGGCCAGCGCACGCTGGGCCTCAAGGAGGGCTTCGACGTCGGCCTCGAGATGTCCGGCAACCCGCGCGCGATGCGCGACATGGTCGCGAACATGACCAACGGCGGCAAGATCGCCATGCTGGGCCTGCCCGCGGAGGACTTCGCCGTCGACTGGGCGAAGATCGTCACCTCGATGATCACCATCAAGGGCATCTACGGCCGCGAGATGTTCGAGACCTGGTACGCGATGTCGGTCCTCCTGGAGGGCGGCCTCGACCTCGCCCCGGTGATCACAGGGCGCTACGCGTACTCCGACTTCGAGGCAGCCTTCGACGACGCCGCGTCCGGCAAGGGCGGCAAGATCATCCTCGACTGGACCGTCTGATCACCGTCCTGGTCACCGACCTGGTCACCGTCTTGATCACGCTCCTGATCACCCCTCTCCTCGCGTCCGATCTTCTCTAAGGAACCCACCATGTTCGACTCCGTACGCGACGACGTCCGCACCACCCTCGACGAGATCCGCGCCGCCGGACTGCACAAGCCCGAGCGCGTCATCGGCACCCCCCAGTCCGCGACGGTCGCCGTCACCGCCGGCGGGCAGCCCGGTGAGGTGCTGAACTTCTGCGCCAACAACTACCTCGGCCTCGCCGACCACCCCGAGGTCATCGCCTCCGCCCACGAGGCGCTGGACCGCTGGGGCTACGGCATGGCGTCCGTGCGCTTCATCTGCGGTACGCAGGAGGTGCACAAGGAGCTGGAGGCCCGGCTGTCCTCCTTCCTCGGCCAGGAGGACACGATCCTCTACTCCTCCTGCTTCGACGCCAACGGCGGCGTCTTCGAGACGCTGCTCGGCCCCGAGGACGCCGTCATCTCCGACGCCCTCAACCACGCCTCGATCATCGACGGCATCCGGCTCTCCAAGGCCCGCCGCTTCCGCTACGCCAACCGCGACATGGCCGACCTGGAGCAGCAGCTCAAGGAGGCCACCGAGGGCGGTGCCCGCCGCAAGCTGATCGTCACCGACGGCGTGTTCTCCATGGACGGCTACGTCGCCCCGCTCGGCGAGATCTGCGACCTGGCCGAGCGTTACGACGCCATGGTCATGGTCGACGACTCCCACGCGGTCGGCTTCGTCGGCCCCGGCGGGCGCGGCACCCCCGAGCTGCACGGCGTCATGGACCGCGTCGACATCATCACCGGCACCCTCGGCAAGGCCCTCGGCGGCGCCTCCGGCGGCTACGTCGCCGCCCGCGCCGAGATCGTCGCCCTGCTGCGCCAGCGCTCGCGGCCGTACCTCTTCTCCAACACCCTCGCCCCGGTCATCGCCGCCGCCTCCCTCAAGGTCCTCGACCTGCTGGAGTCGGCCGGTGACCTGCGCGAGCGGCTGCGCGCCAACACCGAGCTCTTCCGCACCCGGATGACCGCCGAGGGCTTCGACATCCTCCCCGGCGACCACGCCATCGCGCCCGTGATGATCGGGGACGCGTCGGAGGCCGGGCGCATGGCGGAGCTGCTCCTGGAGCGCGGCGTGTACGTGATCGGCTTCTCGTACCCCGTGGTTCCGCAGGGCCAGGCCCGTATCCGCGTGCAGCTCTCGGCGGCCCATTCGTCCGATGATGTGAACCGGGCTGTGGACGCGTTCGTCGACGCGCGCGCCGCCCTGCGAGACTAGGGGAATGATCGAAGCGCGGCGGCTGCACATCCTCCGAGCGGTGGCCGACCACCGCACGGTCACGGCGGCTGCCGCCGCGCTCTACCTGACCCCTTCCGCCGTCTCGCAGCAGCTCGCCGCCCTTGAGCAGGAGACCGGCCACCGGCTGGTCGAGCGCAATGCCCGAGGGGCCCGGCTCACCCCGGCCGGCGAGATCCTGCTCAGCCACGCCAACGCCGTCCTCGCCCAGCTGGAGCGCGCCGAGTCCGAACTGGCCGCGTACGGATCGGGCGAGGCCGGCACGGTCACGGTGGCGGCCTTCGCCACCGGCATCGGCCTGGTCGTCGCCCCCGCCATCACCGGCCTCGCCCGCACCGCGCCCGGCATCCGGGTCCGTGTGCGGGACGCGGAGGGCGACGAGAGCCTGCTGATGGTCCTGGACCGCCAGGTCGACGTCGCCGTGGCCGTCGAGTACCGGGGCGCGCCCGGCGAGGACGACGCGCGGCTGACCCGCGTACCGCTCTACGCAGAGCCCTTCGACGCCGTCCTGCCGCTCGACCACCCGCTCGCCGAGGGCGGTCAGGTCGCCCTCGCCGATCTCGCCAAGGACGCCTGGATCGGCCAGTCCGCGGGCAACCCCTGCCATGACGTGACCGTCCTGGCCTGCGAGTACGCCGGTTTCGCGCCCCGCATCGAGCACTCGTCCGACGACTTCCGCGCGGTCGTCGCCCTCGCCTCCGCGGGCGCGGGGGTCGCGCTCGTGCCGCGCTCGGCGCTGCGGGGCACCACCCTCGACGAGGTGGCGATCCGCCCGGTGGACGGGGTGGCCCCCACCCGTCGCGTCTTCGCGGCGGTACGCAGGGGAGCCGAGCACCATCCCCTGATCAGCCCGGTCCTCGCGGCCCTGCGCGACGCGGCGGGCACGCCGGACTGACGGAGGACGGGCGCGCCCGCCCCTTCTCGGCCCGTCCTTCTCGGCCCGCCCCTTCTCGGCCCGCTTCCTCGGTCCGCCCCCCTCGGCCCGCCGACGCCGTCCGGGCAACGATCAGTCCGCCGACGCCGTCCAGCCGACGGCCTCGATCCGGGACGCGTCCGCCGGTCGCCCGTCGTCGAACAGGGGCCGCCCCGAGGCGTCCAGGAGCCTGAGGGCGTCCACGTACACCCCACGCCCGACGTACCGCTGATCGGTCGCATACCGCCAGCGCAGGCGTACGGCTCCAGCGCCGGTGCCGCTGCCGCCGCCGGTGTGTTCGCCGGCGCCGGCGCCCGCCGGAAGCTCCGCCGCCAGCCGGTGCCAGACCCGTCCCGACCAGCCGCTCACCAAGCCCGCCGGGTGCGGCCGCGGCTCCTGCCCCGTCCGTACGGTGGTGAACGGCACCGGCCCCCACGTCGCGCCGCCGTCCGTGGAGGCCTCCAGATGGGCGGCGTCCACGCTCGGCTCGGTGTCCCACCAGAGCGCGCACTCCAGACGGGCCGCGCCCGGCACCGGCGGCAGGGTCAGCGTCGCGGTCGTCGCGCTCGCCATGCCCGAGAACCACGCCGTACGCCCCCGCGCGGGTCGGACCGGCACGGCGCGGGCCAGGTGGTCGGCGGCGGCGACGCGGGGCGCCGAGCCGGAACGCCACGACCGGACCGGGTGGACCGAGTTGCCGAGGACGACGAGGAACGCGTCCGTGGTCGGGTCGAGGACGAGACTGGTCCCGGTGAAGCCGGTGTGCCCCGCCGAGCGCGGGGTCGCCATCGCGCCCATGTACCAGTGCTGGTAGAGCTCGAACCCGAGGCCGTGTTCGTCACCGGGGAACGCGGTGTTGAAGTCCGTGAACATCAGCTCCACGGACTCGGGGGCCAGGATCCGCGCGTGGCCGTACGCTCCGCCGTTGAGGAGCGTACGGGCGAGGACGGCGAGGTCCCAGGCGCAGGAGAAGACGCCCGCGTGCCCGGCGACCCCGCCCAGGCTGAACGCGTTCTCGTCGTGGACCTCGCCCCACACCATGCCCCGGTCGAGCCCCGACCAGGGGAGCCGGGCGTCCTCGGTCGCCGCGATCTTCGGCCGCCAGGAGAGCGGCGGATTGAAACGCGTGCGGTGCATCCCGAGTGGAGCGGTGATCTCGTTCCGGAGCAGTGTGTCCAGAGTGCGACCGGTGATCTCCTCAAGGATCAGCTGCAGCGCGATCAGATTCAGATCGGAGTAGAGGTAGCGGGTCCCGGGCGCGTTCGCCGGTACCTCCTCCCACAGCAGCCGCAGCTTCCCCTCCCGCGTCGGCTCCTTGTACAGCGGGATCCAGGCGCGGAACCCCGAGGTGTGGGTGAGCAGCTGACGGACCGTGATGTCCTGTTTCCCGCCGCCCCCGAACTCCGGCAGATAGGCCGTGACCCTGGCCTCCAGCTCCAGCGCCCCGCGCTCGATCTGCTGCACCGCCAGGATCGAGGTGAAGAGCTTGGAGACCGAGGCCAGGTCGAAGACCGTGTCCTCGGCCATCGGGATCTGCCGGTCCGCCCGAAGCTCGACACCGGTGTCCGTCGTCTCGTCGTACGCCGCGTACCGCACGGCGTGCCCGATCGGCCGGTGCAGCGCGACCGTCCCGCCCCGCCCGGCGAGCAGCACCGCCCCCGCGTACCACGGGTGCCGGGGGGAGGGGTCGAGGTATCTCTCGGCGTCGGTGACCAGCAGGTCCAGATGGTCAGCGAGCAACCCGGCCCGCTCGGCGGACCCGCGCCGCAGGGTGGTCCTGCCTCCGCCTCGGGGCACGGAGGCCGCGGCGGCCCCCGGAATCGAGCCGACCATCACCGCACCTCCCAGGGCGAGAAGCCGGCCGCCGAACGCCCGGCGACCGATTCCCCGGCCTCCTCTGCCGCCCGCCGCACTCCCTGCCGATTCCTCCGTCATCCCTACCCTCTCCCACGCCACTGAAAGAATCCTTCGGCCACACGCGCAACGCCTGAAACTTTCTTACCGGGGTGGGTGGGGGTCAAGGAAGCGGGCGGCAGGGCAAAGAATCTGACACTGCATCAGAAAATCTCTTCCCTCGGCCGATCCCCTGCGGCATCCTGCCGCCCATGAAGACGGAGCTGAGCCAAAAACTGGGGATCGAGCACGCCATCTTCGGCTTCACGCCCTTCCCCGCGGTGGCCGCCGCCATCACCAGAGCCGGCGGGTTCGGCGTCCTCGGCGCGGTGCGCTACACCGCCCCCGACGACCTCGCCCGCGACCTCGACTGGATGCAGGACCACACCGACGGCCTGCCCTACGGCCTCGATGTCGTCATGCCCGCGAAAAAGGTCGAGGGGGTGAGCGAGGCCGACGTCGAGGCGATGATCCCGGAGGGGCACCGCGAGTTCGTCCGCGCGACCCTCGCCAAACACGGAGTCCCCGAACTCGCCGCGGGCGAGGCCTCCGGCTGGCGCATCACCGGCTGGATGGAGCAGGTCGCCCGCAACCAGCTCGACGTCGCCTTCGACTACCCCATCAAGCTCCTCGCCAACGCCCTCGGCTCTCCGCCCGCCGACGTGGTCCAGCGCGCCCACGACCACGACGTCCTCGTCGCCGCCCTCGCCGGCAGCGCCCGGCACGCCCGCCACCACGCCGAGGGCGGCATCGACATCGTCGTCGCCCAGGGCTACGAGGCCGGCGGCCACACCGGCGAGATCGCCTCCATGGTCCTCACTCCCGAGGTCGTCGACGCCGTCTCGCCCCTGCCCGTCCTCGCCGCCGGCGGCATCGGCAGCGGCGAACAGATCGCAGCGGGGCTCGCCCTCGGCGCCCAGGGCGTCTGGCTCGGTTCCCTCTGGCTCACCACGACCGAGGCCGAACTCCACTCCCGCGCGCTGACCGCCAAACTCCTCGCCGCCGGCTCCGGCGACACCGTCCGGTCCCGCGCCCTCACCGGCAAGCCCGCCCGCCAGTTGCGCACCGAGTGGACCGACGCCTGGGACGACCCGGCGGGCCCCGGCACGCTCCCCATGCCCCTCCAGGGACTGCTGGTCGCCGAGGCCGTCTCCCGTATCCAGAAGTACGAGGTCGGGCCGCTGCTCGGCACCCCCGTCGGCCAGATCGTCGGCCGGATGAACGCCGAACGCAGCGTCCAGCAGGTCTTCGACGACCTGACCCGGGGCTTCGAGAAGGCCATCGACCGCATCAACCGCATCGCGGGAAGGAGCGCCTCATGAGCGAGCAGCAGGCCAACGGCTTCTGGTCCCAGGCGGCCGCCGACCCCTCCCGTACGGTCCTGATCGCACCCGACGGCGAGGAGTGGACCGCCGGGCGCCTGCACGCCGACGCCAACCGGCTGGTCCACGGACTGCGCGCGGCGGGCCTGGAGCGCGGGGACGCCTTCGCCGTCGTCCTGCCCAACGGCGTCGAGTTCCTCGTCGCCCATCTCGCCGCCACCCAGGCCGGGTTCTACCTCGTGCCCGTCAACCACCACCTGGTCGGTCCTGAGATCGCCTGGATCGTCGCCGACTCCGGCGCCAAAGTGCTCCTCGCCCACGAGCGGTTCGCCGCCGCCGCGACCGCCGCCGCCGACGAGGCGGGTCTGCCCGCCACCCACCGCCACGCCGTCGGCGAGATCCCCGGCTTCCGCCCGTACGCCGAACTCCTCGACGGCTTCCCGGAGTCCGCGCCCGAGGACCGCACCCTCGGCTGGGTCATGAACTACACCTCCGGCACCACGGGCCGGCCGCGCGGCATCCGCCGCCCGCTGCCCGGCAAGCTCCCGGAGGAGACGTACCTCGGCGGCTTCCTCGGCATCTTCGGCATCCGGCCCTTCGACGGCAACGTGCACCTCGTCTGCTCGCCGCTCTACCACACGGCCGTCCTGCAGTTCGCGAGCGCGGCCCTGCACATCGGCCATCCGCTCGTCCTCATGGACAAGTGGACGCCCGAGGAGATGCTGCGGCTCATCGACGCGCACGCCTGCACCCACACCCACATGGTCCCGACCCAGTTCCACCGGCTCCTCGCGCTCCCCGACGAGGTGCGCGGCCGCTACGACGTCTCGTCGATGCGGCACGCCATCCACGGCGCCGCGCCCTGCCCCGACCACGTCAAGCGGGCGATGATCGAATGGTGGGGGAGCTGTGTGGAGGAGTACTACGCGGCGAGCGAGGGCGGCGGCGCGTTCGCCACCGCGGAGGACTGGCTGAAGAAGCCGGGGACGGTCGGCAAGGCCTGGCCGATCAGCGAGCTCGCCGTCTTCGACGACGACGGCAACCGGCTGCCGCCCGGTGAACTCGGCACCGTCTACATGAAGATGTCCACGGGCGGATTCGCGTACCACAAGGACAAGGAGAAGACGGCGAAGAACCGCATCGGCGACTTCTTCACGGTCGGCGACCTGGGCGTCCTCGACGAGGACGGCTACCTCTTCCTCCGCGACCGCAAGATCGACATGATCATCTCGGGCGGGGTGAACATCTATCCCGCCGAGATCGAGTCGGCCCTCCTCACCCACCCGGCGGTCGCCGACGCCGCCGCCTTCGGTATCCCGCACGCCGACTGGGGCGAGGAGGTCAAGGCCGTGGTCGAACCGGCCGAGGGGCAGGAGGCGGGGGAGGCCCTCGCCGCCGCGATCCTGGCGCACTGTGAGGAACGCCTCGCCGGCTACAAGCGCCCCAAGTCGGTGGACTTCATCACCACGATGCCCCGCGACCCCAACGGCAAGCTCTACAAGCGCAGGCTCAGGGAGCCCTACTGGGAGGGCCACGAGCGCCCGCTCTGAGCCCGGCCCCGGCCGATGGCGACGGCACCCTGACGGCCGACCGCGACAGCACCCCGACGCTCGATCGCGACAGCACCCTGACGGCCGACCGCGCAACCCGGGCGAATGCCGCTTTGTGGCAGGATGCTGATCATGAGTTCGAGCACGGCAGGCCTGGCACGGCAGTGGACGACATGGGGACCGGTCGTGGCGGCCGTCGACCTCGCGCTGACCTGGGGGCGTGATCTGGCCGGCTTCGGGGTCGTGATCGCGGCCGTCTGTCTGATCGCCGCCGTGCTCGCCGCCGTCCACCACGCGGAGGTCGTCGCCCATCGCGTCGGGGAGCCCTTCGGTTCGCTCGTCCTCGCCGTCGCCGTCACCGTCATCGAGGTCGGACTGATCGTCACCCTCATGGCGGGCGGCGGCGAGAAGACCTCCACGTACGCCAGGGACACCGTCTTCGCGGCCGTCATGATCACCTGCAACGGCATCGTCGGACTCTCGGTGCTCGTCGGAGCCCTCCGCAACCGCGTCGCCGTCTTCAACGCCGAGGGCTCGGGCGGCGCCCTCGCCACCGTCTGCACCCTCGCGACCATGACCCTGGTCCTGCCGACGTTCACGACGAGCCACGCGGGGCCCGAGTTCTCCGGCGCCCAGCTGGCCTTCGCCGCCGTGGCCTCCATCTGCCTGTACGGGGTCTTCGTCGCCGTCCAGACCTTCCGGCACCGCGACTACTTCCTACCGGTCCCCCGCGAAGGGCACGACTCCGAGGACGAGCACGCCGACCCTCCGACCGACAAGCAGACCTGGTTCAGCCTCGGCCTTCTCGTCCTCGCGCTCGTCGCCGTCGTCGGCCTGGCCAAGCTCATCTCGCCCACCATCGAGGACGGCGTGGAGTCCGCCGGACTGCCCAAGGCCGTCGTCGGCGTGATCATCGCCCTGATGGTGCTGCTCCCGGAGACCCTCGCCGCCGTCCGCGCCGCGCGCCGGGACCGCATGCAGACCAGCCTCAACCTCGCGTACGGCTCCGCGATCGCCAGCATCGGCCTCACGATCCCTTCGATCGCGCTCGCCTCCATCTGGCTGTCCGGGCCCCTGGTCCTGGGCCTCGGGGCGGTCCACATGGTCCTGCTCGTGCTCACCGCCGTCGTGAGCGCCCTGACCGTCGTACCCGGCCGCGCCACCCTGCTCCAAGGCGGCGTCCACCTCTCCATCTTCGCCGCATTCATCTTCCTGTCGTTCAGCCCCTGACCCCGAAGACCTCGCGTGCGCCCCGGTACGTGACCCGCGACTCCCGCCCCGACCTCCGCCGGGCCCGGGGTACTTGACCCGTACCCCGGGGCGGCCGAGGATCCCGCCATGGAACGACTCCTCTCCCGCACCGTCGACGGCGTCCTGCGCGCGAGCGCCCAGCGAACCCCCGAGCGGATCGCCGTGCGGTACGCGGACCGGTCCTGGACCTACGCGGAGCTGGACGCGGCCGTCACCACCGCCGCCGCCGTGCTCCGGGAGCGCTACGAGCTGCCGGAGCACGCCCGCGTCGCGACCTACGGCCACAACTCCGACGCGTACCTGATCGCCTTCCTGGCCTGCTCGCGGGCGGACCTGATCCACGTCCCGGTCAACCACCACCTCACCGGCGACGACCTCGACTACATCCTGCGCCAGTCGGGGAGTTCGCTCGTCCTCGCCGACCCCGCGCTCGCCGCCCACGTCCCCGCCGACCTGCCCGTCCGTGCCCTGCGGGACACCGACGACTCCTTCCTCACCGCCCTCGCCGAACCCGACACGTACGACACCGACCGCGACGCCCGCGAGTACGTCCAGCTCCTCTACACCTCGGGGACGACGGCGCTGCCCAAGGGCGCCCGGATGACGCACCGGGCGCTGGTCCACGAGTACGCGAGCGCCATCGAGGCCCTGGACCTGCGCGCGGACGACAAGCCGGTCCACTCGCTGCCGCTCTACCACTCCGCGCAGATGCACGTCTTCCTGCTGCCGTACCTCGCGGTCGGCGCGGAGAACACGATCGTGGACGGCCCGGACCCCAAGGTCCTGTTCGACCTGATCGAGGCGGGCCGCGCGGACAGCTTCTTCGCACCGCCGACGGTATGGATCGGCCTGTCCAACCACCCGGAGTTCGCGACGCGCGACCTCTCCGGCCTCCGCAAGGCGTACTACGGCGCCTCGATCATGCCCGTGCCCGTCCTGGAACGGCTGCGCGAACGGCTCCCCGGGCTGCGCTTCTACAACTGCTTCGGCCAGTCCGAGATCGGCCCGCTCGCCACCGTCCTCGGCCCGGACGAGCACGAGGGCCGCATGGACTCCTGCGGGCGACCCGTCCGCCACGTCGAGGCGATGGTCGTCGACGAGCACGGCGAGGAGGTGGCGGACGGCACGCCCGGCGAGATCGTCTACCGCTCACCGCAGCTGTGCGACGGCTACTGGGACAAGCCCGAGGAGACCAAGGAGGCCTTCCGCGACGGCTGGTTCCGCTCCGGCGACCTCGCGGTGCGCGACGCCGAGGGCTACTACACGGTCGTGGACCGGGTGAAGGACGTCATCAACTCCGGGGGAGTCCTGGTCGCCTCCCGCCAGGTCGAGGACGCTCTCTACACCCACCCCGCGGTCGCCGAGGTCGCCGTCGTCGGCCTCCCCGACGACCGCTGGATCGAGGCGATCACGGCCGTGGTCGTCCCGCGCGCGGACATCACCGAGACCGAACTGCTCACCCACGCCCGCGAGAAGCTCGCCCACTTCAAGGCCCCGAAGAAGATCCTCTTCGTGGACGAACTCCCGCGCAACGCGAGCGGAAAGATCCTGAAGCGGGAGCTGCGGGACCGCTTCCGGGAGGGCGAGGCGGCGGACACGGTCTGAGACGGGTGGCGCCATCAGGCTCGGCTCAGCTCGGCTGAGCCTGATTCAGCTCAGCTCAGCTCAGCTCAGCCCAGCCCAGCTCGGCTCAGCCTGGCTCAGCTCGGTTCTGCTCGGTTCTGCTCGGTTCTGCTCGGCTGAGCACGGTTCAGCCGGTGGCGCGATCCACCTCGATCTCGCCCTTCACCTCGCGTGCGATGCGGTGCCACTGATCTTCGCCACCGGGCAGGGGCCAGGTCCAGGTCGGCTGTTTCGCGGTGTTCAGGTCGTCGTGCTGCCGTGGCACCCCCGGCGGCCCCGGAGAGCACCTCGGACACGGGCCGCGTAGGGGTCCTCAGGCTCTCACCAGAGCATCGAGTACTTTCGGCCCTGCACCACACCGATGACGATCCCGAGGGCGCCCAACTCGATGAAGAACCACGGGACTGCTGTGGCGGGGCCGTAGGTCACCCAACCCCAGACGAGCACGGCGAGGTGGGCGACGGTGGCAGTGAGGCGGGCGACGATGAGCGGGCCCTGCTCGTAGTCCGGATCGATCCGTCCCACCCAGAAGATCCACAGCAGGATGACGAAGCCCGTGGCGGACGCGCCCACGGTCATGGCGGTGGTCCACGCGCCTCCGTCGTTGAGATACAGCAACGCCGCTGTGCCACCGGCGAGATAGACGAGGGCCCTGAGGGTCGTCCTGGCCCAAGATCGCCGAACGTACGCGATCCGGGCCTGTCGCTCGGCCTCGGCGTGCGCCGCATGAACGTGTTGCGTCACCAGGAAGTCGCGTATGAGCCCGTACGAGGCCGGTAACCGGTAGTCGTCCATGCGGCGAGGGTAGTAGCCGCTCCGGCGGCGAACCAGGCCTTGCGCATCACTGCCGGCGAGGCTGTCGACCACCTGGCCGACGGGCCGTCCGGCGCGCTATGGGTTGTCCTCAACTCCGATGATATCGAGTGCAGTTGTGGTTCGGAGCCACGGTTCAGGCGGCACTCGGGTCGGGGACCCAGCCCGGTGTCCTGGGCCCAGGCGTCGGCGCGGCGGATGATGTCCCATACGACGGCGTCCTTCGCCTGGACATAGCCGGGGCGGTCGTCGTGGAACGCGATCTCGATGCGTTCTCCCGCAGTTGGCAGTGTTCCACGGTTCACTCCGGGCGCGTGACGAGCCCGGCCAGTCATTAAGTAGAGCGATCGTTTTAGACCTGTGCTAGCTTCTAGCTCGTCACTGGATAGAGCGTTCGTTCTACTCTTCCTTCAGGGGGATTCACTCATGCGCAAGAACTCCGTCACCGTCATCGGCCTCGGCCCCATGGGCCAGGCCATGGCCGGCGCCTACCTCGAGCAGGGCTTCCACGTCACCCTGTGGAACCGCACCGCCTCCCGCGCCGACGAGCTCGTGCGCCGCGGCGCCGTCCTCGCCGCCTCGCCCGCCGAGGCGATCGCCGCCAACGAGGTCGTCGTGCTCAGCCTCACCGACTACGAGGCGCTGTACGCCGTACTGGACGGGGTCGACCCCGCCGTCCTGGCCGGACGGGTCCTCGTCAACCTCAGCTCCGACACCCCGCGCCGCGCCCAGGAGGCCGCCGAGTGGGCGCGGGAGCGTGGTGCCGTCCAGCTCACGGGTGGGGTGCTCGTGCCGCCCTCCGGGATCGGTCGCCCCGGCTCCTCCGCCTACTACAGCGGCCCCCGCGAGGTCTTCGAGGCTCACCGCCCCACCCTCGAAGTGCTCACCGCCGCCGACCACCGAGGCGAGGACCCTGGCCTCGCCGCGCTCTTCTACCAGCTCAACATGGTCATGTTCTGGACCGCCCTGAGCTCCTACTGGCAGGCCATCGCCCTCGCCGACGCGCACGGCATCAAGGCCGCCGACCTGCTTCCCACCGCCGTCGGCGCCCTGGACATGAAGCAGTTCCTGGAGTTCTACGCACCCCGCGTCGACGCGGGCGACCACTCCGGGGACGTCGACCGGCTCGCGATGGGGCTCGCCAGCGCCGAACACGTCCTGCACACCGTCCTCGACGCCGGCGTCGACGCGGCGCTTCCCGCCGCCGTCGTCGACCTCTTCCGGCGGGGCGTCGAGGCCGGGCGCGGCGGCGACAGCAGCTCCAGCCTCGTGGAGGTGCTCAAGCGGCCCGCCGTCTGAAGGCGTGAGTGAACGCGTGAACGGGTGAACGGGTGAACGCGCCGACGCCCGGCGCGTTCGGACCGCGCGTGAGCCCTGCGCGTTTGGACCGCGCGTGAGCCGTGGGTGTTCGGACCGCGCGTGAGCCCCGGCCGTTCAGCCCTGCCTGAGGTCCACGATCCGCTTGATCTTGCCGACGGACCGCTCCAGCGTCTCGGGGTCGACGACCTCGACCCCGACCGAGACGCCGATGCCGTCCTTGCAGGCCGCCGCGATCGAGCGGGCCGCCTCCGCGCGCTCCTCGGGGGTGGCGTCCGGGCGGGCCTCGGCCCGGATCGTCAGGGCGTCGAGCCGGCCCTCGCGGGTCAGCTTCAGCTGGAAGTGCGGGGCCACGCCGGGCGTCCGCAGCACGATCTCCTCGACCTGCGTGGGGAAGAGGTTCACCCCGCGCAGGATCACCATGTCGTCGCTGCGGCCCGTGACCTTCTCCATCCGCCGGAACACCCGCGCCGTGCCCGGCAGCAGGCGCGTCAGGTCCCGCGTGCGGTACCGGATCACGGGCATGGCCTCCTTGGTGAGGGAGGTGAACACCAGCTCGCCCTCCTCACCGTCCGGCAGCACCTCGCCCGTGAACGGGTCCACGATCTCCGGGTAGAAGTGGTCCTCCCAGATGTGCAGGCCGTCCTTGGTCTCCACGCACTCCTGCGCGACGCCCGGGCCCATCACCTCCGACAGTCCGTATATGTCGACGGCGTCGATCGCGAACCGCTCCTCGATCTCCCGCCGCATCGCCTCCGTCCACGGCTCCGCGCCGAAGATGCCCACCTTCAGCGAGGTCGTCCGCGGATCCACGCCCTGCCGCTCGAACTCGTCGAGCAGCGTCAGCATGTACGAGGGCGTCACCATGATGATCTCGGGCCGGAAGTCCTGGATCAGCTGGACCTGGCGGGCCGTCATGCCGCCCGAGGCCGGGATGACCGTACAGCCGAGCCGCTCGGCGCCGTAGTGCGCCCCGAGTCCGCCGGTGAACAGGCCGTATCCGTACGCCACATGGACCTTGTGGCCCGGCCTGCCGCCCGCCGCGCGGATCGAGCGGGCCACCACGTCGGCCCAGGTGTCCAGGTCGCGGTCGGTGTAGCCGACCACCGTCGGACGGCCCGTGGTCCCGCTGGAGGCGTGGATGCGTCGGACCTCGGACTGATCGACGGCGAACATCCCGAAGGGGTACTGGTCCCGCAGATCGGTCTTGACGGTGAAGGGGAAGCGGGCGAGGTCGGCGAGGGAGCGGCAGTCGTCGGGGTGCAGCCCGGCCTTGTCGAAGGACTGCCGGTAGAAGCCCACGTTCTCGTAGGCGTGCCGCAGGGTGGACCGCAGTCGTTCCAGCTGGAGCGCCGCCAGCTCCTCGCGTCCGAGTCGTTCGCCGCTGTCCAGCAGATCCGTCATGCCGCGCCCACTCCCGTTCATTCACTCTGAACTGGTCATCAATCGGACTACCGATCATTCGGTAGATCCTCTCGAGGGTCAGTAAATCGGCCCGGACCCGGTGCCTGGCAAGAGGGTGGCGCCGAGTTTTTGATTCCGTGAGCGGGTGATTACGCTCGGTCGCCGTGACTCTCTGGCTGCTCAACCATCTCAGCACCTCCGCCCTCGGCCTTCTGGTCGTCGGCGGCACGGTTCTCGTCTCCCTGGCCGGGAGTGTCCTCCTGCGTCGCAGGTACCCCCGACTCGCCGACGGTGAGCACAACGACATGGTGGGCGTCGTGCTCGGGATGTTCGGCGCGATCTACGGGATCATCCTCGCCTTCGTGATCGTCACGCTGTGGACGCAGATGGAGAACACCCAGAACGTCGTCGCCGCCGAGGCCACCGGCGTCGCCCTGGTCGTGCGCGACGCCCGGGCCTTCCCGCCCGAGGCGCGCGCCCGGGTGGACGCCGCCGCGTCCGGCTACGTCCACGGCGTCGTCGAGGTGCAGTGGCCGCTCATGCGGGAGGGGGCCGCGGACTACTCCGCCACGAACGCCAAGCTCGACGCCCTGTACGACGCGCTGCAGGCGTACGAGCCCTCCACCGAGTCGGAGAAGGTCTTCTACGCACAGGCCGCCGGCACCCTGGACGACGTGGCAGGCGAACGCAGGGCCCGGATCACCATGGCCGGCCAGCAACTACCGCTGCTCCTCCAGCTCCTTGCCGTCGGCGGCGCCCTCGTCATCATCCCGCTGACCTTCCTCTACGGGATGCGGAGCCGACGCATGCAGCTCCTCTTCGTCGGAGCGGTCGCGGCGCTCGTCGGCTTCAGCCTCCTGCTCGTCGTCGTCCTCGACCGGCCGTTCGTGGGCGACCTGAGCGTCAGCCCCGCGCCGTACCGCGAGGGCGCCCTTGCCCCCTTCTGGGAGCCCGCGACGGAAGGTCTTGTACGACGCTGACAACTCTCCCGCCACCACGGATACCGTAAGATCACACAATTGAGTGTGTTTGATCGTCTTTCTGATCGTTCTGTACACACAGGGGGAAATCGGAGGGAACCAGAGGTCCGAACGGCGGCAGTCCCCGCCCCGGGCGGACCCCGTTCGCCCTTCCGGACGTAAAGGACCCCCATGCCCGTCCTGTGCCGTCCCGCCGTCGCCGTCCCCGAGCACACCATCACCCAGGAAGAGACCCTCGACCTGGCCCGGAAGCTGCATGCCGGACACGCGCAACTCCCGCTCGTGCTCCGCCTCATCGGCAACACCGGCGTCGCCCGACGCCACCTCGTGCAGCCCATCGAACACACGCTGGCCCATCCCGGTTTCGAGGCGCGCAACGCCATGTACGAAACCCAGGCCAAGGCGCGCGTGCCCGCCGTCGTCGACGAGGCGCTCGCCCACGCGGGCCTGTCGGCCCGGGACATCGACCTGATCGTCTACGTCTCCTGCACCGGCTTCATGATGCCCTCGCTCACGGCCTGGATGATCAACAACCTGGGGTTCCGCAACGACACCCGCCAGATGCCGATCGCCCAGCTCGGCTGCGCGGCCGGCGGCGGCGCCATCAACCGCGCCCACGACTTCTGCGCCGCCTACCCCGGTGCCAACGCCCTCATCGTGGCCTGCGAGTTCTGCTCCCTCTGCTACCAGCCCACCGACCTCACGGTCGGCAACCTCCTCTCCAACGGCCTGTTCGGCGACGCGGTCGCCGCCGCCGTGATCCGGGGGACGGGCGGTGTCGGCGTCCGGCTCCAAGGGAACGGCTCGCACCTGGTGCCCGACAGCGAGGACTGGATCGCGTACAAGGTCCGCGAGACCGGCTTCCACTTCATGCTCGACAAGCGCGTCCCCGGCACGATGGAGCAGCTCGCCCCCGCCCTCGTCGACCTCGCCGCCCGGCACGGACAGGACGCGGGCGCCCAGGACTTCTACATCATCCACGCCGGCGGGCCCCGCATCCTCGACGATCTCGGCCGCCACCTCAAGGTCGCACCGGAGGCCTTCCGCTTCAGCCGCGCCACTCTGACGGAGTACGGCAACATCGCGAGCGCCGTCGTCCTGGACGCGCTGCGCCGACTCTTCGAGGACGGCGGGCCCCCGCCCGGCTCGCGCGGCCTGATCGCGGGCTTCGGCCCCGGGATCACGGCCGAGATCTCGCTCGGCCGCTGGACCGGAGACCATCCGGCGGACGAGGTCCGTCTCGAGTCCATCGGCCGTGACTCCAGCCCTCGTGAGCGCATCCGCCGTGAGTCGATCCACCTGGACCCGCCACCACGTGCGACCACGCCCGCCCCCGTGTCGACGGTCGCTCCCCGCCGCGCGCCGCTACCGACAGCCTCCGCCACCGCGGACCCCACTCCGGACCCCGCTCCCGCTCCGGTCCCCGTCCCCGCTCCCGTCCCCACCTCCATCCCCACCCCCACCCCCGCGCCCACGGTCCTCGCCGTGCGGACCACTCCCTCCCCGTCCCTCGCGTCGCCGAACGGCCCCGCACCCGCGAAAGTCGCCTCATGACCACCACTGCCACCCCCCAGTCCGCCGACTCCCCACGCGTCCACTTCTGGGCCGTGCCCGACCTCACCGGCCTCGACTTCGACCCCCTCCTCGCCAAGCTGCTCCACGAGGACCCCGTCACCCGGGTCCGGCTGCCGCACGGCGAAGGGCACGCCTGGCTGGTGACCCGCTACGAGGACGTCAAGTTCGTCTCCGTCGACCCCCGGTTCAGCCGCCAGGCCGTCTTCGGCCGCCAGATCACCCGGCTCGCCCCGCACTTCATCCCGATGGACGGGGCCGTCGGCTTCGCCGACCCGCCCGACCACACGCGCATGCGGCGCGTCGTCGCCCGGGCCTTCTCCGCCCGCGCGCTCGCCGCCCTGCGCGACCACGCCCAAGCCACCATGGACCGGCTCCTCGACGCCGTGGAGGAACAGGGCGCCCCCGCCGATCTGATGGCCATGGTCAACAGGCCGTTCCCGCTCGCCATGGTGAGCGAGCTGATGGGCGTACCGGAGGACGACCAGCAGCTGATGGCGCGGTGGTCCGACACGATCATCTCCGCCGGTGCCGGCCGCGAGGCGAGCGAGCAGGCGAAGGCCCAGATGGCCCAGTACTTCACCGACCTCATCGGCCGCAGCCACGGCACGGGCCGCGAGACCCTCGCCGCCGTCCTCGCCGACGCCGTCGACGACGCGACCCTGGAGGAGCACGAGGCCGTCGGCCTCGCCGTCCTCATCCAGATCGGCGGCGCCCACGCCGTGCGCAACAACAGCGCCAACATGGTCTACGCCCTCCTCACCCACCCCGAGCACCTCGCCCGGCTCCGCGCGGAACCGGAGCTGCTGCCGGAGGCCGTCGACGAGCTGCTCCGCTACATCCCGCACCGCAACGCGGTCGGCCTCTCCCGGATCGCCCTGGAGGACGTCGAGGTCGGCGGTGTTCTCATCCCGGCCGGCGACCCCGTCTACGTCTCGTACCTGACGGCCAACCGCGACCCGGAGGTCTTCCCCAACCCCGAGCGCCTCGACTTCGACCGCGGGTACAACCCGCACGTCGCCTTCGGCCACGGACCGCACTACTGCCCCGGCTCCCAACTCGCCCGCATCGAGTCGGAGATCCTCCTCGACACCCTCTGGAAGCGGTTCCCCGGGCTGCGGCTCGCGGTGCCAGAGGAGGAGATCGAGTGGCAGCGGGGCGCGCTGATCCGCGGCCCCGAGACCCTGCCGGTCACGTGGTGAGAGGACGTACGACACCATGACAGCGATCCACCCTGCCGCCGGACTCGTCGTGCCCCCCGGTCACGGCAAGACCCTGACCACCGCCGCGCAGCGGGTGACGTTCAAGGTCACCGGCGAGCACACCCCGACCGCCTCCACCTTCGAGGTCGAGGTCCCGCCCGGGTTCGACGTGGGCGCCCACACCCACGGCCACAGCGAGGAACTCTTCTACCTCCTCGAAGGGGAGCTCGACGTCCTCGCCTTCGAGCCGCTGGTCCGGACCCCCGACCGTTGGCGGGACTGGGAGTCAGCCTCGGGCGAGCGGGCCGTACGGGCCACCCCGGGCACCCTGATCCTGGTGCCGCCCGGCTGCCCGCACGCCTTCGCCAACCCGACGGGGGAACCCGCCCGGATGCTGTTCCAGGCCTCCCCGCCGCCCGACCACGAGCGGTACTTCGAGGAGCTCATGGAGATCCTCGGCAGCGGGGGAGAGGTCGACCACGCGGCGATCGAGGAGCTCCGCCGCCGCTACGACATCGAGCAGCTTACGCCGCTGCGCCACGCGCCCGGCTGACCACCGGACGGGCCCGGCCCGGCCCGGCCCGGTCCTCGGGGCGCGGAAATGCGATTGCCGTGCCCCGGGGACCGGTGCTGGAGTCTTGGCCCATGGACCACGAAGCGATACTCGCCCTCTACGACCGTCAGCTGCGCCTCGGAGCCCGCCCCGACGGGCCCGGCACGAGGGTGGAGCGTGCCGGGCCCGTCGTACGACAGACGGGCCCGGCCCACGCCTGGAACGGCATCCTCTGGTCCGGCCTCCAGGAGCGGGACGCCGAAGAGGCCGTCGCCGAGCAGATCCGCCACTTCACCAGCCTCGGCCTGCCCTTCGAATGGAAGGTGTACGGCCACGACGGCCCGGCGGACCTCGCCGACCGGCTGCGCGCCGCCGGGTTCACGGCCGAGGACGAGGAGACCCTGATGGTCGCCGAGGGTGCGGCGCTGCCGACCGCCGTGGACCTCCCCGAGGGCGTGCACCTGGTCCCCGTCATGGACGCGGCCGGGGTCGCGCTGGTGACCGAGGTCCACGACCGGGCCTTCGGCGGGGACAGCTCCCACATCGGCCGCCAGCTCCTCGACGCGCTGGCCGCCACGCCCGACACCGTCGCCGCCGTGCTCGCCATGGCGGGCGACGAACCCGTCAGCGCCGCCCGCCTGGAGCTGTACCCCGGCACCGACTTCGCCGGTCTGTGGGGCGGCGGGACGGTCGAAGCCTGGCGGGGCAGGGGCCTCTACCGCGCCCTGGTCGCCTTCCGTACCCGCATCGCCGTCGAGCGGGGCCACCGCTACGTCCAGGTCGACGCGGCCGACACCAGCCGCCCGATCCTCGGACGGCTCGGCTTCACGGCCCTGACGACGACCACGCCGTACGTGTACGTCCCTCAGGGCCGTGAGGGTCTTCAGGGCCTTCAGGGTCTTCAGGGCTCGCAGGGCTCTCAGGGGTAGGCCCGGCGACCCCGCGGGCCGTCGACGACCCGCGTTGACAGGCGGGTGTCGACATGTTGCTATGGTGCGCCGCTCAGCCCGACCTGCGCCGCGCCCCGTCCCGCTCCCGCCCGCGCCGTACGCGGCGGTGAGCCCCAGAACCTGAGCGAGGAACCATGCCGCAGCGCGCTGCCACGATCGTCGGCGGCGGGATCGGGGGACTCGCGGCCGCCATCGCCCTGCACCGCCGGGGCTGGCGCGTCGAAGTCCTCGAAAGGGCTCCGGAGTTCACCGAGATCGGGGCCGGGATCTCCCTCTGGCCCAACGCGCTGCGCGCGCTCGACGCCCTCGGTCTGGCCGACGTCGTACGGCAGCTCGGCGCCGTGGAGGCCTCCGGCGGCGTGCGCGACCGCAGGGGCCGGTGGTTGTCCCGTACGGACAACGCGGAGCTCGTCCGCCGCTTCGGCCATCCGCTGCTCGTCGTGCACCGCGCCGAGCTGCTGGGGGCACTCACCGAGGCGCTGCCCCCGGCCTGCCTCCGTCCCGGCAGCGAGGTCGTCGCCGTCCGCGACGACGACCGGGGACCGGTCGTCGAGCACCGTGGCGGCGTCTCCCGCTCCGACCTCGTCGTCGGAGCCGACGGGCTGCGCAGCGCCGTCCGCCGCACGCTGTGGCCCGATGCCCCCGGCCCCCGGTACGCCGGGTACACCGCCTGGCGCATGGTCACCGAGCCCCTCGCAGAGCCGCCCGCCGAGGGCGCCGCGACCTGGGGCCGGGGCGAGAGGTTCGGCTACACGGCGTTGCCGGGCGGCCGGATGTACTGCTTCGCCACGGCCTCGCTCCCGCCGGGAACGGCCACCCGCTCCACCGACCACGCCGAACTGCTGCGCCGGTTCGGAGCGTGGCCGGACCCGATCCCGGCCCTGCTGGCCGCCGTCCCCGCCGACGCGGTCCTCCGCCACGACCTGTACGAGCTGCCGCCGCTGCCCTCCTTCGTCCACGGCCGGGTCGCGCTGCTCGGCGACGCCGCCCACGCCATGACCCCCAATCTGGGCCAGGGCGCGTGCCAGGCGTTGGAGGACGCGGTGACCCTCGCGGTCTGCCTCGACGGCACCCAGGACACGGCCGCCGCGCTCCGTTCCTACGACCGCCTGCGCCGCCCCAGGACCCAGGCCGTCGCACGCCGCTCCGCGCGGCTCGGCGCGATCGGCCAGCTGGCATGGCCGCCGGCCGTCCTCCTGCGCGACACCGCCGCCCGGTTGACGCCGGAACGGGCGACCCTGCGCTCCATGACACCGGTCCTCGGCTGGACCCCGCCCGGTTCCACAGCCAACGCGAACGCGAACGCGACCGCGACCGAGGCCGCGACCGGGACCGGGACCGGGACCGGGACCGGGACCGAGACTGCGACGACAACCACGACGACGACCGAGACGGAGAACGAGAGCCACTGATGCCGGACTGGACCTATCACCCCCTGCGCGGCGCCGCCGCCGCCGTCGTCGGCACGCGGCGCTCGCAGCGCACCGCGCTGCGGCTGCTGGCCGCGATCGGCTCCCGTCCCGCCGGCGCCCGGCTGATCGCCCGTGGCTTCGGGCACCGCCGTCCGCCGGAGCGGCTCGCCGGGGAGATCGCCGGTGTGCCCGTGGCCGTCCGCCTCGGCATATCCGTACCGCCCTCGCTCGCTCGTGAGTCCGTCCGCGCCATGGCCCCGATCGGGGCCGGTGTCGTCGAGGTTTCGCCCGTCTCGGCCGCCGACGTCGCGACCGTGCGCGAGGCCGCTGCCGGCCGCTCGATCCCGCTGGTCGTCCGTACCACCGACCCGGAGACCGAGGCCGCCCTCGCGGCCCACGTCGACGGCTTCACCGGTGACGACGATCCCCATGTCGTCCGGGTGACCGAGCCGTCCGTCACCGCCACCGCCGCAGCGCTCGACGATCCGAAGGCGGTCGTGCTCGCCCGCCCCCGGGTGCTCGTCGAGGCCGGACCCGGCTGGTTCGCCCGGGTCACGGAGGCCGCCACGCCCACCGCACCCGCGCCAGGGCTACGGGACGTGGGCCGCGACCCGCGCCGCTGGCCCGCCTGGGTGTGGGCGCTGCTCGTCGGACTCGGCATGATCGGCGCAGGACTCGGCGCGGCGGCGATCACGCTCGGGCCCGTACTGCTCCGGTACGACCGCGACTACCTCGGCATGACGCTGCACGAGCTCCATGCCGCCAACCACCACCTCGTGCACTTCCTCCAGCACGACCGGATCACCATGGCCGGCACGATGGTGTCGATCGGCGCCCTCTACACCGGCCTCGCACTGGGAGGGATCAGACGCGGCAGGCCCTGGGCCCGCCAGGCGTACCTGATCTCCGGCGCCATCGGCTTCCCCACCCTCTTCTACTTCCTGGTCACCGGCTTTGTGGAACCCCTCCACACGGCCACCACCCTCGTGCTCTTCCCGATGTTCGTCGCGGGGGTCCGCCGGGCCCCGCACACCCCGCGCTGGCGCCGGATGCCCGAGGGCCCGGAGCCGGAGAGGCGGCGGGCGCTGGTGGGCCAACTCCTGCTCATCGTCACGGGGACGGGCCTGTTCGTCGGCGGGGCTGTCATCTCGGTGGTCGGTCTGACCGGTGTCTTCGTGCCGAGCGACCTGGTCTTCCTGGGCGCCGACACCGAGGCGCTGCGAGCCGTGAACCCGCGGCTCGTCCCGTTCGTCGCCCACGACCGCGCGGGCTTCGGCGGCGCGCTGATGGCCGCGGCCGTGGCGATCACCCTGCTCAGCGCATGGGGCTGGGGGCGGGGCGAGGCCTGGGTGTTCTGGAGCCTGGCCACGGCGGCGGTCTTCGGCTTCCTGCCCGCCGTCGTCGTGCACGGCGCGATCCACTACACGGACTTCCTCCACCTCGCGCCCGTGTACGTCGGCATCCTCGCGACCGCCACCGGCCTGCTCCTCGCCCGTCCCTACCTGTGCGCCAGGACGGTGGATTCCTAGGGCCTCTCGTTTGGATCATGCCGGGCTCGCGGGCCCTGGCACCGTGCCTCGCCGCGTTGTCGTCGGTCGCCAACGCTCCGCGTTGACTCCCTCCTCCGCCTTGCGATCCACGGCACCAGACCCCGCTCCCTGATCCGGCCTGATCCAAACGAAAGGCCCTAGGCCCAGTGAGCGGGGCGCTCGAAGGTCGCCGGGAGGCGGGTCGTCGCGTCGCCGCGGGCCGCGTTCAGTTGGGGCTGGGTGAGGAACAGGGCGTCCGTGAGGTCCGCGCCCGACAGGTCGGCGTCCCGGAGATCCACGCCGATCAGGTCGGCCAGGGAGAGGTCCGCGCCCTTCAGGTCGGCGGCGATCAGCAGGGCGCCGCGCAGGTCCGCGCCGCGCAGCTTGGCTCCGCGCAGCCGGGCGCCGATCAGGTCGGCGCCCCGTCGGCTCTTGGTCTTGGCGCTCGCCGTGGCTCGCACCAGGGTGCTGGTCTTCAGGAGCAGCGGGTTGACCTCGGCCCGTACGGCGCCGACGTCCAGCTTCTCCAGGGCTTCCGCCGAGCCCTCGGTCAGCCCCTCCACCCGCTCCAGGGCCCGCCGCAGCTCCGCGTGGACCGGACGGGCGGCGGGCCGCGCGAGGGCCTCGGTGAGGTAGCGCAGCAGCTCGTGGAGCTGGCGCACCACCGGGAACACCTCGTACATCTGCCGCGCGGTCTCCGGCGCCTCACGCCACGAGACCCCGCCGAAGGTGACCTGGGAGACCTTCTGGCCCGCGCCGAAACAGTCGTACACCGTGCAGCCCGAGAAGCCGCTCGGCCGCAGCCGGGTGTGGATCCCGCAGCGGAAGTCCTCCTGGAGGTTCCGGCACGGTTCCCCGGAGGCCTTGTTCACGGCGAAGTCCGCGGACTTGGCGAAGGGGAGGGCGACGCAGCAGAGCCCGAAGCAGTTCGAACAGTCGCCTCGGAGGGTCTCGGGCATGAGTGAGTGGTTCCTTCGTGGGTGGGAGTGATCCCACCGTATCGCGCCGCCGGTCACATCGGTCACGAAGATCATCCGCCTGCGCGCGGGACCGGCTGTCGTGGACGGCGGACCGCCTTCCGGCCGCCCGCCTCGTCACGATCGACACCGGCTACGAGATCCACCGGCTCTGCCCGGACGTCTTCCTGGCCGCCCTGCGGGCCATCGGTACTCAGGAGGCGGAGTCCTCGGCCGCCGCCACCGAGCGGGCCCAGCGGTAGTCCGCCTTGCCGCTCGGGGAACGCTCGATCCTGTCGGTGATCACCAGCTGGCGCGGGATCTTGTAGCCGGCGAGGCGGGTGCGGCAGTGGGTCTGTACGGTCTCCAGGTCGAGCGCGGGTGCCCCCGCGCGCAGCTGGACGACCGCCGCCACGTGGTTGCCCCACTTCGCGTCCGGCACGCCGGCGACCAGTGCGTCGTACACGTCCGGATGGGACTTCAGCGCCTGCTCGACCTCCTCCGGATAGACCTTCTCGCCGCCGGTGTTGATGCACTGCGAGCCGCGGCCCAGGACCGTCACGATGCCGTCCTCGTCGACGGTCGCCATGTCGCCGAGCAGCACCCACCGCTCCTCACCCTTCTGGAAGAAGGTCTCGGCCGTCTTCGCCGGGTCGTTGTAGTAGCCGAGCGGCACATGGCCGCGCTGCGCGAGGCGCCCCGGCTCGCCCACCGGCACCGGGTCGTACGTCACCGGGTCCACGACCTGCGTCCGCTCGTTGACCTCCAGGCGGAAGCCCTTCTCCGGGCCGGAGTCGTCCGTCGCCTTGCCGTTGGAACCGGACTCCGAGGAGCCGAAGTTGTTCAGCAGCAGCACGTTCGGCACGAGCGCCTGGAACTGGGCCCGTACCGTCTCCGACATGATCGCCCCGGAGGAGGAGACGCTGAAGAGCGAGGACAGGTCCGTCCCCTTCAGCGGGCCGTGGAGCGCGTCGATCAGCGGCCTGAGCATCGCGTCGCCCACCAGCGACACGCTGGAGACCTTCTCCTTCTCGATCGTCCGGAGCACCTCCGCCGGTACGTACTTGCGGTGGATGACCACCCGCTGCCCGTAGTTGAAGGCGATGAACGAGGTCAGCGTCGAGGTGCCGTGCATCAGCGGGGGAGCGGGGAAGAACGTGATCCCGGCGCCGCCCGCCGCGACCCGCACGGCCAGTTCCTCGGGCCGCTTGACCGGCTCGCCCGCCGGATCGCCGCCGAAGAGCCCGGCGAAGAAGAGGTCCTCCTGGCGCCACATGACGCCCTTCGGCATCCCCGTCGTACCGCCGGTGTAGATGATGAACAGGTCGTCGGCCGAGCGCGGCCCGAACCCGCGCTCCGGCGAACCGGCCGCCTCGGCGTCCGTGTACGCCACGCAGTCCAGTGGGGGCGCGTCCTCGGGCGGGGTCCCCACCCGCACGAGGTGCCGCAGCTTCTCCGTCTGCGGCAGCGCCGCCGCGACCCGCTCCGTGAACTCGGCGTCGAAGACGAGCGCGGCGAGGTCGGCGTCCCTGTAGAGGTAGACCAGCTCCTCCTCCACGTACCGGTAGTTCACGTTGACCGGGACGATCCGCGCCTTGAGGCAGGCCAGGACGGTCTGCAGGTACTCGATCCCGTTGTAGAGGTGCAGGCCCAGGTGCTCGCCCGGCCGGATGCCGGAGTCGATCAGATGGTGGGCGAGCCGGTTGGCGGCGCCGTCGAGCTCCGCGTACGTGAGCCGGCGCTCCGCGCCCGTGCCCGGGTGGTCGACGTAGACGAGCGCCTCCCGCTCAGGGACCACGTCGACGACCGACTCGAACAGGTCGGCAAGGTTGTACTCCACCGTTCCTCCTGACCCCGCTGGTCGCCCAGGCCCGAACTGACTCGGCGGTCATTAGAGCGCCGACCGGCGGAAGTGGGAAGGGGTCGCGCAGACGAATCTGACTGAGTGTCAGAAAACTATTGAACTGGACCCGCACCTCCTGCAACCTGTTCTAGGTCTGGAGACGGGAGGACGTCCATGGGTGGGACCGAACACCTCACCGTGCAGCGCGAAGGCGCCACGCTCGTGCTCACACTCAACCGACCGGAGGCGAAGAACGCGCTCTCACTGCCGATGCTGGTCGGGCTCTACGACGGCTGGCTCGAGGCCGACGCCGACGACACGATCCGCTCCGTGGTCCTCACCGGAGCCGGCGGCTCCTTCTGCGCCGGTATGGACCTCAAGGCGCTGGCGGGCAAGGGCATGGCGGGCGAGCAGTACCGGGACCGGCTCAAGGCCGACCCCGACCTGCACTGGAAGGCGATGCTGCGCCACCACCGCCCGCGCAAGCCCGTCATCGCGGCGATCGAGGGCTACTGCGTCGCCGGCGGCACCGAGATCCTGCAGGGCACCGACATCCGGATCGCGGGCGACTCCGCCACCTTCGGACTCTTCGAGGTGAAGCGCGGCCTGTTCCCGATCGGCGGCTCGACCGTCCGGCTGCCCCGCCAGATCGCCCGCACGCACGCGCTCGAAATGCTGCTGACCGGGCGCCCGTACGGAGCGGAGGAGGCCGCCCGGATCGGACTCGTCGGCCGTGTCGTCCCCGCGGGGACGGCGCTGGAAGCGGCGCTGTCCGTCGCGGAACAGATCAACGCCTGCGGGCCGCTCGCCGTCGAGGCCGTCAAGGCCTCGGTCTACGAGACGGCCGAGATGACGGAGACGGAGGGCCTGGCGGCGGAACTCACCCGGGGCTGGCCCATCTTCGACACGGCGGACGCGAAGGAAGGCGCCCGCGCCTTCGCGGAGAAACGGGCGCCGGTGTACCGCCGGGAGTGACCTTCCCCCACTCCGCCCCTTCCCGAACTGGGGCTCCGCCTCAGACCCGCGCCTCAAACTCCCCCTACGCCTACCGGCCTGGGGGACCGCCGGCGAGGCTGGAATTTCAGCCCGTCCGGCGCTTGAGGACACGGCCGCAGACCGTACGGGGGTCTGGGGGCCTGCCCCAGTTCGGGAAGGGGCGGGGTGGGGAGGAAGCCCCGCGCAGCGGCCCCAGGCCCGCGCCCGAAGTCCCCGACCAAGGAGCCCCGCTCATGACAGTCGCCCCCATCCCTGAAACCCTCCGCGCCCCCCTCGTCGTCGAGTTCCCCTTCACCCGGTCCCTCGGCCCCGTCCAGTCCGCGTTCCTGACCGGGCTCCGCGAGCGGACCGTCCTCGGGGTGCGGACCGACGACGGACGCGTGCTCGTCCCGCCCGTCGAGTACGACCCCGAGACCGCCGCCGAACTCCGCGACCTCGTCGAACTCGGCACCACCGGCACCGTCACCACCTGGGCCTGGAACCCCGAACCCCGTACCGGACAGCCCCTGTCCACCCCCTTCGCCTGGGTCCTCGTCCGCCTCGACGGCGCCGACACCGCCCTGCTCCACGCCCTCGACGCGCCAGGACCCGAGGCCGTCCGCACCGGCATGAGGGTCCGGATCCGCTGGGCCGAGGAGCGGACCGGCGCCATCACGGACATCGCCTGCTTCGAGCCGTACGAGAGCACCGAGGACCACGGGACACGCGCGCACGACGGCACCTTCGACGACCCCGTCACCGGCATCGTCGCCCCCGCCCGGCTCGACTACACCTACAGCCCGGGCCGCGCCCAGACCGCCTACCTGCACGCCCTCTCCGAGAACCGGACCGTCGGCGAACGCTGCCCGTCCTGCACCAAGGTGTACGTCCCGCCCCGAGGAGCCTGTCCCACCTGCGGAGTGGCGACCACCGAGCAGGTCGAGGTCGGCCCGCGCGGCACGGTCACCACCTTCTGCATCGTCAACATCAAGGCCAAGAACCTCGACATCGAGGTCCCGTACGTCTACGCCCACATCGCCCTCGACGGCGCCGGGCTCGCCCTCCACGGCCGGATCGGCGGCATCCCCTACGACCAGGTGCGGATGGGGCTGCGCGTCGAACCCGTGTGGAGCGAGGACGGCCGCTACCCCGACCACTACCGGCCGACCGGCGAACCCGACGCCGACTACGACGCGTACAAGGAGCTGCTGTGACGCCGGACCGAGAGACGCCGGACCGAGAGACGCCGGACCGAGTGACGCCGGACCGACCGGGCCGACCGGACCGCGAGGTGGCGATCGTCGCCTTCGCCCAGACCGACCACCGCCGGCGTACGGACGAACTGTCCGAGGTCGAGATGGTCATGCCCGTCCTCCACGACGTGCTGCGCCAGACCGGCCTGAAGACCGCCGACATAGGCTTCACCTGCTCCGGCTCCTCCGACTACCTCGCCGGGCGCGCCTTCTCCTTCACCATGGCCCTCGACGGCGTCGGCGCCTGGCCGCCGATATCCGAGTCCCATGTCGAGATGGACGGCGCCTGGGCGCTCTACGAGGCCTGGGTGAAGCTGCTGACGGGCGAGGCCGACACCGCGCTCGTCTACTCGTACGGGAAGTCCTCGCCCGGCTCCGTACGCGACGTCCTCACCCGGCAGCTCGACCCCTACTACCTCGCCCCGCTCTGGCCCGACACCGTCGCCCTCGCCGCCCTCCAGGCCCGGGCGCTCATCGACGCCGGACACACCGACGAGCCCGCGCTCGCCGCCATCGCCACCCGCAGCCGCCAGGACGGCACCGCCAACCCCCACGCCCAGCTGCCCGGCGCCCGCGACCAGGGCGAGTACGTCGTCGGGCCGCTGCGCACCGGCGACTGCCCGCCCATCGGCGACGGCGCGGCCGCCGTGATCCTCGCCGTCGGCGACCGGGCCCGCGAGCTGTGCGACCGCCCTGCCTGGATCCGCGGCATCGACCACCGGATCGAGGCGCACTCCCTGGGCGTCCGCGACCTCACCGACTCGCCCTCCACGCGGCTCGCCGCCGAGCGCGCCGGAGCCTTCGAGCGGCCCGTCGACACCGCTGAACTGCACGCGCCCTTCACCTCCCAGGAGGTCGTGCTCCGCCGAGCCCTCGACCTCGACGACAGGGTGAGGGTCAACCCGTCCGGCGGAGCGCTCGCCGCCAACCCGATGATGGCCGCGGGCCTCATCCGCCTGGGCGAGGCCGCCGCCCGCATCCACCGGGGCGCCTCCGACCGCGCCCTCGCCCACGCCACCTCCGGCCCCTGTCTGCAACAGAACCTGGTGGCCGTCCTGGAAGGGGAAGCCCGTGGCTAAGGAGCCCGTCGCCGTCGTCGGGATCGGCCAGACCAAGCACGTCGCCGCCCGCCGGGACGTCTCGATCGCCGGACTCGTGCGCGAGGCCGCCCTGCGCGCCCTGGAGGACGCCGAGCTGACCTGGGCGGACATCGACGCCGTCGTCATCGGCAAGGCCCCCGACTTCTTCGAGGGCGTGATGATGCCGGAGCTGTACCTCGCCGACGCCCTCGGCGCGGTCGGCAAGCCGATGCTGCGCGTGCACACGGCGGGTTCGGTCGGCGGCTCCACGGCCCTCGTCGCCGCGAACCTCGTCGCGGCCCGTGTCCACGGCACCGTGCTGACCCTGGCGTTCGAGAAGCAGTCCGAGTCCAACGCCATGTGGGGCCTCTCGCTCCCCGTCCCGTTCCAGCAGCCGCTGCTCGCCGGGGCCGGTGGCTTCTTCGCCCCGCACGTCCGCGCCTACATGCGCCGCACCGGCGCCCCGGACACCGTCGGCTCCCTCGTCGCGTACAAGGACCGGCGCAACGCCCTGAAGAACCCGTACGCCCACCTCCACGAGCACGACATCACCCTGGAGAAGGTCCAGGCCTCGCCGATGCTCTGGGACCCGATCCGCTACTCCGAGACCTGCCCGTCCTCCGACGGCGCCTGCGCGATGGTCCTCACCGACCGTGCGGGCGCGGAGCGTTCGCCCAGGCCGCCCGCCTGGGTGCACGGCGGTGCGATGCGCAGCGAGCCCACGCTCTTCGCGGGCAAGGACTTCGTCTCGCCGCAGGCCGGGAAGGACTGCGCGGCCGACGTCTACCGGCAGGCCGGCATCACCGACCCGCGCCGGGAGATCGACGCGGTCGAGATGTACGTCCCGTTCTCCTGGTACGAGCCGATGTGGCTGGAGAACCTGGGCTTCGCCGAGGAGGGCGAGGGCTGGAAGCTCACCGAGGCGGGGGTCACCGAACTCGACGGCGACCTGCCCGTGAACCCCTCCGGCGGCGTCCTCTCCACCAACCCCATCGGCGCGTCGGGGATGATCCGCTTCGCCGAGGCGGCGATGCAGGTACGGGGGCAGGCGGGCGAGCACCAGGTGGAGGGGGCGCGCAGGGCGCTCGGGCACGCGTACGGAGGGGGCGCGCAGTTCTTCTCGATGTGGCTCGTCGGAGACCGGCCACCGGCCGGCTGAGCCGCCCGAGCCGCCCGCAGGAGGTCTGTCGGCACCCGGTGCCGCTCGCTACCCTGAGCCCCGGACGACGACGTTGCGCAATGCGGGAGGAGCACGGACGTGGCGGAGAGCACCACCACCCAGCACGCCTTCATGGGGTGGGACAAGCCGGAACTCGACCTCAGCGGAGCCGACTGGCGGTCGAGCAGCCAGGGCGCGGGAGACGTCCAGATCGCCTTCGTCGAGGGCTTCATCGCGATGCGGAACGGAGGCCGGCCGGAGGCGCCGTCGCTGATCTTCACCCCGGCGGAGTGGCGGGCGTTCGTGGTCAACGCCAGGGAGGGCGAGTTCGACCTGACGTGACGTCGGGCGCCGCCCAAGGCCTGTCCGGCGGGCCTGTCGGCCGATCATGGCCGGCGACAGGTCCTAGGCTGGCGCCCGTGAACGCGGAACGTGATCTGACCCGGCTCGTCGCCGGGATGCGCCCGGAGCTGAACCCCGGCCGCTATGTCTTCACCACCGTGGACGGGCCCGCCCCTGCGGAAGTCGTCCCGATCGTCACCGTCGCCGAGAGCGAGGGACTGACGCTGGTCGTACGCCAGGAGGAGGCCGACGCGGCCGGTCTGGCGTACGACTACGTGGCCGGGTGGATCACCCTGCGGGTCCACTCGGCGCTCGACGCCGTCGGGCTGACGGCGGTGGTCGCCCGGGGGCTCGCCGAGGCCGGTCTGAGCTGCAATGTCGTGGCCGGCTTCCACCACGACCACCTCTTCGTCGAACACGCCCGCGCGGACGAGGCGTTGGCCGTTCTGCGCGGACTCGCGGACCGGGCGACCGGCTCGTCCGACTGACCCTCACAGGGGGCGCCCACGGGCGTACGCTGTGGTCTTCGCGGGGCTCCACGGCCCGGCCGCACTCATCCGCGCGCCGGGTGTGCGCCCCCGGCGTGGGGGTGTGGAACGTGGTGGTACGCAGCGGCGGTCGGGACCGCCGGGGCTTCGGCCTGTTCGAACGCGAGGCGGAACTCGCGGCGGCGGAAGAGGCGTTGAACCACTTGGCCGGCCTCGACGAGGACGGCACGTGGGCGGGGACGGGCGACGACGACGGCTCATGGCCGGGAACGGGCGACGACGGGGGACGTGCGTCGTCCGCCGACGGCGGCCGCCGGCCGGGCATCGGCGACGACGAGTGGCGGACGGGCGGCGAGGACGGCCCGAGGGCGGGAGCCCGTGAGGGCGTCCCGTACCAGCGCTCCGCCGTCGACGGCCCCGCGCGCGACACCCGTCGCGTGGTCGTCCAAGGCGGAAGGCCGACCCCCGCCGACGCCGGAGGTTCCTCCCGCGCGCCCGGGGCACCGCGCGGCGGTGTCCTCGCCTACGCCGCGCCCGCCGGGCTCGGGAAGACCACGTTGCTCGCCGAGATCCGGCGGCGCGCCGCCGCCAAGGGATGCACCGTGCTCGCGGCGCGCGGCGGCGACCAGGAGCAGCGGGTCGCCTTCCACGTCGCACGGCAGCTCCTCCAGCCACAACTGGCCGCCGCATCCGACACCGAACTCCGCGCCCGGCTCGGCAGTTGGTACGACATCGTCGGCCCCGCCCTCGGCCTCTGCGCCCCGGCCGACGGCGGGCCGCCCGACCCGCAGGGCCTGCGCGACGGACTCGACTGGGTCCTGACCCATCTCGCGGTCCGGCGCGCCCCGCTCGTCGTCGTCCTCGACGACGCCCACTGGGCCGACCCCGAGTCCCTCGGCTGGCTCGCCGCCTTCGCGCCCCGCGCCGAGGAGCTGCCCATGCTCCTCGTCGTCGCCTACCGCCCCGACGAACTCCCCGACAGCGGCGACGAGTTCACCGGACGGCGGTCCGGCCGACGGCCCCTCGGCCTGGAACCCCTCACTTCCTCCGCCATCGCCCGCCTCGTCCGCGACCGGGTCGGCGCCCACGCCGACGACACCTTCTGCCGCGAGTGCTGGACCGTCACCTCAGGCAACCCCTTCGAGGCCGTCGAACTCGCCGCCAAGGTCCGCGACCGCGGCCTGGAGCCCAGGGCCGAGGCCGCCCACGAGCTCCGCGACCTCGCCGCCGCCGTCAAGGGCCACGGCCTCACCGCGACCCTCGAACGGCTCGGCACCTCCACCGTCCGCCTCGCCTGGGCCTGCGCCGTCCTCGGCACCGAGATCTCGCCCCAGCTCGCCGGCGCCGTCGCGGGCCTCGGAGCCGAAGCCGTCGCCGAGTGCGCCGCGCGGCTGCGCGACGCCCGCGTCCTCGCCGTCACCGAGACCCTCGAATTCGTCCACCCCCTCATCGCCACCGCCGTCTACCAGGCCATCCCGCCGGCCACCCGCGTCGCCCTGCACGGCCAGGCCGCCTGGTGCGTCGTCGACGCGGGACTCGGCGCCACCGCGGCCGCGCGCCACCTCCTGGAGACCCACCCCGAGCACGACCCCTGGGTCGTGGGCCACCTCCGCGAAGCCGCCCGCGAGACCCTGCGGGCCGGAGCCCCCGACGCCGCGCGCCGCTTCCTCGCCCGCGCCCTGCGCGAACCTCCCGCCGACGAGGACCGCGCCGCCGTCCTCTTCGAACTCGGCAGCGCCTCCCTGCTCACCGAGCCCGCCACCACCGTCAACCACCTGCGCGCCGCCCTGGAGGAGCGCGTCGCCGACCCGGCGCTGCGCCACGGCATCGTCTACCGCCTCTCCCAGGTCCTCGCCCACAGCGACCGGCTCGTCGAGGCCTCCGAACTCCTCGGCCGCGAGTCCCGGCTCACCACCGACGCCCGCAGCCGGCTCCGCATGCAGTCCGAGAAGTTCATGTGGGACGCCTTCCGCGCCGACGAACCCGACTCGCCCGCCCGCTCCCGCCGCCTCGCCCGCCTCGCCGGCCGCGACCTCACCGAGCGGTACGTCATCGGCCTGCGCGCCTGGGACGCCACCCTGCGCGCCGAACCCTCGACGGTCGCCGTCGACCACGCCGAACGCGCCCTGGAGGGCGGCCTGAGCTGGGCCGACGAGAGCCGGGGCTTCGAGGTCCCGGTCCTGGTCGCCCTCACCTTCCTCTACGCCGACCGGCCCGGCCGCGCCGAGGAGCTCTTCGCTGCCGGCACCGCCGAGTTCGAGCGCCAGGGCTGGCACGGCGCCCACCTCTCCTTCGCGTACACCCTCCTCGGGTACATCCGGCTGCGTCGCGGCCGGCTCGTCGAGGCGGAGGACTTCGTCCGCGCGGGGCTGCGCCTCGCCGAGCGTGTCGGCCCCCGCACCCCCGCCCTCTGGTACGCCGTCGGCGTCGCCATCGAGGTGCTGCTCGCCCGCGGCCGGGTCGAGGAGGCCGACCGGCTCGCCCGTACCCACGACTTCGGCGAGCCGTTCCCCGCGGCCGTCACCTTCCCCGACTCCCAGACCGTCCACGCCGAACTGCTCCTGGCCAGGGGACACGTCGCGGAGGCCGCCGCCGAGCTGGCCGCCGTCGGCCGCCGCCTCGACCCGCGCGGGATGCGCAACCCCGCGTGGTGCCCCTGGCAGCTCCACCTCGCGCTCGCCGAGGCCAGGGAGACCCCCGAGCGGGCTCGGGAGACCGCCCGGGAGGCCGTCGCCCGGGCCCGCCAGTACGGTGCGCCGTCCGCGATCGGGCAGGCGCTGCGTGTGACCGCCGAGGTCACGGCCGGCGACGAGCGCATCAAGCTGCTGGAGGAGTCCGTCGACCGGCTGGAGCGCTCGCCCGCCGCGTACGAGCTCGCGCGCTCCCTGGTGGCGCTCGGGTCTGCGCTGCGCCGTGTCGGCAGGACCGGGGAGGCCGCCGAACGCCTCTACCGGGGCCTGGAGGCCGCCCAGACCTGCGGAGCCGACGGCCTCGGCGAGGAGGCCAGGGCGGAGCTGGCCGCCTCCGGTCTCCGGCCGCGCGCCCTCCACCCGGCCGGCACCGACGCGCTCACCGCCCGGGAGCGCCTCGCCGCCGACCTCACGGCCCGCGGCGAGGACCCGGCCACCGCCCTGAACGCCGACCGGGTCGCAGTGACCCTGCTGCTGTCCTCCGTCTACCGCAAGCTCGGCACCGACCGTACGGGCCTCGCCCAGGCCCTCCGCCGCTCCGCCGCAGACCCCCGCCCGGCCTGACCGGAGCCGGGCGCGGCGTCGCCGCCGGACAGGCCGATCAGCGGCCCGGTCGGCAGCTCGGTCGGCAGCTCGGTCGGCGTGTCGCGGGTCGCCGTGGGGCGCCCCCGACGTACCCGCCCCGGCGCGTCGCGGTGGGAGCCGGGGCACGTACCATGGCCGTATGTCCTTCCTCCGCCGCCGCAGCGCCGCCACACCCGCGGGCCCGGACTTCGATGTCCTGGCCATGGACCCGGGGGACTGGCCCGGCAATCTCGGTGCGGGCCTGCTGCCCGCGCCCGACGGCAGCTGCCAGGGCGTCTTCCTCCGCTACGACCTGTTCGGCGGCCGCGGCCCCGCGATGATCATCGGCAATCTGCCGGAGGGCTCCCCGGCCCGCGAGCTCGCCGAGGGCCAGATCCCCTTCGAGGTCGCCCAGCTCCTCGCGGCCCTGGAGAACGACGAGCCGGTCGAGGTCCTCGACACCGAGGACATGCCGGTGATGCAGGGCGACAACCTGCTGATCGTGCGTCGGCTCAAGCTCTCCGAGAGCCGTATCGCCTGCGTGCAGTTCGACCGCAGTGACAACGTCCTGGTGACGATCGCCAGTTGGGACCGGCCGATCACCGACGATCTGTACGCTCTGCTCAAGCCGCTGCCCGCAGAGCTGTTCCAGCAGGGCTGACCAGGAGACGAGGATCGGGGGCCGATGAGCGCACGCGTCGACAGCTGGATCTGGGCGGTACGCCTCACCAAGACCCGCTCGCAGGCGGCCGCCGCCTGCCGGGCCGGACACGTGAAGGTCAACGGTGAACGCGCCAAGCCCGCCCAGCCGGTGAAGCCCGGCGACGAGGTGCGCCTCTTCCACGGCGGCCGCGAGCGGATCGTCGAGGTCAAGGAGCTGCTCACCAAGCGCGTCGGCCCGCCCGTCGCCGCCGAGGCGTACGTCGACAACAGCCCGCCGCCGCCCCCGCGCGAGCACGTGGCCCTGGCCGCCGTACGCGACCGAGGCGCCGGCCGCCCCACCAAGCGCGAGCGCCGCGAACTCGACCAGCTGCGCGGCCGCCCGCTCTGAGAGCGGCCGCGCCCCCTTCCACTACGGCACGAAGAGCGCCGCAAGGCGTGCCGCCGACGTACCGATCCCGGTCGGACCCACCCGGGCCAGCGACGTCCCGCTGCCCGAGTGGACGTCATCGGCGCCGTAACGGCGCACGCCCCGGTGCCAGTTGAGGATTCCGGCGAGCCAGTCCTCCAACTCCCGTACGTACGCCTCGAAGGCCGCCCTGCCCTCCTTGCCCAGGGCGAAGTCCTCGTACAGCAGGGGCAGTTCGTTCTTCTTCACATGCTCGAACTGGCGCAGTCGCCCGCGCATCAGGTCGTCGACCATCGCCACCGCCGTCGGGTAGTCGCAGTCGAAGAACGTCTGGAGCACGAGGACACCGTTGTGCACCTCGCCCTCCACCTCGATCTCCTTCTGGTAGGAGAAGAGGTCGTTCAGGAGCGCCGCGTAGTCCGCGGCCGAGTTCTCCAAGGCCCGGACCGTACCGGTGCGGAAGATCCCCGGCGGTAGCGTGTTCGTGCGCCGCAGCTTGCACAGCAGCATGGTCAGGTCGGAGCCGAAGGTGAGCCGCCGCATCTCGATGTAGTCCACCGGGTCGGGCACCCGGTGCTGCGCCTGGTTGTGCAGCTCCCACATCCAGCTGTCCAGCATCCCGTCCATGGCGCTCCGCAGCTGGGCCCGCGCGCCCGCCTCCATCGGCCCCGCCGTCCGCGCCCACAGGTCCGCGAGGGATCGTTCCATCGGACTGACTGCCGAGGCGTGTCCGGCCCCGGGATCCTCCAGCGACATGACGGACTTGAGCCGCTCCGTGCACTGCTTCGCGCCGATCAGGTTCCGTGGCCGACCGAAGACGAGCGGGTAGTAGTCGTCCCCGTACGTGCCCCAGGTCAGCCACTCCGCGCTGAGCTCCAGTTCCTCCAAGGTGGCGTCCGGGTCGAGCCCCGCCGAGCAGAGCGCGAAGTCGAAGCCCTCCAGCATCGGCCGGTCCCAGATGTCGTCCAGGAGACCCATCCGCTCCGCCCAGTCCACGGAGAGCCGCAGCGCCTCCCGGTGGTGCGGGCTGAGCGACAGCGCGTAGGGCAGGTCGAACTCGGGCAGCAGCGAGGGGCCCACCTTCTGGTGCGGTGTGTGCGTCAGCGACCGCAGCCGGGACGCGGTCGACCGGCCGAAGAGCGTCCTGATGTCGAGCGCCGAGGTGCCGAGCACCCCGTCGAGCCGCGAAGGCCCGGTGTCCAGGCCCTCGTTCATGTACCGGCTGGAGCGCATGTGCCACTCGTGGCCACCGGACTGCCAGTCCTGCAGCCCCTTCGCGTACGCCGCGATCGCCGCGCACTCCTCCTGGCTCAGCCCCTTCTCCAGGCAGAGGCCCGGGACTTCGGTGAGGGCCGTGTTCTCGAACTGCTGGAGCCGGGAGGTCAGCAGGTCGTTGACGGCCTCGGCCGCCTCCTGCGTCGTGCACCCGAGGAACTTCTCCAGGACGAGGACTCCGTTGCTGTTCTCACCCTCGTCCTCGACCTCCCGCTGGTACGAGAACAGGTCGTTGCGCAGGTGCACCGCGTCGGAGAACGTGTCGCGCAGCACGAGCAGCGGACGGGAGTGCGCCACCTGCTCGGGGACCTCCGCGCCAGCCGCGTACTCGACGAGCCCCGCCGACCAGGGGGCGCCGCCCACCTTGCGACGCATCTCGATGTACTCGACGGGGTTGGCGATCCGCCCCTCGTTGATGTTGTCGAGCTCCCACAGCGACTCGTTCAGGAGCGCCTCGGTCGCGGCGGCGAACCGTTCCCTCCAGCCGGCGGACATGGACGGCACCGTCCGCGTCCACAGGTCCGCGAGCCCCGCCTCGACGGGGTTGGTCGGCTCCGGCATCGGCGTCGACGGGTCCATCGGCATGAAGAGCGGCAGCCGGTCCAGGTACGCCTTGCCGCCGGGCCGGTCCTGGGTGCGCTTGAAGACCTCGAGGAAGTGGTCGTCGAAGAAGAAGACCCAGGTGTACCAGTCGGTCACCAGCGACAGCGCGTCGGAGTCGCAGTCGGGGTGGGTGTACGAGCAGAGCAGCGCGTAGTCGTGGGACTCGAGGTCGTGCTCCTCCCAGACGCCGGAGCCCTCCAGCATCCCCATGGACCGCGCCCACTCCCTGGTGTGCGAACGAGCGGTCTCCACATGGGGGTTGAGTCGCGCCGGATACGGGACATAGAAATCCGGCAGAACGAAGGGCTGAGCCATGCGTGCGGGGCCTTTCGGTGAGCGTGGGCAGTGATCGGCCGAGCATTACCCCTCGCCCGTACGGCCCACGCGACAACGAAAATAGTCATATGAACGGATGCGGGGTGTCGTCGGGACACCCGCCCGACGACACCCCGCACGCATCCGGCCGGATGCGCCTCAGGCCCGCGAAACCCGCACGTCGGACGCCTTCACGAAGGCGACGCGATGGCCGAACTGGATCTCGTGGTACTCCTCCTGACCGCGCACCACCCGATGCCCCGCGGTGTCGAACGCCGGAGCGAAGAAGTACTCGCCCGGAGTGCGATCGCCCACGACGTACGACTGGCCTGAGAGCAGCTTGTACGGCAGCGGGGAGACCGCCTGGACCGGGACGCCGGCCGGATACGCCGAGGCCTCCGGATAGGCACGCCCGTACACCGGCACCTCCGCCAGGCCCTCTTTGGGAGTGAGCACCAGGCCCCGCGCGTTCACCGCCGTCCGCTCGCCCTTCGGATTGTGGAACCAGGCCTTCTGGCCCAGGTACCAGATCGCCGTCCAGTCACCCCGCCGCTCGGCCACCGCGAACTGCTGCCCGGTCGAGGCGCGCGCCCCGGTGTCGTTGACCCCGGTCGTCGAGTCCTGGCCGCCCGGCCGCAGACCGACGTCCTTCACCAGCGGCGCGTCGGCGCCCGGCGCCGTGTGCAGCCGGACCGCGCCGCTGCCGTGCGGCGCGCAAACCTCTCCCGCCTTCACGCACCCCGTGTAGACCGGCTGGTGCGCGGTGTACTCGGGCCGGATCGTCACCACACCCGCGTCGGGGCCCGCGCTCGCCGTGAACGGCCGGCCGAGCAGCCGGAAGTAGTGCGCCCAGTCCCAGTAAGGCCCCGGGTCGGTGTGCATCCCACGGATGGTCGAGGTGACCGTGCCCGGCACGTTGTCGTGGCCGAGGACGTGCTGCCGGTCCAGCGGGATGTCGTACCGCTGGGCGAGGTACCGCACGAGCCGGGCCGAGGTCCGGTACATCGCCTCCGTGTACCAGGAGTCCGGCGCCGTCAGGAAGCCCTCGTGCTCCAGGCCCACCGACTTGGCGTTCACGAACCAGTTGCCCGCGTGCCAGCCGACGTCCTTGACCGGCATGTGCTGCGCGATGTGCCCGTCGGACGAGCGCAGAGAGTACTGCCACGACACGTACGTCGGGTCCTGCACCAGCTTGAGCGTGACGTCCCAGGTCGCCTCCGTGTCATGGACGACGATGTAGTCGATCGACTGGGACGCCGGCCGGTCCGCCTTGTCGTGGTTGCCGTAGTCCCCGTCCCCGAACTCCTCGTACGGCGCCGGGATCCACTCGCACGCCACCGTGCGCGGGCACTCCGTCGGACCGGGACTCGGCTTCCGCAGGCCCAGCGCCCCCACCTGCGCGGGCGCGGGCGCGACGTCCGGGTCGGCCGCGAGCGTCACCACCTGCCCGCTGTCCGTCGTACGGGACTCACCCGTGCGGATCACGTCGAAGACATCGGTCGCGTACGCCGTCGCGGTCGCCGTGTCGTCGGCGCCGGAGTACCGCGCCACCGCGCCGAACCAGTCGGCCGGGTCGGCGGAGAGCGGCCGCCCCGACGCGCGCTGGGCTTCGGCGAGCAGCGCCGCACCGCCCTCGATGTTCGCCGCTGTGCCGTCGCGCAGCTCCCGCGCCGGGATCCCGGTCAACGCGGCGGCCCGGTCCAGCGTCCTCAGCCGGTCCGGCAGCTGGTTCCTCGTGGGCAGCGGCCTCTCGCCCCGCGCACCGAGGCGCGGGCCGCGCGTCTCGTCGCCCCGGGCGTCCTCCTCACCGTGCGAGTGGTGCGGCGCCTCGGCCAGCGCGGTCACCGCGTCCGTGAGGTGCATCGGGCCGTAGCCCCCGGTGACGCTCGGGGCTCCGCCGTGGGCGTCCCACCGCGACTGCAGGTACGCCACCGCGAGCAGCACGCTCGGCGGAACGCCCTGGCGTTCGGCGGCCGCCGCGAACTGGCGCTGGAGCGAGCCGGGCTCCAGCGGACCGGCCGTGGCCGGCGGAGCGGCCGAGAGGAGAGGGAGGAGCAGAGCGGCGGACGCCACGGCGCCCACCGCTCGGGGAACCCGTCTGCGCGACGCGGAACGGTGCAAGGCAGCCTCCAGGTACCAGGGGTGATGAGGGGGCGTGCGGGGCCGGACCCGTACAGGGTTAGCGGCTTCCCGACGATCCGTCAATCATCCCCGGCGCACCGGGATTTCCCATGTCAGCGGCTGTCTCACGGAGTTTCGCCACGGCGACGCGCGGGCCTGCGGCGCGTCAGTGGAGTGGACCAATGGCCGGGCCGGGGCAGACGCCCGAACGCCGCGCGCCCGGTGTGTCGGCACCGGGCGCACGGCTTGTCACCCCCGTGGGGACGGTCGGCGCGGCTCAGCGCGTCCCGACCGCCGCGCGCACGGCCCGCCGTGCCATGGCGCAGTCGTCGTGCAGCCGCCGCAGCAGTCGGCGCTGCTCCTCACCGGGCGAGACCGCGCCGGACGGGACGGGGACCGAACCCGCGGGCGGAGCCTCCTTGATGGTGCGCTGCACCGCCGTCTCGTACGTACGGATCTCCCGGGTCAGCACGATCATCAGGTTCACCAGGAAGGCGTCCCGGGACGCCGGCCCCGCCTGCTGGGCGAGCTGGCTGATCTGACGCCTGGCCATCGGCGCGTCACCGAGCACCGACCACATCGTCGCCAGGTCGTAGCCGGGCAGGTACCAACCCGCGTGCTCCCAGTCGACGAGCACCGGTCCTGTGGGGGAGAGGAGGATGTTGGAGAGCAGGGCGTCGCCGTGGCAGAACTGCCCCATGCCCTGGCGGCCACCGGCGTGCGCCAGGCCGTGCAGCAGCTTCTGCAGGTCGTCCCGGTCACGGTCGGTGAAGAGACCCAGTTCGTGGTAGCGCGCGATCCGCGACGGGTAGTCCAGCGGGGCGTCGAAGGTCCCGGCGGGCGGACGCCAGGCGTTGAGCCGGGCGATCGCGCCGAGCGCCGCGCGCAGATCCGCGCGGGGCGGGGCCTCCACGGGGTGGCGCGTCAGCGCCGCCGCCCGCCCCGGCATCCGCTCGATCACCAGCGTGCAGTTCTCCGGGTCCGCGGCGATCAGCCGCGGGGCTCGCACCGGTGGCCGGTGCCGGACGAAGGAGCGATAAGCAGCTATTTCGTGCTGGAACCGCTCGACCCACGCGGGGGAGTGGTCCAGTAAACACTTCGCGACCGCCGTGGCCCGCCCGGTCGTTCCGACGATCAGTACGGAACGGCCGCTGCGCCGGAGGACCTGCACCGGGTTGAACTCCGGGCAGATCCGGTGGACGGATGCGATCGCCATCCGCACCTGCGCCCCCTGGGGGCCGGACAGGTCGATTCTTCCGCTGAGCGGCTGAGCGGCACTGCCCGCCCATCGCCTCGACCGGACCGCCGGAACGACGGGGGCGAGATACGGTCCGCTCCCGGCCGGTACGGAACGGTGCTGCGGCCGGGGCGGGGCGGACACGGAGGACGATGCTGTGTACATGGGGAGACAGATCCCTTCGTGTGCCGACGAGTTGCGTGCGTCGCCCCGCCCGACCTCCGGGCCGCACCCTGGGGAATGAGGGCCGGTTGCCGGGGCGGGGTGGCGCGTTCCTACCTGACACCCGGGCGCGGGTGGCGGAACATCGGGCGCACCCTGGCGAACCCTGGCGAATAGTCGCCAGCCCTATGACAGGGGGTTACTGTCAACTCAGCCGAGAACCTGGGGGCTTAGACGTGACTGGACAGACCAACACCCGCCTGGCAGACCTCTTCGGCCTCGCCGGCTGGTCCAAGGGAGAGCTCGCGAGGCTCGTCAACAGGCAGGCGGCGGCCATGGGCCACCCGCAACTGTCGACCGACACTTCACGGGTGAGGCGATGGATCGACATGGGGGAGACCCCGCGCGACCCCGTACCCCGGGTGCTGGCTGCCCTGTTCACCGAGCGACTCGGCCGTGTCGTGACCATCGAGGACCTCGGGTTCGTACGACACGGGCGTGCCGGGAGACGGCAGAACGTCAGGAACAACGACAACCCTGACGGGCTGCCCTGGGCGCCCGAGCGTACGGCAGCGGTCCTCACCGAATTCACGGGAATGGACCTCATGCTCAACCGACGCGGCCTGGTGGGCGCGGGCGCCGTGCTCGCCGCCGGCTCCGCCCTCAGCAGCGCCATGCACGACTGGCTCCACACCGACCCCGCACGCTCCGCCACCGCCCCACGCGCCAATGATCCCCTCCACGCCGACCCCGCTGGGTTCGACCGCTACGAGGCCGCCCCCATCGGGTCGGAGGAGATCGAGGCGCTGGAGCGCTCCGTGGAGGTGTTCCGCGCCTGGGACGCCTCCCGCGGCGGCGGCCTCCAGCGCAAGGCGGTCGTGGGCCAGCTCAACGAGGTGGGCGGCATGCTCGCCTACCGCCACCCCGACCACCTCCAGCGGCGCCTGTGGGGCGTCGCCGCCAACCTGGCCGTCCTGGCAGGGTGGATGTCCCACGACGTGGGCCTCGAACCCACCGCCCAGAAGTACTTCGTCATCGCCGCGCACGCGGCCCGCGAGGGCGGTGACCGGCCGCGCGCCGGGGAGGCCCTGTCCCGCGCGGCCCGCCAGATGGTCCACCTGGGCCGGCCTGACGACGCCCTCGATCTGATGAAGCTCGCCAAGTCGGGCTCGGGCGAGGAGGTTCTGCCCCGTACGCAGGCGATGCTGCACACCATCGAGGCCTGGGCGCAGGCCTCCATGGGCAAGGGCCAGGCCATGCGCCGGACCCTCGGCGAGGCCGAGGAGCTGTTCGTCTCGGACCGTTCGGACGTCCCGCCGCCGAGCTGGATGCAGAACTTCGACGACGCGGACATGCACGGCATGCAGGCCCTCGCGTACCGCACCCTCGCCGAACACGATCCCGCCGCCGCGGTCCCGGCCCAGCGCCACGCCAAGCTGGCCCTCGATCTGCGCCGCCACGGCCACAACCGCTCGAAGCTCTTCGACTACATCTCGCTCGCCTCGGCCTGCTTCATCGCCGACGACCCGGAGCAGGCCGACCGGTACGCCCGGCTCGCGCTGGTCTCCATGGGCGAGACCTCCTCTCACCGCACCTGGGACCGGCTCCGCGAGATGTACCGCCTGACCGGGCAGTACGCCGGCTACGCCAAGATCGAGGACCTGCGCGAGGAGATCGCGCTCGCGCTGCCCAAGCCCGCGGCCAAGCGGCCACGGACCGGCGGGATCTGAGGGCACCGGAGGGATCCGAGGGCGGGCATCGGCCCCTGTACGTACGAGAAGGGGCGCCTACGGTACGTACGACAGGGGCCCCCACCGGCCACAGCCGGTATGCCGTTCCTAGGGCCTTTCGTTTGGATCATGCCGGGCTCGCGGGCCCTGGCACGCCCGCTCGCCGCGTTGTCGTCGGTCCCCAACGCTCCGCGTTGACTCCCTCCTCCGCCTTGCGATCGCACGCACCAGACCCCGCTCCCTGATCCGGCCTGATCCAAACGAAAGGCCCTAGTGGCCGACCCGGACCACCATCACGCAGGCGTCGTCCTCGCGCGGTGCCTCGCCGAACTCCTCCACCACCGACCGTACGCAGTCCTGTGCGTCCCGCGCCCCTGTCAGCCGGGGGGCCAGATCGAGCAGCCGCTGCGTACCCGTTTCGTCCAGGCCGCCGCGGCGGGTGAGTCCGTCCGTGTGCAGCACCAGCAGGTCGCCGGGGAGCAGCCGAACGGCCGCCTCCTCGTACGCGGCCCCGGTCGTCGCTCCGAGCAGCACGCCGTCCGGCCGCTTCAGCGCGCGCCCCGTCCCGTCGCGGAAGAGCAGCGGGGCGGGGTGTCCCGCCTGCGCCCAGGTGAGGGTCTGACTGGCCGGTTCGTAGCGGCAGCACACCGCGCTGCCGAGCGCCGGCTGCACCGAGGTCTCGAGCAGCTGGTTGAGGTGGCCCATCAGCGCGCCGGGGCGAATTCCGGCCACGGCCATGCCGCGCAGCGCACCGAGGAGCATGGCCATGGAGGAGGTCGCGGAGACCCCGTGGCCCGTGAGGTCGCCGACGGTGAGCAGCGCGTCGCCGTCGGGGAGGGCGAGCGCGTCGTACCAGTCGCCGCCGATCAGGCCGGTGGTGGCGGCCGGCAGATAGTGGCCCGCCACGTCGAGCGGGGCGCCGGGACCGCCGTGGGCGAAGCTCAGCGAGCCGCGCCACGGAGGCAGCACGGCCTCCTGGAGCTCGACGGCGACCCGGCGCTCGGTGCGCTCGATGTGGCGGCTGCGCTGGAGGCTGTCACGGGACTCGCGGACCGCGCGCTCGCTGCGGCGCAGCTCGCTGACGTCGCGGAGGACGGCCCACATGGAGGCCGTGCAGCCGTCGGAGTCGAGGACCGGCTCCCCCATCATGTGGAGCGTGCGGACCCGGCCGTCGGTGCGGACGACGCGGAACTCGCCGTCGATCGGCTTCCCGTCGATCAGACAGTCCGTCACCATCGCCTGCAGTACGGACTGGTCCTCGGCGAAGACCATCGACGGCAGCTCGTCGAGCGACATCGGTCCGCTCTCGGGGTTCCGGCCGAAGATCTGGTACAGCTCGTCGGACCAACTGACCTCGTCGTTCAGCAGGTTCCACTCCGCGCTGCCGACGCGGCTGAGGAGGGAGCCGGTACGGGCGGGTGCGGCGCCCGCGTACGCGGCGCCGGGGTCGGACGCGGCCTCGATGTCGTCCTCGGCCCCGGCCTCGACCTCGGCGAGATCGGCACCCGCGGAGAGCACGAACTCGTCCGGGACGCCCGCCTTGAGCTGGCCCAAGTGCGCGCCCAGATCGTCGAGTTGGTGCACGGCGAGATCGCAGAGGGCACGCTGCCAGCGGTTCTTCGGGTCGTCCTCGTCCAGTACGGCGTCCCGGCGCACGGCGTCCACGTCACCGCGCAGACGGCGGGTCTGCGAGATCAGCGCGTCCACGGTGCCGGGCTCCGGCGGCTGGGCTGGACGGTCCGCGTAGAGAGGGGACGGCATGTCGTACTCCGATACAGGCGCGGCGCGGGCGAGCGGTGGAACAAGGCCCGGATATGACTGTTGCACAGGGAGAGACAGCCCGTAAGGGATTTGGCAACACTCGATACGGTGGTGCTTCTGGCATATGCCAACGGCCCGCCGATTATCGGCCATCGGGGTGGTAACGGAAGGGGACGGTGGGAAGGTTACGGTGCTCACGTGGTGAACGACGACCTGGACTCGGTGGGGACGGCGGTCCTGCTCGCGGCGGCCCCTGCGGGACGCGGACGAGCGGTGGACGCGGCGTCCGTACTGCCCGCGCTCGCGGCGGTGCCGCCGGGCGCGCTGACCGGCACGCCCGTGGCGACGGTCGTCGAACTCGCCGACCCGTTCGACCCGCAGACCGTCCTGACGCGCCTGCGCGCCGCGGCCGCCACGCCGGGACCGCTGGCGCTCTGTCTGGTGGGCCAGCTCCAGGCGGACCGCCGCCAGCACCTGCCGCACCTGGCCCTCGCGCGCTCCACCGCGACGACCCTGCGGTACACCGGACTGCCGTGGCACTGGCTCGCGGCCGAGCTGGCGGTGCGGCGCGCGGGCGCGACGACGGTTGTCGCCGACCTGGTCGTCGACGCGGAGCTCTGGGAACGCCTCGGCTCCGCCCCGGGCCTCCTCTCCCTCGGCCCCGGCATCCGGTTCTACGGCCGGGTCGCCCCCGCGCCGCGCCGGAGCGGCGCCCCCACGGCACCGGAGTACCTGCGCCACTTCGCCACGGTCTGGCGCACCGGCGCCCGCCCCGCGCTCGCGCACCTTCACGCGGACGCGGCGGCCCAGGCGGGCCCGGGCGAGGCCCTGTACCTGACGCAGGAGGCGGGGGTCGCTCCTACGGTGAACTCGCCGCAGGAGCAGTCGAGTTCGCACATCGCTTCGACGGTCGGCGATTCGGCCGCCCTGGTGGGGGTCGCGCAGGGGGCCGTGGCGGGGGCCGTGGCGCGGCCGCACCGCGGCGCCCCACCGGTGCCGACGCCTGTGGCCCATCCGACGCCGGTGCCCGCGCCGGTGCCTGAGCCTCAGCCGGAGCACGGGCGGGCAACCGCCTCCGGAGACCCGTCCGTTCGGGGCGGGAGCCCCGCGCCGTCGGTGTACGAGACCGATCCCCACCCGGCCATCCTGGCCGCCGCGCGCGCCGGGCGGCACGGAGAGGCCGTGGCCGTCGCCGTGGCCTGGGAGCAGGCGGCGCTTCGGCGGTACGGGGCGCGGTCGCCGGAGGCCGTGCACTGGATGGAGGTGCGCGCCGACCTCGCCCGGCTCGCCGGAGAGCCCGCCCGCAGCTGCGAGTTGTGGATCGGCGTCGCCCGGGCCCGGCTCGGTCTGAGCCAGGGCCCGCAGGACCCCGACGTCGAAGGCGCCGTGGACCGCGCCCACCATCAGTGGGAGCGGATCGAGGACCCCGCCCGCACCCGCGAGCTGGGCAACGCCCTCGTCGCACTGCGCCGCCGGGTCCCGGGCCGCAGGGCCGGCGCCCTCGCGGCCCTGCAGCGCAGAATGGGATGACCGCCTACTGCGCAGCCGGCGGTACCACGCGGATCCCGAAGCCGAACGACTCGGTCGCCCGGGCGATGGAGATGAAGAGCAGCGCGAAGTGCTCCTGCCCGCGCGCGCTCACGATGCCCCCGAGGTCGAGCTGGGACTCCTGGGACCAGCCCAGATCGACCAACAGCCCGCTCACCGTCCGCTTGGCGTCCGCGTCGTCGCCGGACAGGAAGATCGTGCTCGGCCCCTCCAGGGAGCCGGGAGCGGTCATGACGACACTGTCGACCGTGCAGAGCGTCTTCACCACCGGCGTACGGGGGAAGGCCTGCTGGATCTCTTCCCCGAGACTGACCGACGGGTGCGTGAGGGTGTCGTCCACCTGGTAGCCGACGGCGATGTCCAGCAGCACCTTCCCCGCCAGTGCCGGGGCGCCGATCGACGCCAGGAGGGGCACGGAGGCCGCCCCCGGTGTCGCGTTCACCAGCACGTCCGCGTGCGCGGCGGCGGCCCACGGATCCCCGACGCGGACGCCCGCGTCGAGCAGATCCTTCAACTCCCCGAGAAGTTCCGTGTCTTCGGGCCGTCGCGACCCGAGGACGATGTCATGGCCCGCGCGGTTCCAGCCCGCCGCGAGCGCCCGTGCCACATGTCCTGTACCCAGAAGTCCGATTCGCATGACCACGACGCTAGGCGCGCACCGGGGTGCGCGACATCGGACCATGGTCGGGGCGCGGCGCCCGTACGGACCAGGGCGAGAGGCCTAGGGCCTTTCGTTTGGATCATGCCGGGGCGGGCGGTGGGGCTGAGATGATCGTACGTATGCGCGCCTCATCCTCCGCCGCGTCGCGCGGCGAGCTCACCACCGAGCGGTTGCTGCTGCGGCCCGTGCGGGCGGCCGACGTGCCGGCCGTCACCCGGCTGTGGACCGACCCCGAGGTCCGGCGCCACCTGGGCGGGCCGGTCAGCGAGCAGGTCGTACGGATCCGGCAGCGGCGGGTCGTCGGAGCGCCCGGTGTGCACGCCGTGGTGCGGGCGGCCGACGGGGTCCTGCTCGGGATCGTGACGGTGGAGCCCGGGGCGTGCGACGGGGAGACGGAGCTTTCGTACCAGTTCCTGCCCGAGCACTGGGGGCACGGCTACGCGCGCGAGGCCGTCGCCGCCGTCCTCGACGCCACGCTCCGGGGCACACCGAGCGTGGTCGCGCTCACCCAGGAGGCGAACCACCGCTCCCGACGGCTCCTCGAGACCGTCGGCATGACCCTCGTCTCCTCCTTCGTCGAGCACGACGCCCACCAGGTGCTCTACCGACGGGGCACGCCCCCGCCGCCCGTCACGTGACCTTCTCGCCCGCCACCAGCTTCGCCACCATCCGCTCCAGGCGCTGCGCCCGGCCCTTCGCCGTGCGGGCCTGCCACAGCCGCATGATCACCAGATACCGGTCGGTCTTCCCGAGCCCCTCGTAGGCGACGCGCGCCCGCTCGTCGGCCGCGAGGGCCGCCGCCAGATCGTCCGGCACGGTCGCCTCCGCCTGCGAGGGGTACGCGGATCCCCACCGGCCGTCCGCCTGCGCGGCCCGCACCTCGGCGAGGCCGGGCTCGCGCATCCGCCCCGCCGCCGTGAGCGCCTCGACCTTGCGGACGTTCACCTGCGACCAGAGACTGCGGGAGCGGCGCGGGGTGTACTTCTGGTGGTAGTACGCCTCGTCCCCGCCTTTGCGCTGACCGTCGATCCAGCCGAAGCAGAGCATGCAGTCGAGGATCTCCGGATTGGTCAGGGACGCGCCGCCCTTGCCCTTCTTGGCGATCCGCAACCAGACCCCGGGCGTGTCGGCGTGGTGGGCCTCCAGCCACGCCTCCAGCTCCGCCGTCTCCGTGACGGTCATGATGTCGAGCCCCTCGTACCGCTCCACCGGCCGCTTCCCCCTGTCGTGGTCGACTCCGTCCCGGAAGCCGTCCGGAACGCTCATGACCACGATAGGGAGAGGCACTGACAGTCGGGGTCCCCACCGCGCGGGCACGGGCGGGACACCGCGTCAGAACCGTGCGTGCGTGGTGATGTCCGACTCGAACTGGGTGATCATCTCCGGCGTCACGGTCGGCCGGCACTGCCCGATGGCCTCCAGGTAGTCCGCCGTGCTCGCGCCGGGCAGCCGCTCGTCGGCGGCGGAGCGGGCGCCGACGGCGACCAGATCGCGCTCGAAGGAGTTCTGCGCGGCGATCCGTGCGGCGTGCTCGATGTCGGCGGGCGTGAACAGATCGCTCGCCGCCACCAGTTCGTCGATGTCGACATCGGGACGGCCCTCGGTGTAGCGCGCCCAGATCGCCGCGCGGGCCGCCTTGTCAGGCGTACCGATCGGGATGAGGTAGTCGAAGCGCCCCGGGCGCAGGAAGGCCGGGTCGAGGGAGCGGATCGAGTTCGTGGCGCAGACGAGCAGCCGCTCATCGCGCTCACGGAACCCCGGTATGAGCTTGAGGAGTTCGTTGGTCACGCCGTGCATCCCACCCGGCTGCGCGGGCTCCTGACGGACCGGGGCGATCTCCTCGACCTCGTCGATGAAGACCAGGACCCGCTCCAGCTCGGCGATCCGGGCGAACGCGGAGCGCAGCGCGGCCGCCAGGTTGCCCTCGTCGGCGAGCCGGGACGGCAGGATCTCCACGAACGGCCAGCCGAGCCGGGAGGCGATGCCCCGCGCGAAGGTCGTCTTGCCGGTTCCCGGCGGACCGAAGAGCCCCACCGCGCGCGGCGGCCGCACGCCGTGCCGCGCCGCCCGCTCGGGCTCCGCGAGCGGAAGGACGACCCGCCGTTCGATCAGGTCCTTCTCCCGCTCCATGCCGGCGACCTTGGCCCACAGGTCGCCCGGCAGCAGCCGGCCGCCGAGGTCGTCGAGGAGGTTGGCGGCGGGGCCGTGCAGCGGCTCGACCTTCTCGAAGTAGGCCACGGCGGGCTGCCGGGTGTATCCGGCGTTCAGGAGGCCCTCGCCGAGCAGCTCCTCCTCGGGCAGGACGTACGCGATCCGGCCGACGCGCGCCGCCACCAGGCGGCGCTCCAACTCGACAAGCAGCGCGCTGGCGAGGCCCCGGCCGCGCCAGGCGGAGGAGATGGCGATCCGCATCACCCAGGCCCGCTCCCCGGAGACCGAGGCGAGCGCGGCGCCGATGGGAACGCCCTGGTGGACGGCGACGACCGCCGGCTGGCGGGAGGTCAGGGCGCTGATGCACTCGGCCAGGGAGAAGACGGACTCCTGGCCGAGCTCGGCCGTGGTGTCGATCAGGTGGACCACTGCGGCGAGATCGCTCTCGCGGTAGTCATGGATGAGCCAGTTCACCGTTACCGCCCTCGTTCGTTCGATTGCGCGCCGTTGCGGCGAGGCTAGGGGCGGGGGAGGAGGCGGGGCCTGCGCCATGGTGCACAAGGCGTGACCGGCAATTGCTACGAACCGTCACTGGCGGTGTACGGCGCCGGACAGCTGCCGGAGCGGGCGGTCCGTAAGGGAGGGGCCCCGGGGCGGGGCCGTAAGGGTGGGTCCGCGGGGCGGGTCGGTAAGGGCGGTCCGAAAACGGGCGAAGCCCCCGAAGGAACCTTCCTTCGGGGGCTTCGTCGATGCTGCGGCTCAGTACGCGGGCGCGAGCTTCGGGTTCGGGCCGTACTCGTTGTCCGTCTGGTTGCCCTCGGTGGCGAGGAACACGATCAGGATGATGCCGCCGACCAGCGGGATCAGGTTGATCAGGATCCACCAGCCCGAGCGGCCGGTGTCGTGCAGACGCCGGACCGTCACACCGAGACCGGGCAGGAACACGGCCAGCGCGTAGACGGCGTACAGCAGCGGGTACGTGCCGATCGCGAAGTCGACGGCGGCGACGATGATCAGCGCGATGATGTTGAACAGCACGAACATCCAGTATTCCTGGCGACGCGCACGGCCGTTGAATACCGCGTACTTCTTGAGAACGTCGAGGTACCAGTTCACTTAGTCCCCCCAAGGACTGGGAAATGCGAGCGGGAGCCTGTCCCTGTGGAGCAAGCTTACGCAGAACTTATGTGGCCGAAACGCCGAGGGTCAATTCGTTACCTGGGGCGGGGCGTTGGGGGTTGGTGTGTCTGGATTTGCGCATGTGGCACGGCGACGGCGCCCCATCCCCGTGTGGGGGATGCGGCGCCGTTCTGGGAGAGGATCAGAGCTTCGTCACGTTTTTCTGGTCTTGCTCATGAGCAGTCCGCCCGCCGTGAGAGCGAAGAGGCAGACGCATGCGCCGGTGATGACGTTGCTCAGGATCGCGCCAGTTCCGGCATCGGTTGTGGCGACCACCCAGGGGGAGAGGATCAGCCATACGCCGAGCGCCAGGACGACGAAGTTCAGGTCCTGGGACCGCTCCGGGGCCATCGACATGCAGAGGCCGAGGATCGCGAGGGCGATGCCGGTGACCAGGTTGCTGAGGGCGAGTTCGGGCCGGGCGGCCGAGAAGTGGACCACCCACCCGGAGACCGCGGCGTAGATACCGGCGAGGATCACGAGCTCCTCGACCGCCGCGACACCTCGTGTCTGGAGTATCTGCGAGTAGCGTTCCCGCATTTCCGTCGCGTCGGGGTGTCCCCTGATATCACCGGGACGGTGAGAGACGTCAGACATACGACTCGCCTCCTTCTGGCGTCTTGCACGTCTGATCGCGCTTGCGGCGAAGTGCCGCGGTTTCATTGTGCGCTTATCCAGCCTTTATGTGTAGGTCTGTCCGATATCGGATGCGCACAGAAAACAGGGGGCGAATTAGCGTGAATCCCCCAAGTGAAAGAACCGTTCCATGAAGGTTCAAGGAAATGTCATGTGCTGTACGGGCGGGTGATGATCTCCATGTTGTGGCCGTCGGGGTCGTCGAAGTAGGCGCCGCGGCCGCCGAAGAGGTTGTTGACGTGCCCGGGGTCCGTGTGGCCGGGATCGGAGTAGTACGTCACGCCGATCGCCTCCAGCCGCGCGATCATCAGGTCGAACTCGTCGTCCGGCACGAGGAAGGCGTAGTGCTGCGAGACGACCGGCGCGTCGACGTTCTCGTAGAAGTCGAGCGTCACGCGGTTCCCTGTGGCCACGGGGATGAAGGGTCCGAAGGGCGCTGCGACCTCCAGGCCCAGGATCGTGGCGATGAACTCGGCAGAGAGGCGCTTGTCGGTGGCGTGTACGACGGTGTGGTTGAGTTCGGCGGTCACGGGCGCTCCTGGTGGGTGAACGGCGGTGTTCCTGCTTCCGACGGTAGTCCGTCGCGGTGACAGGCCCGGGGCGACGGGCCTGGGGACGGGCCCGTGCAGAGCCGCCCCGGGCAGTGGGCGAGCCGCCCCGGGCAGTGGGCCGTCGGCGACGAGGCGGCCGGTGAGGGGTGCTCGGCGTAGCCTGGAAGAGGACTCGGGGAAGCGCACGTCACACCGCCGGGAGGCGGAGGAACATGACCGGAATCGTCTCCAGAAGCTTCGACTCGGCGGATGAGACCCGTCCGTTCGAGGACGCCAAGGGTCGGCTCGACCTCATCACCACGGACCGCGGCGCGGTCGGCCGGGCGGTCTTCGAACCCGGCTGGCAGTGGAGCAAGCACGTCAAGCCCATCGCCGGTACGGACAGCTGCGAGGCCTCCCACGTCGGCTATGTCGTCGGCGGCCGGATGAAGATCGTCATGAATGACGGCGAGTCCCTCGAAGTGGGCCCCGGCGACTTCTTCACCGTCCAGCCCGGCCATGACGCCTGGGTACTCGGCGACGAACCGTGCGTGGCCCTGGACTGGGTCGGCTTCGGCGACTACGCGGTCCGCCCGGGCGGCTGACGCGTCGACGGAAGCACGAAATCGCTGGTCGTTCGACGGCCGCTTCGGCACGATGACCGGATGACCCAAGATCACCGCGTCCAGCCGCCCCGTACCGCGGACGAGTGGGCCACGCTCACCGCCATGCTCCAGTTCCAGCGCGACACCCTGGAGTTGAAGTGCGCGGGGCTCACCGCCGAGCAGCTCAAGGAGCGGGTGGCGCCGCCGTCGGGCCTCTCCCTCGTGGGCCTTGTGCGGCACGCGGCGGAGGTGGAGCGCGGCTGGTTCCGCAATGTGATCAACGGTGAGGACAGCCGAAGTCCGTGGACCCCGGCCGGTTCGACCGACTGGGCCGACTTCGACGTCGACCACCTCGACGAGGACGGAGTCGCCGAGGCCTTCACCGTCTGGCGCGAGGAGTGCGCCCGAGCGCGCGCCGTGGTGGACGCGGCGGACTCCCTGGACGCGTGCGGTCATCTGGGGGAGGAGGCGTACTCGCTGCGCTACGTCATCGCCCACATGATCGAGGAGTACGCCCGCCACAACGGCCACGCCGACCTGCTGCGCGAACGCCTCGACGGCGTCACCGGCGAGTAGCGACCCGGACCCGGGCCGGACGCGCGCTACCCGAACGGCTGCCGAAAAGCCCTGATCAACGGGGCCATTGGCCTGTTATCGTCGCCCGCATGCCTGAACTGGTCACCCCCACCACCCGTCTTCACCGCTCCTGGCTCGAAGCCCACGCCGAGTGGAACCCCGGCAGCCGGCAAGCGGGCGCGGGGATAGGGCTGGCCGCGTCGGAGGCCCTCGCGATCCCCGAGGTCTTCGCCTCGTGGGTCGGCAGGCTGAGAGAACAGTCCGACCGGACACGCACGTTGACCGAGGGCCGGGTACACGCGACCCACTGGTGGATCGTCGAGGACGGGGAGTACGTCGGCGCGATCGACCTGCGCCACCGGCTCAACGACTTCCTGCTGCGCGCGGCCGGACACGTCGGCTACAGCATCCGCCCGTCCGCACGCCGCCGGGGCCTCGCCACCTGGGCCCTGGGCGCGATCCTCCCCGAGGCCCGCACCCTCGGCCTTGACCGCGTCCTGGTGACCTGCGACGACGACAACATCGCCTCCGCCCGCACGATCGAACGCAACGGCGGGGTCCTGGAGGACATCCGCGACACGGAGATCGGCCGCAAGCGCCGCTACTGGATCACCCTGCGCGACACCACCCCCACCACAGAGGTCGCCGAGGCGATCGCCGCGGAACTGCGCCTGCTGGAACCCTCGGTGCGCTCCTCGCGCACGCTCGCCGGGGCCCTTCTCGACCCCGAGTTCGTCGAGGTCGGCGCGTCCGGGCGTCGCTGGACGTACGAGGAGATGGTCGCCGCGCTGCCCGAGATGCAGGGAGCCGCGGAGGACGGACCGGCCTACGAACCCTCCGGGATGACCGGCACGCTCCTCGCCCCCGGCCTGGTCCACCTGACGTACGCGACGCACATCGACGGCCGGCACGCCCTCCGCAGCTCCCTCTGGCGCCGCCACACCGACGGCACCTGGCGCATGTACTACCACCAGGCGACCCCGGTCCCGCCGAACAGCCCCTGATGCCGTGAAGCTCTGAGCGCGACCCGTCAGCGACGCTTTCGCGCGTTGAGCCGGGCGGCCTGGCGCGTCAGGTGGTCGCGCTCGGCGAGGTTGGGTGCCTTGTGGGCCGCCTCGGCGTACAGCCGTGCCGCCGTCACCAGGTCCCCGTCGCGCTCGTGGAGGTACGCCGCCACCGCGTCGTGGCGGGGCACCGAGGCGTCCAGTGCCGCGAGCGCCGCGAGGCCGGCGCGCGGTCCGTCGGCCTCCCCGACGGCGACAGCCCGGTTGAGCCGGACGACCGGACTGTCGGTCAGGCGCGTGAGCTCGTCGTACCACTCGACGATCTGCACCCAGTCGGTCTCCTCGGCGGTGGGCGCGTCGGCGTGGAGCGCCGCGATGGCGGCCTGGGCCTGGAACTCGCCGAGCCGGTCGCGGGCGAGCGCGGCCTGGAGGATCACGACGCCCTCGGCGATCAACGCCGTGTCCCACCGGCCGCGGTCCTGCTCGGCGAGCGGCACCAGGCTGCCGTCGGACGCGGTCCGGGCGGCACGCCGGGCATGGTGGAGCAGCATGAGGGCGAGCAGCCCGGCCACCTCGGGGTGGTCGATGCGGGCCGCGAGCTGCCGGGTGAGCCGGATGGCCTCGGAGGCGAGGTCGACGTCGCCGGAGTAGCCCTCGTTGAAGACGAGGTAGAGGACGCGCAGCACGGTGGCCACATCGCCTGGCCGATCGAAGCGCACGTCGGAGACGGTGCGCTTGGCGCGGCTGATGCGCTGCGCCATGGTCGCCTCGGGCACCAGATAGGCCTCGGCGATCTGGCGGGTGGTCAGCCCGCCGACGGCGCGCAGCGTGAGCGCGACCGCCGACGCCGGGGTCAGCGACGGGTGGGCGCACAGGAAGTAGAGCTGGAGGGTGTCGTCCACCGCGGGGGCCGGCCCGGGGGCCGGCTCCTCCTCGACGCGGTCCTCACGCCGCCGACGCGCGGTCTCCGCGCGCGTCGCGTCGAGGAATTTGCGCCACGCCACGGTGACCAGCCACCCCTTGGCATCCCGCGGAGGGTCGGCCGCCCACACCCGGAGCGCCTCGACCAGAGCGTCCTGCACCGCGTCCTCGGCCGCTGCGAAGTCGGCTCCGCGGCGGACGAGGACGGTGAGCACGCTCGGGGTGAGGCTCCTGAGCAGGAGCTCGTCCATCGGCGACGTCACTCCGTGATGGTGGGCGGCGCGGACAGGAACGGGCGCACCTCCAGCCACTCGTGGATCGGCTTGCCGCCCGCCCCGGGGGCGGCCGACAGCTCCCCGGCCAGCTCGACGGCGCGCTCGTAGCTGTCGACGTCGATGATCATCCAGCCGGCGATGAGGTCCTTGGTCTCCGCGAACGGTCCGTCGGTGACCGGCGGGCGCCCCTCACCGTCGTAGCGGACCCACGCTCCCTCGGGGGCGAGCGCCTGACCGTCGACGTACTCGCCGGTCTTCTCCAGGCGGGCCGCGAAGTCGCTCATGTACTGGACGTGCGCCGAGATCTCCTGCGGGCTCCACCGGTCCATCGGCACGTCGTTGGCCGGAGCCGGGGCGCCTCGGTAGTGCTTCAGCAGCAGGTACTTCGCCATGGTGGTTCTCTCCTCGGTGCTCGTGCGACCCATTGTGGTCGCGTTCACCTCGGGGACGGAGCCGGACGCGGGTTCTCGACATCGCCGTCCAAAGTTTTTTCGGACCCTTGCCCGGTGCCGTCGAGCGCCCCCCCCACGAGCCACCCACGAGCATCTGCCCCACGAGCCCCGCCCCACGACCCGCGCCCCGCCCTCAGCCGAACGCGTCCGTCATGCAGTCACGGGCGCACGCGCCCCGTTCGTACTCGTGGCGCAGGGCGGCCGCCGCCAGGCGGGGGTCCGCGTCCGGGCGGTCGAAGTGCTCGTCGGCCAGGCGCAGCACGTCCGAGACCGTGACGATCGCAGGCTCTCCGGCGCCGGCCGCCCCGCGTGCGGAGGCGATCGCCATGCCGGCCGCCCGTCGCAGCACCCGCCAGTGCTCCCGCTCCATGGCGGCCCACGCCCGCGCGGGGGCCAACGGCCGTGCCGAGCGGCCCTGGCGGGCGGCGCCGAGCGCCATGAGACCGACCCCGGCGGCGACCACCAGGATCCCGACCGCCGTCCCCGTGTGCAGTCCCGCCATGCGCGACCTCCCTGCCGCCGCTGCCGTCGAGGGGAGTCGTACCCCGGCAGGACGGACTCCAGTCGGCGCGACACGCGCATCTGGATGACACGAGTAAGTGACACGTGTCACCTTTACGTCTCAGGCGTTGACGCGGCTGATCATCGGCCGGACGCTGCTCCCATGACCGTCACCACCGTCACCACCACCCGCGGCCCCGTGCGAGGCGAGCGCCGGGCCGACGGGAGCCTCCGCTTCCTCGGCATCCCCTACGCGCAGCCGCCCGTCGGCGAGCTCCGCTTCGCGGCGCCCGTGCCGCCGGAGCCGTGGAGCGAACCCCTGGACGCCACCGCCTACGGTCCGACCGCCCAGCGCCGCCCCTTCGCCGAGGTCACCACCATCCCGGAGCCCTCCGTCCCGGGCGCGGGGGTCCTCAACCTCAACGTCTTCACGCCGGGCTTCGCCCCGGGCACCGATTCCGGTACCGATTCCGGCACCGCCCCCGACGCCGGGCTCCCCGTCCTCGTCTGGATCCACGGCGGCGGCTACGTGGCGGGCTCGGCGGCCAGCCCTTGGTACGACGGATCGGCCTTCAACCGGGACGGCGTCGTCCTGGTCTCCCTCGGCTACCGGCTCGGCATCGAGGGCTTCCTGCACCTCGACGACGCCCCCGACAACCGAGGCGTCCGCGACTGGATCGCCGCCCTCGAATGGGTCCGCGACAACATCGTCCGCTTCGGCGGCGACCCCGCCAAGGTCACCGTCGCCGGCCAGTCGGCGGGCGGCGGCGCCGTACAGACCCTGCTCGCCGTCCCGGCCGCCCGGGGCCTGTTCCGGGGCGCGCTCTCCGTCTCCGGGGCCGTCATGCGCCCCGACGGTCCCGAGGTCGCCCGCGCCGCGTCCCGCCTGTTCACGGCCCGTACCGGCGTACCCGCCACCGCCGCCGCGCTCCGCGACCTGAGCGACGACGAACTCCTCGACCTCCAGGACCGGATGGGCGCGCCGGGCCCGGACCGCGAGGGCCTGCCGCCCCTGCTGTCCCTGGCGCCCTTCGCCGACGGCGAGCTGATCCCGGAACCCGTCCTCGACGCGCTGACGACCGGGGACGCGGGCGCCGACGTCCCGCTCATGCTGGGCTTCACCGCCCATGAGTTCAACGCCTTCCCCGCCCCCGGCCCCGACGGCCCGCCCGTGCCGTTTCTGCTCGGCACGCTGGGTCTGGCCGAGGAGAAGGTGGCGGCCTTCACGGCGGCGTACGCGGCGGACGGTCCGGACACGCTGTTCGGCCAGGCGCTCACCGACGTCACCTTCCGCGCGCCCTCCCTGGCCGTCGCCGACGCCCGCGCCGCGCGCGAACGCCCCACCTGGCTCTACCAGTTCGTTTGGGAGTCGCCCGTCAACGGCACGGCCTTCCACTGCCTGGACCTGCCGTACGCCTTCGACCTCCTGGGCGCCGAAGGCGTCACCGCCGTCGCCGGCGAGGCGCCGCCCCGCGTCCTGGCGGACGCGATGCACGGTGCCTGGGTCGCCTTCGTACGGGACCAGGACCCGGGTGCGTCCTGGCCGCGCTACACGACCGACGGGCGCGCCACGATGCTCTGGGACGCCGAGTCGCGCGTGGAGCGTGATCCGCTGCGCGAGGTCCGCGAGATCTGGCTCGACTGACTCCCCGCCCCCGCCCGGTCAGGATCGGCCGGACAGCCCCTGGAGGCCCTGGAGGGGGACGGAGCGGAAGTGCGTGGTGATCCGGCCCGTCTCGTCCAGGAGGTGGAAGGCGAGCGACGGCGCCATCTCGTCCCGGTACACATGGTCCTTCGGGTGGCTGTACGGCTCCCAGGGCAGCTTCGAGGTCGAGACCACGCCGGGCGCCACGAGGAGCGGGCGTCCCGCGAAGGTGGTGGCCGCCGCCGTGTGCGCGTGCCCGCAGAGGAAGGCGACGACGCCGGGGTGCCGCCCCGCCAGTTCGGCGAGGCGGTCCTCCCCGAACTGGCGGATGCCGTCGACGAACGGCATCTGCAGCATGCTCGGCGGGTGGTGGAAGCCGATCAGGACGGGCACCTCCTCCGGTGTCTCGTCCAGCACGCCCTCCAGCCAGGCGAGGGTCTCGTCCTCCAGGTACCCCTCGTCCTTGCCCGGAATCGACGAGTCGCCGAGAGCAAGGACGAACCCGTCGCCGCGCAGCACCTGGTTCACGGGAGCGCCCGGTCGGTCCGCTGGCCTGCCCAGGAGCACGTCGTGGAAGGTGTCGCGGTCGTCGTGGTTGCCCGGGCAGACCAGCAGCGGATGCCGGGTCCGCAGCAACTCCCGTACCCGCGCGTACTCCGACGCGAGCCCGTGGTCGGCGATGTCGCCGGTCACCACGACGGCGTCGAGGTCGATGTCGAGCGATTCGAGATAGGCCATCACGGCTTCGGTCCGCTCGGCGCTGCGCGGAGAACTGTCGACGTGGATGTCACTGAGATGCGCGATCACGATCACTGAGGTGAACCCCTCTCCGGCGCGCGAAGGCGCGCCTGCGGGACGGCCGCTCCGTCCCGCCCCCGCGAACGTACTGCGCCCGTCCGGCGCGGCGCGCGGGCCACCGGCGCACAGGTGGCCCGGTCGACGGCAGCAGTCAACTGCCGTGCGCGGAATAGCCCGTTCACGCCCGGAGTTGGCACTCCGTGATGCCTCACGCCGCCCGCGGCGCAGGCCCACGCCGGACACCGGACAACGGAGCACCACGATGCTGAAGGAATTCGCCGAGCTCTCCACGCCCCTGATCGCCGACGCCTGCGTCCGGCTCGGCGAACCCCTGCGCGCCGCCCCGGCCGGTGTCGCCCCGGTGGTCACCGGACAGCGCGTCGCCGGGCGGGTGCTGCCCGCGCGGCACTACGGAAGCGTGGACGTCTTCCTCGAGGCCTTCACCCACGCCTCGTCCGGTGACGTCCTCGTCATCGACAACGAGGGCCGCGAGGACGAGGCCTGCGTCGGCGACCTGGCCGTCCTGGAGGCCGAGGCCGCGGGTGTCGCGGGCCTCGTCGTCTGGGGACTGCACCGCGACTCGCCCGACCTCGTCGAGATCGGCCTGCCCGTCTTCTCCTACGGCCGCCACGCGCCGGGCCCCGTCCGCGTGGACGCGCGCGAGCCCGAGGCCCTGCTCAGCGCCCGGTTCGGCGAGCACCTCGTGACCGCGGCGGACGTCGTCTTCGGCGACGACGACGGTGTGCTCTTCGTGGCCGCGGACCGCGTCGACGCCGTCCTGGAGACCGCGCACACCATCCACCGCACGGAGCGCGAACAGGCCCGCAGGATCAGGGCGGGCGAGACCCTGCGTGCCCAGACGCGGTTCGACGACTATCTCGCCCGTCGCGAGGCGGACGCCTCGTACACCTTCCGGCAGCACCTCCGCCGGATCGGCGGCGCGATCGAGGAGTAGCCGCGCTCACGAGCGCGGCCCACGGGCCTCCCAGCACGGCTCACGAGGGCAGTTCACCGGATCAGCCCGCGCGGAAGCCGATGGTCCCGTCGGGCAGGACGGCCTCCACCGTCGCGCCGTGCTCGACCGTGCGGCTCACCGTGCAGAACTTCTCGTGCGTGAGCCGCACCCCGCGCGCGAACACCTCGGCGGCCTTCGGGTTGTTGTCGGGCAGCTCGAACTCGTAACTGACCCTGATCCGGCCCACCCGGCCGTCGTCCTCCGGCAGGGAGACCGACTCCACGACGATCCGCAGGTCGTCGTGGTCCACGGCGCGCGCCGTCCGGTCCACGACCATGCCGCCGCAGCCCCCCATGGCCGCGAGCAGCAGTTCGACCGGCGTGAACGAGGGCTGGGCGTCCGCGTCGTCCGCCGCCCCCATGCGTACCTCCGCGCCTCGGTCGTTGCGGGCGATCCACTGCCGGTAGCCGGTGCGGACGGTCTCGATGCGGTAGTCGGCCATGGTCTCGTGGGCTCCTCAATGCGTGTACGTGTACGTGTACGTGTAGGTGTGCGTGTGCGTACGGTGCGGTCGACCGCCCACGCAACCCCACCGGGCCCCGCCCGCCAAGGGGACGCGCCGCGACGGTCGTGGGCGGCGCGGGCACCCTTCCGCTCTGAGTATCCCGGGACGGCCGGCTGAGTACGTCGCCGGATACCCGGCCCCGGCCTCGGCCGGTGGAATGGGGTCATGACCACGGACGCCCGGCACACCAGCCGTATCCAGCACGTCACGGCCACCGGTTCGGCCGTGGCGGTCGCGCTGCTCCCGCTCGTCGTCGGCATGATGCTCGCGCGGAGCGTGGGCGCCGACCCGATGACCTCCGTGAACGCCCTGATCACCAGTGGGGGACAGCGCGCCAGGCTCTCCCGCTGCCACCTGAGTGCGGTACGCCGGCCGAAGCTCCCCAACCTCCCGGCCCTGCCCGCCCTGTCCTCCCTCCCCGTCCTCCGGGGGCGGTGAGGCTTCCCCCGACATCCGCCCAACTCTCGGCCCAACTCCCCGAATCCGAACCGTCGTTGGGTGGCGGTGCGTAGCCTTGGGTGTGGGGAGTCGGCTGCGCGGGGGTGGGGCGTATGACTGCTGGATCCAGGGCGGAACGGCGCAGGAGGGGGCCGCTGGGCTCCCGCCTCGCGCTCTGGCTGATGCTCATGGCGACCGTGCTCGCCGCGGCCCCTGCCGCCGCCGTCACGGCCGGCCCGTCCGAAGGGGCCCCGAGGGCCGCGGCCCGGCCCGCAGCCGACCGGGCCGCCCGCGTACCGTCCTGCGACCCCCGGCGCGCCGGCCCCCGCCCCGACCGGGTGGACGGCGAGGCGGTGCGGCGCATCCGGGAGCGCGGCCATCTCGTCGCGGGCGTCGACCTCAACAGCTATCTCTGGGCCTCGCTCGACCAGGACACCCAGGAGCCGTCCGGCTTCGACATCGACCTGGTCCGGGCGATCGCCCGCGACATCCTCGGCCCGAAGGCCACTGTGCGCTTCGTCAGCATGCCGCCCGCCCAGCGGATCCCGCGGCTCCAGAATCGCCAGGTCGACGTCATCGTGCGCACGATGAGCATCACCTGCGAGCGGCTGGCCGACGTCGCGTTCTCCAGCGTCTACTTCGAGACCGGGCACCGGCTCCTCGTGCCCCAGGGCTCCGACATCACCGGCTTCGACTCCAAGCTGCGCGGCCGGCGCGTCTGTCTGAGCAAGGGGAGTTCGGCCTCCGACCTCCTGAAGTCCTCGGGGACAGGCGCCGTCACCGTGGAGATCGCGAGCCATCTGGACTGTCTCGTCGAACTGCAGCAGCGGAACGTGGACGCCGTCCTCACCCACGCCACCCTCGCCGCCGGGCTCGTCGCCCAGGACCCCACGCTCCGGCTGGTCGGGCCCCGCCTCGACACCTCCCTCTACGGTGTCGCCATGAACAAGGACGACACCGACCTGGTCCGGCGGGTCAACGCGGTCCTGGAGGACTACCGCGCGGGCGGCGCCGACAGCCCCTGGATGGTCTCGTACAACAAGTGGCTCGCCCCGACCCTGGGCGCCCACCCGCAGGGCCCGCCTCCGGCCGCGTACGCCGACTGACCCCGGGGCGTCGGGATGGTCAGGGTGACGGGGTGTCGGACGGGCGTACCCAGGCGGCCTCAGCCCCGGAACGTGGCCGGACGCTCGGGAGACGCCTCCGCGAGGGCCTTCGTGACCGCCTCGGCTCCCGCCCGCAGGCCGTAGACCGGGGTGTCGGGCTGCTGGCGCCAGGAGTCGTCGATCCCGCCCGCGTCGACCGTGTCGAATCCCAGCTGGTCGATGAGCGCGCGGACCGTCTTCTTCGCGACCTCGTCGTCGCCCGCGACGGGCAGCGCCATGCGCTCCGGGTCGCCGGCCGGCAGAGGCCTCTCCAGGATGTCCTCCGCGTAGGTGCCGTTGAAGGCCTTGATCACCGGGTGGCCGAGGTGCTGCTCGATCCAGCGGCTCTCGGTCAGGCCGTCGTCCTCGATGGCGGAGATCCGGCCGTCGCGCTGCTGCGGGTAGTAGTTGTTGGTGTCGATGAGAGCGAAGCCCTCCGCCGCGTCGTCGAAGAGACCCGAGGGCAGGTCCGGGACCGCCTTCAGGGGTACGGTCACGACCACGATCTCGGCGCCGCGCGCGGCCTCGCCGACCGTGACCGGTGTCGCGCCGGTCTCCTCGGCGAGCGCGGTGAGCGTGTGCGGGCCACGGGAGTTCGCGACGGACACGTCGTGGCCCAGGGCCGTGAGGCGACGGGTCAGGTTGCCGCCGATGTTGCCTGCGCCGATGATGCCGATCTTCATGGACGTTCCTTCCGAGCGGTGCGACGGGGTGTCACAGACGCACTCAACCTCCGCCCCGGGGCAAGGTATTCCCGGGTTCGTCCCGTCGTGTCGTGAAGGCTCCGCGTGACGGCGGTGAATCCTGCACCCTCCCGGGACACGGAAGACCGCGCATGCGCGATGATCCCTCCGACGTGGTGGTTCGTGGAGAGGGCAGTCGATGACCGTGCGCGACGATGCGCAGGAGCAACACCAGCAGGAGGAGTCGGGGCCCGGCGAAGGGCCGGACCGGCGCCGTTTCCTCGGGTACGTCCTCGCGGCGCCGACCCTCACCGTCGCCGCGCAGCTCGGCGAGGCCGTCCTCGCCCCCACCCCGGCGGCCGCCGCCGCGCCCGCGCTTGTGCCCTCCCTGCCCGGGGCGTCCGAGATCTACGACCTCAACGACATGCTCACGCACGCCGCCCTGCCCACCGCGAACCTGATCACCATCCGGATCGAGGCCGACGGCACCGCCTCCTTCGCCCTGCCCCGGGCCGAGGTCGGCCAGGGCATCACCACCTCCTCCGCCATGGTGATCGCCGAGGAGCTCGACCTGCCGCTGGAGAAGGTGCGCGTCACCCTCGCCGACGCCCGCCCGGAGCTGCTGTTCAACCAGATGACCGGCGGCTCCAACACCACCATCGCCACCTTCACCCCGATCCGGGTCGCCGCCGCCGTCGCCCGGGGCCGGCTGCTGCGCGCCGCCGCCCTGGAGCTCGGAGAGCTGCTCGGCTCCCTCACCGCCAAGGCCGGGGCGATCGTCTCCTCGGCGACCGGCCGGAGCATCGGCTACGGCGAACTCGCCGCGAAGGCGGCCGCCGTCAGCGACACGGCGGTCTCGGTCGCCCTGAAGAAGCCGTCGGAGTTCAAGGTCATCGGCACCGCGCAGCGACGGATCGACGCCCTGGAGGCGGTGACCGGCCGCAAGAAGTTCGCCATGGACGTGCAGGTGCCCGACGCCCTGCCGACGATGGTCTGCCGGCCGCCGACGATCAACGGCACCGTCCGCTCGGTCGACAACCTGACCGAGGTACGGTCCATGCCCGGCATCACCGACGTCGCACCGATCTCCACCGGCGTCGCCGTCCGCGGCCGCACCTTCGGCCAGTGCATCGACGCCGTCCGCGCCCTGAAGGTCACCTGGGGTCCAGGCACCGCCGAGGGCGACTCGGACGCGACCGTCCAGCGGAAGCTGAGGGCCGCCGAACTGCCCCTCGTCGTACCGCCGTTGCCCCTGCTCACCAAGGCCGTCGACGCCCGCTTCACCTTCCACTTCTCCAGCAACAGCGCCCTGGAGACCAACTGCGCCATCGCGGACGTGCGCCCGGACTCGGCCGAGATCTGGGCGAGCCTGAAGACGCCGATCGTCGCCCAGGAGCAGATCGCCCTGAAGCTCGGCCTCCCGATCGCCGCGGTGAAGGTCCATGTCACCGAGGGCGGCGGCTCGTTCGGCCGCAAGCTCTTCCACGACGCGGCCGGCGAGGCCGCCGAGATCTCGCGGGCCATGGGCAAGCCCGTGAAGCTGATGTGGCACCGGACCGACGACTTCCGCCAGGGCCGTACGCACCCCATGTCGACGTCCCGGGTCCGCGCCACGTACACGCTCGGCGAGGTGCTGTCGTACGAGCAGCGCCACACCTCCGTCGCCACCGACTTCGGTCACGGCCTCGGCGAGATCATCACCTCCACCGCAGCCCAACTGCCCGTGGGCGACCTCGCCTTCTCCGAGACGATCTTCGCGCTCACCCAGCAGAGCCCGTACCACTTCGGGGTCACCACCCAACTGCTCAGCGAGACCGACAAGGGCTTCAACACCGGCTCCATGCGCGGGATCTACTCGCCCAACGTCCGGTGCGCGCAGGAGCTGGTCGTGGACGAACTCGCCCGGCGCATGGGCAAGGACGCGTACGAGTTCCGCCGCAAGCACCTCAAGGAGGAGCGCGCCCGCGCGGTCCTGGACAAGGTCGCCGAGGTCGGCGACTGGGGACGCTCCCTGCCCGCCGGCATGGCCCAGGGCATCGCCGTCCACCCCGAGTACCACGCCTTCGTCGCCGTACTCGCGGAGATCGACTGCCGGCCCGCGACGACCGGCCGGAAGATCCACGACGCGTACACCGGCCCCCGCGTCACCAAGGTCGTCTGCGCGGTCGACGTCGGCCTCGCCGTCAACCCGCGTGGCCTGGAAGCCCAGATGATGGGCGGCATCATGGACGGCATCGCCGTCGCCCTCACCTCCGGCCTCCACCTTCAGGACGGCCACTTCCAGGAGGGCAGCTGGGACAACTACTTCTACACCCGGCAGTGGAACACCCCGCCCGAACTGGAGATCGTCGTCATGCCGCCGAACTCCGACCGGCCCGGCGGCGCGGGCGAGCTGGCCGTCGGTGCCGCGATGGCCGCCGTCGCCTGCGCGTACGGCCGGGCCACCGGCACCATGCCGACGACCTTCCCCGTCAACCACTCCGAGCCGCTCTCCTTCGAGCCGCTGCCCACCACCCCGCCGATCCCCGCCTCTCCGGTCGACGGCCTCGACCGCGCCTTCTAGGACCCAGGAGCCACCGTGCCGCACCACACCTTCATCCTCAACGGCAGGGCCGTCACGGCCGAGGTCGAGGACGACGTCCGGCTGCTGTGGGTGCTCAGGGACGTCCTCGGCGTCACCGGCCCCAAGTACGGCTGCGGGCTCGGCGTCTGCCAGGCGTGCACCAGCCACATCAACGGCAAGGCGTTCAACCCCTGCTCCGTCCCGGTCAAGGACATCGCCCCGACCGACGAGATCACCACGATCGAGGGCCTCCCCGCGACCGTCGGCAAGGAGCTGCACCCCATGCAGGAGGCATGGCTGGACCTCGACGTGGTCCAGTGCGGCTACTGCCAGCCCGGCCAGATCATGACGGCCGTCGCCAAGGTCCGCGCGGCGCGGGAGGCCGGGCGGGAGGTCGACGAGGCCGACCTCGACGAGATCCGCAACATCTGCCGCTGCGGGACCTACAACCGGATCCGCGAGGCGATCGTGGCGGGAGCAAGCCGCATGCCCTGACGCCGCCGGGTGCGTTTCACGGACCGGGCCCGCCGCATGCCTGACGCGGCCGGGTGCGTCTCCCGGACCGGGCCGGCCGAGGAGAAGTTGTCACGCGACGGCTGAAGCGGGCCGACGCGTTCCGACCTCTTGTGGGCTGCGCGGCAACTCCTTACTGTCGGGTAAGTCGCCCTGGCATACAGGGCAGTTGATGCCGCGCGCTCTCCTGGAAGGAACACCGATGTCTGCTGTCCGGACGCGGGGCGCACGTCGCCTCCTGCTCGGGTCCCTGGCCGCCGCCCTCGTGCTCACCGTCGGTGGTGGCGGCAGCACCGTGGCCGCCGTCCCGCCGGCCGGACCGCCCGCCGCGCCGCCCGTCGCCCCCGTGGCGGCCGAGGGGCTGCGGGAGGTGATGTTCGTGGGGAACAACTGGGACGGTACCGCCGACGTCATCGAGGCCAGCGGCGACTTCGCCCGCATCGGCCGGATCAACGTCATCCCCGACCGCGAGCGCCGCATGTGGGAGATCGGGCTCAACCCCCTCAAGCTCGCCTTCTTCCTCGGCATCCGGCAGGGCCCCGGCGAGGGCCACGACCAGTTCGTCGACGACATGTACGCCACGCCGGACGGCTCGGCGATGGTGGTCTCCCGGCCGAGCTTCGCCGACGTGGTCTCGATCGACCTCCGTACCGGCGCGCTCAACTGGCGCTATCCCGTCTCCGGTTTCCGCTCCGACCACATGGCCGTCTCGCCCGACGGTACGCGCGTCGCCGTCTCGGCCTCCACCTCCAACCGGGTGCACGTCCTCGACATCACGACGGGCCGGGAACTGGGCTCCTTCGCGACCGGCGACAAGCCGCACGAGAATGTCTTCACGGCCGACGGCCGGTACCTGTGGAACATGGCCATCGGCGAGGTCACCACCGCACTGGACGGCCCCGCCTGGGACTGGACCAAGGGGGACCGCCGCATCACGGTCGTCGACGCCCGGACCTTCGAGCAGGTCCGCGTCATCGACATGCGCGCCCGCCTCGACGCCTTCGGCCGCAAGGACCTCTCCGACGCCGTCCGGCCCGTCGCCTTCACCCCCGACGAGTCCACGCTCTACTTCCAGGTCTCGTTCTTCAACGGCTTCCTCGAGTACGACGTGGCCACCGACCGCGTCACCCGCCTGAAGACGCTCCCCGAGAACCCGGCGACCGACCCGGACCGCACCACCTGGGTCAACGACTCGCGCCACCACGGCATGTCCATGAGCCCCGACGGCTCCAAGCTCTGCGTCGCCGCCACCATGGACGACTACGCCACCGTCGTGGACCGTACGAGCCTGCGGGAGGGCCCGCTCGTGCCGGCCGCCAAGCCGTACTGGGCCACCGTCAGCGGTGACGGCCGCTCCTGCGTCATCTCGGAGAGCGGCTCGGACCGGGTGACCGCGATCGACTTCGCCACCGGGCGCGCCGTCGCCTCCGTCGCGGTCGGCGACCATCCCCAGCGCGTCCGCCTGGCCCGTGTCCCCGCCGGCTGGACGGGCCCGGCCTCCCGCTGACGGCGTCCCGGCGAGCTGCGAGCTGCGAGGGGCGAGCGGTGAGCGGTGGGGGAGTCCGTCGCGATCAGGTCGTGGCGGGCGAACCCGTCGCCAACTTCTCCCGTACGGCGTCGAGATACTCGGCCACCGCGTCGCGGTTCCGGGTCAGGAACCGGATGCGTTCCGTCATCCGGTCCCGCTCGCCCTCCAGCGTGGCGAGCATCTCCGGTGTGGCGTCGGGGAAGTGGATGACGCGGGGCTTGTCGAGGCAGGGCAGAATCTGCTTGATGATCCGTGTCGGCAGCCCCGCGTCGAGGAGACCGCGGATCTGCAGGACCCGGTCCACGTTCGACTCGTCGTACACCCGATAGCCGTTCGGCAGGCGATCGGCGACGATGAGTCCCTGCTCCTCGTAGTAGCGCAGCATTCTGCGCGGAGTGCCGGTGCGGTCCGCCAGTTCACCGATGCGCATGTGGTCCACCTCACAGCCAGTCGCTTTGACCTTCACATCAATGTGAAGGTTTCAGCATACGTGGCATGAGCAACCACACCGCACAGAAGGCCGGTTCGCCCGCACGCGAAAACCGTCTCCGCTCCGACCGCCTCCCCTCCGACCGCCTCCCTTGGCCCGCGCTTCTCGCCCTGGCCACGGCCGTCTTCGTCACCAGCCTCACCGAGACCCTGCCCGCCGGCGTCCTCCCCGCGATGAGCGCCGACCTCGGCGTCGGCGAACCCGCCATGGGTCAGTCGGTCACCATCTACGCCATCGGCACGGCGCTCACCGCCATCCCACTGACCGCCGCCACCGCCGGCTGGCGGCGCAAGCGGCTGCTGCTCGCGGCGGTCGCGGGCTTCGCCGTCGCCAACACGGTCACCGCGGTCTCCACCCACTACCCGCTCACCATGGCCGCCCGCTTCCTCGCAGGCGTCGCCGCCGGTCTCGCCTGGGCCCTGCTCGCCGGCTACGCCCGGCGCATGGTCGCCGTCCACCTCCAGGGCAGGGCGATCGCCGTCGTCATGACCGGCATCCCCCTCGCCCTCTCGCTCGGTGTGCCCGCCGGTACCTTCCTCGGTGCGGCACTCGGCTGGCAGGTGACGTTCCTCCTCATGACCGCCCTCGCCGTCGTCCTGATCGGCTGGATCGCCCTCACCGTCCCGGACTTCCCCGGGCAGCCCCGAGGCGGCCGGGCGCCGATCCGGCGGACCCTGGCCATACCGGGCGTCGCCCCGGTCCTCCTGGTCACCCTCGTCCTCGTCCTCGCCCACACCGTCCTGTACACGTACGTCGCCGCCTTCCTCGACCACCTGGGCATGGGCGGCTCCACCGGCGCCGTCCTCCTCGTCTTCGGCGCGGCCTCGCTCCTGAGCATCTGGTTCACCGGCCTCCGCATCGACCGGGGCGTGCGGACCCTGACCCTCGCGGGCGCAGCCCTGTTCGCCGTCGCGTCGGGCGGGCTCGCCGTGGCGGCGGACAGCCCGGCCCTCGTCTACGCCGCCGCGATCCTGTGGGGGCTCGGCTGGGGCGGGGCGCCGACCCTCCTGCAGACGGCCGTCGGCGACGCGGGCGGCGAGGCGGCCGACACCGCGCAGACCATGCTCGTCAGCCTCTGGAACGCGGCCATGGCGGGCGGCGGCATCGCCGGTGGCCTGCTGCTCGACCGCCTCGGTGCGGGCGCCCTCCCCTGGACCGTCCTGGCGCTCCTGATCCTGGTCCTGGCCGTCGTCACGGCGGCCCGCACCCACGGATTCCCCGACAGGCGAGGCCGCGCCGACGGGTGACGGCGTGCCGACGGGGGCAAACGCGCTCCCCGAGGAGCGTCACCCCTACCCGTCATACTTCGGAGCTACCCACCGACTGTCCCCTCCGGCGGGACGCCGACTACGGCGCGTGATCCATACGTTCGGCACCGGAACGAGAACCACTCCGGTACGGAAGGACACGCCATGGCGTCCCGCCCGCGCAGCCGACGGCTGCGCCGCACCCTGCTCACCGCGCTCGTCATCGCCTCCGTGGCGGTGCCGACCGCGGGCGCCGCCCGCCCCGCCGCCGTCCCGGCGCCCCCGCCGCCCGCGCTCGGCCCTCTGGCCCCGGCCACGACCGCCACCCTCGACGCCCGGTACGCCACCAACCGGGACGCCGCGCTCGCCGCCGCGCGGACCGCCGCCGACTACGGCGACCGGAAGCGGGCCGCCGCCCTGCGCGCCATGGCGGGCCCGGCCCGGCAGCTCCTCTCCTTCGACGGCCGCGACGGCGGCCGCAGCGTCGAGGTCGTCGGCGACCTCGCCCGCGCCGACCGTGTCGCCGTCCTCGTCCCCGGCTCCGACACCGCGCTCGGCAGCCGACGGTTACGGGACGGCGCCGTCGCACTCCAGCGGCAAGCGGGCGAGCGGTCCGCCGTCCTCGCCTGGCTCGGGTACGCCACTCCCGCCACCGCGAGCGCCGCCGCCCTCACCCCCGGGCGCGCCGACGAGGCCGCACCCGAACTACGGGCGTTCGTACGGGAGATGAGGGCGGCCAAGCCCGCCGCCCGGATCACGCTCCTCTGCCACTCCTACGGCTCCGTCGTCTGCGCCGACGCCGCCCACGGGCTCCCCGCCGACGCGCTCGTGCTCTACGGCAGCCCGGGCACCGGCGCCGACAGCGCCGCCGACCTGCGTACCCGGGCCACCGTCTGGGCCGGCCGGGGCGCCGCCGACTGGATCGCGCACGTACCGCACCTGCGGCTGCCGCTGCCCTTCGGCGAACTCGGCTTCGGCACCGACCCCCTCGACCCGGAGTTCGGCGCCCGCGTCTTCGACGCCGGGACCGGCGGACACAGCGACTACCTCGCGCCCGGCTCCGTACCGCTCGCCAACCTCGCCCGGATCGTCCAGGGACGGGAGCCCACCCATGCGTGACCTCGTCCGCCGTATCGAGGCCGCCACCCCACCCGGCCGGGACCGTGCCCTGGACGCACTGCGCGCCCTCGCCATCCTCGGCGTCGTCCTCGGCCACTGGCTCGTCACCGCCCTGATCTCCGACAGCGGTACGGTGCGCGGTGCCAGCCCCCTGACCCACCTCCCCGAATTCACCCCGGTCTCCTGGGTGTTCCAGACCCTGGCCGTCTTCTTCCTGGTCGGCGGAGCCGTCGCCGCACGGAGCCACGCCGCCGCCCGCGCCCGCCACGAGCCCTACCGCCGCCGGCTCGGAGCCCGCCTCGGCAGGCTCTTCCGGCCCGTCGTCGCCGTGCTCGCGGTCTGGACCGTGGCCGCGCTCGCGATGCTCGCCGCCGGAGTGCCCTGGCAGACCGTGCACACGCTCGGCAAACTCGTGCTCTCCCCGCTCTGGTTCCTGCTCGTCTTCGCCGCGCTCACCGCCGCGACCCCGCTCGTCGCCCGCGTCCACCCGCTCTGGCCACTCGCCGTCGTCCTCCACGTCGACCTCATCCGCTTCGGCCTCGACGGGCCCGCCTGGCTGGGCTGGATCAACGTGGCCGCCGGCTGGCTCGTCCCGTACTGCCTCGGCGCGGCCTGGGCCCGCAACGGCCTGAAGGACCGCAGGACCGGCTGGGTGCTGCTGCTCGGCGGAGCCGCCGCCACCGCCCTCCTCGTCCTGCTCGCCGGCTACCCCGCCGCCATGGTCGGCGTCCCCGGCGCCCCGGTCTCCAACCTCAACCCGCCCACGCTCGCCGCCGTCACCTTCGGCCTCGCCCAGTGCGGAGGCGCCCTGCTGCTGCTCGGCCCGTTGCGCCGGGCCCTGCGCCGCCCCACGGCCTGGGCGGCGGTGGCGCTGCTCAACCTCGGCGCGATGACGGTCTTCCTCTGGCATCAGACCGCGATGATCGCCGTCACCGCCACGGGACTGCTCGCGGGCGAACTCCTCGGCCACGGACCACTCCTGGGCCTGCACTCCGTCCCCGACGGGTACGGCTGGGTCCTGGCCCGCCTCGCCTGGCTCCCGCTCTTCGCCGCCGCGCTGCTGGTCTGCTGCGCCGCCTTCCGTACGTACGAACAGGGCGGACGGCCCGCCCGTCCCTCCCGTGAGAAGCGCCCCGCCGGGGCGAGGGAGGCGCGACGTGCCTAGGGTTGACGCACAGAAGGAGGAACAGGTGGGGGAGAGTTACGGGGTGCGGATGGGGCGCGCGCTGCGGGAGGCGCCGCGTGCCCTCGGCGACGAACTGTGGACATGGGCCCGCGATCCGCTGCCCCGCCACACCTGGCTGGGCTGGCTGCCCCACGCCCACGTCGTGCTGTTCGCGGTCCTCGTCGGCATCGGTGACATCAACGTGTACGCCGGGGTGGCGGGCCCCGCCTCGGGGCAGGCCCGCGACCTCGTCATCGTCCAGGCGCTCGCGCTCGTCCTCGCCCTCACCCGGCCCGTCGGTGCCTGGTGGATCTCCACGACCGCGCTCTTCCTGATCGGGCTGAGCACGCAGCACGCCGCTGACGCGCCGGTGCCCTGGCCCTGGAGCGGTTTCGGCATTGCCCTGCACACCCTCCTCCTGTTCCTGCTGGCCTTGCGGGTCTCGGCGCCGGCCGCCGGTGTCGCCCTGGCCGTGACCGTCCTGTCCGGCGCGCTGAACATCGTCGTCGCGTCGGACGAGGGCTCCCTGACGGGCGGGACGATCGCCTTCGTGACCGCCGTGGTCGTCGGCGTCGCGCTGCGCAGCAGCCGTGTCGCCCGGACCCGGCTCAGCGCCCAGGAGGTCCTCACCGCCGAGGAGCGCTCCCGCCGCACGCTCCTGGAGGAACGCGGACGGATCGCCCGCGAACTGCACGACGTCGTCGCCCACCACATGTCCGTCATCTCCATCCAGGCCCAGGTCGCCCCCCACCTCGTCGAGAACCCCTCCGACGAACTGCGCGAGCACCTCGCCGGCATCCGCCAGAACGCGGTGGAGGCCCTCAACGAACTCCGTCGCGTCCTCGGCGTCCTGCGGGCGGAGGACCCGGCCGCCGACCGCGCCGAAGACGCGCCCCAGCCCACCCTGGACCGGCTCGACGAACTCCTCGACAACGTCCGCACCGCCGGGCTCACCGTCGACGCCACGACCACCGGAGAACGCCGCCCCCTGGCGCCCGGCATCGAACTCTCCGCGTACCGCATCGTCCAGGAGGCGCTCAGCAACGCGATGCGGCACGCCCCCGGTGCCCGCGTGCGAGTGGAGATCCGCCACCTGCCCGGCGGGCTCACCCTCCACATCGCCAACACCCCGCCGATCCGCCCCGTCGATCAGGCCGCCGCCCCACTGTCTCAGGGACCCGGCCACGGCCTCCTGGGCATGCGCGAGCGCACCGCCATGCTCGGCGGCGAACTGGCCACGGGACCCACCCCCGACGGCGGCTACGAAGTGACCGCCACCCTCCCCGCACCGAGCGCGACCTCCGTGCTCCCCGCCCCCTCTACCTCCCCGAACACCCCACAGAAGGACGCCCCATGACGAGCGGCACGATCCGGGTTCTCATCGCCGACGACCAGATGATGGTCCGTCAGGGATTCACCGTGCTGCTCAACGCCGAACCCGGCATCGAGGTCGTCGGCCAGGCTGTCGACGGTGCCGACGCGGTCGCCCAGGCCGCCCAACTCGCCCCCGACGTCGTCCTGATGGACATCCGCATGCCGGGAACCAGCGGCATCGAAGCCACCCGCCTCCTGGCCGAGCCCGCCGACTCCACCGTCAAGGTGCTCGTCCTGACCACCTTCGACCTTGACGAGTACGTGTACGAGGCGCTGCGCGCCGGAGCCTCCGGCTTCCTCCTCAAGGACGCCTCCGCCGAGGAACTCGCCCACGCGGTACGGGTGGTGGCGAGCGGGGACGCCCTGCTCTCGCCCCACATCACCAAGCGCCTCATCGCCGAGTTCTCCCGGCTCACCGCCACACCCAGGACCCCGCTCAAGAACCGGATCGGCGATCTGACGGAACGTGAGACCGAGGTGCTCGCCCTGATCGCGAACGGTCTGTCCAACGCAGAGATAGCCACCCGGCTCGTCGTGGCCGAGCAGACCGTCAAGACCCATGTGAGCCGCATCCTGGTCAAACTGGGCCTGCGCGACCGTACCCAGGCGGCCGTCTACGCCTACGACACCGGCCTGGTGCGCCCGGCCGGCCACTGAACCACCGGCTGTCGACCGTCAGTCCGTGTCGGAGGCGGCGATGACCCCGACCCGCGTGCGCGTCGGGTCGAGGACGGCGAAGGCGAGGTCCGACAGGTCGCCGAAGAAGAAGTCGCTCCGCCCCGGAGCCAGCCGCAGCCAGCGGTGCTCGGCGGCGGCCCGAACCGCGTCACCCAGCTCCACCGACAGGTCCAGGTCCATCAGGGCGTACAGGGAACGCCAGGTCACCAGCCTGGAGTACGGCCTCGGCCTGCCGTCGCCCCACATGCCGCCGTCGAACGCCGGGACGAACAGATCGCCGGCCACGTCGTCCGCCGTGGTGTGGGCCGCCGCCAGGGTCTCCGGCGTGAACCCGGCCAGACAGGTCGAGCCGAGGGAGGTCAGCAGCGCGGAGTTGAAGTCGACGGGATCCAGCGGCTCCGGCAGCGTGAAGAACTCCGCCGCGCAGATCCCGAGTTCGGCCAAGGGAGCGACGGCCGCCTCGGTCCGCCGCTCGTCCCGCACGCGCAGCGCCGCCCGCCCGGCCTCGGCCCCGGCGGCCGTCGGCGGTACCGCCGGGTAGGCGGCGTACAGCTCGTCCGGACGCAGGGAGCTGAGCATGGTGCCCCGTGTCCACGCCCGCCGGCGCATGGCGTTCTCGAAGTGGAACGAGGCCAGGGGAAGCCAGGAGAGGGGATGCCCGAGCTCGCGCAGCCCCGCCTGGAACGTCACGTACGGTTCGTCCCGCAGGCCCCAGCGCAGGGCCATCTCATGGAGCAGACAGGCGCGGAACTCCGTCGTGGGATCGTCCGCCACCGGTGGCTTCTCGAAGTGCGGGCGGAGCTTCGCCGAACTGGGCCGCTGTACCAGCTCGCGCGTCACATGGTCCATGAGCGCGGCCGCTCCCGGGGCCTCGCCGAGCCGGGCCGCGTGCTCCCCGAGCCGTACCGCGCAGTCCGTGGCGGCCTGGGAGTGCCCGGCGGTCAGGAACTCGACGAGCCGCAGGATGTCCGGGTCGGACCAGGTGCGTGCGCCGCGCGCAGGTTCGGTCGCCAGGTCGTAGAGCTTCTCGGGGGCGGTGGCGGCGTAGACCTTCAGCGAGGCGTCGTTCGGCAGAGGGGTGGCGGTCGGTTCCGGCATGGCGCCCAGGCTACGGGGGCCTGTCACGCGGAACGGCCGCGGGTCCCGGTGGGGAACCGCGGCCGCTCACAGCCCCGTCAGACGGCGGGCGGCACCCGCGAGGGGCGACCGGAGCCCCGGGTCAGGGAGTACCCCGCGACGCCGGCAAGCGCGGCGAGCACCCCGCCGACCGCGGTCCAGATCCAACGGTCGGACCACAAGCCCGAGGACCAACCGTCCTCGGGCGCCCGCGCCTCGACCGCCGACGGCCCGTCGGCCGGGGCCGCGTCCTCCGTGGTGGCGCCGGGCACCAGCGGCGCGGCGAGCGAGCCGCCGCCCGCGTACGCCCCGCCCTTCTCGGCCGAGGCGGCGCCGATCCGGGCCGTGAACGGCTGCCCGAGATCCTCCTCGGGCAGACCCGTCACGGTGAGACGGACGTAGTAGCTGCCGGGCAGCGGATCCTCGTCCCAGGTGTCGGCCCACGGGCGGACCGGGCGCAGGGTGCAGGACAGTTCGACCGTCGCTGCCTCCTGGGCCGCCGACCGGGACTGCATTCCGTACATGCACGGCTGGCGGCGGCGCAGCCCGTCGTAGACGTCGACCCGCCAGGTGGAGGCGCCGTGCCGGGCGGCGGACTCGGGCAGGGTGACCGAGGCCGTCACCGTGGGGCGTTGCCCGGTGTCGGCAGGGAACACCCAGTACAGGTAGTCACCCGTGGAGGCCTCCGCGGTGGCCTGCTGGCCCTGCCGGAAGGAGGCGGCGGTACGGAAGGTGGTGCCGGCCTCGGTCGGCCCCGCCGTCGCCCCGGCGCTCGCGCTGGAGCTCGGGGTCGGGGTGGCCGAGTCCGCGAGGGCGGGCACGGCGACCGGGCCGAGGAGCCCGGCGCCGGCGAGCAGGGCGGCGGTCAGCGCTCGTACGGTACGCATCAGTTGGTCCTCCAGACGGCGACGCGCCAGCGGGACACCCAGCCCCACAGCAGACCGCCCACGAAACCGGCAAGGACGAGCGCGCCGAGCAGCCACCAGCCGCGGCCGAGACCGAAGGAGGCCACGTCGGAGGCCTCGTCGGGCGCGTCGACGATGTCGAGGGCCAGCTCGATCGGCATGCCGGGCGTCGTCTTCACCGACGGCGGCGCGGAGAAGGAGTTGCTGATCTGGAGACAGACGGTCTCCGCCGCGGGCTTGTCCGCGTCGGCGCCGTCCACCGGCTGCTTGGGGTAGCGCAGACCCGTGGAGATGACGTCCGTCCGTCCGTCGCCCGCCTCCGAGCCGCGGACGATCTCCCGGCCGCGCAGGGTCACGGCCCGCAGCAGCACCCCGTAGTCGTTGTTGACGGCGCGGTCGGCGGAGATGCTCACCGCGGCGCGGAGCTCCTGGCCGGGCAGTACGTCCACCCGGTACCAGCGGTGCTGACCGAAGGTCTCGCGGTCGGTGTACAGACCCGGCTTGAGCACCGGGGCGTCGGCGCAGCGCTGGGCACCCTCGGTGGCCACCGGGGTGACGACCGGGTCGGCCGCACGGTCGACCAACTGCCGGACCCGCTTCGAAAGTTCCTCGGTGTGCCGGACCGAGGTGTACGTGCCGCCGGTCGCCTCCGCGATGCAGGTGAGCTGCTGACGGATCTTGGCGTTCGGCACCAGGCCCAGGGTGTCGATGGTGAGGTGGATGCCCCGGGCGGCGATGTCGCGCGCGACCTCGCAGGGGTCGAGCGGGGCGCAGGTGTCCTCGCCGTCCGTGATGAGCACGATCCGGCGGGTGGCGTTGGCATCGCCCTTGAGGTCCTCCGCCGCACCGAGCAGGGCCGGCCCGATGGGGGTCCAGCCGGTGGGGGCGAGGGTGGCGACGGCGGTCTTGGCCTCGGTGCGGTCCAGCGGGCCGACCGGGTAGAGCTGCCGGGTGTCCTTGCAGCCCTTCTTGCGGTCGTCGCCGGCGTAGTCGGCGCCGAGGGTGCGTATGCCGAGCTCCACCTCCTCGGGCACCGCGTCGAGGACCTCGTTGAAGGCCTGCTTGGCGGCGGCCATCCGGGACTGGCCGTCGATGTCGCGGGCGCGCATCGAGCCGCTGACGTCGAGCACCAGCTCGACCTTGGGGGATTCCTTCGCCGCGGGTTCGTCGGCGGCGGCGCCGGTCGGGAACAGCCCGACGGCCAGGACGGCGAGCAGCGCGCATGCCCCGGTCGAAAGCCGTTTTCTCGTGATCATGGGGCGGATCGTAGGGATGATCGTCCGACAATCCAAAACGGCCCCGTGCGCGGACTCCTGAAGGGCCGTCCGGGCCGGTCGCGCCGACGGTCCGTCCGGGCCGCCGCACGCTCCCGTCCGCGCCAGGCCCTAGCGGTGTTCGGGGTTCGGGAAGTCCTCGCGGCAGCCCGCGTCCCAGGCCGTGCGCTGGTTGCCGTGGGCCGGGATCCCGCCCGCCCGCTTGAGCAGGGCGGCCAGATGCATCAGGTTCCAGGCCATGAACGAGGTGTTCCGGTTGGTGAAGTCGTTCTCAGGACCACCCGAGCCCGGCTCCATGTACGACGGCCCGGGCCCCGCCTCGCCGATCCAGCCCGCGTCCGCCTGCGGCGGGATCACATAGCCCAGATGCTGCAGGCTGTAGAGCACGTTCATCGCGCAGTGCTTGAGGCCGTCCTCGTTGCCGGTGATCAGACAGCCGGCCGCGCGGCCGTAATAGGCGTACTGGCCCTCGCTGTTGAGCAGGCTGGAGCAGCCGTACAGCCGCTCGATCACCCGCTTCATCACGGAGCTGTTGTCGCCGAGCCAGATCGGACCGCACAGCACGAGGATGTCGGCCCGCATGACCTGCTCGTACAGGTCCGGCCAGGCGTCCGACGCCCAGCCGTGCTCGGTCATGTCGGGCCACACCCCGGTGGCGATGTCGTGGTCGACGGCGCGCAGCAGCGAGGTCGTCACGCCCTGCCGCTCCATCACGGCCCGGCTGCGGTCGATCAGCCCCTCGGTGTTGCTGACCTCGGGGGAGCGCTTGAGCGTGCAGTTGATGTAGAGGGCGCTCAGATCGTCGTAGCGGTACGCGGTCGTGGCCATCGGCCGTCTCCTCGCGGGTGGGGGTCCGGAGTGGAGCGGTACGGGTACGGGTGCCACGCCACCCGACCAGCCTCGTCACCCCGGGCCGGTGGGGCCAACGCTGGGCGACCGACCGGATGACGGCGGGGCTGCGGAGTGGCGTGAGGGAGGGGTGACGTGTGGGGCGTGAGGGGGGTACGTGTGGGGCTGGACGCGTTGCGCGTGACGAGTGGGGCGTGGCGGCGGTCAGCGCCGGACGCGCGCCGCCACCGGCAGGTGGTCGCTGCCCGTGTCGGACAGCGTCCAGGTCGCGCCGACCTCGGCGGCGCCGCGCGCCAGGACGTGGTCGATGCGGGCGAGGGGCAGGCTCGTGGGCCAGGAGAAGGCGAAGTCGTCGCGGTTGCCGCGCACCTCGGACAGGACGGGCGCCAGGCCCCGGTCGTCGACGGTGCCGTTGAGGTCGCCGAGGACGAGCACCGCCGCGGACTGGTCGGCCGCCAGCGCCCGGCCGAGCCGGGCGGCGCTCTCGTCGCGCCACCCCGTCGCGTACCCCTGGCCGGCCCGGACCCGGACCGACGGCAGGTGCGCCACGTACGTCGTCACGTCCCCGTGCGGGGAGCGGACGACGGCCCGCAGGCCGCGGTCCCAGCCGGCCTCCACCGCCGCCGGCTTGAGGTCGACGCGCGCGATGTCCGTCAGCGGGTGCTTCGACCACAGCCCGACGGTCCCCACGGTCGCCCGGTACGGATGCGTGGGGTCGAGGACGATCCGGTAGGCGGGCAGGCTCTCCGGTGTCAGCTCCTGGAGGGCGATCACGTCCGGGTCGGGGCCGAGGAGGATCCGTGCGACGCGGGACGGGCTGGTGTTCTCGTCGCTCACGTTGTGCTGGACGACCGTCAGGTCGTACGTCTGGGGGCCATCGGATGACCCCAGGGGCCCGCGGAACACCCCGACCCAGACGGCGCCGACGACCAGGCAGACGAGGGCCGGGAGGAGCGAGCGGCGGACGGCGGCGACGAGCAGGCCGACGGGCACGGCGAGGCCGAGCCACGGCAGAAACGTTTCGACCAGGCTCATCAGGTTGCCCGGGAGCCCGGGAACCCAACGATGGACGAGCAGCAGCACGCCGGCGACGCCCACGACGACCGCCGTGAGCAGCCCGCGCTTGTTCCGTGTCCCCTCCACAACGACCCCCTTTGGGGGAGGGGACGCCGACGTGCGTGATCCAGTTCCCGGGGTGGGTGGCGCGGGTGGCGCGAAGCGCTGCCCCGGAACGGCCCGCCGTCCACCGCGCCTCAGACCAGCCGGCCGTCCTCCGCCACCACGCGGCCCGCCCGGACCACCAGCTCGCGGCGCGGCTGGTCGACCACGACCTGGGCCACGCACTCGCCCTCCACCAGCATGAAGTCGGCGGGCGAGCCCGGCCGGAGGTCGGCGCGCGGCAGGCCCAGGAGGTCCGCGCCGCCGTCCGAGGCGAGCCGGAAGCAGGCCTCCAGCTCCTCGTCGAGCCGGACGTCCAGGGCCCAGCCCGCCAGCCAGGCCCGGTGCAGCATGTCCGCGTTGCCGAACGGGCTCCAGCTGTCCCGTACACCGTCCGAACCCAGGCCCACCGTCACCCCGCGCTCGGCGAGGCGGCGGAAGGGGAGCACGGTCTTCACCGACAGCGCGACCGTGGTCAGCGAGACCCCGGCGTCGGCCAGTACGTCAGCGATCTCGTCCAGCTCGGGGCCTGACAGCTCGGCCACCGCGAACGCGTGCCCCACGTTGACCTTGCCGCCAAGACCCAGCGCCCTGGTGCGGGCGGCGATGTCGCGCAGCGGCGCCAGGCCCCGCTCGCCCGGGTCGTGGAGGTGGATGTCGAGCCCAAGGCCGTGACGTGCCGCGATGCCGAAGACCGTGTCGAGCTGTGCGCCGTCGCGCCCCGCGCCGTCCAGGTCGAAGCCCGCCGGGTCTATGCCGCCGATGTGCGAGACGAGGCCACGGGCCGCCGCCTCCTCAAGAAGCTCGGCCACGCCCGGGGTGCGCCCCACGCCGTGCTGCGGGAAGGCGACCAGTTCGACGTCCACGACACCGCGCAGCCGCTCCCGCGCGGCGGCGACGCCCTCGACCCCTTCGAGACCGTAGGCGGGGGCGACGTCCACATGAGCCCGCATCGCCCGGGTGCCCCGGGCCGCCGCGTGCGCCATCAGCCGCGGCGCGCGCTCGGCGAGAGGGGTGCGCTGGGCGCGGTACAGCTCCACGTCACCCTCGACGTACTCGGCGATGCCGCGTGCCGGCCTGCGGCTGTGCCAGGGCTCGCCCCACGTCGTCTTGTCGGGGTGCAGATGCGCGTCGACCAGGGTCGGTAGCGCGAGACGGCCGGCCCCGTCCACGTATTCCACGACCGTGCCCGCCGCGATCGCTTCGTCCGCGACCAGCACCCCGTCCACCGCGATCAGGTCGGCCGGCGGACCGCCCCAGGGGCGGACGTCGCGGAAGACGGTGGCGGTCGCGGTGGTGGCGGACGAAGGGTTCGGGACCACGATGGCTCTCCTCGTCGAGGGGATGGGGGCTGGTGCAGGTGATGTACCACGGCACCGGCGGAGGAACGGGGCGACGGAGGGACGGGGCGACGGAGGGACGGGAGCGGAGGGCGGGGGGACGGGGCGACGGAGGGACGGGAGCGGAAGGCGGGGGGATGGGAGCGGAGGGCGGGGGGATGGGACGACGGGAGGACGGAGGGGCGGTCGAACGGAGGGCCGGGCGAAGGGCTCGGCCCGGTCCGTCCCGGTCCCGGTCCCGGCCCGGTCCGTCCCGGCTCGGTCCCGCCCGGTCCGTCCCGCTACAGGACCGCGATGCCGAGAGGGCGTGTCCCCGCGGCCAGGCGCGTGGTCTCGCCGCTCGGGAGGTCGACGACGGTGATGCCGTCCCAGTAGCCGTCGCGGGTGAAGCCGCCGGTGACGTACGCGGTGCGGCCGTCCTTCGACACGGCCACGTCCTCGTGCGGACCGTCCAGCGGGTACACCCGCTCGGTGCCGTCGGGCGCCCGGACCGTGAGCGAGGGGCCTTCGTCCTCGGAGGGGTCGATCGGGCCCGTCCCGACGACGAGCAGCGTGCCGTCGGGTGTGATCGTGGCGCCGTGCTGGTGGGTGTCGGCGGTCATCGGCTCGATCTCCGAGCGTCCGGTCCTCGGGTCGACCACCACGAGCCGCTCGCCCTCGAAGGGGAGCAACAGCCGGCCGTCCGAGGGCCGTACGACCGCGTAGTGCGGCTTGAGCCACGAGCCGAGGCCGCCCTCCGTGCCGTAAGGAGCGACCTCGATCCGACGCGGCGAGAGCGAGTCCGCGCGGACGACGGTCACGTCGAAGGAGTCGTGGTCCGTCACGTACACCTCGGAGCCGTCCCGCGCCACGTCGACGTCGAACGGACGCCGTCCCACGTCGACGGTCGCGGTGACCTCACGGCTCGCCGTGTCGATCACCTCCAGGGTGCCGTTCCCGCCCGGCACGTTGACCCCGACGTACGCCCGACGGCCGTCGGGGGAGAGCGCGATGCCCATGCCTCCGCCCCGGTACTCGCCGGTCTCGGCAGGACCGCTGTCCGTCTCGTACGGGACGAGGGCGAGCCGTGTGCGGGTCCGGGTGTCGACCACCGCGACGCCCTCGGCGGTCGCCACCCAGGCGCGCCCGTCCGCGCCGACGGCCAGGCCGTACGGCGCCGTGCCCACCTCGAAGGAGCCGATCTCTCCGTGTCGCGGGTCCACGAAGGTGACGGTGTCGGAACCGAAGTCGGCGACGACGAGCGTGCCTTCCGGAGTCGGCGTGGCAGCTGAACCGGTGGTCGGAGCGGGGGAGGTGGGGGAGGTGGGGGAGGCCGAGGTTCCACGGGGTGTCGCGTCGGCGCCCGCGTCCGCCGCGCACCCGACGAGGACTGCTGCGAGCGCGGCGACCGACGCGAGGACGCGTCCGCGTGCCCCCACCCGTACGGTCGTGTGCGATGCGCGCTTCCTCGGTACGGACTTCCTCGGTACGCGCCTCATCGGGAGGTCTCCCGCCCGGAACGGGCCGTCGCGGCCGCGAGGAGTCCGGCGATGCCGGTGAAGCCGCGTCGTCGCGCGTGGGCGAGCGGCGTGGTCCCGTCGTGGTCCGCGAGCAGCGGATCCGCCCCGGCGGTGATCAGCAGCTCGACGACCTCCTCGTGCGGCCGTCCGCCGTCGCCGAGGATCACCGCCTCCAGGAGGGCGGTCCAGCCGAGCCGGTTGACGTGGTCGACGTCCATGTCCGTCTCCCGCAGCACGGCCCGTACGTACGCGACGTGGCCGCGCTCGGCGGCGGGGATCAGCGAGGTGCCGCCGAAGCGGTTGGTCAGCGTCAGGTCGGGGCCCGCCGGGAGCAGTACGCGCATCATCGGCACGCTGCCCGTCACCCCGGTGACGAGCCACGGCGTGCCCGCCCGGCTGTCCCGCGCGTCCGGATCGGCGCCCGCCTCGACCAGGAGGGCCGCGGCCTCCACCCGGTCCGCCAGGGCGGCCAGCAGCAGCGGGGTGCGCAGCTCGGCGTCCCGGCAGTCGACGTGCGCGCCGGCGTCGAGCGCCGCCCGGATCTCCGCGGTGTCTCCCCGGTGGGCGGCCGCGAGCAGCAGCCGGTCGTTCGCATCCATGGCGGTTCTCCTTCTGGCGGCGGTCAGCGGCACGGACGTCGTCCCTTCCCGGTGGGTGGCGGAGGCAGGCGGTCCGCTCTCCCCGCCATCGTGGGCCGACGGGCGCCTGCCCCCGGTCGATCCTGTGGATCTCCGTGGAGGCCCGATCGGTGGACCGCCGTGTCAACCGATCGGACGACCCGCCGCTGCGCCCACCGCCCGGCGCCGCGGCTCGCCGCCGGCGCCCGCGCTGCGCGCCGGATCCGCCGCTGCTCTCCGACCGCCCCTGTCCTCGCGGTCCCCCGGTGCTCGCCGCCGCCTGCCGCCGGCGCTGCGTGCAGGGTCCGCCCGCCGCCGCCCGGCGCCCGCGCTGCGCGCCGGATCCGCCGCTGCTCTCCGCCCGCCCCTGTCCTCGCCGTCCCCCCGTGCTCGCCGCCCGCCGCCGCCCGGCGCCCGCGCTGCGCGCCGGATCCGCCCGCTGCTCGCCGCCCGCCCCCGCCCCCATCCCCGCCGCCGCCCCCACCCGCGAGCCGCCCGGAAAACCGTTGTCGGGCGACGCCCTCCGCAGGTGACAATGAGTCACCACTGACCAGGAGGAACCCATGAGCCAGGCGCAGCTGACGCTCCAGGAGCTGCTGCCCGCGCAGGAGCTGGCCGCCGCCATCGACGCCGGGCACGTCACCCGCAAGGCACACCCCGAACTGCCGCTGTCCATCTACACGTACACGCGGGCGTGCCAGTACGAGCGGATCTGGAACCAGGTGACCACGCGCTGCCGTGGGCTCGTCGCCGACGACGCGACGGGCGCGATCGTCGCGCTGCCCCTGCCCAAGTTCTTCAACATCGGTGAGCACGAGTCCGGTCAGCCCTACGCGCCCGCGCTGCCCGACGAGCCCTTCGAGGTCTACGACAAGGTCGACGGCAGCCTCGCCGTGATCTTCCACTACGCGGGCAGCTGGCAGGTCGCGTCCAAGGGGTCCTTCATCAGCGCGCAGGCGACCTGGGCGCAGCGCCGGCTCGACGGCCGGGACACCGGGGCCCTGACGCCCGGCGTCACCTACCTCGCCGAGATCCTGTACCCGCAGAACCGTATCGTCGTCGACTACGGCGAACGCCGGGACCTCGTGCTGCTCGCCGCCTTCGGCCCGGACGGCACCGAGATCCCGCTCGCCGAGGCCGCCGCCGACTGGACGGAGATCGGCTCCGTCGTACGGACCTGGCCCGCCATGCCTCTCGACGAACTGCTCGCCCACACCGAGTCGAACACCCTGCCCGGCGGCCGTCCCGCCACCGGCACCGACGCCGAGGGCTTCGTGCTGCGCTACGCCTCCGGTGTCCGCGCCAAGGCCAAGCTGAGCGAGTACGTACGCCTCCACAAGGTCCTCACCGGTGTCACCGAGCGGGACATCTGGCGCAGCCACGGCATCCAGCGCTTCGCCGGTACGGCCGTGAAGCGCCTCGCGCAGGGCCTGGGGCTCTCGGTCGCCGAACTCGGCGGCGTCACGTCCGCCGGCGGCCGACCGCTGGACGCCCTCCTGGAGCAGGTGCCGGACGAGTTCGACGCCTGGGTGCGCGGGGTCGTCGCCCGCCTGGAGGGCGAGGCCGCGGACCGCGAACGCGCCATCGACCGGGCCTACGCGAGCATCGTCCACCTCGCCGGGGACCGGGGCGCCTTCGCCCGCGCCGTCAAGGCGCTGCCGGTCGACGCCGACGTCCGGTCGGCGATGTTCCTGCGCCTCGACGGACGTCCGACCGATCTCTTCGTCTGGCGTACCGTCAGGCCCGAGGCGACCGACCCTTACACCACCGACCTGGAGAACTGAGCTGTGCCCGAAGTACATGTCATGACGGGGCTCCCCGCCTCGGGGAAGACCACGGCCGCCCGTCGGCTGCAGGCGGAGTCCGAGGGCCGGATGCGCCGCGTCAACCTCGACGACCTGCGCACCATGCTGGACGTCCCGGCCCCCGAGCGCGGCCGCTCGCACGCACACGAGCGGACCGTCCTCGCCATCCAGGACGCGGCCGTCCGCTCGGCCGTCGAGGGCGGATTCGACGTGGTCGTCGACAACACGCACCTCACCCCGCACATCCCCAAGCGGCTGAAGGCGGCCGTCGTCGGCCTCGACGCCCGTTTCGTGGTGCACGACTTCACCGACGTACCGGTCGAGGAGTGCGTACGGCGCGACGCCGAGCGCGAGCGTTCCGTCGGCGAGGAGATCATCCGCATCCTCGCCGACAAGCACGCCAAGGCGACCCGCGGCGGCTGGCGACTGACCGCCGAGTGGCTGGACGCGCGGCCGGTCGCCGCGCCGTACGTCCCGGACCCGGCGCTCCCGTCGGCCGTCCTCTGCGACATCGACGGCACGCTCGCCCTGCGCGGCGACCGTGGCCCGTACGACTTCACGCGCTGCGACCTCGACCTGCTGAACGTTTCGGTGGCCCGCGCGCTGCGCGCCTTCCGCAAGGCGGACAACGACACGATCGTGCTGCTGTCCGGGCGCAGCGAGGACCACCGCGCGCTCACCGAGGCCTGGCTCGCGCGCCACGAAGTGCCGTACGACGAGCTGTGGATGAGGGCCTCGGACGACGGCAGGGGCGACGACATCGTCAAGGCCGAGCTGTTCGACGCGCACATCCGCCACCGCTACGCGGTACGGGTCTCGCTTGACGACCGCGACCGCGTCGTCGCCCTCTGGCGCCACATGGGCCTGCCGACCTGGCAGGTCAACTACGGCAACTTCTGAGCCGCGTCGAGGAGGTCCGGGCCGGCTCGCGCGGCAGGGAGGAGCAGGGACCGGCGGTCCAACGGTGTGGCTGTGCCCACCGGTGGACCGACGGCACTCGCCGTGCACGGCCCGCCGCACCGGCCTAGCCTGAGGGAGGGGAGTCGTCCTCGTCTGGCAGGAGGCCTGCCGTGAGGTACTCGCAAGCGCACTCGCCGTCGCACTCGCCGTCGCACGCGCGGTGGCGCCGGGTCTGCGTGGTTCTGGCCGCGACCGGCATGCTGGCCGTCCCCGTCTCGGCGGGCGCGGCCTTCTCCGTGGAAGCCCCCGTGGCCGCGTACAGCGCCGGGGAACTCGCCCCGTCCGTACCCGCCCCGTTCGTACCCGCCCCCTCCGTACCCGCGCCGTCCGCGCTCGCCCCGTCCGTCCTCGCCCCGTCCGTCCTCGCCCCCTCCGCGCTCGACCCGTCCGCGCTCGCCCCCTCCGCCACGAATGGCGACTTCGCCGAGCTCACCCCGGAGGTGGCCGGCCGCCTGGACACCGCGATCCAGCAGGTCATGCGCGAGGCCGACGTGCCCGGGGTCATGGTCTCGCTGTCCGCCCCCGGCAAGGGGACCTACATCCGTTCCTTCGGGGTCGCCGACAAGACCACCCGGGTGCCCATGGACCCGGGCCTCTACATGCGGATCGGCAGCGTGACCAAGACGTTCACCGTGACCGCCCTGCTCGAACTGGTCGACCAGGGCAAGGTCGGCCTGGACGACACGATCGACAAGTACGTCGACGGAGTCCCCAACGGCGACAAGATCACGCTCCGTCAACTCGCCGGCATGCGCAGCGGATTGTTCAACTACTCGGCGGACGAAGGGTTCTACAAGGCGCTGACCTCCGACCCCGACCGGCCCTTCACGCCACAGGAGTTGCTCGACTACTCCTTCAAGCACCCCGTGAACTTCCAGCCGGGGGCGCAGTTCGAGTACTGCAACACCAACCTGATCCTCCTCGGGCTCGTCGTGGAGGAGGAAGGCGGGCTGCCGCTGAACGACTTCATCCAGCAGAACGTCATCGAGCCCGCCGGCCTGCGTCACACGCTCTTCCCGACCGGCGCCGAGTTCCCCAGCCCGCACGCCCACGGCTACACCAACCAGACGGCGTCCGGGAAGGTCGAGGACTCCACCGACTGGGACCCCTCCTGGGGCTGGGCGGCGGGAGCCATGATCTCCCAGCTCGGGGACCTGCACACATGGGCGCGTATCCTCGCCACCGGAACCCTGCTCACCCCCGAGACCCAGGCCCAACGCCTGATCACCCAGCCGACGGGGATCCCCGGCGCCGGATACGGCCTCGGCATCTTCAACGTCCAGGGCTGGATCGGCCACAACGGCTCGCTGCCCGGCTACGAGTCCCTGGTGGTCCACATGCCCGAGGCGCGGGCCACCATGGTCGTCATGCTGAACACGGACATCCTGCACGACGGGGTGGAGCCCAGCACGCTCTTCGGCAAGGCGATCACGCAGATCGTGAGCCCCGACCACGTGTACAACCTGCCCGTGGCCCCGACCCCCAGGACATGAACCGCCCAGGCCCGCGGGGCGCGCCGCGTCTACCCTGGGTACATGGGCGGTGACCTGGTCGGACTGTTCCTCTGCGGCGACGTGATGCTCGGCCGCGGAGTCGACCAGATCCTTCCCCACCCCGGCGACCCGGCCCTGCGCGAGCGGTACGTGCACGATGCACGGTCCTATGTGGCGCTCGCCGAGGCCGTGAACGGCCCGATTCCCCACCGCGCGGACTTCGGCTACCCCTGGGGCGTCGCGCTCGACGCCCTCGACGCCGCCGCACCCGACGTCCGCGTCACGAATCTGGAGACGGCCGTCACCACGAGCGACGAGTTCGCCCCCGGCAAGGCGATCCACTACCGGATGCACCCGGAGAACCTCCCGAGCCTGACCGCCGTCCGCCCCGACGTCTGCGCCCTGGCCAACAACCACGTCCTCGACCACGGCCGCCAAGGCCTCGCGGACACCCTCGACACCCTGGCGAAGCACGGAGTACGCACGGTGGGCGCCGGCGAGGACGCCGAGGCGGCGGCCCGGCCCGCGATCGTCGACCTGCCCGGCGGCGGTCGGCTCGTCGCGTACGCCCTGGGCATGGCCTCCAGCGGCATCCCGCGCGACTGGGCCGCCACCGCGCACCGCGGCGGGGTGCACTACGCCGCCGGGCCCACCGCGACCGCCGCCGCCCGCCTCCTCACCCGCATCCGGGACGCCAAGCGCCCCGGCGACATCGTCCTGGTGTCCCTCCACTGGGGCTCGAACTGGGGGTACGCGCTCTCCCGCACCGATGTCGACTACGGACACGCCCTGATCGACGCCGGTGCCGACGTGGTGCACGGACACTCCTCGCACCACCCCCGGCCGCTGGAGATCCACCGGGGCAAGCTCGTCCTGCACGGCTGCGGCGACCTGATCAACGACTACGAGGGCATCACCGGCTACGAGCAGTACCGCGACGACCTGCGGCTGCTGTACCTCGTCTCGGTGAGGTCCGACGACGGCCGACTCCAGGAGGTACGCATCATTCCCCTGCGGGCCCGGCGCATGCGGCTGGAGCACGCCCCCGGCCGTGACACGCGCTGGCTCCACGACGTACTCGGCCGGACCAGCCGGCCCTACGGTGCGCAGGTCGACCTCGACGAGGACGGAACCCTCGTCGCACGCCCCGCCTGACGGGCGGCGGCGCGCACCCACCCACCTGCGCGCACGCTCAGGACCAGGGAGACGAGCAGGACATGTATTTCACCGATCGCACGGACGCCGGACGGCAACTCGCCGCACGCCTGGAGCACCTCAAGGGCCGTGACGTCGTGGTCCTGGGACTTCCGCGCGGCGGGGTGCCGGTCGCCGAACAGGTCGCCGACGCACTCGGGGCTCCGCTGGACGTCTGTCTCGTCCGCAAGCTCGGGGTGCCGTTCCAGCCGGAACTGGCCATGGGCGCCATCGGCGAAGGAGACGTACGGGTCCTCAACGACCATGTCCTGGCCGACACCGGTGTCTCCGCCGGGGACCTCGCCACCGTGGAGGCCCGCGAGCGGGTCGTCCTCGGGCAGCGGTCGCGGCGCTACCGGGGCGCCCGGTCGGCGGCCCGGCTCGACGGGCGGACCGTCGTGGTCGTCGACGACGGGCTCGCGACGGGCGCCACGGCGATCGCGGCCTGCCGGGTCGTGCGCGCCCAGGGGGCCGCGCGGATCGTCCTCGCGGTGCCGGTCGCGCCGGGCGACTGGCGGGAGCGGATCGGCAGGGAGGCGGACGAGGCCGTCAGCGTCCACGAGCCGGACTTCTTCTACGCGATCGGCCAGTTCTACCAGGACTTCTCACAGACCCCGGACGAGGAGGTCGTCGCCTGCCTGGAGCGCCACCACGCCGGGCAGGGCCGGGGCGACGACGACCCGGAGGTGCGCATCCCGGCCGGGGAGGTGGAGGTCGCGGGCCACCTGGTGGTGCCCGAGGGAGCACCGGGGATCGTGGTGTTCGCCCACGGGAGCGGCAGCAGCCGGCACAGCCCCCGCAACCGGGCCGTCGCCGAGAGCCTGAACCGGGCCGGGCTCGGCACGCTCCTCTTCGACCTGCTCACCGAGGAAGAGGCGGCCGACCGCGCCAACGTCTTCGACACGGAACTCCTCGCCGGCCGGCTGGCCAGGGCCACCCGCTGGCTGGGCGGCCGACCCGGCCTCGACGCGCTGCGGACCGGCTACTTCGGTGCCAGCACCGGCGCGGCGGCCGCCCTCTGGGCCGCCGCCGACCCGCTGTCCGGAGTGGCCGCCGTGGTCTCCCGAGGCGGCCGCCCGGACCTCGCGGGCCCGCGCCTCGGCCAGGTGCGCGCCCCCACCCTGCTGATCGTGGGAGGCAACGACCCGCTCGTACAGGACCTCAACGAGGAGGCCCGCAGCCACCTGCGGTGCGAGAACCGGCTCGTCGTCGTCCCCGGCGCCGGGCACCTCTTCGAGGAGCCCGGGACGCTGGAGCAGGTCGGCGAACTCGCCGCGGGCTGGTTCGCCGACCACTTCTGACGAGCTGCTCCGAACCGTCTGTCAGTACGGTCCGTCGACGTTGTCGATGGAGCCGTACCGGTCCGCCGCGTAGTTGCAGGCGGCGGTGATGTTGGCGACCGGGTCGTAGAGGTCCATCGAGGTACCGGGCACGTGGTACGCGAGGAACGTCGGCTCGATCACCTGGAGCAGACCCTTGGACGGGGTGCCCTTGGCGGCGTTGGAGTCCCAGTTGTTGATGGCCTGCGGGTTGCCGGAGGACTCGCGCATGATGTTGCGCTGGATCCCCTCGTACGTACCGGGGATGCCGTACTTCTGCATGACGTCCAGCGACTCGCGGATCCAGCCGTCGAGGTCGTTGGTGTAGCTCTTCGCGGCCACCGGGGTCGCCTGCGTGCTCGCCTTCTCGGGCGCCGCCTTCGCGGGGGCGGCCGCGGCCGGAGCGGCGCTGCGCTGCTGCGAGCGGTCGGCCCGGTCCGTACTCGTCGTACGGGCCTGGGACTTCGCCTTCTTCGGGGCGGTGGCGGCCTTTCCGCGAAGCGTCAGTTCCAGACCGGGGTGGATGAGTGACGGGTTGTCACCCACGGCCGCGCGATTCGCGCGGTACAGGGCCTTCCAGCCGCCCTCCACGCTCTGCTCGTGCGCGATCATCGAAAGGGAATCGCCACGGGTGACGGTATACGTGACGGGGGCGGAATTCTGCGCGGCGGGAATGGATTCCGCGATCTTCGCCGGAGCGCTGAGAACGGTCTTCTCGACGGGGGCGATCTCGGGGGCCGTGCGGGGCGTCGCGTGCGCGGTGGCCGTGGCGACCAGGGGCAGGGCCAGGGCGGCGCCGCCCGTGCTCGCGAGGGCGAGACCGCGGGTCAGGGGCCTTCTCTTGGGGCGCCGGTGCTTACCGTGTGCGGGCATGATGCAGTCCTCTCCGGCGCCTGCGGGGTGAGCTGTCGGGTTCGGGCTGGAGATGCCCGGTCACGCATGCGTGACTTCACCCCGAGCCGTGCCGGAAAAACCGGACCGGCGAAATGGTGGGTCCCCCGCTCCTGCCTTCGGGTGAATGAGCGGTCTTTTCGGACGGTGGCAGGATTCGGCGATCCGTCCGGGTCGAGGTGACCGTAGGCGAGAAATGTCGACAGAAACAAGACGTCGAATGCGTGGGTTATTCAAGGCCGAGTTCCGCACCGTGCGTGCCGCGCCGAACTTCCTTGCCGGGCAAGGGGACGGGGCGTACAGGAAGATCGGTGGAACCCTCGGGGTGATTCACCTCACCCGCCATCCCATATCGGACATGCAGGGAAATTCAGCCGAGTTGAGAAATGGGGCACAAGGGGGAGTAAAAACCCCTTGTGCCCCATTTGCTCAGAACTGTGGGAGTACGTGCGTCAGCCGGTGATGCTCGGGGCGCCCGTCTCGATGTGGCCTGTGTAGCGGCGCGACCACGTGCCGTCGATGTCGGCCAGGATCGTGAAGTCGTACCAGCCGTCGTTGTAGGCCACGGCGTTGAAGAAGTCCTCGCGCGAGGAGTTCGCCGGCACCGTGTACGTCCACGGTCCGTCCGTGCGGTAGGCGTTCGAGCGGAGGGTGAAGGTCACAGGACCGGCCGAGGTGTTGGTCAGCTTGAAGAAGATCGCCGTCTTCCCGGTGCCCGGCTCGGTCGCGAACCGCGCCGCCACCTCGATCGCCTTGCCCGCCTTGGACGCGTCGCCGATGAAGCGCCGCAGGAAGCGGTTGGGCCCCATCATCGAGATGTCGTACTTGCCCGAACCGGACCCGAGCCCGATGTTGAAGTAGTCCGTGGACGTGGCGCCCGGGTCGATCGTGTACTGCCAGGCCGCCGTGTCCCGGTGCTGGTGCGGGTGGATCGTGACGTGCGCGGGCCGCTTCGCCTGCGCGCCCTGGTTCGTCATCGAGAACCAGGCGAGGATCTTGCCCGCCGCCCCGAACTCGAACCGGTCGAGGTTTCCGTTGACCTGGTACGGCAGGGCGCGCGCCGGACGTGTCCCGCTCTCCTGCGCCGGCAGGGCGTTGTCCTGCGGCACCGGGTTGGGCAGCGGACCGCAGGTGTCCTGGCCGATGACCTTGGCCGTGGAGGGCAGGCCCGAGGGGACGCCGTACACCGGGCGCGCGAAGTCGAAGACGCCCGTCAGGTCACCGGTGACCTTCCGCCGCCAGGCGCTGATGTTCGGGCAGGTGGCCGGGGTCCCGAGGGCGGCCGTCCAGGTCTCCATGAAGCGCAGGACGGAGGTGTGGTCGAAGACCTCCGAGCTCACCCAACCGCCGCGCGTCCAGGGAGACATGACGAGCATCGGGACACGGAAGCCCAGGCCGATCGGCACCCCGTCGATGTACTCGCCGGGAGTGCCCGGCGGGGCGACCGGGGGCGGCACGTGGTCGAAGAACCCGTCGTTCTCGTCGTAGTTGAGGAACAGCACTGTCGAGTCGAAGACCTCGGGGTTCGCGGCCAGCGCGCGGTAGACCAGGTCGACGAAGTGCGCACCGTCGCCCGGCGGGGCGTAGGGGTGCTCGGAGAACGCCTCGCTCGCCACCACCCACGAGACCTGCGGAAGCGTCCCCGCGACCACGTCGGCGCGGATCGCGGCGGCGATGTCGTCCGGAGTGGACCCGGTGACCTTCGGCACCGAGCCCATGCCGCGGTCGTGCAGCGGATCGCCCGGCCGGGCGTCGGTGAACTTCTTGAAGTACGCGAGGCCGTTGTCGCCGTAGTTGTCCTGGGCGTTCTGGTAGACCTTCCAGCTCATACCGGCGCGCTGGAGCGCCTCGGCGTACGTCTCCCAGGTCAGCCCGGACTCCTCGCCGCCGTCCTTGCTGGAGGCGTCGATCTTCCCGCTCCACAGGAAGGTGCGGTTGGGGCCCGTGGCGCTGAGCGCCGAGCAGAAGTAGGCGTCGCAGACGGTGTAGTTGTCGGCGAGGGCGTAGTGGAACGGTATGTCGCCGCGGTCGAGATGGCCGAGGGTCCGGGTGTTGCCGACGCCCGTGACCCAGTTGTCCATCCGGCCCTTGTTCCACGCCGCGTGCTGCGAGGTCCAGCTGTGCGGGAGGTCGCCGTTGCACTGGGCGAGGGTCTCCCCGTCGACACCGCCCGCCGGCGGGGTCGCGCTCAGCTTCCACGGGTGCTGACGGCCGCCCCAGTTGGGCTGGTTGAACGTGCCCCAGCCGCCCGGGATGTTGCCCGCGGCCCGGTCGCCGAAGCCGCGCACGCCGCGCAGCCGGCCGAAGTAGTGGTCGAAGCTGCGGTTCTCCTGCATGAGCACCACGACGTGCTTGACGTCCTTGATGGTGCCGGTCGCGGCTGCGGCGGCGGCCGTCGCCGAGCCCGTCGGCAGCGCCGCGCCCGCGGCGAGCCCTGCCCCGATCCCGACGAATCCCCTGCGGCTGATAGGAGTCAATGCCCCGCCTCTCGTGTCACCGGGTGCCCCACTGGCACACGGTGGACAGGATGAGGGAGGGGAGCTTAAAGGTATACCTCCGTGCGGTAAGTCTTGGATGAACTTCCGAGGGGTGGCAGGTAGTGGGGATCTGATTGGTTCGCATATGAACCAATGCGCGTCTCGCGCACAAGGGGTGTGGAGGAACCGACGCGGCTAGGAGGTCGTCCCCGCGCTGTCGCGGCGCACCATCAGCAGCGCGGCGTCGTCCTCCGCGTGCGGACCGCCGGTGAGGGTGTCGAGGAGATGGTCGGCCAGCTCCTCCAGACCGGGCGGGCCGTCGGAGAAGGCGGCTGCCAGCCGCGAAAGGCCGATGTCGAAGTCCTCGCCCGGCTTCTCGACCAGCCCGTCGGAGTAGAGCAGCAGCGTCTCGCCCGGCGCGAGCCGGGCCGTCGTGTACGGATACTCCGCCATGCCCCACTCGGCGGGCAGGCCCAGCGGCGGCCCGCCCGCCAGCCGGACGACCTCGACGGTGCCGTCGGCGTGGCGCAGCAGCGGCGGCGGATGGCCCGCGTTCGCCGCGTGGACCTCTCCCGTGCCGAGCGCCACCCGCAGGTACTGGCAGGTCGCGAACCGGTCGGCGTCCAGATCGGCCAGGAACGCCGACGCCTTCCCCAGTACGCTGTCGCAGCCGTGGCCCTCCGCCGCGTACGCCGTCATGGCCACCCGCAACTGCCCCATGAGCGCCGCCGCCTCGGTGTCGTGCCCCTGCACGTCACCGATCGCGAGCCCGAGCCCGCCGTCGGGCAGCGCCACCGCGTCGTACCAGTCGCCGCCGACCCATACCCCCTTGCGGGCCGTCCGGTACCGCACCGCGATCAGGCCCCCGGGCGTCCGGGGGAGTCGGCGCGGCAGCATGGCGTTCTGCAGCGCGGCGGCGATCTCCTGCGAACGGTCGAGCGGCACCACGCGGTGCACCGCCCGGGCGACCGCCTTCGCCCAGCCGGTCATCAGGGTGTGGTCCGCGAAGGAGAAGACCGACCGGTCGTCGTAGAAGACGCCCAGCGCGCCGATCGGCTGGCCCTCGTCGATCAGCGGCAGGAACGCGGCGGCCGTGGCACCGAAACCGACCCGGTAGCGCGCGAGGCTCGGGTAGCGGTCCAGGAAGGCGTGGACGGAGGTGAAGAAGAGCGGGCTGCTCGTGCGGACGACGTCGTTCAAGGGCAAGGAGTCCGCGAGCCGGGACTTCGCGGGGAAGTCGCTGGAGCCCGGGGAGACCACGGTGCGGACCATCTGCAGCCGCCCCTGTTCAAGGACGCCCAGTGAGATCGCCTTCGCCCCGAGCGGTCGCAGGCTCACCTCGCTCCCGAGCACCTTGGCGACCTCGTCGACACTCATCGCGCGGGCCAGCGCGAGCGCCCCCTCGCCGAGCGCGCGCAGCGGATCCTGCTCCTCCTCACCCGGCAGCCGCAGCGCCGAGTGCGCCAGGTCGAGCGTGGCGTCCCGGACCACCCCCACCACCCGCGGCACCCCGCCCGGGCGATCGCGCACCAAGGAGCCCCGGGCGTGGGTCCACCGGGTGCGCCCGTCGTGGAGGACGACACGGAAGTAGGCGCTGTACGCGTCCCGGCGGCCGGCCAGGAGATCCGCCGAAAGACCCGAGAGCAGGTCCCAGTCGGCCGCCCGGATCCGCGGGCGCAGATCCCCAGCGCGTCCGGTGAACTCGGCGGGAAGCAGGTCGAACACCGTCCGCGCCACGGAGTCCAGGGCCAGACGCCCACCGATCGGATCCCAGGCGAAACAGCCCACGCGGGTCGCCGCGAGCGCCTCGCCCGACTCCAGCCGGGGGTCCATGTCGCCCATACGGGTGCCGATCAGCGCCGCGCGCGCCGACGGGCGATGTACATGCCGAGGGCCATCCCCACGAGGAGGGTGACCGTGAGGACGCTCCAGAGGGGCAGCGTGACCGTGGGGATCCACAGCCTGATCGTGACCGACCCGGTGTTCGCGGCGATGAACCAGATCGCCAGCGCCGCGAGCACCACGAAACCGATCGTGCGCAGCCGCATGTCCCGCCCCTTGACGGTCACGGTCGGGGGAGCGTGCGGGGTTGATTGCTTACGGGCCATAGCGCCCATTATCGGATGTTTCGGGTGATTGTGCTGATCGTCGAGGGCGTGGGGCATCCCGGGATACCGCCCGGGATGCCCCACCACCCGGGCCGGACTAGGCTGCCTCGACAACGGCAGATGTCCGCCGACGCCGAGTGCGAGGCACGATGGCAGAGCGTGGGAAACCCCCGGGCCCCGATGCCCGTGAGGGGCGGGGAGCCGTCGCCGTCCTCGACGAGCACGGCGTGGTCGTGGCCTGGAGCCGGGCGGCCGAACGGCTCCTCGGGGTGGACCGCTCCCGCATCCTGGGCCGCCCCGTGACCGACCTGCTCACCCTGATCGACGCCGAGCAGCTGTCCGAGGGCGTGACGGTCGGACCGGTGCTCAAGGGGGACGAGATCGAACCCGGGCGCTGGGGCCTGTGGCCTGCGGGACCGCTCCCCGGCGGCATCCGCTCCGGCGTCCTGGAAGCCGTCTTCACCCAGTCCCCGGTCGGCCTGCACGTCCTCGACATCGACCTGCGGGTGCTCCGGGTCAACTCGGCGGCCGTCGGCATGCGCGGGGTCCCCGAGAACGAGATCGTCGGACGGCCCTTCGCCGAGGTCTACGAACGCTTCGGCCCCCGACCGTTGGGGCGATACCTGCGCGAGGTCCTCGCGTCGGGCGTCCCGGTCTTCGACCGACGGGTCGCGGGCTACCCCCGCGCGGATCCCGCCCGCGAACACATCTTCGCCGTCTCCGTCTTCCGGCTGGAGGACGACGAGGGCCGCCCCCTCGGCCTCGTCGCCTCCGCCGTCGACGTCACCGCCCGCGAACGCGCCCGCGACCGCCTCGCCGTACTGCACCGCGTGCATGAACGGATGGGCCTCAGCCTGGACCCCGTGCGCTGCGCTCGGGAGCTCGTCCGGGCGGTGGTGCCCGTCCTGGCCGACGTCGCCACGGTCGCCCTCGCCGCGCCGCCGCTCCACGGCCCGGACGCCGACGTGTCCCCCGCGGCCGACGTACCCCTGCGCTGCGCCGCCGTGTGGCCGCCCGACGCCGACGGGGCGCCGGAGGTGGGCGCCGTACTGCCCCTGACCGAAGGAGCCGGGCCCGACGGCGTCGCGGTTCCGCACCGGGGCACGCCCTACCTGGACCGGTCGACCCCCGGCGGGCCCACCCTCGTCGCGCCGATCGTCCTGCGGGGCGCCCTCCTCGGCATCGCCCGCTTCACCCGGCCGCACCGGCCCGACCCCTTCGAGGACGACGACCTGCGGCTTGCGGCGGACCTCGCCACCCACACCGCCGTCTGCGTCGACAACGCCCGCCGCTACGAGTACTCCCACGCCGTGGCGCTCGCGCTGCAGGGCAACCTGCTCAGGCCCGGCCGTACCGGCAGCAGCACGCTGGAGGCCGTGCACCGCTACCTCCCCACCGGACTCGGCAGCGGCGCGTGGTTCGACGTCATCCCGCTCTCCGGAAGCCGGGTGGCCCTGACGGTCGGTCATATCGCGGGCGTGGGCCCGGACACCATCGCCGCCATGGTCCAACTTCGCTCCGCCGTCCAGGCGTTGGCCGCGCTCGACCTCGACCCGCACGACCTGCTCGCCCGACTGGACGACGTCACCCACCGACTCGACGAGGAACGCTCGGCCGCGGGGTCGGAGGAGCGCCTGACCGCCCAGTGCGTGTACGCCGTGCACGACCCGGTCACGGAGACCTGCGCGATCGCCCGCGCCGGCCACCAGACCGTCCTCGTCGGCTTCCCCGACGGCACCTGGCGGACCCAGCCGCTGGAGGAGACCACCGCACTCGGCGAGGAGGGACCGCCCTTCGCCGCCGCCGAGATCCCCGTCCCGCCCGGCAGTACGCTCGTCCTGCTCTCCGGACGCGCGGCCCCCGACGACCCGGCCCTGGCGGCGCTCCGCGCGCACCTCACCGGCGCGGACCCGACCGGCGCCGGCCCTCCGCGTACCCCCGGCCTCGACGGCCACCTCCTCGACGCCTTGCCCGCCGACCAGGCGGCCGTCCTCGTCGCCCGCACCCGGGCCGTCGGCGCGGGCGACGTCGCCGACCGGGACATCGACCAGGAACTGGCCTCCGTCGCCGAGGCCCGCCACTGGGCCGTCCGGCGACTGGAGGCATGGGGCCTGGCGGAGACCGCCTTCGCCGTCGAACTCATCGTCAGCGAACTCGTCACCAACGCGATCCGCTACGGCACCCCACCGATCCGGCTCCGACTCATCCGCAACCCCGCGGACCACACCGTCACCTCCGAGATCTCCGACAGCGGCGGAGCCGCCCCCCAACTGCGCCGCGCCCGGGCGGCCGACGAGGGCGGCCGCGGACTCTTCATCTCGGGGGAACTGTCGGACCGTTGGGGCGTGCGCTGGTCGGACAAGGGCAAGACCGTGTGGACGGAGACCGCGTACCCGTCCTGACGCCGCGCCCGCCCGGCGGTCAGCTTCCGGCGCGGGGCCTGCCGACGGTCGGTGCGGCGGACACGGTCGGTGTGGCCGGCGGGCGTGCGCCCGCGTCGTCCCGGGCCCAGAGCGACCGTACGTGGCTGAGATGGCGGACCATGCAGGCCTCCGCACCCATCGCGTCGCCCGAGACCATGAAGTCGAGCAGCTCCAGGTGCTCCTCGGCGGACGGCAGCAGCTCGCCGCGCTCGTCCAGGGCGTTCAGCCCGTACAGGCGCGACCGCTTGCGCAGGTCGCCGACCGTCTCCACCAGACGTTCGTTGCCGGACAGGCCGAGCAGGGTGAGGTGGAAGCGCCGGTCCGACTCCAGGTAGCCGATCAGGTCATGGGCGCGCGCCGCCGCCACGATCTCCTCGGCGATCGGGCGCAGCGCCCGCAGCTCCTCACGGTCCGCCGTCAGCGTCACCCGGCCCACCGTCGGCACCTCGATCAGCAGCCGGATGTCCGTGTACTGGTCGAGATCCCGCTCGTTGACCTCCGTCACTCGGAAGCCCTTGTTGCGGACCGGCTCGACCAGGCCCTCGCGGGCGAGGTCGAGCATGGCCTCGCGTACCGGCGTCGCGGAGATGCCGAAGTCCTCGGCCAGGCCCGGCGCCGAGTACACCTCGCCGGGCTCGAGCTCGCCGGAGATCAGCGCGGCCCGCAGAGCATGGGCCACCTGGTCCCGCAGGCGTTCCCGGGTGGTGATCAGTTGGCTCTGCTTCAGATGGCCCATGTGCCGTTCTCCGACTTCCGCTTGTCGCGCCGCCCGGCTGCCGGGGTGTGGCGCCGCACCAGCGTACAATTTCACATGAGGAACCCTCCCGGGAACGGGTCGTCCGGGTCCAGGAAGTACTGCGCGGTACCCGTGATCCAGGCCCGCCCGGTGATCACCGGAACCACGGCGGGTACGCCGCCGACCTCGGTCTCCTCGATCAGCCGGCCGGTGAACCGGGTGCCGATGAACGACTCGTTGACGAAGTCCTGGTGCAGCGGCAACTGTCCCCGCGCGTGCAGTTGCGCCATGCGCGCGGAGGTTCCCGTACCGCAGGGGGAGCGGTCGAACCAGCCGGGGTGGATCGCCATCGCGTGACGCGAGTGCCGCGCGTCCGAGCCGGGCGCCGTGAGATGGACGTGCTTCACACCGCCGATCTCCGGCTGCAGGGGATGCGTGGGCCGGTCGGTGGAGTTGATCGCCTCCATGATGGCAAGACCTGCCTTGAGCAGGTCGTCCTTGCGTTCGCGGTCGAACGGAAGCCCGAGCGCGTCCAGTTCGACGAAGGCGTAGAAGTTGCCGCCGAAGGCCAGGTCGTACGGGACGACACCGAACCCCGGCACCTTCACCTCCCGGTCCAGGGCGGCGCAGTAGGCCGGGACGTTGGTGAGGCTCACCGCCTTCGCGACACCGTCCTCGACCCGTACCTCCGCCCGCACCAGACCGGCGGGGGTGTCGAGCCGGACGGTGGTCACCGGCTCGGTCACCGGCACCATGCCGGTCTCCACGAGCACGGTCGCCACCCCGATCGTCCCGTGGCCGCACATCGGCAGCAGCCCGGAGACCTCGACGAACAGGACCCCGAAGTCGGCGTCCGGGCGCGTCGGCGGCTGCAGGATCGCCCCGCTCATCGCGGCATGGCCCCGGGGCTCGTACATCAGCAGCGTCCGGACGTGGTCCATGTGCTCGATGAAGTGCAGGCGGCGTTCGGCCATGGTGGAGCCGGGGATCACCCCGACCCCGCCCGTGACGACGCGGGTGGGCATGCCCTCGGTGTGCGAGTCGACGGCGTGGAACACATGACGGGTGCGCACGGCGGGGCTCCTCTCAGTTCCGGCCGTCGGCGACGGCCTTCTCGGTGGCGGCCCTGACCTCGGCCTCCACCGCACCCGTCAGGGGCGAGCGCGGCGGACGGCAGGATCCGCCGGGGCGGCCGACGATGTCCATGGACAGCTTGATCGCCTGGACGAACTCCGTCTTGGAGTCCCAGCGCAGGAGCGGGTGCAGCGCCTTGTAGAGCGGCAGCGCCCGGTCCAGGTCACCGGCGACGGCCGCCCGGTAGAGCTCCGCGCAGGACACCGGGAAGGCGTTCGGGTAGCCGGCCACCCAGCCGACCGCGCCCGCGAGGGCCAGTTCGAGCAGGACGTCGTCGGCTCCGATCAACAGATCGAGCTCGGGGGCGAGTTCGGCGATCTCGTACGCCCTCCGGACATCCCCGCTGAACTCCTTCACGGCCACGATGTGCCCGTCCGCGTGCAGCCCGGCGAGCGTGGCGGGGGTGAGGTCCACTCTCGTGTCGTGCGGGTTGTTGTACGCGACGACCGGCACGCCGACGGAGGCCACCTCCGCGTAGTGCGCCCGGACGGCGGAGACGTCGGCGCGGTACGTGTTCGGGGGGAGCAGCAGGACCGAACCGCAGCCCGCCTCGGCGGCCTGTTCGGTCCAGCGGCGCGACTCCGCGCTCCCGTAGGCGGCGACCCCGGGCATGACGCGAGCCCCGTCCCCCGCCGCCTCGACGGCCGTACGGACGACACGGGCGCGTTCCTCGTCGCTCAGCGTCTGGTACTCGCCCAGCGAACCGTTCGGCACCACACCGTCGCAGCCGTTGTCGAGGAGCCACCGGACATGGGCGGCGTAGGCGTCGTGGTCGACGGACCGGCCGTCGTCATGGAAGGGGAGCGCGGTGGCGACCATGATGCCGCGCCAGGGGCGGGCGGCGGTCCAGTCGGCGGGGGCAGGAGTGACGGTCACGTGGACCCCTTCGTTATGTGATGTGACATTGCATTGATCGGTTGTCAGGGGAGAGTGGGTGGTGGGCGGTGGGCCCGCACCGGTGGCCGGTCGCCCGTGGTCGTCGATGGCCGTGGTCCGTCGCGCCGACCGTCATGCCGGATCGGACGTACGAGGCCGGTCTCCGTCCGGCGGCGGGGCCAGGCTCTCCTCCAGCGCCGCCAGCGCGCCCAGGGTGACCGGCACGGCCAGCGGCCGACGTTCGGGGGAGCCGGGCAGCGGATTCGGCCCGCCCGGCGTCGGGTCCGCGGCGTCGCGCCCCCGCCCGGCACCGCGCGCCAGGCAGGCGACCGCGGGGCCGCAGACCCGGCCCTGGCACCACCCCATGCCCGCCCGGGTGAGGAGCTTCACCGTCCGGGCGTCGCCGGCGCCCAGGTTCGCGACGGCCTCCCGGACGCGCCCCGCCTCGACCTCCTCGCACCGGCACACCTCCGTACCGTCGTCCAGCCAGTCGGCCCAGCTGTCCCCCGGCGCGTGCGCGACGGCCATCAGGTCGGCGAAGGCGCGCAACCGCGACCGGGTGCGCAGCAAGGACCGGGTCCGCGCGGGCGAGGCCTCCGCCGCGCACCCCCGGAGCCGTACCGCGACCGCCGCCCCGGCCAACTCGCCCTCCACCATGGCCAGTCGGGCACCGCCCACGCCGGCCGTCTCACCCGCCGACCACAGCCCGGGCACCGACGTCCGCTGGCTCGCGTCCACGACCAGGGCCACCGCGCCGTCCTCCGTGATGCGCGTGGCGCAGCCGAGCGACGTGCCCAGGTCGATCCGGGGGACGAGGCCGTGCCCCACCGCGAGCGCGTCGCAGGCGATCCGTCGCTCCGTGCCGGGGACGGGCCGCCACTCCCGGTCGAGCCGCGCCACGGTCACCGCCTCCACGCGCTCCGTGCCGTGGGCCCGGACCACGGCGTGCCGCGCGTACGGCCGTACCCCGTGCGCCGCCAGCGGCGCCCCGTGCGTCAGGGCCTCCGCCCACTTGCCGGGGGCCATGGCGAGGACGCCAGGCCGCCGGACGTAGCCGAGATAGTCGGCCGCCTCCACCACCGCGGGGACCCGCGCCCCGGCCCCGACCAGCGAGGAGGCCACGGCCAGCAGCAGCGGCCCGCTGCCCGCGACCACGACCTGTGCGCCGGGCAGCACGAGCCCCGACTTGAGCATCGCCTGCGCGCCGCCCGCGCCGACCACGCCGGGCAGGGTCCAGCCGGGGAAGGGCAGATGCCGCTCGGCCGCCCCCGTGGCCAGGAGGACGGCCCGTCCCCGGACGAGCACCGGGCGCTCCCCGCCCCCGTCGGGCCCGGTGACCGCGTGCACCGCCCAGGAGGCGCCGTCCGCCCCCGCGCCCCGGACGCCCGCGGCTCGCTCGGGCGTCACGGTCCACACGTGGTGCTCGGGGAGGTGGACGCCCCCGCTCGCCTCCCAGCGCCTGCGCAGCCCGTCGAACGTCGCCCAGTCGTGGTGCAGCGCTTCCGGTCGTGCGGCCCCGAGACCGGGTGCGGGATGCCGGTAGAACTGGCCGCCGAGCCGGGCGTCGCCGTCGAGCAGCGCCACCGAGAGCCCGCGCTCGGCGGCGGTGACGGCGCCCGCGAGCCCGGCGGGACCCGCGCCGACGACCACCAGGTCGTGGAGGACGGACGGATCCCCGTCGGAGCCGTCCCGCACGGACGGATCCCCCGCGGGGCCGCTACGGGGTGTCGAGGTCGGCACGGCCGTGTCCCTCCTGGGTGGTGACGACGTCCCCCGGCTCGGCAGGGACGAGACAGGCGCGGCGGCCGGGGCGGTCGTTGACGGTGACCAGGCAGTCGAAGCACTGGCCGATCCCGCAGAACACCCCGCGCGGCCGGCCGCCGACGCGTGTCGTGCGCCAGGAGAGGATCCCCGCCGCCCACAGCGCGGCGGCGAGCGACTGCCCCGGCAGCGCGGTCATCGGCCGCCCGTCGAACGTGAACGGGACGGGCGGACCGGACGGCCTCGCGTCGACGAGCTGTCGTGGGTCGCGCGTACGGTCGGCGCGGCGCCGGAGACGACGGAGCATGCTCACTCCCAGCCGGTGGGGGACGGAGTTCGGGTCGAGCCGGGTCACGCGCGGTCCTCCGGAGTCTCCTCGGAGAACCGCTCCGGACGGAAGGGCCGGGCGTCCAGGTCGGGCGCGGCCCCGGTGAGGAACCGGGAGATCAACAGCCCCGTCGCGGGGGCCAGTCCGATGCCCGCGCCCTCGTGACCGCAGGCGTGCAGCAGCCCCGGGGCGCGCGGGTCGGGGCCCGATCGCCGGCAGGTGGTCGGGCAGGTACGGGCGGAAGCCCGCGTACGCCCGCATCACCCGTACGCCGGCCAGGATCGGGAACAGTCGGGCGACGCCCGCCGCGAGTCGGCTCACGGCCCGTGGCGAGAGCGTCCGGTCGAAGCCGATCCGCTCGCGGCTCGCGCCGATCAGGACCGGCCCTGCGGGCGTTCCCTCGACGACGGGCGAGGTCTGGAGGGCGGCCGAGTCGCTCGCGACGTCGGCGACGTAGTCCGCCGCGTACACCTTGTGGCGCACCAGGCGCGGCAGCGGCTCGGTGACCAGGACGAAGCCGCGTCGCGGCAGGACCGGCAGGTCGGCGCCGGCGAGCCGGGCCAGCTCGCCGCCCCAACTCCCGGCCGCGTTCACGACGTACGGGGCGTGCAGCTCCGCCCCGGTCGCCGTACGGACCCCGCGCACGGCGCCGTCGACCCCGGTGAGCAGCGTGGTGACCTGCTCACCGAGGCGCGTCGTGGCACCCGACGCGCGCAGCAGCCGCGCCGCCGCGAGCGCCGGCTGCACCTGGGCGTCCTGCGGGTAGTGGAACGCCCCGGCGAGGCCGTCGGCGAGGTGCGGCTCCAGGTCGTGCAGCCGCTCGCCGGGGATCTCGTACGTCTCGACACCGGCCGCGCCCTGGTTCTCGGCGAACCGGCGCAGCGCGTCGAGTCCGGCCGGGTCGGAGGCGACCACCAGGCCGCCCTTGGCCTCGAACTCGGCCTCCGTCCGCAGGGCGGGGGTGAGTTCGCGCCACAGCCGGAGCGAGAGCAGGGCGAGGTCCAGCTCGGGACCCGGCTCCTTGTCGGAGACCAGCAGGTTGCCCTCGCCCGCTCCCGTCGTGCCGCCCGCGACGGGGCCGCGGTCGACGACGGTGACGGAGAGGCCCGCGCGTGCGGCGTAGTACGCGCAGGCCGCGCCGATCATTCCGGCGCCGACGACGATGACGTCGGCCGCCGTGGAAGGGTGTCTCGTGGGCACGTCAGTAATATTTCACATGCCACTCGGCTTGCCAAGAGGCTCAACAGTCCCTGGTTGAACGGGGATTCTGTGGGCCGGATCGCGGTGATGCCGAGGAGTTCGGGGGAGTGGGCGCGGAAAACTGACGAGTCATAAGGCTGTTCAGTGCAATTTCACATTGCTATGTTACCCGGCAAGTCCAGGGCAGGGCCATGTCAACCGCCCTGCTCCCCAACGAAGTTCACCCCTCACAGGAGACCTCGTGTCCCAGCACAGAACCGTGCGCACGACCCTGCTCGCCGTGGTGCTCACCGCCGGCCTCACCGCACCGCTCGCCTCCACCGCCCAGGCCGTGGCCCCCACCACGACCCCCACCGCGAAGTCCGGCACCTTCGCCCCCGGCGCCACCGGCCCGACCGCACCGGTGACGTACGCCCCGAACCCGCACGACGAGGTGGACCGCCTCGCGACGGCCCCCGCCGCCAAGACCGGCCCCGCCGCCGCACCCCGTGGCATCACCGAGGGCCGCGTCCCCGGTGCCCAGACCGCCCCGCGTACCACCGCACGGGCGGCCACACAGGCCACCACGACCACCGCCGCAGGCGTCCCCTGCACCCTCGACGGCATCAAGGGGCTCAACCCCACCCAGTTCGCCGACTTCCTCGCCGACCCCGCCGTCACGGCCGACGGTTGTCTGCGCGACCTCATCTGGACCTGGGACGCGCGCCTGGTCCCCGTGATGTCGGACGCCCACGTCCAGGCCGTCGCCGCCCGGATCACCTCGCTCGCCGCGGGCCACAACGGCACCAACTCCAGCCACCTCCTGGAGATGTTCACCTATCTCCACGCCGTCGCCTACCACGACTTCAGCCGGTCCGAGATCGACATCACCGACGCCCCCACCGTCGCCGCGATGCGCTCCGCCACCGGCGCCTACGCCGCCGCCCCGCGCACCTTCGACGTCACCCCGCAGAACGCCCAGACCCTCCGCGAGGCCCTCTACACCGGCAGCGCCCCCGGTCTCCGCCAGCACCAACTCGGCCTGATCACCAAGGTCCTGGCGCGGATGGGCGCCGGCTCCCCGCAGACCGCGAGCGACCCGACCTGGGGCGGCGCCGCCCTCGCCGCGCTCTCCGTGAGCTACCTCGGCGTCTACCCCGGCAACCAGGACACCGCGTTCCACGCCGCCGTCGCACAGGACCCCGCCTACCGCGCCGCCTTCAAGTCCTTCTCCGGCCACACCCACCTGAAGGGCACGGCCAACGCCTGGGTCGTTCGCGACGCCCTCTCCGAGTACGGCCGCTTCGGCCAGATCGACGGCCTGCGCACCGGGATCGTCGCCGACCTCGGCGGACTCCTCGCCCCCGTCGAGACCAACTTCGGTACCGGCAGCGCCCCGTGGGCCTCCCTCGTCGGCTGGCTCAACTTCTACGACGCCTGCGCCCCGTACAAGGTCTGCAAGGCCGACATCGAGGCCAAGATCTTCCCGTACACCTACAGCTACGACAACGGCGCGATCAAGGTCCGTACCGGACTCGACCGGGCAACCGTCGACCAGCTCTACTACGCGAGCAAGCAGGTCAAGTCCCAGTTCCACCGCGTGCTCGGCACCCAGCAGCCGCTCGCGGGCGACCCCAACAACGTCCTCACCGTGGTCCTCTACGCCTCCCGGCAGGACTACGAGATGTACCACCCCATCCTCACCGGCATGGGCACCGAGAACGGCGGCATCTACATCGAGCGCGGCGCGACCTTCTACACGTACCAGCGCCGCGTGCCCCAGGACTCCAGCCTCACCCTGGAAGAGCTCTTCCGCCACGAGTACGTCCACTACCTCAACGGCCGGTTCGCCGTCCCCGGCTTCTTCGGCGAGGGCCCCTGGTACGAGAACGACCGCACCACCGCCATGGACGAGGGCACGGCCGAATTCTTCGACGGCGCGACCCGCGACGACGGCATCGCCGTCCGCAAGTCCCTCGTGCAGGGCATCATCCGGGACACCGCGGGCGGCGGCCCGCGCATGACCGTCGACCAGATCCTGCACGCCACCTACGACGGCGACGGCTTCCGCTTCTACAACTACGCCGGCACGTTCTTCGAGTACCTCTGGACCGAACGGCCCGCCCTGCTCCGCGCCATGTACGGCTACCTCCGGGCGGGCGACGTCCGGGGCTACGACACCTGGCGCGACCTCATCGGCAAGGACGCCGGCACCCAACGGGACTACGACGCCTTCCTCGACCGCCAGATCGCGAACGTCGACGACCTGTTCGTGCCCGACACCCGGCACGAGCCGACCGCGGGCCTGCGGCACGCCACACCCGCCCAGATACGGACCGCCTTCGCGGCCGCCACGAGCAACACACCGACCTGCACGGGCAGCGGCGACCCGACACTGCCGCGATTCGTCTGCACCGGCCGGATCACCGCCAACCTCGGCGCGGCCTCCGACCCCGACCAGGTCTTCAAGGACATGTCCGAGACCGTCGACTACTTCGTCCTCGACCGCAGCCTCGCCGGAGGCAACAACTTCAACGACATGAACTGCTCCTTCGGACCGGTCGAGATCTGGTCCGACCGCCGGGCCGGCACGTCCGACTTCAGCTGCGAGGGCCCCCTGCGCCGCTGAGCCGGTCCGCCGCTCCTAGGGGACGCGCCCTAGTGCGGAGACTCGGGTACCGCGGACTCCCGCGACGGCGGGGCCTCGGAATCCGACGGCTGCAGGGGGCGGGACGCCGGCCCCTGCAGCACCCGGCCGTCCGCCGCCGCGAAACGCGAGCCGTGGCACGGGCACTCCCATGTGTCCTCCAGCTCGTTGAAGCCCAGCTCGCACCCCATGTGGGTGCAGCGCGGCGGACGGGCGACGAAGTAGTGGCGGGCCACCGACGCCTGCGCCCTGACCACATCGGGGAACTCCCGCAGGGGCAGCGTGCGGCGCGGGTCGAACAGCTCGGTCCAGTCCGGGCGCGGCGCCCCGGTCACATGGGCCGCGAGGAGCCGACCCGCCATCACCCCGTTGCTCATCCCCCAACCGCCGAACCCGGTCGCCACGAAGACGTGCTGCGTGTCCGGGTGCTCATGGCCGACGTACGGGAGGTGGTCCGCAGACCGCACGTCCTGCGCCGCCCACCGGAACGTCGGCGTGGCCTCCCCGACATCCGGGAAGATCCGCCGCGCCCACCCGGTGAGCCGGTCGAGCCGCTCCCCGGCGTGGTCGGTACCGGGCTCGCAGGCCTCGCCGGTGACGAGGAGCAGCCGGTGACCCTCGTCGTACGGGGCCGTGCGCACCGAGCGCGTACGGTCCTCCGGGCTCAGGTACATGCCGTGCGGCGCCCGCTCGACCGGTACCGGGGCCGCCACCACCAGCTCGCGCCGGACCGAGAGCCGGGCCAGGAGCGAGCTGTGCACGGTCAGCGGGAAGTGCGTGGCGACGACGACGTCCCGCGCGTGGACCGTGTGACCGGCCTCCGTGGTCAGCCGGCACTCCGCGTGTTCCCGCAGCGCCGTGACCCGGGTGTGCTCGTGGATCGTGCCGCCGCGCGCGACGAGGTCCTCCGCCAGGCCGATCAGGAACCTGCGGGGGTGGAAGAGCAGCTGCTCGTCGAGGCGTACCGCCGCCGCGACCGGGAAGGGCAGGTCGGTCTCCGTCCCGTACGCGACGTCGAGCCCCGCCTCCAGGGCGGCCGCCGCCTCGGAGCGGATCTCGTCGGCCCGCCGCGCGTCCGTGACGTACGTGTAGGCGGGGACCCGCTCCAGTTCGGCGTCGATGCCCGTCTCCTCGCACAGCTGGACGACGAGGTCCAGGGCGTCCTGCTGGGCGAGGGCGTACCGCGAGGCGGCGAGGGCGCCATGGGTGTCACGGAGCCGGGCGTACGTGAGCCCGTGCAGGGCGGTCAGCTTCCCCGTGGTGTGACCCGAGACCCCACCCGCGATCCGGTCGGCCTCCAGGAGTACGACCTCGCACCCCGCGCGGACCAGCTCGTACGCGGTGCACAGACCCGCGATGCCGCCACCGATCACGACGACGTCGGCCGTGAGGTCCCCGGCGAGGGCGGGACGATCGGGGGAGGGGGTGTCACGCATCCAGTACGACGTGCCGAAACCCGCGTCGGCCTCCATCGCGCGCTCCTTCGTGCCGGGGCTGCTGTCGCGCGGGTGCCCGCGCGTCTGCGGACCATGCGCGCGACCCCGCCGCCCAGTGGGGCCTACGGCTACGGGGCGAGGCGTTCCACGGCGACGAGCGCCGCGTCGTCGCCGAGGTGGCCGCTCGCGTACGCCCGCAGGTCCTCCCGGAGGTGGCCGAGCAGGTCGGCGGGTCCTCCCGACCAACGCGGCGAGCCGCTCCGTCAGCGGGTAGAAGGCACGCGCGTGGTCGCGGGCCTCGACGACACCGTCCGTGTACAGCAGGAGGACGTCGCCGACGTCGAAGGGGAAGGTCTCCACCGTGACGTCGGGGGAGAGCACGTCGGCGAGACCGAGGGGCGGGCTCGCATCGGAGGTGTCCAGGGGGACCACCTGCCCCTGTCTCAACAGCAGCGGCGGCGGATGTCCGCAGTTCACGAGCCGTACCACCGGCTCACCGTCGGGGATGTCGAGGACCAGCGCGGTGACTAAGGCCTCGGCGGCGTCGTCGGCCGCCTCGCCCGCGCCGGACCCGGGCACCCCGTCGTCCTGCGGCTCCTCCGCCGATCCGACACCGGCCTCCAGGTGCCCGACCAGCTCCGGCAGATCGGACTCCCGCCCGGCCGTGACCCGGAAGGCGCCGAGGACGAGGGACGCCTCGCTGATCGCGTCGAGCCCCTTGCCCCGGGCGTCCCCGATCAGCAGCCGGGTCCCCGACGCCGTACGGGCCGCCGCGTACAGGTCCGGCGGTGCGGTCAGCCCGCGTCCGCTCGCCACGGTCGGACCGTCGAGGTCGCCGTCGCGTAGTCGGCGAGCGTGCGGTCGGCGCGCCAGCCCTGGGACTCCGCCTTGGACACGTCCAGGACGACACGGTGGGCCAGCTGATCGACCGCGTACCGCGTCAGCGGCGGCTCGACGCCGGGCCTGAGACGACCCAGGACCTCGGCCGCCGCGGCCGCCCCCCAGGCCAGGGACACCGGGAGGTGGTGGATCCGCGCGCGCACGCCATGGGCCCGCAGGACGGTCCTGACCGCTTCGTCACGGCGGTACGGAACGGGGTCGGCGATGTTGTACGCGCCCGGCCGCCAGCCCGCGGCTTCGAGGCACGCGTCGGCGAGGTTCTCGACGGCCGTCAGGCTCAGCACGACGTCGGGCCCGGGCAGCAGCACCCGGCCCGCCCTGACCCGGGCGAGGAGCCGGGGCACCAGGTGCGGGTCGCGAGGGCCGTACACCGCGCGCGGCCGCAGGACCACCGCGCCGGCCGCGAGGGCGAGGGCCTCGCCCGCCGCCTTGGTCCGCCCGTAGGCGTTCAGCTGCCCGCCCACGGGATGGTCCTCGGTGATCCGGTCCCGTCCGGGACCGGGGGCGTACACGCTGGAGCTGCTCACCCAGACCACCGGGCGGCCCCCGGCGGCCTCCAGGAGCCGTGCGGTGCCGTCGACGTTCACGGCCCGCATGGTCGCCTCGGCCGGAGAACCGGGCACGGGGTCGCCGACGGCCGCCGCGCAGTGCACGACGAGGTCGGCCCCGGCGAGGTCGGGCGGCGCGCTCTCGGCGTCCCAGGGGACGTGCCGGCCGACCGGCCCCGGCCGCCGCCCCACGCACAGCACGTCCGCGCCGCGCGCGGCGGCGAGGGTCGCGACGTGCGAGCCGCAGAAGCCGCTCGCTCCGGTGACGGCGATCGTGGTCATGAGGGGCTCTCCGAACGGGGGCGTGGGGCGGTGGTCGCGCGGACCGGGGCGGTGGTGGCGCGGACGGTGAGCCGGCGCCAGCCGGGCAGCGCGGCCCGCCGGTCCACGCGCGCGGTGACGACGGTCGGCCGGTACGGGGCGAGCGCGGCCAGGACGTCGTCCAGCTGCGCCACGGCGAGCCGGGCGCCCGGGCAGGCGTGCGGACCCGCCCCGAAGACGAGCCGGGCGACGGCCGAAGGGGCGGGACGGTGGGCGTCCGGCGGGTCGACGTCCGCGCCCACGGCGTGCCGCGCCACGAGCACGAGCCGGTCCCCGGCCTTCACCGGGCACCCGCCGAGCACGGCATCGGCCGCCGCCACGCGCGGCAACAACGGGGACGGCGCGGTGACCCGCAGCAACTCCCCGACGAGCGCGCCCCGCAGCCGGTCGTCGGCCGCCTGCTCCCACAACCGCCCATCGGCGCACCAGGCGACGGCACGCGGCAGTGCGGCGACGGTGGTGTTGACGGCCGCGACCGCGATCATGGCGCGCAGCCCGGCGTCCTCGTGCGTGTCGGGGGCGGCCTGCGTGGCCGCCGTCGGGGGCCGCTGGTCGCCGTGCGGGCACCCGGAGTCGAGCAGGGCCTCCAGGCGCGCGGTCGCCCTGGCCGCCGCGCGGGCGGTGCCCGGCGGGCGCGGGCCCGGAAGGTGGTCGCGTACGGCGGCGGACGCGGCGTCCGCCGCCGCGCCCGCGAGGGCCGAGGGCTCGGCCTGGCTGTCCAGAAGCGCGCGCACGGTCGCACCGGCGAGCTCACGGGCCAGCGGGACGAGGTCGACGGGGTGACCGTCCGCGAGCGGTGCGAGCTCACGGTCGAGTACGGCCCGCCAGACCGGCCGCAGCCGCTCCACACCGGCGGCGCCGAGCTCCCCGGCGACGGCCCGCCGAGTGTCGCGGTGGTCGGTGCCCTCCTGGTCGAACAGCGTTCTCCCGCCGGAGAGTTCACGCGCCGCGCCGCCCGTGGTCCCGGCCGCCGCGCGGTCCAGCGGGATCCGGGTGAGGGCCTCGCGGTACGGCTCGGTGCCGTTCACGAGCACCGCCCGTCCGAGCCGCGCGACCGGGCGTCGCCGGACGGCCGCGAGCAGCGCGAACAGCAGCGGATGGGACCGTGTGTACACCCGTCGGTCCCGCCGTCGCGCGCCTCGCAGGGCGGCGGCGGTGTCCCCCTGCGCAACCACCGCACTGCCGGGCCCGGTGGCGGCCTCCGCCCCGGCCGCGTGGGGTACGGCGCGCGGAGCCGCCCTCATCGGGCCGCCCCTGTCGTCCGCGCGGCCGCGAGTCGCGCGGTCGCCGCGCGGTCCGGCTTCAGGGAGCGGCCGGAGAGGGGGATGTCGGCGAGCAGGAGGGCGTCCGGGCGGGCCGTGCCCATCCGGCGCAGCGGACCGGCGAGCGCCTCCCGCACCCGGTCGGGGTCGGCCTCGCGGCGCGGCTGGACGACGGCGACCAGGCGCTCGTCCCCGTCCCCCGCCGGAACGCCCACAAGGAGGGCCAGTTCGACGCCCGGCACGTGCAGAGCGGGCTCGTACAGCCCCGGGTAGATGTTCTCCGCCCGCCGCAGGACCATGTCCTTGGTACGGCCCGCGAGCACGATCCTGCCGTCCGCGTCGAGCCCCCCCTGGTCACCCGTGCGTACCCAGGGCTCCGGCTCCTCCCCGAGGTAGCGGTGCCGGGCCGCCGGGCCGGAGAGCAGCAGCTCGCCGCCGGGGCCGGGACGCGCCGCCACCCCCGGCAGCGGCGCGCCCACGAGGTCGCCGTCGCCCGTGAACGCCGCCTTCTCCGCCTGTTCGACGGCGGCGGCCGGGAACAGCTCGGTGAGCGCGTACACCCCCCACGCCTCCTCGGCCCCCGCCTGCCGCACCCGCGTCAGCAGCTCCGCGCTCGCCGGCGCCGAACCGGTCCACACCCGTCCGCCGAACCGCGCGTCCGCCGCCAGCGCCGCTCGAAGCTGAGGAGGCGTCAAATATGTAGCCTGTGGAGCGAGTCGACGCATCTGGCGGGCCAGCACGCGCGGGGAACGGGCGGGCAGGGCGACCGGCGCGCCGTTCGCGAGCGACGGTACGAGGACGAAGAACGTGCCGCCGAGCACGGGACGCCCCGGCTCCGGCCGTACGAGACCGGTCACCGTGGCCATGCCCGCTGCCAGCGAGGAACGCGTGTGCACGACAGCGCGGGGCCGTGAGGTCGTGCCCGAGGTGAAGACGATCACCGCGTCCCCGTCCTCGTCCACCGCACGCGGCAGCACCGACGCTCGCGCACCCGCCTCCAACGCGGGGGCGCACCCCGGTAGTCGCCGTCCGACCGTGGCCACGGGCCCGCCCAGCTCCGCGAGGTCCGGAAGCGCGAGGCGGGCCCTGCGGGCGAGCGGCCGCGCCCAGCCGGCCACGGCCTGGGCGGCCGCGTCGGCGAGCACGATGTCGGGACGGGCGAGCGCCAGGCGGGCCCGCAGGACGTCAGGACCGGCGCCGGGGTCGAGCACGGCGGCCCGCAGGCCGAGCCGGTGCACCGCGAGGAGCACGGCCAGCGCGCGCGGCCCGGGCCGTACCGCGACCCCGACCGTGGAGCCGCGCCGCAGCCCGCGCGCGTGCAGGGCGCCCGCGTACAGGTCGGCGAGGTCGGCCAGCCCCCCGCAGGTGGCCTTCGTCCGGACGGCGCCGGAGCGGGTCGTGCCGAGCACGGCCGGGCGGTCGGGGTGCGACCGCAGGGTATGGGCGAGTGCGTCCAGCATCAGCGCGGGTCCTCTCCGTGCCGCCCGGGCCCCCGGTCCAGGTACCAGCGGGCGGTGCCGACGATCCCGTACGCGCGCAGGCGCCGGGTGGAGTTCTCCACGACCATGTCACGGGCGTGCACGATGGCGGTGGTCGAGCGGCGCACCCGGTTCAGGAAGAGCCGGTCGGTGGGGGAGGGGCGGCGGGGCATCCCGCCGACGGCCTCGTACAGCCGCGCGGTGATGGCCATGTTGTTGCCCGCGTGCATCCGGTACGGCGCGAGATACCCGTGCCGTCGCCGGTGCGCCGGGCGCACCCGCCCGAAGAACGCGGCGACGCGGACGAGCGTACGGAACAGGGCGCGGCCGACCGGCCCGTGCTCGTCACGCCGGGCGTCGATCCGGCCGCACACCAGGCCGGCCCCGTCGCCCAGCGCGGTCCGCGCGGCGGCCGTCCAGCCCGGCTGCGGCAGACAGTCGGCGTCCGTCCGGGCGAGGAGCGCGGCCCCGCGCCCGATCGCGTACCGGAAGCCGGTGTCCACGGCGCAGCCCACGCCCTTGTCGCGCTCGTCGAGCACATGGACGGGGAACGGCGCCCGTCGGGCGAACGCGCGGGCGATCGCGGCGGTGCCGTCCTCGGAGGCGTTGTCGACCACGACCAGCTCGAAGTCCCGGTCCACCTGGGCGGCCAGCGCCTCCAGGGTGTCGCCGATCCGCGCGGCCTCCTGATGCGCGGGCACCACCACCCACAACGTGTCGCTCATGCCTTCTCCCACACCATCGTCATGATGCTCACGCCACCGCCGAGCCCGACGAACAGCACCCGATCACCGGACCGCAAGTCCCCCTGAACCCTGTCGAGTTGCACACCGAGCGTTGCGCTCGCGATGTTGCCGAGCTCGGGGACGGTGACGACAAGCCGGTCCTCCGGGACGCCGGTGATCTCCACGAACCGCTCCAGGTACGGCACGGTGACCTGATGGACCAGGACGTGCCGGAAGTGCCGCCAGTCGAGGCCCGTACGGTGCCGCATCCGGTCGATCACCGAGGTGCCCACCTTCTCGAACACCTCGCGCAACTCACCGCCGTCGCCCTGGAAGTACGTGTGCTCGTCGCCGCGCGGATGACGCGAACCACCGCCGAATATCCCGCCCACCGGCCAGTGTTCGGAGTGCGTCTCGCTGTCCACGTCGAGGATCCCGCCCCGGTCCACCGTCTCCAGGACCACCGCGGCGCCCGCGTCGCCGAAGGTGTAGCCGGCGAACCCGTCCCGGAACTGGGCCAGATCGGCGGGGTCGTGCCGTACGGCACGGCTCGGGGTCTCCCCGGTGACGACGAGGGCCCGCCGGGCGCGCCCGGCGAGGATCATCGTACGGGCGAGGTCGATGCCGTTGACGAAGCTGTTGCAGGCGTTGGTGACGTCCAACGCATGGGCCCGGGAGCCCAGTTCGGCCTGCACGATGTGCGCGGTGGCCGGCTCCACCATGTCGCGGGTGGCGGAGGCGAAGACCAACAGGTCGACGTCCGCGGGCTCGACCCCCGCCCGTCCGAGCGCCTGCCGTGCGGCCCCCACCGCCAGGGTGGAGGCGTACTCGCCCGGCCGTACGGCCCTGCGCGTCATGATCCCGGTGGCCCGCTCGAACACCCCGGCGGGCAACGCCATCCCGCTGCCTGCGACGACCCGCCGCCGCAGCTCCTCCGAATCCACGACCTGCTCGGGAAGGCACGCGCCGACCCCGGTGATCCCGACACGGAGGGGGCCGTCCGCGACGGCCTGATGACTGTTCATACGACGGAGGCTACGAACACCAGGTGATTCGGGGCCTGAGTGTCCGTACTCAACCTCCCTGGGGGAAAGCCCCCGGAAGCGTCCCGGAAGCCCCCGGGAAGCGTCCGGCCGCGGACCGTGCCGATACGGTGGCCGGAAGATCGTTCGGAGGGAATTCGGAGGGAAGGCGCGACCATGCGACTCGATCGGGACACATCGCCGGAGGTGGACGGACCGCACGTCCTCGTCCGCACCGAAGGCCGGGCCGGCTTCCTCACGCTGAACCGGCCCCGCGCCCTCAACGCGCTCACCCACCCCATGGTGCTCCGCATCGACGAGGCGCTCACCGCCTGGGAGGACGACCCGGCGGTCGAGACCGTCGTCGTCCAGGGCGCGGGCGAACGCGGACTCTGCGCCGGCGGCGACATCCGGGCCATCTACGAGGACGCCCGCGCGGGCGGCACCGAGACCCTCGACTTCTGGCGCGACGAGTACCGGCTCAACGCCCGCATCGCCCGCTTTCCCAAGCCCTACGTGGCCTTCATGGACGGCATCGTGATGGGCGGCGGCGTCGGCGTCTCCGCCCACGGCTCCGTCCGGGTCGTCACCGAACGCTCGCGTGTCGCCATGCCGGAGACGGGCATCGGCTTCGTTCCCGACGTCGGCGGTACGTATCTGCTGAGCCGCGCACCCGGCGAACTGGGCACCCATCTCGCCCTGACCGGCGCGCAGGCGGGCGCCGCAGACGCCCTCCTGACGGGCCTCGCCGACCACTTCGTACCGTCGGAGGAGCTTCCCCGCCTCGCCGAGGAGCTCAGGCGCGCGCCCGCGCACGAGGCGCTGGCACGGTTCGAACGGCCCGCACCGCCCGGCCGGCTCGCCGCCGCGCGCGACTGGATCGACGCCGCGTACGCCGCCGACAACGTCGAGGAGATCGTGGACCGGCTCCTCGACTCCGGTGTCCCCGAGGCCAAGGAGACCGCCACAACCCTCCTCACCAGGTCGCCCACCGCCCTCAAGGTCACCCTCGTGGCCCTCCGCCGCGCCCGGCTCCTGGACTCCCTGGAGGCCGTGCTCGACATGGAGTTCCGGCTCTCGCACGCGGCCCTCACCTCCGCCGACCTCGTCGAGGGCATCCGCGCGCAGGTGATCGACAAGGATCGTGACCCGCACTGGACACCGCCCACGCTCGCCGAGGTCACCGAGGCCGACGTGGCACGGTACTTCGCCGAACGGGACCTCCCGAAAACCCGGTGACCCGGCCGGGCTTCCCTCCCTACACTCGCAGCACGCGCCACCGAGATCACGGTGTGCGCGCCGACGACCGACGAGGGGAGCCCGACCATGTGGTGCCACACCGCTGTCGTCGTTCCCCGGTCCCGGTACGACGTGATCCTGACGTCTCGGTCTCCCCGGTGCCGGCTGCGCGGCCGCCACCGGACCCCGTGACGAACATCTGACGCCCCCCCGCCCGGCGCGCCGCGAGAGCCGCGCGCCGTGTACCGCGAGGCCAGGGGGCCTCGTCCGCCCGCCTCCGGGCTGCTTCGTCCGGGAATCGCGCCGCCCCTTTCTCGTACCCACCGAAAGGTCCGGGCCGTGCGTACCCCGCTTTCCCGCCACCTCCCCACCAGTCCCCTGAACCGCGTCCGAAACCTGGGGATCCTCGCCCACGTCGACGCCGGCAAGACCACCGTCACCGAGCGGATGCTCTACCTCACCGGCGCCGTCCACAAGCGCGGCGAGGTCCACGACGGCACCACCGTCACCGACTTCGACGCGCAGGAACGTGACCGCGGCATCACCATCTTCGCGGCGGCGGTCAGTTGCGTCTGGGACGGCCACCGGATCAACCTCATCGACACGCCAGGACACGTCGACTTCTCCGACGAGGTGGAGCGCTCGCTGCGCGTCCTCGACGGCGCGATCGCCGTGTTCGACGCCGTCGCCGGGGTCGAGCCGCAGAGCGAGACCGTCTGGCGCCAGGCCGACCGGCACGGCGTCCCCAGGATCGCCTTCGTCAACAAGCTGGACCGCGCGGGCGCCGACCTGGACACGGCCGTCGCGTCCATCCGGGACCGCCTGCAGACGGTGCCGCTCGTCGTTCAGCTGCCCATCGGCCGCGAGGACGCCTTCACAGGCGTCGTCGACCTGGTGCGCATGCGCGCCCTGGTCTGGGCGACGGGCGCCGACACGTACACCGAGGGCCCCGTGCCCGAGGAGCTCGTGGCGGAGGCACGGCTCAGGCGCCGCGCCCTGGAGGAGGCGGTCGCCGAGCTGCATGCGGAGGCCCTGGAGGAGTTCTGCGCCGAGGCGTCCCTCGGCGCGGACACGCTCACGAAGGCGCTGCGCGACCTCACCCGCACCGGCGACGGCGTCGTCGTCCTCTGCGGCTCCGCCTACCGCAACCGGGGTACGGAGCCACTGCTCGACGCCGTCGTCTCCTACCTGCCCTCACCCCTGGACGTGCCGCCCGTACGCGGCACCCTGGACGGCGAGGAACGGGAGCGGGCCGCCGACCCGGCGGAACCTTTCGCCGCGCTCGTCTTCAAGGTCAACTCGACCGCCACCGGGCGGCTCACCTACCTCCGCGTGTACGCGGGGACCATCGGAAAGGGGGACACCGTGCTCGACGTGGCCGCCCGGCGCACCGAGCGCGTCGGCCGGATCCTGCGCGTGCAGGCCGACCGGAACACCGAGGTGGACTCCGCCAGGGCCGGCGACATCGTCGCGGTCGTCGGCGTGAAGGAGGCCCGCGCCGGTGCGACGCTCTGCGCGCCCTCCGCCCCGCTGCTCCTCGAACCGCCCACGGTGGCCGACCCGGTCGTCTCCGTCGCGGTCGAGGCGCGCCGGAGCCTGGACACCGACCGGCTTGCGTCCGGGCTTGCCCGACTCGTCGAGGAGGATCCCTCGTTGACGGTCAGGACCGATGCGGAGACGGGCCAGACCCTGCTCTCGGGCCTGGGCGAACTCCACCTGGAGGTGGCCGTGGAGAAGGTCCGCCGGGCCCAGGGCCTGGAGATCGTCGTCGGCAGGCCCCAGGTGGCCTACCGGGAGACGGTGCTGCGCGGTGTCACCGGCCTGGTCCACCGACACGTCAAACAGGACGGTGGCGCGGGCCAGTTCGCGCACGTCGTCCTCGACGTCGAGCCGGTCGGGGCGGACGAGGAGGGGGCGTTCGTCTTCTCCTCCACCGTCACGGGCGGCCGCGTGCCCCAGGAGTACGTCCGCGCGGTCGAGGCCGGCTGCCGGGACGCCCTGGCGGAGGGCCCGCTCGGCGGCCATCCGGTCACCGGCGTGCGGGTGACGCTGACCGACGGAGCCACCCACTCCAAGGACTCCTCGGAGATGGCGTTCCGTACGGCGGGCCGCTTCGCGCTCCGCGAGGCGCTGCGGGCCTGCGCGATGACGCTCCTGGAGCCGGTCGTCGAGGTCACGGTCACGGTGCCCGACAGCGCCGTGGGCGGCGTGCTCGGCGACCTGGCGGCCCGACGCGGCCGGGTCTCCGGCTCGACCGCGCGCGCCGGAACGGCCGTCCTCACGGCGACCGTTCCGCTGGCCGAGCTGTTCGGCTACGCGTCCCGGCTGCGCGGCCGCACCCAGGGCCGGGGCACGTTCACCGCCCGGCCCACCGGCTACGCCCCGGCGCCGGCCGGTACGACTGCCGGTACGACGGTCGGCACGACGGCCCGGTGACGGCCGGGGGACGGACCCGCCCCGACGGGGGCGGGTCCGTCCCAACGGCTCTTTCCGCACCGCACGTATGATCGATCGGAAGGATCGAGGAGGGGCGGTGTGATGTCAGCGAGGGAGTCCGCGCGATCGCGTCGGCGGAAGCGGCGCGAGGACGGCGAGGAAGGCTGTTGCGCGGGGGCGCTCGATCAGTGCTCGGCGTGCGGGATGTACTGCCCCCAGATGGCGCTGGTCGCGCTCCCGGCCGTGCTCCTGTCCTTCCTGCGCCCGTCGTCCGGGCGGAGTCCGCGCGGCGACGGGCCCCCGGGTCGGGCGGCGGGAGCGCTGCACACCGCCGTCGAGTACTACCGCACCGAGATCAGTCCGACCCGGCCGCCGTGCTGCCCGTACACGCCCACCTGTTCGACGTACGCCGTCAAGGCACTGCACCGCCACGGCGCGCTGCGCGGCGCCCTGCTGACGGCGGCCCGACTCCTGCGCTGCCGTCCGAAGGCGGCCCGCCGCCGCGGCTACACCGACCCGGTCCCGCACTGACCGGACCGCGCGCGATCCGTACGGGTCAGGCGTCGAGCGCGCGGGGCGGCGCCACCAGGCCGGGGGCCTGGTGCGCGCGCCGCAGCGCCTCGGCGACGAACCCGTCGGCCTTCAACTCCTCGACGAGGTCCGTGAGGAATCGTACGGTCTCCGGTCGTCGGTCCTTCGTCGTGCCGACGGCCTGCCGGATCTCCATGAACCGGTCCTCGATCAGCCGGACCTCGGGGTGCGCCGTGACGAACGCGGTCATCGGCTGCCTGATCCCCGCCGCGACCTCCAGGCCTTCGGCACGGAAGGTGTCGACGCCCTCCTCGCCGCGTACGACGGTGGCGTGCCGCAGCGTGCGCGTGAGGTAGAGGTCGTACGCGGACCCGCGCTTCACACCGATCCGTACCCCGTCCCGGTCGACGTCGGCGGGTGTCGCGAGCGCGGAGCCGGCGGGCACCGCGTAGACCCCCTCGATCACGACGTACGGCGCGGTGAAGGCGACCTCCGCCTCACGCGCCGGTTCGACGGCGAGGAAGCAGAGGTCGGCGCGGCCCGTGGCCATCGCCTCGTAGGACTTGCGGGCCGCGTCGAAGCAGACGAGCTCGACCGGTACGCCGAGGCGTGCGCCGATCTCGCGGGCGATGTCGACGGTGACCCCGCCGGGGGAGTCCGGCGTGCCGTGGGCGAGGACCGGGTTGCCCAGGTTGATCGACGCCCGCAGGACGCCGGTCGGCGCGAGATCCCGGGCGATGGCGGCGGTGGCAGTCGTCATGCGCCGGAGTTTAGGTCAGCCGGGGTGTAGGTCGGTCGGGGTGTAGGCCGGCCGGGGTGCAGGCCGGCCGGCGTGCAGGTCAACCGGGGTGCAGGTCAGGGCGACGGCCGTGGATCGCGTGCGGCCTCGGTGGGTCGGGGGCGCGGCCAGGGGCGGCCCTCCAGGCGTTCGATGTCGCTGTTGAAGCGCCGGAGGTACGCGGCGAAGTCGGCCACCTCCTCGGCCGTCCACTGCTCCAGGACCCGCTCCAGACCGTGCACGTTGGCGCCCCGGTCCGCGTCAAGGCGGCGCCGACCCTCCGCCGTGATGCTGAACTTCCGGGCGATCCCGCCCTCCGGGTCCGGGATCCGTTCGACGACCCCGGCCTTCAGCATCGCGGCGGTCTGCCGGTTGAGCGTGGACGCGTCCAGGCCGAAGGCGTCGCTCAACTGCCCGATCGACAGCGGCCCGTCGATCTCGATGCGGCTGAGCAGCACGTAGGCGCTCCGGTCGAGTCGTCCGCTCGTACCGCGCGCACGCGGGTCGAACAGATGCGAGTGCCGCCCGACGAGCATGGTCTCGAACTCGATCAGGTGCGTGGGCTTTTCCATGGCCCCATCCTCCCAACCCGTGCCGCGCCCGGTCGCACGCCACCGGGCCCTGGTGGTGCCCCTCCTCGGCGACCTGCCCAGGCTCTTCGACACCTCCGCCTCCAACGCGTCCTGGGTGGTCACCGCCACCCTGCTGTCGGCGGCGGTGGCCACGCCGGTCGCCGGGCGGCTGGGTGACATGTACGGCAAGCGGCGCATGCTCCTGGTCTCCGTGGCGCCCCTGGTCGTGGGCTCCGTCGTCTGCGCGCTGTCCTCGTCCGTCGTCCCGATGATCGTCGGCCGAGGCCTCCAGGGTCTGGGCATGGGCGTGGTCCGCTCGGCATCAGCCTGCTGCGCGACGTCCTGCCGCCGGAGCGCCTGGGCGCCTCCATCGCCCTGATCAGCGCCTCCATGGGCGTGGGTGGCGCCCTCGGCCTCCCCTTCTCCGCCGCCGTCGCCGAGAACGCGAGCTGGCGGGTGCTGTTCTGGGTCGTCGCCGCCCTGGCCTCGGTGGTCGGGGTCCTCGTCCGACTCCTCGTTCCCGCGGGCCGTACCGAGTCCGACGCCGGCCGCTTCGACGTGCCCGGCGCGATCGGTCTGGGCGGCGCCCTGATCTGTCTGCTGCTCGGCGTCTCCACCAGCGGCGTGGGGCTCGCGGCGGCGGCCGTCGCCTTCCTGATCCCGGTCCGGCCGGTTGCCGCCGCCGACGCGGCCGACGGCACCGCCGCCGCACCGAACCTGCCGTCGTCGGCGAAGGTCTGACGGGGAAGGGGGGAGTCGGCCCGACCTGTTCGGCGACCGCCACCCTTCACCGCGCCGTCATCGGCCGGTCCTCCTCGCGACAGTGGGGTTCGAGACAACTGATCTGGGCATGCCAAGGCCGTGCGTCCCGACACTGGACGCACGGCCTCGCTCGTGCCCCGCCCCCGAGTTCCCGCACCCCCGTATCCCACCCCCCATCGCAGTCCCTCAGGAGGACGCAGGTGAAGACGAGTTCGTGGCTTCGACGGGCCACCGTCACCCTCGGCAGCAGCATCGCTCTGGTCGTCGCCGTACCGGCCAGTGCGTACGCCGCGCCGCCCACGGCGCTGCCCGCCAACGCCGACGGTCTTGAGCAGACGTTCCAGCCCGCGTACGACTACGACACCGACGGCTGCTACTCCACGCCGGCCATCGGCCCCGACGGCACGATCAACGCCGGCCTCAACCCCTCCGGAGCCCTCAACGGCCAGTGCCGTGACTCCTGGGACCTCGACAACACCAATGGCTACGCGCGCTCCAAGTGCAACAACGGCTGGTGCGCCGTCCTCTACGGCCTCTACTTCGAGAAGGACCAGGCCGTCGTCGGCAGCAGCCTGGGCGGCCACCGTCACGACTGGGAGCACGTCGTGGTCTGGATCCAGAACAACGAGGCGAAGTACGTCTCCACCTCGGCGCACGGCAAGTTCAACACCTACGGCCGTGACCAGATCCGCTGGGACGGGACGCACCCCAAGGTCGTCTACCACAAGGACGGACTGAGCACGCACGCCTTCCGGCCGGCCAACGCCAACGACGAGCCGCCGGAGAACCACGAGCACCAGTGGCAGTTCCCCGCCCTGGTCGGCTGGAACGGCTACCCCGCCGGGCTGCGCGACAAGCTCAGCCAGGCGAACTTCGGCAGCGCCGTCTTCGGTCTGAAGGACGGCAACTTCGCCCCGCACCTCGCCAAGGCGAAGCCGGCCGGCATCCCGTTCGACCCGTACGCCTGATCCGCGGCGCGCCGCCCGCCGCGCCGAGAGCCCGGAGTCGAGAGCTGAGAACGGGGAGGGGGAGCCGAGGATCCGCGAACCCGGGGCCGCGTGGCCTCGGGCCGCCGGATCAGTCCAGCGGCTCGGCGCGTGCGGGCACGTCGTGACTCTGGTGGCCGCCGCTCGCGACCATGCGTACATGTCCGTGCTCGTCGATCTCGGCCTGCACGATGCCCGTCTCGTCGGAGTACAGGGGATGCCCGCCGGCTCCCTTGCGGTCCGTCCGGGTGACCACGATGGAGTCACCCGACACCGGAAAGGTCAGCTCAAAGCGTTCGGCGTGTTGCATATGCCTGTTTATACCGACACCTGACGCCGAACCGGCCGCCCGCGGGGCGTCCGCGCCCGGACCGGCGTCGGAAACCGATCATTCGGCGGCGCGGACCCCGACGTCGTACCGCACGTCGGTCAACTCCTCCGACACCTCCCACAGCCGGCGGCCGGTCCCGGCGTCCGTGGCCCCGGGGGCGAGGCGTACGAGGGCCGGACCGCCGCGCATCTCGCCCGGCCCGCCCGGCCCGTAGAACTGCCCGCCCTCCACGCCGGGCGCGGTCGCCGCGTAGAGCTGCGGCAGCGCGCCGCGCTCAGGCGACTGGGCGAGCGGCTTGAGCACATGGCCGAACAGCACCCGCACCAGGGGGACGGGCGTGCCCGCCGGCAGGTTGGTGGCGGCGTAGCCGGGATGGGCGAGGACGCTGCGGATCGGGCTGCCAGCCGCGGCGAGCCGCCGGTGCAGCTCCTGCCCGAAGACGGCGTTGGCCAGCTTCGACTGGTCGTAGAAGGGCATGGGCGCGTAGCCCCGCTCGCCGTGGAGGTCGTCGAACCGCAGACGGCCCTTGCGGTGCTTGAGCGAACTCACCGTGACCACACGGGGCTCGACCCCGGACGCCAGCCGGTCGAGCAGCAGCCCGGTCAGCGCGAAGTGACCGAGATGGTTGGCGGCGAACTGCAGTTCGTGCCCCTGCGCGCTCAGCGTCCGGGGCGGCGCCATCACCCCCGCGTTGTTGACGAGCACGTCCAGGCGCGGGTGCTCCGCGCGCAGCCGGTGGGCGAAGGCGCGCACCGAGTCGAGATCGGCCAGGTCCAGGAGGCGTACGTCGAGCCGCGCCCCGGGATGCTCGGCGGTGATCTCCGCGGCCGCGCGGCGACCCTTGGTCTCGTCGCGCACCGCCAGGACCACGTGCGCGCCCCGCCGGGCGAGCGCCCGCGCGGTCGCCAGGCCGAGGCCGCTGTTGGCGCCCGTGACGACGCACACCCGTCCCGTCTGGTCGGGGATCTGTTCCGCGGTCCACTGCTGAGTCTCCGTCATACGGCACACGCTGCCGCTTGTGGCACCAAGTGTCAAGACGCGCCTAGGTGTCACCGAAGGCATGGGGTGTACGGTGGGTGTCGTGAGTTCGCGATCCGACATGACCCTGACCCTGGCCCAGCGCAAACGTCAGCTCGTCTCGAACGAGTTGACCGAGGCGGCGCTGCAACTCCTGGCCGTGAAGGGCTTCGACGCGGTCACCGTCGACGAGATCGTGGCCACCGCCGGCGTCTCCAAGCGCACGTTCTTCCGCTACTTCGCGTCCAAGGAGGACGTCGTCGTCCAGTTCCTGGCCGACATGGGTACCGGGATCCGCGCCGAACTGGCCGCCCGCCCCGCCGACGAGCCGCCCTCGGTGGCGCTGCGCCACGCCATGGCGGTCCCTCTCGACGCCTGCACCGACCACCCCGACCACGCCGAACGGGCCCTGCGCGTGGTCCGGCTGATCCTGGGCACCCCCGCGCTGCACGCCCGCTTCCTGGAGCGCCGGCTGCGATGGAGCGACGACCTGGCGGCGGAGCTGACGGTCCGTCTACGGCTCGACGCCACCACCGATCTGTACCCGGACCTCGCAGCCGGCGCCGCGCTCACCGCCTTCGACATCACTCTTCAGCGGTGGAGCGCAGGGGACGGCTCCGACGACCCCACCGCACTGATCGAGCGCGCCTTCACCCTCCTCGCCCCGGCGCTGGACGGTCACGCGCTCCCGGTCTGATCGAGACCGCCCTGCCCGTCCCTCGGCCCGCCCCTCTGCCCATCCCTCGGCCCGTCCGCCCGCCCGTCCTGGACGAGCACGGCGACCTGGTCGGTGACCAGATCGAGGAGCGCGGCAGAGGACTCCTCGTCATGGCCCACGACGAGGAGGTTCAGGGTCAGGCCGTCCGTGACCGACGCCAGATAGCGGGCCAGGACCTGCACGGGAACGCGGATGTCGAGCATCATGCTCGCGTCGAGCTCCTCGATGAGCTCGCGGTAGATCTCGGCGTACCGCTCGTGCTGACGGCGGGCCAGCGGTTCGAACCCCGGGGTGCGCAGCGCGTACTGGGTGAGCTCGTACGTCAGCATGTGCTCGCCCGGGCGGGCCCGCACATGCTCCCAGTACGCCTCGAACCCGGCCCGCATCGTCTCCCGGAACGTGTCGCGCGGCCGCAGCGCCTTCTTCACCGTCCCCACGTAGTGGTCCGTGATCGCGGTGATCACGGACTCCAGCAGGGCCTGCTTGGAGTCGAAGCAGTAGTGGAAGACGCTCAGCGACACGCCCGCCTCGGCGGCGATCGACCGCGTCGTCGTCCTCGACACGCCGTCCCGCGTCATCGCCCGGATCGCCGCCTCGGTCAACTGCAGACGCCGTTCGGCGAGCGGCATACGCGACATGCGGTGGTTCCCTTCTCGTACGGAACGAGGGTGGGGCGACCGGCTCGGCCGCCCCACCCCACCCATGGATCCACGGATCCCCGGAGCCCGGATCTCCGTCAGCCGCTGTAGACGCCGACCTCCCGGAGCGAGTACCCCCACTCGGTGCCGCGTGTCACCCCGAACACCCGGAGGTGGCGCGCGGTCGTACCGGAGAACTGGATGGTGTCCAGGCCGCCGTCACCGGTCGTGGTGGACCAGGCGGTACGCCAGTTGGTGCCGTCGTCGGAGAGCTCGACGCGGTACGCCTTCCCGTACGCCCGCTCCCAGTCGAGAGTGACCCGCTTGATCAGCTGCGGCTCCCCGAGGTCGAGGCGGAGCCACTGCCCGTCCTTCCACTCGCTCGCCCACCGCGTCCCCGGGTCACCGTCGACGGCGCGGTCGGCCGCGAAGTTGGTGAACGGATTCCACCACTCCGTGGTGGACGCCGAGGCGGGGGCGCGCGCGGCCAGGTTCACCCCGGCCCGGTGGCGCTCGGAGGCGCCCCAGGTGTCGAGGTAGGACTCCGCGCCCCGGAACAGGTCGTCGACCACGTCCTGGCCGCCGACGCGCCGGATGTCCTCGATCCAGTCCGGCACCAGGCCGTTGTGCGAGGCGCCGTCGGTGTTGAGGTCCCAGGTCCGTTGGCCCGTCGTCTGCTTGTCGATGACGGAGCCGCCGTCGGTGCTGCGGAACGGGTACGTGACCTTGTTCGGCGCGTCGGCGCCGCGCGGGCCGGGCCAACCGCCGACGCCGTTCATGTCGGTGCCGTAGCCGTAGCCCACGTCGTACTTGTCGCGCAGGGCGTCCTTGGCCTTGGCCTCCACGCTGAACGCCTCGGACCCGTTCATGTACTGGGCGGCGAACCCGCCGAGCTTGTACAGCCGTTCGGTCCAGCTGCTGTCCATCCAGCTGTGCGAGGAGATCGCGCCGGGGTAGGACGCCGACTCCATGATGTCGAAGGCGCGGCCGGCGGCCTTCACGCTCATGTGGTCGAGTTCCAGCATCATCTTGCGTTTCATCATCCCGCGCAGCGCGTACTCGCCGAGTTCGGTGAGCCCGCGGGTGTTGCACCGGGTGTCCTGGCTGTACGCGGGCACGCTCACGCCGGCCGGCAGCTCCTTCTGCGCGTTCGGCGCCGCGGCGAGCCCGATCGGGTTGTCCTGCTGCGGGCCCGCGCACTGCTCGGTCTTCCAGAAGGTCCCGGTGGACAGGAACTGGCCCACGTTGATCGCCGTGCCGAGCGCCCCGGAGTCGAAGCGGACCCCACAGAGCGCGTTGTCGAACTTGTGGCACAGGAACATGCTGCGCACGCCGAGCCCGTGCAGCTCGTCCAGGCCGCGGTCGATGTCCGCCTTGCTGCACTGCGCGATGTCCAGGATCTGCTTGCAGCCGAAGGGCTCGGAGGTCTCGACGCCGAGCACGACCGCCAGCTTGCCCTGCTCGATGACCTGACGGGCCTGCGCGGAGTCGGTGACGATCCGGAACCAGCCCTTGCCAGGCCCGCCGAACATCGTGTCGATGTACTCCTGCATCTCGTACGTCTTACGGGCCTGCAGCCGGATCGAGGTCATCTCGTCGCAGCTGCGGTCCTTGAAGAAGTAGACGGAGCAGATGACCCCGTTGGTCACGAGGTCGTTGACGAGGACGCGCTGACCGCCGCGCCAGGCCCGCTCCACCCAGGCGTAGTAGTTCTGCTGGTGGGTGAGCGAGTCGTGCGCGGGCCAGTCCTTGAACGTCGGCCAGCCGTCAGGGTCGTGCTTGCCGTCGCCGCCCTTGGTGATGAAGTCGAAGATCGCGAGCGAACCGTCGGGGTAGTGCTCGGGGCAGTCCTTGAGCGCGTCGGCCACGCCCTTCACGGAGAAGGTCTGACCGCAGATGAGGCGCCCGCCGAAGGCCTCGTTGGACATCAGGTGGTTGTGCGCGTCGACGAACCCGCGCACCTCGCCCCGCTCGTTCGTGCCCTTGAACGGCTCGCCGGTGACGTTGATCTGGGAGTCGGGCGCGGGACGGGCGGAGGGGTTCCACCAGGAGTCCTCGGCGGCGGCGGAACCGGGCGCGGGGGTGAGCAGCAGGGTCACGGTCGCGAGCAGCAGCGCCAGCACGGCCAGCGGCCCGCGCCTGCCGGACATACGGCTGCGCGTGGGGGGTCTCATGGACATCACTCACGTCTTCGGTCGAGGGATGGTGCGGAGGACGGCGCGGAGGGGTGGTGCGGTGGGGTGGTGCGAGGGACGGCGCGGGGATTGTCATGTTCCGCGCGAAAGGCGTGGTAGAGGATCCCGACTGCCGCGAGCGGAGTCAAGAGTCCGGGACAGATGACCTGATGGGTGCAGTGCGTACGCAAACAGGCCACGCCGTCCACATTCTGATCTTCCGTCAGAACCCGGAGCCCGCCAGTCTTGAGGAGAATCCCACCCCCGTACGCCCGTGAGAGGACCCGCCGTGACCAGGCCCAACCCCCCGATCGTGCTCGACCCCACCGGTGCCGACCACCACGCGGAACACCGGCTGCTGCGCGCCCAAGGCGCCGCCGCCCTCGTGGACGTTCTCGGCGTGCGGGCGTGGTCGGTCACCGACCCGCTCCTGCTCAGGAAGCTCCTGACCGGCCCCGACGTGTCCAAGGACGGGCGTCGCCACTGGCCGGCGTTCGACGAGGCCGTCCCCGAGTGGCCGCTCGCCCTGTGGGTCGCGGTGTCCAACATGTTCACCGCCTACGGCGCCGACCACGCGCGGCTCCGCCGCCTGGTCGCCCCCGCCTTCACCGCCCGCCGCGTCGCCGCCCTGCGCCCCGTCGTCGATGCCCTGGTGACCGGGCTGCTCGACGGCCTGGCGGCCGAAGCGCCCGGAGAAGTCGTCGATCTGCGTGAACGTCTCGCGTACCCGCTGCCCATCGCCCTCATCGGCCACATGATGGGCGTCCCGAAGGCGCGGCGCGACGGCTTCCGCGCGCTCGTGGACGGCGTCTTCGACACCACCCTCACCTCGGAGGAGGCCACCGCAAACGCCGTACGTCTCTACGGCCTCCTCGACGAGCTGATCGCCGCCAAACGCGCCGAGCCGGGCGACGACATGACCTCACTCCTCATCGCCACCCGCGACGAGGACGGCTCGACCCTCAGCGAGACCGAACTGCGCGACACGCTCCTGCTGGTCATCAGCGCCGGGTACGAGACGACCGTGAACGTCATCGACCAGGCGGTCACCTCCCTCCTCACCCACCCCGACCAACTCGCCCACCTCCGCACCGGCCGCTCCGGCTGGAACGACGTCGTCGAGGAGACCCTCCGCCACGAACCGGCCGTCAAACACCTCCCGCTCCGCTACGCGCTCACCGACATCCCGCTCCCCGACGGCCGGACCATCGCCCGCGGCGACGCGATCCTCGCCTCGTACGCGGCGGCCAACCGCCACCCCGACTGGCACGGCCCTACGGCCGACACCTTCGACCTCACCCGCCCCACCAAGGACCACCTGGCCTTCGGCCACGGCATCCACTTCTGTCTGGGTGCTCCTCTCGCCCGCCTGGAGGTGGCCACGACCCTCGAACAGCTCTTCACCCGCTTCCCCGACCTCGCCCTGGCGGTCCCTCCGGAGGCCCTTCACCCCCTCCCGTCCCTGATCAGCAACGGCCACCAACAGCTCCCGGTCCACCTGCACGGCAAGTAGGGCGACCCTTGGCGGACGTAGAGACGACCCTTCGACGGGACGCCGAATAATCCCGTGCCGTGCCGTCGGCGGGCGTGCAGACTCGCTGCATGGTGGAGATGCGGGCGTTCCGGGACGCGGTCGGTGAGTGGGCGAGTGGCGGTCCCGGCGGGCCGGCGGGGGAGCCGGCTGGGCAGTTGGCGGACCGGCTCGGGATACGGACGGCCGTCCTGCTGGAAGGGCTGAGCGACCTCGCCGCCGTCGAGGCCCTGGCCGAACGCCGAGGCAGGGACCTCGCCGCCGAGGGGGTGTGCGTGGTGTCGATGGGCGGGGCGATGAGCGTCGGCCGCTACGCCGACATCCTCGGGCCGTCCGGCCTCGGCCTGCGCCTGACAGGACTGTGCGACGAGCGCGAGCGGAGCTACTTCGACCGCGCCATGGAACGCGCCGGGGCGCCCCGCGGTGACGTCTTCGTGTGCGCGGCCGACCTGGAGGACGAGCTGATCCGTGCGCTCGGCACGGCCGCGGTCGAGGAGATCGTCGGCACCGAGGGCGACCTCCGCGCCTGGCGGACCTTCCTGCACCAGCCCGCCCACCACGGCAGCCCCCGGCACAGGCAGTTGCGGCGCTTCCTCGGCACGAAGAAGGGCCGCAAGATCCGCTACGGCCGTCTCCTGGTCGAAGCCCTCGAACCGGACCAGGTACCGGCTCCGCTGGAGGACCTCTTCGCGAGCGTGTGAGGGGGAGGGGGAGGGGAGGGCGGGCCGAAATCCGGTTGACCGCTCGGGCCCGACAGATCAGGATCCAGCCACGACCTGTATGAACGTGATGGCCGGAGCAGTGCCGACACACCGGCGCGCCGGCGGAACGGAGACCGAGGGATGACGTCCCACCTTCACGCCCTCTGCTTCGATGCGAGCGACCCGCTCCGCCTCTCCCGCTTCTGGGCCGGCCTCCTCGGCTGGGAGACGACCGAGGACCCCGACGACGGCATCGTCCTCCTGCCGAATGACGACACCGGATTCCGGCTCCGGTTCCTCCCCACCGACGAGAAGAAGTCGGTCCAGAACCCGATGCACTTCGACCTCACGAGCACCTCCCTGGACGACCAGCAGGAGGTCGTGGCGAAGGCGCTGGCGTTGGGCGCCCAACACATCGACATCGGCCAACTGCCCGAGGACGGCCATGTGGTGCTCGCCGACCCCGAGGGCAACGAGTTCTGCGTGATCGAGCCGGGCAACGCGTTCCTCGCCGACTGCGGGTTCATCGGAGCGCTCGCGTGCGACGGTTCGCAGGAGGTCGGGTACTTCTGGAGCCGGGCGCTGGGCTGGCCGCTGGTCTGGGACCAGGACCAGGAGACCGCGATCCGCTCGCCCCACGGCGGCCCGAAGGTCACCTGGGGCGGCCCGCCCTTGATGCCGAGGGCGGGAAGGGACCGGCTCCGCTTCGACCTGGCCCTCCCCGCCGACGGCGATCACGAGTCGGAGGTGGAACGCCTCCTCACTCTCGGCGCCACCCGCGTCGACACCGCAGGGGCCGGCGCCGGCGTCGTCCTGACCGACCCGGACGGCCAGGAGTTCCGCGTACTCCCTCCCCGCTAGGGGCCCTAGCGCGGACGGGGGCGTATCACGCGACGGCGGTCCCTTCCAGCTCGACCATCTGGCCGGGGACGGCCAGTCGCGTCACCCCGAGCATCGTGCTGGTCGGTGCCACGCCGGCGGCGCCCAACCGCGCCGCCAGCACGCCGTAGTGCTGGAAGAGCAGATCGACGTCGGTGGTGTAGACGTTGAGCCGCACGAGGTTCGCCAGAGACATACCGGCCGCGCCGAGCACGGCCTCCAGGTTGTCGACGCTCAGCGCCAACTGCGCCCCCATGTCACCGTCGTGCTGGGGCTTGCCGTCGCCGCTCATCGCGGTCTGCCCCGAGATGTACAGGGTCCGCGTCTGCCCGGAGACGACCTCACCCTGGTTGAACCCCAACTCCTCCGACCACGTCACCGGGTTGACCGCTGTTCGCTCCACTGCCACATCAGCTCCATTCGAATCATGGGGAGTACGGACGTCCATCGCTCCGACGTCGTGGAGACGAGCCTCCCAACAAATCACGACACCCTCAGTCATGTATTTGGTTAGGGTCGTCGGATGCGTGCCGACCGATTGGTCTCCCTGGTGCTCCTGCTGCGCCGGCGCGGCCGTATGACAGCGGACACGCTGGCCCGGGAGTTGGAGGTGTCCACCCGGACCGTGCTGCGCGACATCGAGGCTCTCTCCGCAGCCGGCGTCCCGGTCTACGCCGAACGCGGCCGGAACGGCGGCTTCGCGTTGTTGCCCGGCTTCCGCACCGAACTCACCGGCCTGAACCACGACGAGGCCCTCGCCCTGCTGACCGCCGGATCGGGCCGCGGCGAGCAGACGTTCGGGCTCGGCTCGGCGCTCGCCTCGGCCATGCGGAAGGTCGTCGACGCGCTGCCCGAGAGCCACCGGACCACCGCGAGCGACGCGGCCCAGCGGTTCCTCGTCGACCCGGAGACCGACCTGCTCTCACGCCGACTGGTCACTGAACGGGTACCCGACACCACCATGATCGAGGTCCGACGCGCGGTGCTCGCCGGACACAAGCTGCGCATCCACTACGCGGCCGTGGACCAGGCCCCCAAGTGGCGGACGGTGGACCCGATCGGCCTGGTCACCGTACGAGACCAGGTCTACCTGCTGGCCACGAGATCGGGCGAGGACCGCACCTACCGGCTGTCCCGTGTCCTGGACGCCGAGGAACTCCCCGAAACGGCACAGCGACCGAACCGGGTCAACCTGGACCGGATCTGGCGCGAACGCTCCGCGCGGTTCCTCGACGGCGGCGACCACATCACCGCGCTGGTGCAGGTGCACCCAGCGCGTCGCGAGGACCTCCTGAACACCGCACTCGCCGTCCGCGCGGAAGAGCCGGACGCGGACGGCCGGCTGCGCCTGGAAGTGACCTTCCAAGACTCCCGCCACGCCGAATGGGCCCTGTGGCAACTCGGTACGGACGCGGAAGCCCTGACCCCACCGTCGCTCCGCACCGCCCTGTACAACCGCGCCGCCACGATGACCGCCCATTACGAAGACTGATTCTGAAACGGAATCGTTTTTGCGGTGAATCGTGTCCGCCGCCTGGTCGAGCATCGGCCTTGTTCTCCGTCCGCCCGGGCGGCACACTCTGCTACTTTCGCCGAAATCTGGAGTATGTTCTGCGCGGATTTCGATCGGGCGCCTGTTGAGCGATGGACCGACTCGATCATCTGGATTGGTGCCGGATCATCGCAGGCATACGATCGAAAGACGAGGGAGAGCCAATGGCGTCGGTGACGCTGTACAACGCAATCATCTTCAACACGAATCAGATCCCTCCAGGCGGGGCCGCCGGCTACCAGGTGGGGCCGGACGCGAGACTCGGCTCCGGAACCGTCACGGTCACGGCGCACGGACTGTCGGGATTCGTCTCGGGGTCCATGATCCTGGGGGTGGAGCTCCTCAAGACACGCGCCCCGGGGGCCGGAGGCGGTGCCAACCCGTACCTCGACATCACGGTGCGGAACCACGGCGGGAATTCCTGCCCCTACGTTCGCCTGATGGTCAGTACCGTAAACCCGTAAGCGAGCCCGCGAGTCGTTTCAGCTAAGGAGTGAAGACGGATGAAGGTAATCGCCGTCCACGACGCAGTCGGCGAAATTCTGTCGCTCGTGGTGTCACCGGAAGAAGGTCCGGACTTCGGCGTGGAGTCCCACGCGGGGGAATTCGCACGCACGGTGGAGATTCCCGGGCTCTCCCTCGACATGCCGGATCCTGAGATCTACCGGCGACTGGAAGAGGTCACCAAGACCTTCCGGGTCGACGTGGCGGATCAGCCCGAATTGGCACCCTCGGCGCAGCTCGTCGCGAAGGGCGGCCCGTCGGGCTCGTGACGATCGGGCCGACGGCACACTCCTCCGCAGACACCGAGGTGCTGTGGCCGGGGTCCGCGCAGCGTGAGCAGCCGAGCACCCCGAAGGCCGGATCCCGGCCGTCAGCCGGGCACTCGCTCCAGGCAGATCAACGGCCTGGGGTGGACGAACGGCCGGCGGCCAGGATCACGCGATGCGGGGGAACCGGCCGCCGACGAGAAGGCGCGAGACAGCCCGGCCCAACGCACTCGTGCCATCGAGTGTCTTGAGGCCAGCAGGCCGTCACCGGGTCGTCTCTGGGGTATCGACGCGCAGGTCCCGGATGTACCAGTCGAACCGCGTGCCGTCCTTCGCGTGTGTCTGCCGGCCCGGGGTGAACCCTGCACGGCGCGCGACCGCGGCAGATCCGGGATTCTCCGGCTCCACCTGGATCACCGCCTCCTTCCCGCCCTCACTCGCCGCGTAACGGCACACCAAGAGGACCGCGCGGGTTGCCAGGCCGTGCCCCCTCCAGGACGGATAGAGGCCGTACGCGACATTCACCTGGCCGGGAGCCAAACCCTCTCCTGCGAACCGCAGGTCGATCGTTCCTACGAGCGCCTCACCGGCGCCCGCCCGGATACCGAAAGCGCGGAGCGGCCCGGCGGTGTCCCACTGCTCTTGGCAGTGCCGGAAGTACGCTTCGACACCTTCACGTGTCCCGGGGCCGCCGTTGAGCCAGCGAACCAGCAGCTCATCCTCCCCCGCGAGGTGCGCCTCCACATCGTCCGGGCGCAGCGGGGACAACGTGACGATCCCGTCGGACAGCTTCACTTCCTGCATCCGACGATTCTTGGCCCCGGCGCCGCGTCGCACCACCGGATTCCGTCGGCCACTCATCCCGGATGACCAGTCAGTCGCCGAGGATCCGCTCCCACAGCAGCCCGTCCCGCCAGCTCCCGTCGAGAAAGATCGAGGAGTGCGCGACGCCGTACGGAGTGAACCCGTTGCGGCGCAACACGCGCTGCGACGGTACGTTCTCCAGATTCGTGGACGCCTCGGCGCGGTGCAGGCCGAGTTCGTCCGTCATCAGCCGGAGTACGAGCCCGACCGCGTGCCCGGCGTGCCCCTGATTCTGGGCGACGCCGGCTATCCAGTATCCGACGGAGCCGCGACGCAGGTGCGGTTGCGGCAGGATGCCTCCGACGGTGACCTGCCCGATCACCTGGTCGTCGGCGAGCACCACGCCCGGCCAGACCGTGCCGGCCCGGTATCCGGCCAGCAGGCCGTCGATCCGCTCCGCCTGGCCCTCCGGGGTGAAGAACTCGGCCGGCTGGGCCGGTTCCCACGGCCGGAAGGCCTCGAAGTCCCGCACCCGATGCGCGGCGATCGGGGCGGCGTCGGCGGGCTCGATCAGACGGATTCCGGTGCTGCTGGGCATGGCTGATCCTCGTCGCAGTACGTTGGATGAGACGGCCACCTTATGCGCGGGTGCCCGCGCCGCGCGCCGGGGGAGCCGGCGGCTCGGCCACGGTCGAGTTCGCCTACGAGCCCGCTGTGGGGAGGGTGACCTCGAAGCGGCAACCGCCGTCCACGTTCCGCACATCGGCACGGCCCATGTGCGCCTCCACGATGCCCTGGACGATCGCAAGACCGAGCCCCGCGCCACCCGGCGGGGTGCGGGCCTCCGTACCCCGCCACCCCGTGTCGAAGACCCGCGGCAGCGCGTCCTCGGGGATCCCGCCGCAGCCGTCCGTCACCGACAGGACCACGGACTCGGCACGGCGCTCGGCCGCGACGGCGACGGTGCCGTCGGACGGCGTGTGACGGATGGCGTTCACCAGCAGGTTCGCCAGGACCCGTGTCATCTCCCGGCCGTCGACCTCCACCGGCACCGCCGCGACCCGGTCGCCCACCAGCCGTACCCCCTGCTCGCGTGCGAGCGGCACCGCGCCCGCCAGGGCGTCGCCCACGAGGTCGCGTATCGACATCCGGGCCGGGCTCAGCGTCAACGCGCCCGCGTGGATACGGGAGAGCTCGAACAGGTCGCCCACCATGCTGTTGAGCCGGTCCACCTCGGTCCGCATCTGCCGGTGGTAGCGCGCCGGATCGGCGACCACACCGTCCTCCAACGCCTCGGACATGGCCCGCAGACCGGCCAGCGGAGTCCGCAGATCGTGCGAGATCCAGGCGACCAGCTCCCGACGGGACGACTCCAGTGCCCGCTCGCGCTCCCGGGCCGCGGCGAGCCGCTCACTGGTGGCCGACAACTCCCGGCTCAGCGCGGCGAATTCGGCCGGAGCGGGCACCCTCGGCGCGGTGAACACCCCACCCTCGCCGAAATCCCGTGCCGCCACGGCGAGTTCCCGCGCGCTGACGACCACCTGACGGCCCAGCAACAGCGCCGTACCGAGCGAGACGACGGCCGCCGTCGCGACGACCGCGGTCACCACCCACAGGTCGTGCGGCGACAGGAACATCGCCCACGCCACCGCGAGCGTCCCGGAGAGCATCGCCGTCACGGCGACGGACGCGACGACGGCGAGCGAAACCGCCACCGACCGACGCCGCAACACCCGCAGCAGCCCCGCCCCCACCAGACCGGCCGCCCCCGCGCCCACGAAGGCGTACACGACGATGAGGAGAATGTCGCGCACGGCTCATCCCTCCGACTCGGTGGGGGAGTCGCCACCACGTTCCGTCGTCCAGCCGTCCGACCGAACACCCTCCGGGCGTCCCGCCGCGTCGAAGCGGTAGCCGACGCCCCACACCGTCTGGATCAGGAGCGGGCGGGCCGCGTCCTCCTCGACCTTCCCGCGCAACCGGCGGACGTGGACCGTGACCGTCGACAGGTCACCGAAGTCCCACCCCCACACGTCCCGCATCAGCCGCTCGCGGTCGCACACCTCGCCCGGATGCTGCATGAAGTAGCTCAGCAGGTCGAACTCGCGCAGCGTCAGGGACAGGTGACGCCCGTCCTTCGTCGCGCGCCGACCCGCCGGGTCGAGCTCGAGGCCGCCCGCCCGCAACAGCGTTCCCGGCCGCCGTACTTCGGTGTGACGGCGGAGGACCGCCCCCACCCGCAGCACCAGTTCACGCGGGCTGAACGGCTTGGTGACGTAGTCGTCGGCCCCGATCTCGAGCCCGAGGATCCGGTCCTCCGCGTCGCTGCGCGCCGTCAGCATGATCACCGGTACCGGCCCGCGCTTCCGCAACTCCCGGCAGACCTCCAGGCCGTCCATGCCCGGCAGCATCAGATCGAGGACCACCAGGTCGGGCCACCGTGCCCCGGCGGCCGCAAGCGCGGACGGCCCGTCGGCCACCCGGTCCACGGTGAAGCCGCCTCGCTCCAGATAGCCGGTGACCACTTCGGCGACGGTCGGATCGTCGTCCACGACCAGGACGTGCGGTGCGGTCCCCGTGGGCTGCTCAGGCTGCTGCATGAGGATCAGCCTCGCACCGGTCGGGGAATCGGATCGAGTCCGGGGTGGGGCGAGAGGGTTGATGTCCTTGTTTCGTAAGGTTCGGACTCCTCGACGGGGCCTGGTCCCGGCCCTCCGCGCCCACCGCGCGAAGCCGTCGAACGCCCTTGTGTCTCGACGTAAGACTTTCGTCATCGGGTCGGACATGGCGCGCACCGGCCCACCTGGGATGGAATGCGGGGGAAGGAAGATCAATGGCACGGAGGAAGGACGATCGTGGCACGTGGGGGCAGGAAGTCGCTGCTGTGGGGAGCGATGGTGGTCGCGGTGGCGCTGGGGGCCGTGGGGCTCTACTGGTTCCAGCCCTGGAAGCTGTGGCAGAACGAGACGATCGACGAAGCGCTCCCGACGGTGTCGGCGCCCGCGCCCGGCTCCTCCGCCGGCGCCGCCGACCCGGCGTCGGGTCCGCAGACGCTCGCGCAGGGGTCCCTCATCAGCCACGAGCACGCCACCACCGGCACGGTGAAGCTGATCCGTCTCGCCGACGGCAGCCTCACCCTGCGCCTGGAGGACCTGGACACCAGCAACGGCCCGGACCTCCGCGTCTGGCTGACCGACGCCCCGGTCAAGGAGGGCATCGCCGGCTGGCGCGTCTTCGACGACGGCAAGTACCTCAGCCTGGGGAAGCTGAAGGGCAACAAGGGGGACCAGAACTACCCGCTCCCGCCCGGTACCGACCCGGCCGACTTCACGAGCGTCACCATCTGGTGCGACCGCTTCGACGTCTCCTTCGGAGCGGCCGGCCTGAAGGCCTGACGTTCCTGTCACCCCCGAGGGGCCCCGCGCGACGGCGCGGGGCCCCTTTTCCGCCGCCCACCCCGGCCCAGATGTCACACACGGCGGCCCGACGGCACCACTCACGCCGACGAGACACTCACCGCCGTCGCGATCCGGGCGAGGGTCGTACGCATGCCATGACGGTTCACGGCGATACGGCGCTCGGGGGTCGTCCCCGCGAAGACGGTGCCGAGGACGTCGGCGAGGTGCGAGCCCCGGCCGGTGCGCAGGTCCTGCCAGGTCTCGGTCACGCGGGTGCCCGTACCCTCGGCGGCGAAGCGATAGCCCCAGCGGGCGATCGGCAGCCCGAACACACCGACGTCGAACGTGAACTCCTCGCCCTCGCGCGCCGCCGTCACGCGCCCCGTCGTGAACCAGACGAACGGACCGCGCCGGTTGAAGCCGACGAAGCGGCTCCCGGTCCGTACGGGAGGCCGCACCACCCAGACCCGGCGGCACTCGGGGCTCCACCGGCCCATGTCGGGCAGGTTCGCCAGCAGGCGGTAGACGACCTCCGGCGCGGCGTCCACCACGACGGACTCCTCAAGACTCCACTGGCGCCCCATCGGCGGCCTCCCTGTCGTCGAACCGACGCACCATCCGTACCGGCCGGTAGCCTACTGGCCGGTTGCGTGACCGCGCCCCCGACCCGTCTTCAGGAGTACGTAGCACCCGGAGGTGACCACGATGCCGACGGGCAGGGCGAGGTCCACTCCGCCCAGGGCGGCGGCGATCGGGCCGGTGTACAGCGTGTTGACGCACAGCGCGGCCGAGGTGACCCCCGCTGCGAGCGCGAGCGCGCCCGGAAGGCTGACGCCGCCCGTGTACCAGAAGGGACTTGCGGGACTCTCGTCCATCAGCGCGAGCCCGTCGTAGCGGTTGCGGCGCAGCGCGATGTCGGTGGCGTACAGGGCGGTCGCCGGGCCGAGCAGCACGACCGTCAGCTGGAGGACGTTGCTGACGGTGTCCAGGAAGTTGGACACGAGCAGCGCGTACAACGTCAGGCCCGAGGCGACGGCCCCGTCGACGATCACGCTCAGGGAACGGCGGATGCGAATGCCCACCGCCTGGAGGGCGAGACCGGCGCTGTACGCGGTGAGGGCGTTGATCGCGACCGTGCCGAGGACGAGAGCGAGAAGGAACACGGGGGTGAACCAGCCGGGCAGGATCCCCTCCAGCGCGGTCTGCGGATCGGTCATGTCGACGGCGGTGGCCGCGAGCGCCCCGAGCGAACAGACGGCGACGCTCGGCAGGAACCCGCCCAGCGCCGTCCAGCCCGCGACCGCCCGGGACGACGCCGTACGCGGAAGGTAGCGGGAGAAGTCGGCGCTGGTGGTGTACGACAGGGGGCCCGCGGCGATCAGCGTGACGCCCGCCAGCAGCGTCGCCCAGAGGTCCACCCCGCTGAGCCGAGCCTCCGGCGCGTACGCGAAGTCGGCGTGCAGCAGCACCGCGTACGCCACCACGCCGAACGCGGCCGCGAGGGCGAGCGTGATCGGAAGGTACAGCTTCACGATCAGGGCGTGCCCGTAGACGCTGATGGTCAGGGTGATCCCGGCGATGGCCAGCACGACGGCGACCTTCACGGCCGTGTTCGTCGGCAGGCCCGTCTTCGCGACGAGAGCGAAGGCGGCGGACGCGGCGGCGGCCAGGTTGAGGGCGAAGTAACAGACGGAGATCATCCAGCCGGTGACCGCGTTGTTCACGCGGTTGCCCCGGACCCCGTACATCGTCCGCGTGATCACCTCGCTCGGCGCGCCCGCCGCCGGCCCCGACATCGCGAGCACGCCGGTGAGCAGCCAGAACAGATTGCCCACGACGATCACCGCGAGGGCCTGCCAGAGGCTCAGTCCCATGAGGACCAGAGCGCCGCCGATGACCAGGCTCAGGTAGTTGACGTTGGCCGCGGCCCAGACGGAGAACAGCTCACGTGGTCGGCCGTGACGCTCCGCGTCGGGGATGTGGTCGATGCCGTGGACCTCGACCCGACCCGGCCGCTCGGCGCCCGGCGGCGCCGGATGCGCGCCCTGAGCGCCGGGTCGGGGGTCGGGGATGGTGGAAGCCATGAGGCCCTCCGGATGCGTGTCGTGCCGACCTGCTTGCTTATTGGTCGCACACTCAATAGCATCGCCGGTATGTCGTCAAGCGTCCAGCGCAAACGAATTCGCAAGACCCCCGAAGCCCGCCGAGCGGAGATCGTCGAGGCCGCGGCCCGCGTCGCCCTGACCGAGGGCCTCGAATGCGTCACCCTCCGGCGCATCGCCGAGGAACTCGACGTACGACCCGGTCTGATCAGCCACTACTTCCCCTCGGCGGAAGAACTGGTGGCCGAGGCCTTCGCCACCGCGGCCATGGGCGAACTGGACGCCCTGCTGCCGGCCGACCGTCCCGACGGCACCCCCACGCACCACCTCGCGCGCTACTTCGCGCTGTCGACGGGAGAGGCGTACGACGACATCAGCCGCCTCTGGATCAACGCCCGCCACCTGAGCCGCTACCGCCCCCTCCTGCGCGAGAAGGTGGCGCACATGGAGCTGGCCTCCGACGACCGCCTGGAAGGCCTCATCCGCGACGGCGTGGCCGCGGGGGAGTTCCGCACGGACGACCCCCGTACGACGGCCATCCAGATCCTGGTGGTCCTCGACGGCCTCGGCGCGCACGCGAACACCGACCGGACCGACCGCCCGGAGGCGGTGACCCGCATGGCCCTGACCACGGCGGAACGCGAACTGGGGCTCCCGAGCGGCAGCCTCGGCGCCGCCACGACCTGACACCCCTTCACCAGACCTCCCCCCCCGCCAACCCCTGGAGCTGCAGTGCGCCCCTCCCTGGTCCTCCTCTCGGCCCGTCTGCTCGACCCGGTGACCGGCCACGTCCTGCCGGCCACCGCCCTGGCCGTCGCCGACGGCCGGATCGCCGCCCTGGGCGACGACCGCGAGATCCGCGCGCTCGCCGACTCCGCCACCACCGTCCTCGACCTCAAGGGCGCCGTCGTCACCCCCGGACTGACCGACGGCCACCTCCACCCCGCGTCCGGCGCCGAACTCACCCACGGCCTCGACCTGTCGGCCTGCACCGACCTCCCCTCGCTTCGCGAGGCCCTCGCCCGCGAGGTGCGAAACCTCGAGCCCGGCGCCTGGCTGTTCGGATGGGGCCTGGACCCGAACGCGTTCGGCGACCACCCGGTCGCGTCCGCCGCACTCGCCCCCGTACTGGACGGCGTACCGGCCCTGCTCCAGCTCTTCGACGCCCACTCCACGCTGGCCAGCCCCCGCGCCCTCGAACTCGCCGGCATCGACGGACCGCGGACCTTCGACCAGTCCGCCGAGATCGTCTGCGACTCGCAGGGCAGGCCGACCGGCCTCCTCCTGGAGGACGCGGCCTGCGAACTCGTCGAGCGCGCCGCGCCCCGGCCCACCCACGCCGAGCGCCGCGACCGCCTCGCGACCGCGCTGCGCGCCATGGCCGCGGCCGGTCTGACGGGCGGCCACGCCATGGACGCCAACGGCGACAGCCTCGCCCTCTACGCGGAACTCGAAGCAGCCGGAGACCTGCCACTGCGCCTGCGCGTCGCGCCCTGGTGCCGGCCCGGCACCGACGAGGCAGGCCTACGCGCCTTGATCGACCAGCAGGGCGCGGGCGGGAAGCTGTGGCGCGTCGAGGGCGTCAAGCTGTTCATGGACGGCACCATCGACAACGGCACGGCCTGGCTCGAACACCCCGACCGCAACGGCGAGTCCACCCACGCCTTCTGGCCCGAACCCGACGCCTACACCCGCACGATCGCCGCCCTCCACCGCGCCGGCGTGCCGACCGCCACCCACGCCATCGGGGACGCCGCCGTCCGCCACGTCCTCGACGCGGTCGAGAAGGCCCAGGCAGCCGATGCCGACGCCGTCGTCCGCCACCGCGTGGAACACATCGAGAGCGTCCCCGACGACACCCTGCGCCGCTTCGCCGAACTCGGCGTCGTCGCCTCCATGCAGCCCACCCACTGCTGCGACTTCACCCGCGCCGACCACACCGACAACTGGTCCCGCCGCCTGGGCGAGGAACGCGCCTCGCGCGCGTGGCGCTGCCGCGACCTGCGGGACTCGGGCGCCACGGTCGTCCTCGGCTCCGACTGGCCGATCGCCCCGTTCCCGCCCCTGGGCGTCATGGCAGGCGCCCGCCACCGCCGCCCCACCCGCGACCTGACCCAGCCCCCGCACGGCCCCGACCAGGCACTGGACGCCCTCGACGCGCTCCAGGGGATGACGACGGGTCCTGCGTTCGCGGCGGGCGAGGAACACCGGGCGGGCCGGCTCGCTGTCGGCCACCGCGCCGACCTCACGGTCCTCGCCGACAACCCGCTCACGACCTCCGCGACGACCCTCGCGGACCTGCCCGTGCTGCTGACAGTCCTCGACGGCCGCATCACCCACCGGGCCGCGACCGTCTGACCTCGCTCACGACGCTCACCGGGCCCGCCACCCTCACGACCCTCACGCCCCTCAGGAAAGGGCGCGCGTGACGGCCGAAGCCGCGTCCGCGATCAGCTTGTTGTCGTAACGGTCGTCGACACGGTGACGGTTGGACAGGACGGCGACGACGATCGGAGCCCTGCCGGGCGGCCAGAGGACGGCGATGTCGTTCCGGGTGCCGTACGTACTGCCCGCTCCCGACTTGTCGCCGACGACCCAACCCGCGGGAACACCGGCGCGGATGAGCTCCGCGCCGGTGGTCGTCGTCCGCAGCCACGTCGTCAACTGCTCACGCTGGGGCGGCCGGAGCGCGTCCCCGAGCACGAAGGCGCGCAGGTCCCGCGCCAGAGCACGTGGAGTGCTGGTGTCCTGGGTGGCGCCGGGCGCCCACTGGTTGAGCTCCGGCTCGCGCCGCTCCATACGGGTGACGTCGTCGCCCAACTCCTCGAGGACCGCGTCGAGCGCCTTGGGCCCGCCGAGTTCGTCGAGGAGGAGGTTGGCGGCGGTGTTGTCGCCATGGCGTACGGCGGCTTCGCACAGCTCCTTCAAGGTCATCCCGGTGTCCGCGTGGCGTTCGGTGACGGGGGAGGGAGGCACCAGATCGCTTCGCGAGTAGGTGATCACCCGGTCCATGTCACGCGGGCTCCGGTCGCGCAGCACCGCCCCTGCGGCCAGCGCCTTGAAGGTGGAGGCGTACGGGAATCGGGCCCCGTCGTTGTACGCGACCTCACGGCCGTTGCCCGTGTCGACCGCGTACACACCCAGCCGCGCACCGTAGGCCCGCTCCAACTCCTGGAACCGCGCCCGCGCGTCCGGCGCGCCCCCCGTCGGCGCGCCGGACGAGTCCCGTAGGGGCGGGGTGGCGTCGGTGGGAGGAGGGGAGTCGGAGCATCCGGCGAGCGGCAGGAGCACGAGTGCGGCCAGTGTGGCGAGACAACGTTGCCGAAAGCGCTTGTGCAGCATGGTGAAACCCTCTGGTCGGACGGACGCGGCGAACAACGCACCACGCAACGGAGGTTCACAACCACCTCTCCCTCCCACTCTGCCACCCGGCACGCGCATCCGGTCGTGTGCCGCACCCGGTCGTGCGGGCCGGACGCGTCGTCCGCCGACCCGGTCGTGCGCCGCACCCAGGCTCAGGGCGTTGTCAGTGGGCCGTGCGACGATCGGATACATGATCGCTTCGCTCGACGCCCTGGTGCCGGTCACCTCCGGTACGCACGCCTCCACCACTTACGCCGACTGGGCCGCCGCACACGACCCGGACGCCGCCGCCACGGCCCGCGACCTCGTCGCGGCCATGAGCGACGAACTCAACCGGACGTGGTCCAAGCCCGGTCGCTTCGTCGACGCGATGGCGGCGCGGGCGCGCCGGCTGCCGGCGGCCCACCTGCCGTGGTTCTGGGACACCGTGGGGCACCGGCTGATCGGTCACGGGAGCAGGCCGGGCGGACGGGCGTACGGGGCGGCGCGGGCGGCCGAGGCCGAGCACGGGCTGCCCGTGGACGCCGCCTACCGCAGGGCCAACGCCCTGCTGTTCGCCCAGGGTGGCGCCATGCCCGCCAAGGAGTTCGCGGCCCATCAGCAGTTCCTCGCCGACACGTTGGAACCCGCCGCCGCGCACACCGCCCTGGAGGCCTTCCTCACGGCTTGGGCGAGCTCACCGGCGGACCTTCCCTCGGACCTCGTACGCCGCATCCGAGCCTCGGCGAAGGCGGCGAGTCCGGGTGACGCGGAAGCCGCGCGGCTGGTGGGCGCGATCCTGTCCACCACCCGCGAGAAGTCGGTACCGGACGCACTGTTGAACGCCGCCGCGAAGCTCCTCCGGGCCCACCCGCCCACGGACCTGGTCGCGGCCGGCCTGGTGCGGGTCTTCCCGGAGAACGCCACCGACGGCGGCCCCTGGCTGCGCATGCTGATCGCCGCGGGCGCGGTGGAGGCGATGGAAGCAGGCAGGGTGGTGCCGGAGGGCGGACTGCGCCACTGGGTCGGGCACTTCGTACGCATGTACCAGTACGCGGCTCAGAGCGGCGGCGGTGTGGCGCGGCAGCCGCTGCCGCCGGAGCTCCTCGACGTGATCGTCGGGCTGGGACCTCGCATGCGCGCAGCGGGCGGCGACCCGCTGGAGTTGCACACCACCCGGCATCACTACCAGGGCCTGGACGCCGACGTGTTGGACGCCTGTCTGGCGACCGGTGTCGACGTCGTGGACCCGGGCCCGGAGGTGCGCGTGCGCTTCTGGGGCGAGCGGTCCCGGCGGGACCTCGCCGCGCTGGCCGCCGACCCGGTGTTCGGCAGGAGGCTGGAGCGGACGGTGCACGCGACCCTGCTGCCGGACTGGTCCATCAGGCGCGAGCGGCAGTCGGGTTCGGCGGTGACGCTCCTGCCGGGCAACGAGGGGATCGCCCGACAGGTGGCGCGTCGCGTCGGCAAGCTCGTCGACACGGTCGGGGGCGGCGGCATGGCCGGGGCCGAGGAGGCGCTGGCCGAACTGGAGCTCGTCCTGGATGCCCCGACCGTGGCTGCCCTGACCGGCATCGGCGACGATCTCGCTGCCGCGTGCGCGGCGGGCGCGCTCCGGCGCTCCCTCGCGGCCGGCCTGCCGGAGGAACTGGCGTGGCCGGCACTGGAGTCGGTGTACACGGAGTTCGCGGAGCACGCGGAGGACGGGGAATCCGCTGCTGCGAGCGCCGAAGGGCCGCAGGAGGGCCCGCTGCCCGGGGTGGCGGGCGTGACGTCCACCTGGCCGATCCTCACGGTCTTCGGCCGGGACCGCGCGGTGGCGGTGGCCCCGGACGGCGTGCGCGCCTCGTGCCGCTTCACGGTCCCGGACGAGTCGACGATGTTCGCGGTCCACTACGTGGGCGGTTCGTTCCTGGTGAGCTGGACGGTGAAGCCCAACCCGTACCACTGCGACACCGCCGTCTGGGCCGACCGCCCCGAGGAGCCGTTCACACCGGACGAGCTCGGCGGTCTTGTGCCGTTCGGCGGCAGCCTGGACGGCGCGTACGGCTTCCAGTTCGAAACCGCCGACGGCCAGGGCCGACACGGCGGCAGCCGGGTCCTGCGCCCCGGTGGCCGGGAAGGCATCGACAGGGACGAGCTCCAGCTCTCCGACGGCTCCACGATCTGGACGAACGCCGTCTACGGCAGGCGGCCCTGGGAGGCGGTGGACCAGGTCACGGGTGAGCGGCAGGGTCCCGTGCCGCTGCCGGACTTCCCAGGCCGCACCCCGAACCCCGAGCCGAACCCCGACCCGAACCCCGATCCGGGCACCGACCCGTCCGAGTCGGGCATGACCCTGGCGCGCGAGGCCCTCCAACTGGCACCCCTGCCCGCCTGCCTTCCCGACTCCCCGCTGGGCAGCCGCGACGGCCTGGTCGGCACCCGGATCCTGTACCGCACCCGCCACCGCGACCACGCCCCCGGCCACTTCCTCCTCGAGAGCATCGACGGTCGTACGGCCCGCTTCTCGATCGACCGACAGGGCCAGGAGCCCTGGGCCCTGTGGGCGCCACCGGAGGGCGCCGCCGAGGACGTCGTCCTGGCCGACGCCGAATCCCGTACGGGAGTACGCGCGTACAACGCCGACGGCACCCTGCTCTGGGAACAGGACGGCCACCACTCCCCACGCAACCCCCGAGTGCGCCCCTCCCGCCCGGCCACCGCCTCGGGCGGAGTGGCCCTGCCCCCGGCCTTCTGGTACCTCCTCCAAACCCGCGACAAGCCCGGCTCCCGCGCCCTGCGTACGGCGGACGCCGACACCGCGACGACCCTGCTGACGGCCGCACCGACCGGCGAGGCGACGCTACGCAAGGCGGTGTCCGAGGTACTCCCGGACATCACGGACCCCGCACTCACCGAAGCGGTGGTGGCGCTGACGGAACGAGCGGCCCGAGTGGAACAACGCCTCCGCGCCCTCCACACCCGCATCACGACGGCCATCGACTGATCGACCCCGTCGACTAGGTCGAACCCACGAAGCGGCGGCACCGACGTCGGTAACGTGACAGGCGTGATGGTGGGCACCGAGGAACCCCGGCTGGTCGGACGATCATGCGGGACACCGGCCTGACCCACTGCCCCGAGCACGACCGCTGAACCCTGTCGTCGACGCGCCACCGCAGGGCTGCGTATCGCCTCACGCAGAGTGAGGACGCCCTCGCCGGGCGTAGGCGGCGAGAGCCGCATTCCGTGGTCGCCCCATACCTGGCCCCGGACCTGGCGCCCCCCTGGGGCCCGGGCGTGACGACTGGCGGTCCGCCCCTGCGGCGGGATGATGGAGGGGAGCTGTGCGTCCGCTCCGCACGCGTACGCGGGCGGGGTGCGTGCCGCGGGGGCGTTGAGGAGGGATGCGGTCTGGATGAGCGCGGCGGCCTTTCCTGCCGGCCCGGACGCGGCGGGCATCGAACTTGCCTGGGAACCAGGCGGTCTCCTCGACGTGCTCGGGGTGGCCGCCATCGTCCTGGACGCGAACGGGCACATCGTCCTCTGGAGCCCGCAGGCGGAGACGGTCTTCGGATACCCGGCGGACGAGGCTCTGGGCCGGCCCGCCGCGCGGCTCCTGGTCGAGGACCGGCACCGGCACCTGGCACTGTCCCTGTTCGAGCGCGTGATCGCGGGCGGCGGACCTTCGGCAGGCGTCTTCCCCGCACGGCACAAGGACGGCCGCACGATCTCGGTCGAGATCCACAGCACCCGGCTCCAGGACGATCAGGGACGGCTCCACGCCCTGGGTCTGGTCTCCGACCGGACCACCGTGGGGCGCGTGGAACAGGACCTCTCCCTCTCCTCCCGACTGGTCGCCCACTCGCCGATCGGCCTGGCCGTCCTGGATCCCGACCTCCGGTTCGTTCTGGTCAACCCGGCGTTGGAACGCATCGACGGCAGGCCGGCCGCCAGCCATCTGGGCCGTACGTTCCGTGAGGTCGCGGCGTCGTCCGACGTCGCCGCGCTGGAATCGACGCTCCGAGAGGTGCTGCGGTCAGGAACTCCCGTCCTCGCACGGACCCTGCGGGGACCCGTCGACTCCGGCGGAAGGGAGCGGGTCTGGTCGATGTCCCTCTACCGCCTGCAGACCCCGGGTCGGCTCGTCATCGGGGTCGCCGCGTCGGTCGTGGACATCACCGACCAACACCACGCGGCCAAGGCCGCCGCGCGCGCGAGGCGCCGCCTCGCGGTCGTCGCGGACGCATCCGAGCGCGTCGGCACCACACTCGACCTGGACCTCACCGCTCACGAACTCGCCGACCTGGTGGTGCCGGAGTTCGCCGACATCGCGGCCGTCGACGTCCTGGATTCCATGCTGGCCGGGCCGCACCTCCAGGGCACCAGGGCAGCCCCGGGGACGGCGGTGTTCCGCGCGCTCGCGGTGAAGGCCGCGTACCCCAGCCCGGCCGAGGCGGCCGCCGACCCGGTCGGCGAACCGGCCCGCTACGACACGGAGCGGCTGGTCACCCGGTGCGCCAGGACCGGCCGACCCGTCCTCGTCGAGCACGTCACGGAGGGCGACCTGGCCCGGATCGCACGTGACGGCACCGCCGCGGCACTCCTGCGGCAGGCGGGCGTCCACTCCTACCTCGCCGTCCCCCTGCGCGCCCGCGGTGTCGTCCTCGGCGTGCTCGACCTGAAGCGCGCCCGCAACTCGGTGGCGTTCGACCAGGACGACGTACTGCTGGCGGGGGAGCTGGCGGCCCGCGCGGCCGTCGCCATCGACAACGCCCGCTGGTACCGGCACCAGAGCCAGGCCGCACTCGTCCTCCAGCGCCACCTGCTCCCGCACGGCCCGCCACGCCTGAAGTGGCTCGACGTCGCCGTCCGCTACCAGCCCGCGTCGGCGGCGGTCGAGGTCGGCGGGGACTGGTTCGACGCCATCCCGCTGCCCGACGACAAGACGGCCCTGGTCGTGGGTGACGTCATGGGCAGCGGGATCAACGCGGCCGCGACGATGGGGCAACTGCGCACCGCCGCGCACACGCTCGCCGGACTCGGTCTCGCCCCCGCCGTGATCCTGAACCAGCTGGACCGTACCGCCGCCGATCTGGACGACGCGATGGCCACCTGTGTGTACGCCGTGTACGACCCCCACCGGAGGAGCTGCCGCCTCGCCTGCGCCGGGCATCCTCCGCCCGTGCACGTGCCGGCAGGGCTGGCACCGCGCCTGCTCGACCTGCCCACGGGCGCGCCCCTCGGCGTGGGCGGAGTCCCCTTCGAGACCGTGGAGATCCCGTTCGGCGCCGGGGACGACCTGGTCCTTTACACGGACGGCCTGGTCGAGACCCGGGACCAGGACATCGACGTCCGCCTCGCCGCCCTCACCGACCTGCTCGCGCAGTCCTCCTCCCTGCCTCTTGAGGAGACCTGTGACCTGCTCCTCGGCGCGCTGAGACGCCCTGACGACCACGACGACGTCGCCCTGCTCATCGCCCGCGCCCAACCCCCGCCGCGCGCGGACCAGGAACAGGCCCACGGGAGCGAGGACCACGCACGGGACCACGCTCGGGACCACGAGGACGGCCGGAAGGAGGCGGCACCGTGAACGGCACCGCGGTCCCCGACGTCCCGGGCGTCCCCGACGTCCCCGGTGACGACCTCCCGCCCTTCTCCGAGGAGACCGCCGCCGCCCTGCTCGACACCAGGGGAAGGGTGAGCGGATGGACGCCGGAAGCCCGGGCGCTGCTCGGCCGGTCCGCCGCGGACGTCATCGGCCGACCCGCGCGCGCACTCCTCGCGGACCCTCTCTCCTGGACGGCGCTCGTGGAGGCGTACGCCAAGGGGGAACGGCGCGGCGAGGCCGTGCTGCGTACCGCCGGGGGCGACGCCCTGCCCGTCGTCTTCAAGACGTTCGGCCTCACCGACGGCGACGGCGACGCCGACGGGCACGGGCACGGCGGTGCGGGGGAGGAGCACCGGGCCGGAGACGAGGCCTTGTGCCTCGTCCTGGCGGCCCCGGCGGCCCTGGCCACCCGCTGGAACCAGGACGGGGCGTTCGTCAACGAGCTCTTCCTCCAGGACCGGGTGGGGCTCGCCGTGTTCGACCCGGGGCTCCGGCTCCTCCGGACCAACACCCACCTCCTGCCCTACACCGGCGTACCGCCCGACCTGCGGGGGCGCCGCCTGTCGGACTTCCTGTGGCCGGGGGACGCGGAGGCGGTCGAGGAGCAGCTACGCGGGGTTCTGCGCACGGGCCGGCCAATGGTCGGGGTCGAACAGATCCTGCGTACCGTCGAGGATCCCGCCGGCGGAGTGTTCATCACGATCTCGGCGTTCCGCTTGCAGGCTCCCGACGGCCGGGTCCTGGGGCTCACCGCCCTCTTCACCGACGTCACCGAACTACGCCGTTCCGGCGAGCGCCTGGCCCTGCTGCACCACGCCACGGCATCGGTCGGCGGTTCGCTCTCGGTCAAGGACACGTGTGCGGAACTGGCCGCGGCGCTCGTACCCGGTCTCGGCGAACTGGCCGTCGTGGAGATCGCGGACACCGTGTCCGTGGGCGAGGAACCGGTACCCGACGAGGAAGGCCGCCTGCTGTTGCGCCGTACGGCCGTCGCCGGACGGCCCGCGAAGGGGGAGGCCCCGCCGGCCTCGACCGTGGTCCGCGTAGCAGCCCCGATCACGGACACCGGCACCGACACCGGAACAGGCGCCGTCACCGACACAGGGACCGACGTCGGGGGCTACCCGATGTCCATGACCGCTCTTCTCCGCGCGAGAGGAATGGTCCTCGGCCGGGTGTCGGTGGGCCGGCACGCCGACCGTGGACCGTACGAGAAGCCCGACCACGACCTCCTGCGCGACATCGCCGACCGCGCGGCCCTCGCCCTGGACAACGCCCGCCGTTACGCGCGCGAGCACCGGGCAGCCGTCGGCCTGCAGCGCAGCATGCTGCCGCCGACACAGACCGAGACCGTCGCGGCGACCACATCGGGCACGTACCTCCCCGCCAACACCTCGACGGGCGTGGGAGGAGACTGGTTCGACGTCATTCCGTTGTCCTCCGCGCGGATCGCGCTGGTCGTGGGGGACGTCGTAGGCCACGGACTCGCGGCCACCGCCACGATGGGCCGACTGCGCACGGCCGTCCGCACCCTCGCCGATCTCGACCTCGAACCCGACGAACTGCTCACCCACCTCGACGATCTGGTCGCCCAGCTGGTCGCCGAACCCGAGGACCCGGCGGAGGAGGACGACGAGGACTCCGCGGGCGAAGGCCGGGACCGCGGGGACGACGGATGGCGCGACCGCCACCCTTCCTCCTCCTCCACGGGCGCGACCTGCGCGTACGCGATCTACGATCCGGTGTCCCGGACGTGCGTGGTGGCATCGGCCGGCCATCCACCGCCGGCGGTGGCGGATCCGCAGGGCAACGTCTCGTACCTGCCGGTCGACCCAGGTCCGCCGCTCGGTGTCGGCGGTCTGCCGTTCGAGACGACGGAGGCCGAGGTGGTCCCCGGCAGCGTCATCGCCCTCTACACCAACGGCCTGATCGAGAACCGGGACGGCGACCTGGAAGCGGGGATGGCCGAACTGTCCGGCCACCTGGCCCGCCCCGGCTCCCTCGTCGGGCCTCTGCGCGACCTCGGCAGGGAGATCGTCGCGGGCCGTCCCGCCGCCGGACTCGGGGACGACGTCACCGTGCTGCTCGCCCGTACCCGAGGCGTACCGGCCGAGGACGTGGCCGCCTGGGAGGTCGAGGCCGACCCGGCGGCGGTGGGCACGATGCGGGCGGCCGCGGAGGAACAACTGCGCACGTGGGGACTGGAGGAGCTGGCCTTCACCACCGAACTGGTGCTGAGCGAACTGCTCACCAACGCCATCCGGTACGCCGGCGGGCCGGTCAAGGTACGGCTGATCCGCGCGGGCCGGCTGATCTGCGAAGTGTCCGACCCCAGCGCCACCCACCCCCGCATGCGCAGGGCCCAGCTGACCGACGAGGGCGGCCGCGGCCTCTACCTGGTGGCTCAGCTCACGACCCGCTGGGGCAGCCGCTACAGCCGGAGCGGCAAGACCATCTGGGCGGAGCAGGAGTTCGGACCCCCCGGATGACCCGACCGGAGCGGTGCGATACGAAGGCTTCCGTGAACGATCAGAACCAGACCTCGACCGTCCGGGCCTTCATAGCCCTCGCGCCGCCCGACGACGCCAAGGCGGAGCTGGCCCGGGCGCTGCAGCCCGCCTACGAGGCCTACCCGGGCATGCGGTGGAACCGCATCGAGGACTGGCACATCACTCTGGCGTTCCTCGGAGAACTCCCGGTCGCGACCGTACGGCTCCTCCAGCCGCCGCTCGCGGAGTTGGCGGCGGTACGCAGCCCCCTGGAGCTGGCGTTGCGCGGCGGCGGACACTTCGACGGACGGGTGCTGTGGACCGGGACCGACGGCGACCTCGAAGGCCTGCACCTGCTGGCCTCCGAGGTACGCGCCGTGGTCAAGGCGTGCGGGATCCCCCTCGCGGACCGCCCGCTGCGCCCGCACCTCACGCTGGCCCGTGCTCGTCGAAACGACCCCACGTGCGTGGTGGACGCCGCCTCCGACCTCGACGACTTCACCGGCCATCCCTGGTCGACCCCACGCCTCCACCTCGTCGCCAGCAACACGGCCCGGGGCCCGGGCCCGATCCACTACCGCGACGTCGACTCCTGGCGCTTCGGCGGCGGTCGCTGAAGGGGGGGAGGAGAGCGGGCGGACAATGGCATCTCAGGGCTGCGGGGCCAGGCCGAGCGGAGACGAAGGACAGATGACTCTGACAGAGGGCCAGCGGGTGAAGCTGGCGGAGGACCTGAGGCTTTCCGGGCAGGTCTCCCGGGCCGACGACTCCTCGACGGACCCGGCTTCGGACACGGGCACGGACCGGGACACGGGGTGGGGTGCGGGCTTTCTGGCCCTGGGCGCGGGCATCTCGGGCACCGTCGAGCGGATGAACGAGCACCGGCGTGAGAAGGGCCAGGAGGTCCGCGAGTACGAAAGGCTCAAGTCGCTCCTCGACGACTTCGGCCACCAGATGCCACCGGGCAGCAGGAAGCAGCTGGACGAGCAGGTCGCCTCGCTGAAGCCCGCCTGGGAGAGCTACCAGGAGCAGCAGCGGGTGACGGTACGAGTCCGCTTCGACAACGGATTCGTCCTCGACGAGGCACCCGCAGACCTCTTCACCCCCGCCTGATCGTCCGCGCGATGACGGAGATAGATGGAACCGCTCCTCTCCCAGATACCGACTGCCTTCTGGACCGTCCGGCACATCGGTTCCCGCTTCCCGGGATCGGCTGCGGTGACCAACCGCCCCGGTCTCGAGGCGGGCGCCAACTGCCAACTGTTCGCCTATGAGGTGCTCAGGCACTTCGGCCTGGCCGTCCCGGCCCTGCGGTCCAGCGACTTGTGGCACGACACCACAGCCACAGCTCACGTGCCGGCCGCCCAGCCGCTCGACCTGCTCCTCTTCAACGCCACGGAGGACCCCTACGGCGCGCACGTCGGCGTCTCGGTCGGCCCCGACGCGGTCCTCCACCTCAGCGCGGAGGTAGGACGTCCGGCCGTATGGAGTCCGGCCGACTTCGCGACACGGCAGCGCTACCGCGTCTTCATCGGCGCGAAGCGGAGCATCCGTCCGGCCGGACATCCGACCGCCGGAGGCGACCACGAGCGGGATCGCACGGCCGGTCCGTAGTCGCCGACACGACGACCCGGCCGGCACCGCCTCCCGGACGCGTCGCTTCAGTCGACGTCGGCCCGGGTCGTGCCCATCTTCAGGCCGTCGACCCAGTGGACCGACTCGACGTCGAAGATGGTGGAGCCGTACGAGCCCCAGCGCGGGACGTTGCCCCGGAGGTCCCATGTCCTTGCGTTCTGACGGTCGACGACCAGTTGGCCGTTGACGTACAGGGCGAAGGAACCGCTCGTGGAGGTCTGGGCGTTGATGCCAAGCTCGATCTTGTTCCAGGTGGCCGGCGTCCAGGCGACGCTGCCGACGGAGATCCACTGCTCGCCCGGGGCGACATACCAGATCTTCAGCCGGCTGTGCTCGACCTTCATGATCACCGGGTAGTTCTGGTCGTGCTCGTCACCTGTTCCCCATGACTTCCACTGGAAGATGGTCTGGGCGTTGCCGGTCTTGGTCATGGACTCCCAGCCGAACCAGTACGTCCTGCCGGACGTGAGGGTGCGGCCGGCGATGCCGTGGCCCTCGCACCGCTCGGAGCCCGCCGCCTTGGTGAAGCCGAAGATCTTTCCTCGGCCGTCGTTCCAGTTGGGCTGGTACACGTACGAAGGGGAGTCGCAGAGCACCGACGCGAAGACGGCGGTGCCTCCGTTGTCCGCGTCGCCGTCCCACTCGACGGCCGCGTGCGCGGGGGTCGCCTGGACGAGCGCCAGTGCCGCGGCGAGGGCCGCGGGGGCCAAGAGCCGCCCGCGCCGGCGCCGCGGCCGCCCACCCGAGCGGGAGAAGCGGGGGATGCCCCGGACGTTGCTGTGATGCATGGATTCCTCCGATGGGGGAGAGCAGAACGAGGGACAGGGCGGCCACGTCCCGTCCGCGGGGTCAGCCGAGGCGGACCGTGATCTTCTGGGGTGCGCCGGCCTGACCCGTGAGGTCGCCGAACGTGAGCCTCAGCGACGAGCCGGTCGTGGCGGCGGTGACCGTGGCGGGCTTCGAGAGCACCTTGCCGACCCTGCGGTTCCAGACGATGTCCAGGGAGGTGGCCTGGCGCGCGGGGTCCGAGACGACGACGGTCGCGGTGCCGTTGCGGTGCTCCCGTACGAGGACGGAGGCGGGGGCGCTCGCCCGGAGCCTGTCGACGGTGCCCGCGCTCCAGAAGTTCACCGCCGTGAGGCCCAGCTTCTGGACGCGTACGCCCTGCTGGTCGGCGGAGTTGGCGAGGATCCGCAGCCATCCCCGGTCGCAGGCGCGGTGGGCGGTGGTCCTGGCACTGGCTCCGGGCAGCAGGACGTAGGCGTAGTCGCCGTCCGTCGGATCGGTGCCGTGGTCGGTGAAGAGGGTCAGGTAGCGGCGGGTGATCGGGTCGGGGGAGCCGCCGGTGTTGATGTCCCTCCAGGAGCCGGTGCGTTCCTCGCGTACGGCACTCAGCTTCGCCCCGCCGGGGAAGACATAGCCCGCCTGTCCGGCGATGTGGGCCCACTGGGCGTTGTCGAAGGTGGCCGTCCAGCCCTGTGTCAGGGGCTGCGCCTCGCCGTCGACGGTGAGGGCGGGCGCGCCGGCGGCGCCGAGGGCGCGGTTGTCGACGGTCGTCTCGACGGCGTGGCCGTCGGCGGAGGTGATGCCGGCGCCGAGGCACACGATGGAGTCGTCGAGGCAGAACCAGGACTTCTTGGCGTCCATGGTGCTGGAGATGCCCTTGAGGTGCTGGCCGATGGCGGCGTACTCGCCGTCGGTGGTGCCGCCGACCCAGGCCGCGTCCGGCATGGGCTGTCCCCAGTTGCCGCCCTCGCCGTCCGCGAGAGGCTTGCGGGACGCGGTGATTCCTGGCAGGCGGTAGGGGTCGACGGTGGGCCAGTAGGCGTCCGAGTACTGCTCAAGACCGAAGTCGCGCCCCCACCAGGAGAGCCAGCCGGCGCCGGTGTGGTAGCCGCGGGCGTGCTCGCCGTTGCCGAACTCGTAGTGGGCGATGCGGTTCGAGGCCATCGAGAAGGAGGCCGCCCAGTCACGACGGCGGTGGGTGGCCCGTGCCATGTTGGGGAAGAGGCGGTGCTCGACGGGCTCGGGGGCGGCCGTGACGGAGGTGTCGTCCTGCAGCGCCTGCAGGAGTGAGGCCCTGATCAGGCTCAGGCCGGGGTTCTTGAGCGCGGGGTAGTAGTAGTCGCGCTGCAGCCAGCCCTTGACCATCGCGCGCCAACGGGCGTTCTCCTCGGGGCTCGCCCCCTGGCCGACCAGCAGAATCGTCGCCATGAGGCCGTGGGCGCGCTGGTGTTCGTTGGTGCCGATGCGACTGATGCCCCGGCTGCTGACGTTGTCCATCATCAGACCGTTGTAGATGAACGGTGCGACCGCCTTCTCGATCGTGTCGAGGAAGAGCTGCGTGCCCGAACCCGTCACCTCCCAACTCGACCCGCGCAGCAGCGCGAGCAGCCGGCCGACACCGTCGTGGAGCACGGAGCCGTAGCCGCCGATGTACGGGACGTTGCGGTGCTGGACGAACGATCCGTCGTCGTAGAAGCCGTCGCCCGACGTGACGTACGGGAACACCGGGGTCAGCGCCTGCGACGCCAGCGCGATCTTGCCCGTGTCCTTGCCGACGATGCCGCGCAGGATGACCCCGCGACACAGGTCGACCCGATTGGCGCCGGTGCTGGTGCCCGTGTACGAGGCGAAGACCGAATCCGGCACGAACGCGTCCACGGCCCGGCAGTAGTCGGCGATCCGCGCGGCCGACAGGTGCTCGTACATCAGCACGCAGGTGTCCATCAGCGCCTGCGGGGCGCCGATCTGCCAGTTGTACCAGTTGCCGTACCGTGCGGTGTTCTCGTTGTAGACCTCCGCGTAGAGGTGGTCGAGGCCGGTGAGGACGGCATCGCGGAGGCCGGGGTCGCCGGTCAGTCCGGTGCCGGGCTGGGAGTACGCCTCGGCCATCGTGCGCAGCCGGTTGTAGCTCTCGTTCATCACCGCGGAGAAGGCGTAGGACTCCGCGTCGAGGTCGGGCTCCGGGTCGGTCCAGGAGCGCCCGGGCCAGAGCGAACCGCTCGCGGGCGCCATGGTCGCCGCGTATCCGGACGCGCTCGTACCGAGGTTGGTGAGAATGGTCCGGAACGGCTCCGCCGTCGGGCTGAAGCCCGTACCGAGGACGAGGTCGCGCCACTTGCCGCGCAGCGCGTCGAACTCCGCGTCGGACGCCGTGGTGAACGTCCCGTCGGCCCCGGTGACTTCGGAGGCGGCTGCGGACGGGTGCGCGAGCGTTCCCGTGAGCCCGAGGGCGAGCGCGCCCCCACCCGTGGCCTGGAGGAATGTGCGGCGACGCCAGGGAGATGGCATGGGAGACGACCTTTACGGGAGGAGCGCGTCGTTGCCTCGGCGCTGTCGCTGGCTCGTAAGCGTGGGGTTTCTAACACGCAGAAAAGCAGGACAGCAACAGTTCGGACAGGAACAGCCGCTGATTGTCCATTCGAAAGTAAACAGACAGAATCGATCCAAGGGTCGCTACACTGCGCTTGAACTGGGGCGTCGGCGGAGGGGAGCGTGACAGTGCACGCGGAACACAGGCACCAGGCGATCCTGCGCAGGGTGCGGGAAGAAGGCTCGCTCCGGGTCAGCGACTTCGCGGCCGAGTTGGGCGTGTCTCCTGTCACCGTCCGCCGTGACGTGGAGATCCTCGCGGACCGCGGCCTGGTCGCCCGTGTCCACGGCGGGGCCGTGCTGCCCGAGACCTGGGCGGAGACCGCCGGCGCGGAGGCGGGTCCCGTCGCGTCGGCCCGTGGCCGGGAGCGCGTCATCGGCCTCATCGTGCCGTCCGCCGACTACTACTACCCCGAGGTGATCAAGGGCGCGCGCGAAGCCGCCGCCACCCGGAACGTCCGCCTGGTCCTTGACATCTCCGGGTACGACGCGGACGAGGAACGCGCGCAGGTCGAGCGGATGATCGGCGACGGGATCGACGGACTGCTGGTGGTTCCGACGGGACCGCGCGGCTGGTACGAGGAGTTGCCCGTCCCCGTCGTGATCGTGGAGCGCCGCCCCGAGGCCGACGAGGTGGTCGGGATCGACCATGTCGTCTCCGACCACGTCCACGGAGCTCGCCTGGCCGTGCGGCATCTCGTCGAGGTGGGCCGCCGTCGCCTCGTGCTGCTCGTCCGTGGGACGAGCCCGACCGCACAGTGGATCATCGAGGGCTTCGAAGGCGCCGTACGCGCTGCCGGCCTCGAAGCGCCTCTTCCGGCATCCGTCCTCGACATCCCGGACACGGGACCCGGGAGACCCGAGTACGACGGCCCGTTCGAGGAACTCCTCGACGCCGTTGCGGACGGCCGCGTCGACGCCGTCATCGCCCACCCCGACAAGGAGGCGCTCGCGCTGCTGAGGCGGCTGCGCGCGCGGTCCGTCCAGGTTCCCGGCGACGTCGCGATCGTGGCGTACGACGACGAGGTGGCGGGGCTCGCCGACATCCCGCTGAGCGCGATCGCGCCCGCGAAGCACGAAGTCGGCGCATCCGCAGTGGAGTTGCTGGTACGCAGACTCGACCAGCCGGACGCCCCCAGGCACCGGCTCTTCGTCCTCCCTCAGCTCAGGGCACGCTCGTCGAGCGGCGACTGAGGGGCTGGGTGCCTGCCTCTGCCGGTGCGATGACAGGACAGCGGCCAGCGGTGCCGTCACCGCGGCCATCGCCTCGGGCATGAGCGCTCGTGATGCAATGTCGCCCATGGCGACAGTTCTTGTCGAACGGGGCTACGCGACCGACCCGGATGGCGTCGCCGAGACCGTACGAGGCGTTCTCGCGGCCGGAGCCGTGGGGATCAACCTGGAGGACACCCTGCGTCCCGTCCCCGAGCAGGCCGAGCGGATCGCAGCGGCCCGCGAGGCCGCGGACGAGACCGGCATCCCGCTGTTCATCAACGCCCGCATCGACACGCACCGCCTGCCGCCCGGTGACCGCACGGCCTGGCTGGACGAGACGCTCGCCCGCGCCCACGCCTACGCGGCGGCCGGTGCGGACGGCATCTTCGTCCTCGGCACACCGGACGCCCGGACGGTCAAGACGCTCGTAGGCTCCCAACCCCTACCCGTGAACGTCCTGGCCGGACCCGGCGCACTCCCCGTGTCCGAACTCGCCGCAGCGGGAGCCGCGCGCATCAGCGCGGGATCCTCCATCGCCGAGGCGGCGTACGGCCTGGTCGGCCGGGCCGCCCACGAACTGCTGGAGAAGGGCACGACGACCACGCTGGATGGCGACTTCGACCACCCCACTCTCAACGCGCTGCTCCTGTCCGGCCCGGCGGACTGAAACGCAAACGAGGGCGGCGTCGGGCGGGCGGGGCGGGACGCGCGGAGAACGAAGGCAGCGCCGGGAGGACCCCGTCTTCCGCTGTCACGGTGGTCATCCAGTCCTGGCGGCCTCGTAGGCGGCCCCCGCGAGGACAAGGTCCTCCCACGCCATGCCGACGCTCTTGAAAAGTCGCGGGCGGTGATGCTCGGTCGGGACGTCGCCACGCGCGAGTTCGGCGAGGGTATGGAGCTCCTCCGGGCGCAACAGCCCTGCCCGGACGGGCTGGATGATGTCGCCGGCCTCGCGCAGGGCGGCGGAGCGAGCCTCGACCACGACCGTCGAGCGACGCACCGTCACCTCGTCGACCTCGCGGGCGTCCGGCTCGTGCGAGCCGACGGCGACCAGGGTGGCGTGGTCGGCGAGGAGCGTGCCGTCGAAGAGCGGGGTGCGGGCGGTGGTGCAGCAGGCGACCAGGTCCGCGCCGGCCACCGCGCCGACGTCTCCGGCCTCGACGACGAGGCCTGAACCCTCGTACCGCCGGATGAACTCCTCCCGCCGCCGCTCGTTGCGCGCGATCACGGAGACGTGGCGGAGCGGGCGGACGGCGCGCAGGGCCTCGACATGGCTGTGCGCCTGCGGTCCTGAACCGAAGACGACGAGGCGTGCCGCGTCCGGTGCGGCGAGGAGGTCGACGGCCGCGGCGGAGACGGCGGCGGTGCGGACGGCGGTCAGTTCGACCGCGTCGAGGATGGCCAGCGGCGTGAGCGTGACCGCGTCGAGCAGCAGGTAGGCCCCCTGGATGCGGGGGAGTCCGCGGGCGGGGTTGCCCGGCGCCACCGGGGCGACCTTGACCCCGGCGTACCGAGTCGACTGCGCGGGCATGAGCAGCAGTTGGCCGGCGTCCACGGACACCACGTCACGCGCCGGATCGGTCTCGGGATCGAGCCCGCCCCGCAGCGCCTCGTGGATGGCGGCGATCGCCACGCTCATCGGCAGGGCGGAACGCACCTCACCGGCTCCGATGACGGGGGTGGTGCGGTCGGTCACGTAGTCCTCCCTCCATGACGGTGAACCCTGATCCATGCAATGTCACACGGTACATTGCGGTCCCCTCGCCTCCACCCCCAGCTGCTGCTCAGTCGCCTACCTCTCGACGCGGATGCCCCATCCGCGGGCCGTGGCCACGGAGTAGGCGACATGCGCGGCGGCGACGTCCAGGGCGGCGTGGCCCGTGGACTTGAACACGGTGATCTCTTCGGCATCCCGCCGCCCCGGGTGGTCGCCGCCGAGGACGGAGCCGAGGAGCGTGACGGGCTTCCCGGAGGGAAGGTCCTGGAACTCGTGGGCGCCCGAGGGCGGTCGGGTCGTGGCGGCGCCGGACCACTCGGCGAAGAGGGAGATCGCCTGATCAGTGGTCGTGCCGGTGACCGGCGGACACCCGGAAGGTGCTGAGCACCGCCTTGTGATCGGTCGGCCAGGTCCAGCTCGGCTCCCGGAACGTCTCCCGTCCGGACTCCTCCACCCGCTCGTTGCGCACGATCGAGGTGGACGGGCCGACGATCACGCTGTCGAGGAGGTCGAGCCGCCGGTCAGGGTGGTAGAAGATGAAGTCGATCCGGTCCCGCTCGTCCGCCTTCGGTGCCCAGGTGAGCTGCCCCGGCTCGGCCCCCGGGTTGTCACTGGGCCAGGTGAAGCCCGGCGTACGAACGGGGTCCGGGTAGATCTCGCGGTAGCTGTCGCGGAACCCGGCGTCCTCGATCGCCTTGGTCGTCGTCCACTCGACGACGGTGCCGTTGTGGTCGAACAGGTTCCGCGTGCGGCGGGTCCAGTCGCGGTGCGACGGTTCGTTGAAGTCGCCCGCCAGCATGGTGAGCCGGCCACGGCGGCGCTCCTTCGCGGCGTCCGCGAGGACCGTCTCCGTCACCTGGGTACGACGGGACGCCTCGTTGAGGCGCAGGATCAGGTCGACGTCGGTGATCGGCCCGGTCGGTATCTCGTCCCAGCCGTACTCGGAGGTCTCCAGGGGCGCCGGCGTACCGCCGCCGTAACCGCGAGGCAGGTAGTTGGCGTAGTAGCGGTACTCGAGGTGCCCGGAGTAGGCCGCTATCTCCGTGCCGTCGACCGAGATGACCGCCTTCGACCAGTACGGGAAGGACTGGTGCTCGATGATCGGGTAGCGCGAGATCACCGCGGGGTCGGTCGGGTTCTGGTTGTCGTAGTAGATCAGCCCGCGGTCCGCGAGATCGGCGAGGGTGTTGGCGACCCGCTCCGGGTTCGACTCGCTGAGCATGACGACGTCCGGCTCGACCGCGGCGATCGTGTCGGCGATCCCGGCCCGGCCGCCCGGCACCCGGCTGCCACCCAGCCAGATGTTGAACTGCAGGACCTTGAGGGTCCGGTGCGACGGCTGCGGCCGACCACCCCGGGACGCGGCCTGGGCCGTACCGGCCCCCACCACTCCCGCACCGACCGTTGCGCCGACCACTCCGAGCAGCTCACGTCGCCTGATCATTCATGACCTCCGTAAAACGTCACACAGCATTGGCCCCGAGCGAAGATCGCCGCGGCCTCGGACGCAGTGTCGAGGCGTTCCGCGTACAACGGGTGAAGCTGGGGGGAATCCGCGAGGTGCTCCCCATGTCCGCGCCGTACACCACCACGCCCGTGACGAGGGCCTGTCCGGCGGATCATGGCCGGGGCAGGCGGCTCCGGCGCGTTCACCCCCGTACTAGGGCAGGGTCAGTGACCTTCGTCGAACAGCCCGGCCTCGACCTGGAACGCCAGCGTCTGCAACACCTCGGCGGAGGAGACGTCGGTCTGCCCCCTGTCGTGCGCCATGGCGAGACTCGTATAGGCGAGAGTGAAGCCGGCGATCATGGTCTGCAGAGCCGGACCAAGAGCACGGGCGACGATCCGGGCCACCTCCTGAGGGGCGGCATCGGCCGGCACGCTGATGGTGGGCAGCATCTCATTCAACATCTGCGTCACCACCGTGGATCCGAGCTCCGAGTCGTCCTCGTCCTCACCGGCCTCCGCGGCACGACGAATCTCCTCGGCCTCCGTCAGGATGCCGATCACGCGCTTCAGGACCTCGGCTCGTTGCATCCCCGGAGCCTAGTACTCCAGCCGTAGGCCGTGGTGACGCTTCGGGCAGAGTAGAAGCATGTCTACGTACGAGACGATGTCGTTCCACCTGGAGACCGAGCGGCTGATACTGCGGCCGTGGGCCGAGTCGGACGCCGCCGAGTTCGCCGCCCTCCTCTCCGAACGCGGCAAGGGGACGCCCACGGTCGAGCACATCCGGAAGGAGATCGCGAAACTGCTCACCGCAACGGCGACGACAGGCATCGCCCTGCTGCCCATCCAGCGCCGCGACGAAGGCGACTTCATCGGCTATTGCGGGTTGATCATCGGCCGCTCCACCCTGGAAGAACCTGAAATCGCGTACGAACTGTTCCAGCGCGCGCACGGGCATGGCTACGCCACCGAGGCGGCCGGCGCGGTGCTCGACGCCGCTGCCGCGACCGGGCGGACACGGCTCTGGGCGACCGTCGGCGCGTGGAACACACCGTCGTTCCGCGTCCTGGAGAAGCTCGGGTTCGAGCGGGATCACGTGTCCACGGAGGACAGCGGTGAAGTGGTGTGGCTCACACGCGCGTTGCCGTAAGGCACGAGGTCGGGCCTTCGGGCCCATCGCGCCTCCGGGCCTCCGGGCGCTTCGGGCCTTCATGCGACAGAAACACAAGTTCTCGCCGGCTCAGTGCATGGGCCGGCCCCATGGGCGCCTGAAAGTCTTCCCTCCTGCCGTCGACGGCCAAGTACCGGACAGGACTCAGGGAGAACAGCCTTATGCGGATGACTGGTTGGGGTACGAGAGGGCTGATGGCGGTGATGCTCTCGGCCACGACGGGCGCCCTGCCCGCCCAGGCGAGCGTGCAGCAGGGCGACGCCGGGCGCCAGGTCGGCACGACGTACTACATCGACTGCGGCTCAGGTTCCGACACCGCCTCCGGCAGGTCCCCGGGCTCGGCCTGGGACTCGCCGGCGAAGGCGAGTTCCGTCACCTACGGACCCGGCGATCGGATCCTGTTCAAGCGCGGCTCCAGCTGTGGCGGCGTGTTCGAACCCAGTGGCTCGGGCGCCCCGGGGGCTCCGGTCCGGGTCGACGCGTACGGGCAGGGCGCGAAGCCGCGCATCCAGGGCGGCGGTGCCCGCGCGGCAGTCCTCCTCGAGAACGTCGAGCAGTGGGAGCTGCGCAACCTCGACGTCTCCAACAGGGGCGCCGCGCCGGGCCCGCAGGAGCGCCGTGCCGGCATCCTGTTCCGCCTGACGGACTTCGGTACGGGTGAGCACTACGTCGTCGACGACGTGGACGTGCACGACGTCAACGGCTCCGACCACAAGGACCCGGACCCTTCGGGTGGCATCCTCTTCGTCGTCGCCGGCACCGCGACCCCGACCCGCTTCGACGGGATCACGGTCACCGACTCGACGGTCAAGCACGTGGACCGCACCGGCATAGCCACCGCCTCCAGCTGGGGCAAGCGTCCGGAGCACCCCCTCAGCAGCGCACCCGGCTGGGCACCCAACACCGACCTCACGATCCGCAACAACAAGGTCGTCGACGTCGGCGGCGACGGCATCGTGCTCCAGCACGGCCACCACGCGCTCGTCGAGCACAACTACGTCGACGGGTTCAACATGCGCTCGGCCGGCTACAACGTCGGCATCTGGGCGTGGAACTTCGACGACGCCGTCTACCAGTACAACGAGGTCACCGGCGGCCACGGGACGCTCGACTCGCAAGCCTTCGACTTCGACGGCGGAAACAACCGGAACGTCTACCAGTACAACTACAGCCACGACAACGAGGGCGGCTTCCTCCTCGTCTGCAACGCCACCGGCATGAAGACGTCCGACAACGTCTTCCGCTACAACGTGAGCATCAACGACCGCAACACCTGGAGCCCGCCCTACGGCGTGATCTCCGTGGTCTGTCCGGCCCCCACCACCAACACCCAGGTCTACAACAACACCGTCGTGACCGACCAGACAGGCACGGCCATGGTCAGCGACAGCGGCAAGGGCGGGGTCACCTTCCGCAACAACATCTTCGTCAGCACCGCCGAAGGCGGATCCCCCATCAGCGACACGTTGAACACCTACGACCACAACCTCTACGTAGGCGTGGGCACCGTCCCGGCGAGCGACACCAGGGCCGTCACGGCGGACCCACGGCTCCTCGACGCGACCCCGGACACCCCGGGTGACCTACGGCTCCGCCCCGACTCCCCGGCCCTCGGCGCGGGCACCCCGATCGAGAACCCCGGCAGGCACGACTACTTCGGCAACCGCCTGCACGGCCCAACCGACATCGGCGCCCACCAGCGCCCGGACCTGAAGTAGCCGCCCACGGACGGGGCGAGCGGCGGACATCCAGCCTCGGTGCCCGGGCGGAGCTCGGCCGACGTCGGAGACGACCGGCCCCCCGCCCGGTGCCGCGGCTGGAGGATCCGGGTCCGGAGGCGGGCGGCCGCCCGCGGCCAGGCGCACGGGGGCACCGGGCCGCGGGCGAGCGGGTGGAACGGGCGGGCGCGGAGCGGCCCGGGCTGAGCAGGGTCCGTCGTGCTGCCAGACGGCCCACGAGATGGGGTCGCCGGGGGTGGGCACCGGTGGAGTAGAACGTGGCGGTGTACTGCTCGCCGGCGTATGTGACCGTCTCGCCGGGCTCGTACGACCGCCCCGCGTCCCAACCGGGCCCGACGGCGCAGCCGGAGTCGGCCGGCTCGACGAGCCAGGACTCCGACGGCGGCGCGGGCAGGGGAGCGACATCCACGGCCGGTTCGACCGGCGAGCGGTTCAGGAGCTGGCGATGACGGCGTCGAGGTCGCGGTCGATGCCCGCGGCGAGCGTGTGGAGGCTGGGCAGGTTGTCCAGTCTGACGGCGTCGAGCCAGTCCGGGAGTCGCTCGCCCCGGCGCTCGGTGTGCATGGTCGCGAAGGACCGGACGTGCCTGGTGAGTGCGTCGATCTCAGGGCAGTTGACCCGGACGTTCTTCAGGTGGAGGTGTTCGGTCTCGGAGAGGGTTTCCGGGCGGCGGAGGATCCATCCGGCGACGGCCCGGGGCGAGGGCGGTCGGGCTGTCACGGGCCGTGGTGAGGTGCGTTTCTGGCGGAGGTAGGCGCGAACGCGCTGGTAGCTGCCTTTGTAGCCGAGCGGGACGATCTCTTCTCACAGTTTCCAGGCGTTGGCGCAGCCCTCGTTCCAGCGGTCGTCGAGGTAGGTCTTGTACTCGTCGAGGACGGAGGTCCGGGCCTGCCACCGACCGGTGAAGAGGCCTTCCGGCTTGGCGGCGTCTGCGTACCGTTTGACGGTTCGGGTTCGTTCGGCGAACCGGTGACCGGTCGGGCGCGGCGAGCCGGACGACTCCTCCGCAGCGTCGGGCTCCGCTTCGGCCGTTTCAGGTGTCTCACGCACCAGGACGCGCAGGCACTGGCGGTGCTGGGCGATGCTTCGCTCGGCGGCCTCGCCGAGGTTGTGCCAGAGATGCCACCGGTCCGCGACCTGCACGGCCTGCGGGGCACCGGCGGTGGCGCCCTCGGCGAAGAATGGGGCGCGGTCCCGGCATACGACCGCGATTCCGGGCCGCTGGGCCAGCCACGCGGCCAGGCTCGATGACTCCCGGTCGGGCAGCAGGTCGACGGGCCGCCGGGTTTCGACGTCCACGAGGACGGTGCCGTAGTGGCGGCCCTTGCGGGTGGCGTATTCGTCGACGCCGACCACTCGCGGGGCGGGCACCTCAGGGTCGGGAAGTGCGTCGACCAGCCGAAGGAGGGTGCTGCGGCTGATCGGCACGCCGACGACGTGGGCCAGGCGGGCGCCGGCCCGGCCAGCGAGGGCGAGGCCGATCGCGGCCAGGGTCGAGCGCATCCGCTCGGTCCTCTGGCCGTTCCTTCGGGTCAGGCCGGGTATCTGCTTGACGGACGTGCGGCGTCCGCACTGGGCGTTCCGGCAGGTGAACCGGCGGACCCGCAGCTGGAGTACGACGCTTCGTCCCGCACTCGGAACATCAGCGGGAAACCGCAGGTAGGAGCCGTGGGCCCGGTTGGACCACGCTCCGCAACCCGGGCACCAGGCACCCGCGGCGGTGCACCGCGCATCAACACGCACTATCGCGATGTTCACGTCCACCGACAGCACCGCGACGTCGTCGATCGACGGGAACAGCAGCTCCTCCAGCCGGAGCATGACCTCTTTCACAGCTCCGAACTGTTGGGCCACTCACTCCTGCCACTGCTCGTTTTGAGACAACTCCCAATAAGTCAACGGGAGTTCATCGGTCACTCGCAGCGCACGGATCACAGAGCCTGAGCCAGAACCCGTTCTCGTGAACAGAGCCAGGCCCCAGCTGGCGGGGAGCGTCAATCCAGGTGCGCGATATTCGGAGCTGGGGGCCGCGCCCGGTCACCGACTGGCGGACGGCGCCGCCACAAAGCCGCAACCACCTCCGAGGCGCCTGATCGGCTGTCCGTAGGCTGGGATACCTTCGTGGCGCGGCACGTCGAGACTCTTCTCCGTGCCGCGTAAGGGAGGGAATCTATGCGCAACATTCTGCTTCAGCGCACGGCCGCGCTGGCCACGACGCTGGGGCTCACGTCGCTCGGGCTGCTCGGAGCCGGCGCGACGCCCGCGCAGGCGGCGACCAGTGACTGCCCCAAGGGCTACTTCTGTGCCTGGACAAACACCAACGGCACGGGCTCGATGTTCAAGACGAAGACGAGCGTGCCCACCCTGGGGAGCTGGGACAACAAGATCCAGCTGCGATACAACCGCACCGGCTCGAACGTCTGCATGTACGACCAGCAAAACTACGGACGCGCCGGCGGGTACTCATGGGACACCCCCGACCAAAATTATCCGACCACCGGCGGTAGCGCTGAGACCAGCTATCAAGATCGTGCCCACGCTGCGCGAGTGTGAGGCGGAGCCGTATCCCTCCTGGGAGACGGTGACGTCGCCGAAGGTCGGCGGGTTCGGCGACATGAACGGCGACCGGCGCGCGGACGCCGTGCTGCGTGACACAGCCGGGCGTCTGTGGTTCATGCCCGGCAACGGCAGCGGGCGCCTGGTCGGCTCCGGCGGCTGGAACGCCATGAACGCCCTCGTGCGCCATGGTGACTTCAGCCGCGACGGCCGCGAGGACGTGATCGCCCGCGAGAGCGCCACCGGCAAGCTCTGGCTCTACCCCGGAACCGGCAGCGGCGGCATCGGCGCGCGCAAGCTCATCGGCACCGGCGGCTGGAACGCCATGGGCCTGCTCGCCGCGTTCGGCGACCTGTCCGGCGACGGCCGCTCCGACCTTCTCGGCGTGGAGAAGGCCACAGGGAAGCTGTGGCTCTACCCAGGTACCAGCAGCGGGGGCGTCGGCGCGCGCAAGCTCATCGGCACCGGCGGCTGGAACACCATGAACGCCCTCGTCGGCGCTGGTGACATGACCGGCGACGGCCGGGACGACCTGGTTGCCCGGGAGAAGGCCACAGGGAAGCTGTGGCTCTACCCCGGCACTTCAACCCGGACCCTCGGCACCCGCAAGCTCATCGGCACCGGCGGCTGGAACTCCATGGACCACATCCTCGGCGTCGGCGACACCTCCGGCGACGGACGACCCGACCTGGAAGCGTCCGACGGCGCCTGGCTCTACCAGTACCAAGGACTCCCCGGCGGCGGCCTGCGCAGGGTCGACAACTCCAATGGATCCTGGTGGGCTCTGGAGGGCACCACCGCCTTCTGACCCACCCTTGAACGGCTTGGCCACCCCCTGCGACCTGCTTGGGACAGGCCTGGCTCTCATCGCATAAGTGCCCGGGCAGACCGCAGGTGAGGGTCTGCCCGGGCACAGCCGTCACGGTGCCGCGGTGTAGTGGACGACGGTGGTCTCGCAGGCTTCCGCGTAGACCTTCAAGGCGCAGGCCTCGGCTTGGTCGGCTGCGAGGCCCCGGCGGAGCTTCGTCGCCGTGAGACCCGGCGGCCGTACCTGCCCTCACCGACGCCGTCCAGGTCGCCGTCCGGCATCAGCAGTGGCGCACCGTGGAGCCCGTCCTGAAGGCACGCGCCTCGTTCGGCACCCGCGCCGCCTCCGCCCTCGACACCGTCCGGCCCCTCACCGAGGCGGACAACGCGGATGTCCGTACGGCCGCGGCAGCCGCCGTCTGGGAAATCGAGCACCGCCCCGAAGACGTCGTGCCGCTGTTGGAACGCCTCCTTGACCACCAGTGGAACTTCGCCGCCATCGGCCTCGCCAGCCGGATCGGACCTCCCGCCGCTCCCGTCCTGCCGCGCCTGCGACAGATACTGAACGAGCAGACGGAGATGAACGCACGGAACGAGCAAGACGATGCGGCCGTACTGAACGTGGGGAACGCGTGGACTCTCGTCCACACCGCATCAGCACTGTGGGACATAGCCGGAGACACCGAGGCCGACACCGTTGCGTCGGCGCTGCTGAATGCCTGGAAGGACAACGACTCCACCGCGCCCGATGTCCTCGCCTGCCTGAACCGCATGGGCCAGGCCGCACGCCCTGCCCTGTCCCGGATCCAGACGGAGCTCGCGCAACCACACCGAGGCAAGGACCCTTGGAGTGATGCAGTCGCTTCCGACCTGGAGCTCGAGCGCATCTGCCATTCCCTCGTGGCGCGTCTGCGAGACCTCCCGGAACCTGCGCCGGCCAGGGAGCAATAGGCACCGCCGCGTCGGTGTGCAGGGCGCGAGCCAAGCCCCGCACACCGACGAGGGCTAAGCGATGGGCGCCCCGCTCTGCCTGGCCCACGATCCGGATACGGCTCACGCTGCTGGCCTGCAACCACGCCACTCACCTACGTGCGCTCCTTCACCAAGACGCTGCGCGCCAAGTCCTACCGCTCCGGCTTCTACGGTTTCAGCAGCTCTAGCGCCAAGGCGATCGCCACCGCCAAGGACCGCAGGGACCTGCCCGGCAACCTCTGGTATGCCCTGTGGAACGGCCAGGAGACCACCACCAAGGACTGGCCCTGGGACCCGAAGCTGTACACCGACCACAGCCGCGGTCACCAATACAGGGCGAACAGCAAGGAGACCCGTGGCGGCCACACCATCACCGTCGACCGCAACGCCTGGGACGCCCCGGTCGCCATCATCGGCTGACCGACTTCCACTCCGACCAGCCGAGGTTGTAGTGAGTGCCGTCGTGTGGGCTGCTGCGGAACGTGTACGTCTTGCCGTTGGTCAGCACCCCGGCGGGTACCACGACGGGCGCGGGCTGGGCTGCACCGTGCGTCCGGCCTAAGACGTCGTTTCTCTTGGTGACCGGGTGCGGGGGCATCATGACCATCGGTAGAGGCCACGGTGCGAGAGGACGAGTACGGCAGATGTCTGGAGGTGCGACGGCGGCTTTGACAGAGTTGTGGCAGCAGCACTGGCCCAACAGAGGTTCCGCCATCCCTGCCAGCTGCTGGCTACTGGCAGAGCCTGCTGGTGGAGGACGATCCAGATCCGGAGTTCCGTACCTACTGCCACCTCTTCGCCGCCCGCCGGCCCTGGCGATACGGCTGCCTCGACGAACTGCTCCGTGACATCGCGGACGACAAGGTGGCGGGAGTCCTCATCACCGACACCCAGATGCGACGCATCTTCCACCCCTACGACGGAGGGGCCGATGTCTTCCTCGCCACGCCCGAGGAGCGGGATCAGACGCGCGATCGGCATGCCGACTGGCTTTCCAGCCACCCATCGGGACTCTGACAGGACTGGCTCACCACCCCGTCCATGTCTTGGGATTGAGGTAGTCAGCCCGACGGAAACAGATACGGAGGGCCGCCATGCCGACGAAGGCAAGGAAGTGTTCGGCCTGCGCTCGTAGCGACGGTGGAGCCGTCGGCATCCGGCCAGCCAGGACACGGTCCTCTCGACCACCCACCGGTGACGGCCGAGCCGTTGTGCAGGCTGGGCCCCCTTCAACCTCGCCGCACCAGGCGATCACGACAAGGACGGCCACGCCGACCTGATCGCACGCAACAGCACCACCGGCGAACTCCGCCTCTACAGCGGGGGCGAGGACGGCGACACCCTGGGGTCCGGCCCACACCACACCGTCATCGGCACCTCCTGGACACCCGCCAACCGCCCGCTGCTCATCGCCGTCCCCGACGCAAACAACGACGGCACACCGGACATCTGGGCCACCGGCGGCGACGACAAGCTGTACTTCTACCCGAACAGCCTCGGAGCCGGAACAGTCGTCGGAAGCGGCGGCTGGACCGCCTTCCAAGGCCTCGGCCAACCAAATCAGGTCCGCGAACTCACACGGACTGATCTACAACAGTCATGGCCACCGCGTGATCACACAGGAGCCGCACACCGGCCCCTACGAGACCACGCGGTGGCCGACCGGCCTTGGCGGCACCCCACTGACCTACATCTCGATATCGAGCCGCACCACGTCGGTGAACTCCACGCCCAGGCCGCGGGCCCGGGTGTCGTTGGCGCGGAAGTGCATCCGGACAAGGCCGTCGGCCGCAACCTGCCGGAGCGATGCCGCCCTTCGCGGTCGCCTTGATCGCGGTCTCCAGCAGCGCCATCGTCGGGTCGAACTGTTAGCGCCGCGCCATCGCGTCCAGGAACTCCTGATCCCCGATGTCGGTGGTGACCCGAGGTCGGCCATGGTCTCCACGTATGCGTCGCGCAGCCGCTTGTACCAGGCGTCAAGGTAGCGGCCGGTCTGCGTGCGCACGTGCGTCTCGATCGGCGCAACGTCGAAGCCGTGCTCCACCGCGTACTGCGCGGTGGGCGGACTCCGCCTACTCCCGCGACCTGCTGCCCAACTGGACCGCGGACCATCTGTGGTTGACTCTGCGGCCCGTCCTTCGACCCAAGGACGCCAAGGGGTTCGTCGTGCTGCCCCGGCGCTGGAAGATCGAACGATCGATCGGCTGGATCATGAACGCCCGCCGCAACTGCCGCGACCACGAGCGTCTCCCCCAGCACTCCGAAGCCCACCTGAACTGGGCATTCATCACGCTCATGACCCGGGGCCTGGCCCGGAAAGGCCCCCGCACCGACAGCTGGACGAAGCAGAACCGCCCGCCGACTGACTACTCCTCAGCCGACTCTGGCCCTCCCTCCCCGCCGAACCGCTGATGCCAGCGCAAGGCACCCAGGTTCTGCCACAGCACCCCGAGTCTGACCTGGTCGCTCATCACTCTGATGACCCGGCGCCTGACTCGAACTCTGGGAGTCCAGAAGGCTGCGGGATGGCGGTGACCTGTGCCAAGTGTGTCAACTCCTTGACACAGTTCAACCCTTGGGTAATTGTGTCAGGTAGTTAATACACCTTGTGGGAGGGAAGGGAATAGGCATGCCTGCTGCTGCAAGAACGGAAGGCACTTGGCGGACGGGGTTGAATACCCCTGTCCGATGGGCCGGCGCGGCAACCGGTCTGGCTGCCAACGCTCTGGTCACCTTCAGTCCTGAGCCTGTTGTGGACCTGCTCTACGCATTTCCCGTGTTCAGTCTGTGTGTCATGGCTGGCGTGTTTGCAGCAGACGTCATCGCACGACCCAGACCTCGCTGGCTACGAGCAGCCGAAGTGACTCCGCGCCGGATCCGGGACTACGCCCCCCGCTCCCTGACGGCTGCATTGGCCGCGCAGGCTGTCGCCTTGCTGGCCCTGCTGATCGTCGCCGCCACGACAGCCTCGGCGGACTCCGACGGTCGCCCAGGACGTGCTTTGTCCGTCACATGTCCGGCGGGCACCCACCTGCTCTCACCCTGGCCCGGCCCCTACTACGCCTGGCCGGCTCTCGGCGGTCTCGCCCTCGGTACCGTTGCCTGCGCACTGCTTCTGCGCCGTGTCACCGTACGCTCGGGGGATGACGATCAACGCCGCATCAACGCCCGGGCGGCTGTCGGTGCATGGGGAGTGCTGGTGAGCGCCCCTCTCTTCGCCGTTTCCTCGGCGATGGCCGTCGGGGTGCTGGGCGTGCCCTGCGGGGGCGCGATGAACGACGTGGCCCTCGCGGGGCTGGCGATCTCGGCCCTCATCTCTGCACCGACCGCGGGTCACTGTCTGGGCGTCCTGTTGCTGCCGCAGGCCTACCTCAAGGCTCGGCCATGACCACCAACGGCATCAGTATCAGCGTCAACCATGCGTCCCCAGTCCCTCCGTATGAGCAACTCCGCGCACAGCTGGCTGACCTCATCGCGGTCGGACGGCTCGGTCAGGGAGCCAGACTGCCGTCCGTGCGCCAGCTGGCCTCCGACCTCGGGCTGGCCAACAACACCGTGGTGCGGGCCTACCGCGAACTCGAGGCCGCAGGCCTTGTCAGGAGTCGCCGAGGCTCTGGTACTCAGGTCATTGCCCCCTCGGCCACCACCGACATCAAGGCGAAGCTGGCGGAGCACGCAAGCAACTACGCGGCTGCCGCCAGACAGCTCAATGCCACCGACGAGGAAGCCCTCGCCGCAATCCGGCACGCCCTCGCAAGTCTCGACAAGCCGTGACCCACACAGACCACCAGTCGGCGCCTCAGGTTGAGACACAGACAATGATGCGTTCATCCCGCGCTCAAGGTGATCGTTTCCCAGACGCCTGGGCCCTATTGCTCAGGAGTTGGCTGCGCCTTGCAGCTTCTTGTGCTGCTGGTTCACAACGGCGACAGGCACAGCGACGGTCTTACCTGCGTCTTGGTTCATGAGGTGGCGAAGGCCCCACCTGTGCGGATGACACTCATGACGTTTCCCTTGCCATCGGGAGCAAGGGTGTTGGTCAGTACGTAGCTGACGGAGTCGTCTCCGGCCTTCACTGAGGCAAGGGGCCGCACGCTGAACCGGTGAGTCCAGGCACGCTCGGGTGTGGCGGTGAACTCGGTGCAGTCGGACAGGGCTTGTTTGAGTTGAGCCATCCATGCTCGGGCAGCCTTGTCTTCGTGGCTGGTCAGGGTCAGGCTGCCAGGCGTCGCGTCGGCAGGCGCGTCCTGGGGCTTCAAGGTCGCCCAGACCATTCCGTTGCGCCGGTGCTGGGGACTCACGCTCATCATGTCGGCGATCGGACGGCACGCGGCCTTGTCCGCTGTGACGATGTCCTCGGCTTCCAGAAGGGCCAAGTCCTGCGGCACTGCTACGAAGCCTGGGAGTTCTCCGCCGTCAGGCAGGGCCTCCGTCAGGTCTGCCTCAGCCAATGGCCGCTGCGCGGATGCGGAGGGCTGGGTCCTGCTGGTTGGGCCGGCTGCTGGGCCGCAGGCCGTGGTGGCCGCAGAAGTAGCTGACAGGACGGCGAACGTCAGCGCGCGTCGTATGCCGTTGTGCACAGGCGCCCTTTCCTCGTCGCGAAAGCGCCTCGTTTAACGCCCGTTGCCGCATGGCCAGCAGATGATGCCAGAGCCGGGAAGCACGGGCAGGACTACTTCTTACTAATCTTTTCGTTAGTTCTGTGGGGTCGGTGGGTGGATGGTCAGGCCGGTGTGGGTGAGGAAGGACCAAGGCAGCTGCTGGCTCTGGCTCTGGTTGATGCGGTGAATGCCTTGTTCGGTGGCGTCGGCGACATCGGCGAGGTGGTTGCCGGCAAGGTTGGCGAGTTCGCGTTTCTTGAGCGATGACCGCAGCAGTTCCACCGGGTTGAGCTCGGGTGCGTAAGCGGGTTATCGCTCGAGGGTGAGCCAGTTCTGTTCGGCGACCCAGGCGCGCATGGCCCGGCTCCAGTGGGCGGACAGTCCGTCCCCGACCAGGACCACCCGCTCCCCGCGGTAGAACACCTTGAGCTGTTCCCGGACCTCGATGAGAGCGGTGGTGTCGTAGCTGCCGGGCTTGAGGTGGAAACACAGACGGGGCCCGCGGTCGGAGTCGGTGGGGTGATAGCCGAGAGCCGCTGCCATCGAGGCGCGCTTCCAGTTCAGTCGATGCCGCAGGAGCGGAGTGCGGCCCCGGGGTGCGTAGGTGCGGCGGACCTGAGGCAACAACGAGACGCCTGATTCGTCGAAAAACACGATACAGGCACGTGGGTTCACCGCCCTTTCTTGATGTGCGGCCACTCGTGGGCGATCTAGCGGGCGATCTCGGGTTCGTCCCGCTCCACCGCCCGACGTTCCGGGCGCTGCAGACTCCACCCCAGCCGACCGGTCAGCAGACGCCAGACCGATGCGCGTGACAGAACCACCCCCGTCACCCGCTCGACGACCAGGCCGACTCGCTACAGCGTCCACAGATCGGCCTCGAAGCCATGCGTCTGGGCGCCTTGCTCCAGCGCGGTCCGCACCTGCTCGACCTGGGCGTCGTCCAGCTTGGGCGGGCGATCGGTGGCCGGGCGTCGCCGCAAGGCGTGAGTGCCGTCCTTCTCCCAGAGGCGTTTCCACCGTCGCACGCTCTCGTCACCGACCCCAAGCATGGGTGCGATCTCGGCATTCGAGCGTCCCTGCCCGAACAACTCGGCCGCCCGCACACGCCGGGCCTCGGCCAACTGCGGTCGCGTCAAAGGGAGAACGACAGACCCGGAGACAACAGACGAAGGTTTGAAAGACACGACAACAGACTCCTACCAACGAGCCCGCCACACCCACAGAACTAACGAGAACCTCAGTAGGTCGGCCTCGACTTCGAACTCGGGCCCGGCTCGTTCAGGTCCTCGCCGGAGCGCTGCCCGCGAGCCGCGGAGGCCTCGGAGCCCCGCGGCGCAGCGCCGCGGCCGGGCTGCGGCCGCACAGACACGCGCCGCGGGGCAGCATCACCCAGCCCCCAACGGACATGGCAGAGGGCACATCGGCACCGAGGCAGAGCGCCGCGCCCGCCCCCGCCGGCTCTCTTCCCCGCTGGGGGCGCCGGGCCGGGCGAGGCTCCTGTCGGCCGCCGGCACAGCCGCCGAGGCTGTGGCCGGTGCCCTGGCACGGCTCGTCAGGGCGTCAGATCATCAGCAGGAGCCGCGTGTGGGGGACGAGCTTCCGGTTCACGCTGGTGCTCTGGATGAAGATGGTGAAGTCGTCGTTGTGGTCGGGCTTGACGCGTACTTCGACGTCCGGGAGGCCGAGCAGTGCTCGGGCTTCGGGCCCTGTGTACACCTTGTCTGTCTTCTTCTCCAGCACCGCGATCTGCTTGCGAGCCTGGACCTTCTCGGTCTTGCTCAGCTGATAGAACGCGCCACCGGTGCGGTACGTGTGGCCGCACTCGACGACCCAGTCGCGGATCGCCGCGTCACGTGCCACAGGGATCAGCTGGTACTGCGAGGGCTTCACCGGAGTGAGACCGGCTGCCTTGATGGTGTCCTTGTTGACGGCCTCCGCGCCGGTGGAGAACACCGCCCGTGACCCGCGGATGCCCTGGGCGCGGCCCACCATGAACTTCTCCGTGGCCTCGCGGATGACCTGCCCGGCCTCCTCCAGGCCCTGGGTGCTCGTGGCGTCCCAGATGGCGATGTTCTCCTTGGGGAAGCCGCACTGCATGGCCTCGCGCTTGCCCATCTGGTCCGGTACGAGAACGGCCAACGTCCAGTTGTCCTCCTGCGTCCCGATCATCTCGGACACGGCCTTCACCAGTTCACGCGGATCCCTGGCAGGGGCGTCCGGGCATCGGTGACTTGCGTTCTCCTGCCCGTCGGTCAGCACGAACGTCAGGAAACTGTGGTCGCCGTACAGCTGGGCCGTCTGTGCCAGCTCCCGCTGCGACTTCAACGCCGCCGCCAGCAGGGCGGTCATCCCACCGGCCCGGTACATCTGCTTGAGCGACGGCATCCGCAGCACGTCCTTGTCGTAGATGACGCACTCCACCTTGTCGGCGAAGACGTACACCGTGACGCGGGTTTCCTGCTCCAGCTCCCTCGACCGCCGCGCGAGATACGCGATCTGCTGGTCGGCGACTTCGACGACCTTGCGGCTCAGGTGCGACATGGACGAACTGGCGTCCAGCACAAGAGCGACGTGGTTGATGTAGTTCTGACTTCCCGACATGAAAGCTCCCCGTCCTGCGACTTGATGTTCCTACCGTCTCACCCACCACTGACAATCGACCTCGGCTCCCGGGACGGGGCGCCCCCGCGCCACCGCCACCCGCGCCTGGGGCGGGCACGCACGACCTGACCCGGGCTGGCCCGGCTTCCTGCCCTACGCTCGTGCGCTGCGCCCTCAGTCCCGGAGCCACGACCGTGACTGCCTGCGGTCGCCCTCACCAGCGTCCACACGGGCGGACAGCACGTCCCGCGGGGTCGCCGTCACGGACGAAGCCAAGGACCTGGCCCCCGGGCTCGGCGACGGTCGGAGGCCACCCACCCACGAGTCCTGGTGCGGGCTCGCCGAGACGGGAGGCGAGGGCAAGCCGACAAGGGCGTGCCGCCCGATCCGCCAACCCGCCGCCCGACCCACTGCCGTGCCGGCCGGCCAACCCACGCCAATGGCTGCTCATACCCGGAGGTAGGCGGTCCCTGAGCCGGATGGAGCATCGGGCAGGCAGGTCCCGACGGTGCGTCTGATGCTGGGTCGGACCCTCTCGCTCGCCGGGTGAGCGTTCTCCCGGCCCCCTGGCCGGGTGCACGTCCGCCCTGCCTCACCTCACCTGAAGGAGCCCTTGTGCCGGCACACCGTGGAGACCGTTCCCGCTCGCGCGTACGTCCGCGCCTGTCGGTCGCCGTCCTGGCCGCGTCCGCGGCAGTCGCCGCCCTGGTCCAGCCCGCGCAGGCCACGGGAACGCCGCCACCCCCGGACCGCGCCCTGCACAAGCTGCTGGACGACCTCGTCCGCACCCCCGGGGGGCCGCCGGGAGTGATCGCGCTGATGCGGCAGGGTGAGCGGACGGCGGTCTACCGGGCGGGCGTCGCCGACATCAGGACCGGCCGCCCGCCCCGTACGACCGACCACATGCGGATCGCGAGCGTCGCCAAGGCCTTCAGCGGCGCGGTCGCCCTGCGGCTGGTGGATCGCGACAAGCTGGAGCTCGACGACACGATCGGCGAGCTCCTGCCTTCACTGCCCGCTGCGTGGCATCAGGTGACGCTGCGCCAGTTGCTCAGCCACACCAGCGGGCTGCCCGACTTCTCGACGGCGCCGGCGTTCATCGAGATCCTGCAGGAGGACCCCAGGCACCACTTCGACTCCCGCCGACTGCTCGACTTCGTCGCCGGAAAGGACCTGGTGTTCCCGCCGGGATCGCGGTACGAGTACTCGAACTCCGACAACATCGCCGTCGCGCTGATGGCCGAGGCAGTCACGGGACAGCGCTACGAACACCTCCTCGAACAGCTCGTGTACCGGCCCCTCGGTCTGAGGCAGACCAGCCTTCCGCAGGGTTACCGGTTGCCCAGGCCGTACCTGCACGGCTACGACGTGACGCCGCCCGCCGAGCCGGAGGACATCAGCGAGGTTCTCAGCGCGTCGGGCGTCTGGGCCTCCGGCGGCATCGTCTCGACACCGAAGGACCTCAACGCCTTCGTCCGCGCCTGGGCCGGCGGACCGGGCTTCCTGTCGCGGGAGACCCGCAAGCAGCAGCGGACCTTCATCCCCGGCGCCGCCTCGGAGCCCGCCGGCCCCGGCGTCAACGCGGGCGGACTGGCCATCTTCCGCTACGAGACACGGTGCGGCACGGTCTACGGCCACACCGGCAACTTCCCCGGCTACACCCAGCTCGCGGTCGGCACGGCGGACGGCAAGCGGTCCCTCACCTTCTCGATCAACACTCAGACCAGCAAGAGCCTCAAGCCGGATCTACTGGCCAAGGTCCGCACCGTCCAGGAGGACTTCGTCTGCGCCCTGCTACAACACTGACAGACTCCCGCCCTGGGAGCACAGAGAAGGAAGCCGGCAAGAATATGCGCGGCTGCCGGCCGGCGTGGCGCGTGCCTGCCTTCAACCTCCGGCGTACGGTGCCCCGAGTTCGTTTCCGGGAACGAGGGTGACGCGGGCGGTCCACGACCAGAGCTCCAGGGGCGGATCCCAGTTCACTTCCACGTCGGTGCCGTGGAAGTCGCGCGCGAGCCCTGCCACCATTGCCGCCGCGCGCCGCGGCCCGCGCGTCGTGCGGGTCAGTGTCGACCGGCACGGCCAGGCGCCCGCAGAGCAGTCCGCCCTCCAGGGTGAGGACGCTGTGGCGTCAGCCGTCCGGCGTCGCCAACAGGACGATCCCCTTCGGAATGCCGAAGGGAGGCCACTTCCTCTTCTCCCTCTTACGTCTCGCCATGCCGCCATCCAACATCGCCGGTATCGCGACGACGAATTCGGGTGGCGCTCGTCGTGGCCCGTGCCTTGGCCCTCCCCGTGGACTCGGCCGGCTGGGTGTCGTCCCGCAGAATCCGATGAGGGCCTTGAACGCCTTGGCGGCGGTGGCGACGAAGTCGACTCGAGGCGCGATGGCGTTCGTCATGGTCACTAATCTGGGGAGCCCACAGACCCCCTGAGAGGTGCATTCAAGTGACCAGATCATGGGTCGATCTGGCCGAACGAGTCGGAGCCGACCTGCACCTCGAGCTGGCCGGGACGGGTTCGCGCCGGGCGGCTCTCGCCCGGGCTCTGCGTGAGGCGATCCAGGAAGGGCGGCTGGCCGCCGGGGCCCGGCTGCCGCCCTACCGGTCGCTCGCGGCCGACCTAGGCGTCACACGGAACACGGTCGCCGACGCGTACGCGGAACTGGTCGCCGAGGGCTGGCTGACCGCCCGACAGGGTTCAGGCACCCGCGTCGCCGAGCGCGCCGCACCCGCCAGGGCTGTACGCGTACCGAAGAGGCCACTGCCCGCAGGAGGCGCCGCGCCCACGCACAATCTGACGCAAGGTCAGCCGGATGCTTCGTCGTTCCCGAGGAACGCATGGTCGACCGCCACCCGCCGGGCGCTCGCCGCAGCCCCGCACGACGCCTTCGGGCCGGGCGACCCGCAGGGCCGTATCGAGCTGCGTGCCGCGCTCGCGGACTACCTCGCCCGCGTACGGGGTGTACGGACCGGCCCGGAGCGCATCGTGATCTGCTCGGGCTTCTCCGACGCGCTCAGGCTGCTGTTCGGCGGCGTTGTGCTGCGCGGAACGCTCGCTGTGGAGGCGTACGGCCTCGCCTTCCACCGGGCCCTGCTGACGGCCGACGGCGTACGGACGGTGCCGCTCGGCCTGGACGGGCACGGCACGCGGACGGAGGAACTGCACGAGCACCGGGGCGTGCGATCGGTGCTGCTCACCCCTGCCCACCAGTTTCCCGTCGGAGGGCCGCTCGATCCGGGGCGGCGCAACGCGGCGATCGACTGGGCGCGTGCGCGCGGCGGTGTGGTGATCGAGGACGACTACGACGGCGAGTTCCGCTACGACCGCGAACCGGTCGGCGCGGTCCAGGCGCTGGACCCCGATCACGTGCTGTACGTCGGTTCGGCCAGCAAGAGTGTGTCGCCCGCCCTGAGGCTGGGCTGGATGGTGCTGCCGGAGCATCTGCTCGGTCCGGTCCTGGCGGTGAAGGGGCAACGCGAGCGCTGGACCAGCGTGATGGACCAGCTCACCTTCGCGGACCTGATCACCTCCGGTGCTCACGACCGGCACATCCGCAAGATGCGCCAGCGCTACCGTGACCGCCGCAACCGTCTGGTCGCGGCGCTCGCCGAGCACGCGCCGCACGTCGAGGTCACTGGAATCGCCGCGGGGTTGCACGCGGTACTGCGGCTGCCTCCCGGCACCGAGAGGGTCACCGTGAACGCGGCGACCAAGCGCGGCCTGGCACTCGACGGCCTCGCCGGCTTCCGGCACCCCGCCTCCGAGGCCGTACCGTTCGACGGGCTGGTCGTCGGCTACGCGACCCCGCCCGACCACGCGTACGCCGCCGCCCTCGAAGCCCTCTGCCGGATCCTGCCGCCCCCACCGTGAACCCCGCCCTTCGGCGCGAGGACGACACGCCAGCCCCCTCACTCCTCCCCGGCTGGTGGGTTCAGCGCCGGGCGAGTTCCTGCTGCCAGATGGGGCTTTCGAAGTAGTGGTTGTCGAACTGCTCGGAGCTGTCGCGGATGTCCTGTACCGAGGCCTCACCCCGGTACACCCGCTCCAGCAGCCGGTAGTAGTCGAACCGGTCCATGCCCGGCGTGAAGACGACGAGCATCTCGGCCTCGCTGTCCGGAGCCGGTGCGAAGGCATGCGGGACAGTCGGAGGGACGGTGAGGAAGTCGCCCTGGCCGAGGGTGAGGACCTGGTCGTCGAGGAGGATCCGCATGGATCCGCTGAGTACGTAGAACATCTCGGTGGCCCGGGTGTGGAAGTGGGCGGGAGCACCGGGCGAGCCCTTGTGGAGCGTGGCGCGGTTGGCGGTCACCGCGCCGCCGGTGGCGTTCGCGTCGGCCAGCAGCGTGATGAGGCTGGTCGCTCCGTCCTGCAGCGTCTCGGCCTCCTCGGCGCGGACGAGGACGGGCGTCGCGGCACTGGTGAACGTCATGGTCACTCCTGGGTCTTGGTGGTTCCGCCGCCCGGCGTTCCCGGCGACACCACTGAATCTAGACCTGATAAAGACCCGGAGAAGGGTGCATTGAAGGCGCAGAATCCTGGGTCAATTCTGGCAGTGCGGGAGGGGACGGACCGCCGAGGAGCGGCTGTGCCAAGAGGAGGCCCCGAGCGGTGTCGCCCGGGGCCTGTCATCATGTTCCGTCGCGTCCGGCTGTTCCCGCCCACGTCGGTTCCCCGCGGGCCGCAGGCCACCGGACTCCGGCCGCCCCGCAACCTGAGCGCGGCGCCGTCGGGTACCGGTGCTGCCGGGCCCGTCGGGTACTGCTGGGGGAGCGGGCCCCGGGCTCGGAAGTGGGAGCCCGGGGCGCCATGGTGCGTCAGCTCATCTTGCGGGGCACTGCTTCCACGCGAGGTGGTAGATGGTGCTGATGTCGCCGTCGGTGGAGTCCATGGTCATGTAGCTGGTGGTGGCCGGGTTCGAGGTGCCGGCGTTCACCCGGAGTTCGGTGTTGATGTTGAAGTTCCGCTGCACACCGCAGGGCGCCCACACGAGCTGCGCCCAGTCGGTGTTGTCGGTGGCCTGCCAGTTGTCTTCGTACGGGCCTCGGAAGGTGTGTGTCCGCGACGCGGTGTTCGGCGATCCCTGGAAGTAGTACGAGGCCTTCTCGGTGCTGCTCGCGCCGGGCTTGAGCGAGGCGTAGCCGCGGTAGTCGGCGCTGGCGATCGCGTAGGTGAATCCCTGGGGTACGTGCACCAGGAGGTTGAGCTGACAGTTCCTGCGGGCCGCGGTGGGGGAGGAGTCGCCGCCCGCCTGCGCCAGGTACTCGCTGTAGGTGACGGTGAAGGCGGTGTTGTCCTCGGACACGGCGATGGCGGCGGTGCCCAGGGGGCAGCCGGAGCCGTTCACCGTGGCGACGTCGATGACGATCCTGTCCGGGGGCGGGTTGGTGATCGACGACGGGCCTGCCTGCGCGGGCAGGGCCGAGGCGAACAGAGCGGTGATCGCTCCGCTGACCAGCAGCGGGACTCGCATGGTTCTCCCATCCGGTGCTTCGGTGCCGGGCGAGCGCGGGCGCACGGGTGCGTCCGGCCGCGGGCTGGGGGGTGCGGCGCGCCACAGGAGCGGGCGGCCGTCACGGACCTGGTGCGGTGGATCGAGGCGCTGGCGGTACGGAATGGGGGTGGTGCGGCCGGCAACAGTTGAAGCATCATGTACATGCCGTGCACGGCCCCCGGGGCGCCCCACCGGTGTGGGCGGGGGTGGTCGAATGCTAGAAGCCCGCGCGCGGAAGGGCAGGGGAGAGCCCGGCCAACAAACACCCCCCGAACGCCCCCATCTTTGGCTCGGAACAGCGGGTCCCACCCCTGACACCCCACACGAACCGTCCGCCCCGCACGTCACACAGCCGCGCTAGAAGGCAAGAGGACGGCCGGGGTGCCGGCCGGCAGCGGTGACGGTGATCGGCGTCTCGATGACGAGTCCGCCTTCGAGACGGATACGGCCGTCCGTCGGGACCGTGATCAGTGAGCGTTTTCAGCTTCGCCGCTCCAGGGTGACGCTGTGGCCCTCGCTTGAGTCCTGGAAGCTCCTTGGCTGGGCACGCCGGGCGCAGTGGGTTGTCTGTGAAGAGTCGCGGGCGGTCACTTCGCTGAGGGGCCGGCCCTGCGCTTCGGGGCGGAAGATGATCGCGGGAAGGAACGGAACGCATGCTCGAAGTACCATCCCTGCAAGGTCCTCCGGCCTGTACTTCCCAACCTCCGCAGTGGCGTAGTCGGACGGAGACATCCCTGTAGAGAGGGCAGAGGGCGATGAGTGTGGCTGAGAGTTGGTCACGTGTGATGAGTCTTCTTCGGGAGCACGCGCCGGCCGATCACGCGGATCTGCCAGGGCCCGCTACGGAGCAGATACTCGCGGCAGCCGAGGAACGGATGGGGATCTCCCTGCATGGGGACCTGCGCACGTGGCTGTTGCAGAACAATCTGGATCTGCCGGAGGAAGACGTCGACGACGAAGTGGCATGTTGCGGCTTCGACGGGTTCCCCGACGAGGGAAGCTTCTTTCTGGGTATCCGGGCGATGGAGAGGCTCTACGCGAACCGCTCCACGTCCTGCGGATTCGACCCTCCGGACCAGCCGGACAATCCGTTCTGGCGTAACGAGTGGATCCCGTTCCTCTCGGACCAGGACGGTTGGATGGGAAAGTTCATCGATGTGAGGGACGGGCGCGTCGGCAGATGGTTCGTGGGTGACCCCACGGTCAAAGGCGAGTACGAATCGATGGCCCAGTATTTCGACTCCGTCGCGGAGACGCTGACGAGGATCGCCGATGGAAGCTCCTCGGTCTGTCGGTTCACCGAAGGTCGACTTGTCTGGTCGTGAGACGGTTCCCAACTGGATGACGGCCATTGCCAATCCCTCCTCACCCTGGAACGGCAATGATGTTCATCAGCGTTGACGTTCAGGGTGAGGAGGGCTGCGGCGATGACGGTCATCCGGTTGGGGCTGCAGCGGGCCCGACGGAAGATCTGCCAGGACTTGAGTCGCGCGATACTTCGTTCGACCGGCGCTCGTGCCGCTGACAGGGCTCGGTTGATTGCCTGCTGGGTTGTGGTGAGGTCCTGGCCGGGAAGCCGTCTGATGGGCGTGGTCACCCAGGGGCCGGCCCCGATGTAGGCGCGGTCGGCGAGCACGGGGACGCCCTGGCGTTCGCAGATCCGGATGATGCGGTGGGTGCGGGCCGCGGTCAGGTCGTGGGTGCGGCCGGGCAGCGTGGGTGAGATCCACAGCAGCTTGCCGGTGGGATCGGCCACGACCTGCACGTTCACGCCGTGACGGCGGTGCTTCTGGGAGAAGTCGGCCCGGCTGTCGCCGACCCGGGGTCGCACTCGGCGAGCGTCCCGTCGAGCAGGACGTGATCAGGATCCGTCTCGCGCAGGACACGCAGCAGACCGGGTGCCGGGCGGGACAGGTGATCGACGACGGCCGTGACGTAGGCGTGGGCGGTCCCGACGGATATGCCGAAGCCGGCGGCGAGCTGCGTGAGCGTGTCGTGCCGGCGCAGGTAGACCAAGCCGACGAGGGCACGCTGGTGGGGCGGGAGCTTGCAGCGTCGGTCACCCTCACGGGTGACCGTGAGCATCGATACCCACTCGACCAGAGCGTGAGGCAGATCGAGTGCGGCAGGACGGGGAACCAACGAGGCTCCTGCGCTGATGAGTTGAGACGTCGAGCACCTCGCTCAACGGCACGGGAGCCTCGTGAGTTGCGGGACGCTGGCCCGTCACCCCATCAGTGGCCACTCTGAAAGAGCTCAGAGATGCTGATCCGGACCTGTTAGTCGAAGGCGGCGTGTGTGACTCGAGCACCGACCAGCTCTGCGGGGGACTTTCACCACACCAACAGCGGCTCAGCGCGTCGTGAGCAGTGTGGACCGGCGGCCACGGCGGCAAGGCGCTCAGGGTTGCGAACCGAGAGCTCCATGCTCTTGGGAAAGTAATGCCGCAGCAGGCCGTTGGTGGGTTCCTTGGAACCGCGCTGCAAGGGGCTGGCCGGGTCACAGAATCCGACCGGGACGTCGGTGGCGACGGTGAACTTTACGAACTACACGCATGCGGCCCACCCGGACCGATGCCGGCGCCTCCCGATCGCGCCGCAAGGGACCACCTCCTCGGATCCACGACGAGCTCCGCGTCTTCCTCACCGGGTATAGGTGGCCGGCACGATCAGCCGCGCGAGCGGGCGGCGAGCCATGCCGCGTTCGAGGCCGGGGCGCATCCGTGCTCCTGACGAACTCCGCACGCAACGTGGGCAGGTGACCAGTTCCCAATTCACCCGTGCACAGCAAGTAGCCCCTCCACCGGCCAGCCCCGTGGCCAGCGGAGAGGGTGCCCCGCCGGGCCTCCGGCGGGGCGCCCCAGGCCGCTTCCTCCTGAACACAGCGCGGGCGTCGTCCCCGAGGCTGCTCGCGGGGCCGTCTATGAGTCGTGGTTCACCATGACGTCGAAGCCCTGAAGTCCGCCCTGCAGCAGGCCGTCCTTGTCGGACAGCTGCATCGGCTCCTGAAGCGTGTAGGTCTGGTTCACCGGAGGGAAGCTTCTGAGGTTGGTCCGCAGGTTCGCGGCGATGTCCTGCGGCAGGATTACCTCGCCTCCATCCACGCTGATGGCATCGGCGTCCATGCCTCGAGCCTCCGCGGCCTTCGCGAAGACCTCCGCGACCTCTTCGGCCGACTGGCCTCCCGCCGGGATGATGTGGATCTCGTCGCTCATGTGATTTCTCCTAGGGTGCCGGGTCCGGACGTGATCATGCTGACGCCTGGTATGGGTTCGCAGCATGTTGGCGTGCCGTGCGAGGCAAAGAATCACCTCTGGGCCATCGCACGAGTTCGCGGCATTGACGCTTCTGACCCGATGCGACGGAACGGGCGCAGCCCGACACGCCGACGTGCGTTCTCAAGACTCATCAACATGCCGGGAAGCGCTGTCGCCCGATCGTCCCCGGAGTCAACGACCAGCGTTTTCCGTTCTCAGTGCCTGATGCCGATCTCGGACCCAGTGAGAGGCGGGGCTCACCTGGTGGTGATGGTGCCAGCATGGCTGTCCCTGAGATCATCCCTATTGCCTATGAGCCGGACAATCGAACGAGCATCATCGGCCGGTTCAGTGACGGTCAGTTTCTGGCTTCAGTCACCTATGCATTCCCAGATGGGTTCGCGATGGGGGACGGCTGGGAGGAGCAGAAGCGGCTCTTCGTCGTGCTGCACAAGTTCGACCACGACGGGCACCACCAAGAGTCCGACATCTGGTGCGCAGGTACTTGGGCAGAGCAGATGAAGCGTCCGCATGACGAGCGTTCCGTGGTTGCCTGCGCGGAATCCCAGCTGGCCGACGTCCTCGCCGGCCTCGCAGAGCGTAAGTACTGCGACATCGCGATCCAGCCATTCCAACTCACCTTTGATGGTGTGGTCTTCGGCCTCATCACGGAGTGCCATGCAGAGGACGACTCCGCCGATATGGAGGGCTACTTCGAGGTCGGCGGCGGCCGGGAGGAGAACGCTCTGACCGGGGTGGTGCGAGAGCGCATGGCGATGGTCGGTCTTGGACGTCATCGCCGGGGTCGTCGGCGAAACCGCAGTAGCGTCGCTGCGAGTTCGGGTAGGCCTTGATGACGGCCTCCACCGCCCCGAGCGAAGTCTGCGCCTCCCCGTACCTCCCGGGGAGCGCTCTGGCTGCGTCGCTCGTACCGGGGCTGCCCAAGCGGGAGTCGCCAGGAACCCGTGGGACGAACCGTGGTGGATTCGGCAAGGCACTGTCATCGAACCGTGAAGGACAGGCGCGAACCTGGTGTCCACCACAGCGCAGTTCGAGCGCCACCATCGGGGGAGTACAGCCATGAGTACCGTTCGCAGAGCCGCAGTCGCCACCGCCCTCCTCGCTGTTTCCGTACTGACCCTGACCGCCTGCGGTCCCTCCGAGGACGGCGCCGCGGGCGGGACCGACGTGCCGACGACCGCGACTCCCACCTCCCAGCCGCAGCCCGCCAAGCCGTCTGGACCCGCAAAGCCGTCTGCGCCCGCCAAGCCGACGACGCCCGCCAAGCCGGTCTCGCCGACGGTCGATCCGGACTACGACGTCTTTCCCTGCAGCACCTACGACGTGACGTTCACCGCGAGCCGCGCAGAGCCCACGACCAGCAGCTACCTGTTGAAGATCACCAACAAGTCCGGCAAGCCGTGCCGGGTGCTCGGCCACCCCGTCGTGACCTTCGGTGACCTGGATGGGCAGGCGACGGAGCGCGGCACGGCCCCCGGTATCGAGGAGGCCATCCGGCTCGCACCGGGCCAGTCCGCCTACGCCGGTCTCATGGGAGGCCTGAAGGACGCCGAGAGCAAGACGGTCTCCTCGATCGCGATGACCATGAACACCGAGTCCGACCTGGAGCAGCTGCCGCTCAAGGCCTCCACGCCCGGACTGAACGTGTCCGACGACAACTCGGTCACCGCGTGGATGGACAACGCCGAGGACGCACTCAGCCTGTAGTCAGGCCTGTCAGGTCCCCTCTCAGGCGCCTCCGCCATGCGGGGGAGGCGAGCGCGGGTCGGTTCTCGCCGGCCTGCGCGGAGACGGTGCGGGTCGCTCTCGCCTGGGGATGCCGGGTCCCGGGTCCCGGCGGGCACAAGGGCACAGTGGCGGCCCGAACGGCCTGCTTCCCGCTCCTGCGGGGCGGTTTCGTCGGCCGTGGACTTCTCGCAACCTACGTCGGTGCCTCGGCGTCCCATTCCATGACGGACGGCTGCCGATCACCCGGGAGAGCCCATGGCGAAGAAAACCCAGACGCAGGACGCGGCGAGCGAGAAGGACCGCGAGAAGTGGATGGCGCGTTTCCAGGTACGGCTGGCCATGCAGCCGGGCGTGGACCGGGCAGTCGTGCTCCAGGCGGTCAAAGAGGTCACGGCGCACTGTGCGGAAACGGGAGAACACCCGCGGACCGCCTTCGGCGACCCCGACGCCCACGCTGTGCAGACCGCCGCGCGGCTGGTGCCGGCGGACCGGGCGGCGCGCGAGAGCCGGCGCAACACGGGGGTGGACACGCTCGATTCCGTGCTGAAGAGGGCCAGGGACATCGCCGGTCTGTGACCGGTCGATGCCCACCGCCGGTGCCCGACAGCGCGCTCAGGCACGGACACACCTCCTTCGGGTCTCATCGCCCAGGACGGAGGCCCGGTCGTGTTCGCCCACTACTCCGACATCACGGGCAACGGGAACCGGGAGCTGGTCGAGGGTGGGACGGTCACCTTCGACGTGACTCAGGGCCAGAAGGCCCCCCAGGTCGAGAACAGCGTCTGCGGCTGACCTGACGGGGAAATGCGTGCGACCCCGCGAGAGTCACTGTGTAGAGTGGACTTACCGACGCGGGGTGGAGCAGCTCGGTAGCTCGCTGGGCTCATAACCCAGAGGTCGCAGGTTCAAATCCTGTCCCCGCTACGAAAACAAGGGGCCCGGCACAGCCGGGCCCCTTGTCGCGTTCCCGGCACGGCTGCCGGAGCCAGGAGCTGCCTGGGAAGGGACGATCAGTAGGCGGAGTCGACGTTGTCGATGGAGCCGTACTTGTCGGCCGCGTAGTTGGCGGCCGCAGTGATGTTCGCGACCGGGTCGGTCAGGTCACGCGGGGTGCCGGCGACGTGGTAGGCGTCGAAGGTCGGCTGGATGACCTGGAGCAGGCCCTTCGACGGCGTGCCGTTCTGCGCGTTCACGTCCCAGTTGTTCTGGGCGTTCGGGTTGCCGGAGGACTCACGCATGATGTTGCGGTGCAGGCCCTCGTAGCTGCCGGGGATCCGCTCGGACTTCATGATGTCCAGCGCTTCCTTGATCCAGCCGTCGAGGTTGTCGGCGTACTGCTTCTTCTTCGCCTTCTTCGCCGCCGGAGCATCCGCCGCTGACACCTGGGACGCCGAGACATTCGCCGACACCGGGGCTGCCTGAGCGGGCGACGGGATCAGCGTGAGCGCCGCTGCTGCGGCACCCGCTGTGGCCATGCCTGCGACGGACAGCTTGCGGAATCGGGCGATGCGGCTGGTGGTGTTCTGCGTGGGGGCGGTCATACGCGAGTAACTCTCCATCTGGCGACGACGTGGGGATGCCGACCGCATGCGGTGGCGGCGGAAGCGGAGCAGTACTCCGCGAGGTGGCCGGGGCGGTCGAGCGAACCTGCTCTGCTGTCGGGCCCCGCACCGGGATCCCCGGAACGACAGCCATGGTTAGGGGCGCTCCGAGCCGAGCGCAAGGGTGTGACGTACTACCCCACCACATAGCAAATCCCTCAAAGCCCTGTCGCAATCCACCTGGGCACGGGATCGCGGGACCCCCGCGTACTACCTCCCTTAGGACGTGACGTGGCTCCTGTGCGGGGCATCACAGCCACGGCCCCTGCCCTGGCGATCTCGTCACTCACCGGTCGAACCGGCTCACGCTCCGGACGCAGCCAGGGCGTAGCGCTCGTCGAGGCCCGCTAGGGCCTGTTGCGGAAGTGGATCTTTCTTTACAGTGATCACGGTGTAGCGCGAGGGGATAGGGCAGACCGGCGATGACACAAGAGCCGAAGTCGTGGTACAGCGTCAGGACCTTCTATCGGTGGCTGACCTGGGAGAACCGCCCCTACGAGGAGCGCGTCGTCCTGTTCCGGGCGCGGTCCCTCGACGATGCCCTCGAACTGGCTGAGCGGGAGTCGGCCGAGTATGCGGGGGAGAACGACTTCGAAGTCCTCGACATGATGCAGACCTACCGGATCTCCGACGGCGACGAGGAGGTAGGCGCGGGTACGGAGGTGTTCTCCAAGCTCCATGCGCTCGACCTCCCGTCGAACGAGTTTCTCGACCGCTACGACTCAGGACCGGCACACACTGACGTGGGTGAGTGATGTCGTTCACGGCAGTTGGGCCGGCAACAGGCCGAGGTTCTCGGTCACCCTTACCTTTCACCATGAGGCCGTGTATCGAAAGCGCCGCGAGTGGGGGCTGTTCCATCCCGCCCGTGCTGGCCGCCAGGCGGTTACTTCGCGTTGATGGTGAACCGCGTCTGGATCATCGCCGCGCAGCCAGGTGCAGCTTGGTGGTGAACCCGCCGCGCGAGCGTCTCAGTCCCTGACCACCAGGCTCGGTGAACACACCGCCCGGTGGTTCCTCCGGCAGATCACCCTGCTCCGGGCCCCGGCCTCATGCTGGTGGGCACGGCACACCGTGGAGTCGGCGCTCTCCGTCGGCCAGGGCCTGGAGCCGGGTCAGGACCCGGTGTCAGGTGCCGTCCCGCTGCCATCGGCGGAACAGTCGTAGACCGGCCCCACGGCCACTAGCCGGCGTGCACGTCCCGCCACGGCACGTCGGTCCGGACCCGGAACCGTACGCCGTCGATCAGCTGCCGCCGAGGCCAGGCCGGCGGCCGCCCTCCCTCCGCGCCCTCCAGCAACAACGACTCCGGCACCGCCCACGGCTCGTCCGTGAGGTCTCCCCGCCCCATGACCAGAGATCATCCATCGCTCAAGATCCACTTTCGATACGCGGCCTAGCGGTCAGGTCTGCGGAAGAGGGCGAGCGACTTCGTGAGGGTTTTCAGCGGTGAGGTGCCCTGATCGGCCGTAGCCGGTGCGGGTGGGCGAGGTGTGTTGTTGCCGCTGGTGGCTTCGGCGAGCGCGGCGTGTGCCGACTCGGCCGCCTCACGGTAGAGGTCGCAGGATGCTGTCATGGCCTTGAGCGCTTCGGCGTACCGGGTGACCATGGCCCGTGCGTGGACGAGTTCCTCGTCGGGGGTGAGCAGGTGCCAGCCTTGGCGTAGTCGTCCCAGGGCTTGTTCGGCGTCGGCCGGCAGCGGTCGTGGCAGCGAGGCGAACTCCACGATCTTTTCCAGGAGTCCGGTCGGCTCGGTACCGTCGAGGAAGACGTTGCCTACAGTGAAGCGTTCCGCGTCGTAGCCCAGGGTCTGAGGTGCGGGGGGCAGGACGACGGCCCCGCCGCGCGGTAGCCCGACGCCCAGCTCACGCTTCATCGCGAAGTCGGCGATCAGCGCCTGCTCCGGCGTGGCCCGGTGCTCGATCACTTGGTGCTTGAGACTCGGTGGCAGGAATGCCGTGACCGGCCGCCGCCCCAGCGCGTCCGGCGTCATCGCCTCGTGCACCACGACATGGATGAACCAGCTCTGCCGGGCGCAGTCTCGCAGCAGGCGCCGCAACTCGCCATCGTCTTTGGGCAGGTAATTGGTCGTTCGTAGACGCCCGCCCGGCACCCTGTCGTGATCCCAGGCGACCTGGTCGCTGTCGGGCCAGAACACGGTGGCGGGTGAAGGCCAGCTCGCATCCCACGCCCGCTCCGCCTCGGCGGCCAGCACCCAGGCGACCTCACTCTCGTTGTCGGTGCGGCGGGACTCAGGCTCGTAGGTCGTCAGTTGAGCGCGCACCGTGACGTTGCCCGTGACGCGCCAGCGTGCTTCGAACAGGCGGCGGGCCGAGGGGCCAGGGTCGGCGGACTCGTCCCGGGGGAACAGATCGGTCGAGCGGGCCGCCTCGACGGGGTCGAGGTCGAGGAAGTCGTCGATCACTCTGGCCGCCTTGAGGGCGAGCAGATTGCGTCGGACGTCACGCTCGGCCTCGGGACCGAGGTGACGCCCACGTCCGAGCCATGTGTTACCGGGGACAGTGGTCGATGAAGAGCTGCTCTTGGCCATGGAACCGTCCAGTGGGTGATCGGGGCTCGACCAGTATGGTCCGCGGCCCGAGCGGCAGAGTCCACCAGCCCGCACCGGCCCGGCGGGGCACGCTTCCTGGTGTGAGCTCCCACGGGTGCTGGCCAGACCCCGTCATATGCCGTGTCTTGGAAGCCGTTGCCGTACCGATCATGGAGTCTGTCGATCGAACGGAAGTCTCGAACGGAAGTCTCGAACGGAAGTCTCGAACGGGAGTCTCGATCGGGTGATCGCGGGCATTGCCCGGCATGAGAGCCGGTCCTGGCGGTACGGGCAAGATCCAAAGAAGCGGAGTGCCGCGCGCTGATACGGTCGGGCGCTATGAGCTGGCTCCCCGACAACTTCGCCCATCCCGTCCTGGTACCGCTGCCGGGCAGTGGTCATCACCTGCGGCCGATCCGGGAGGCGGACACCCCGCTCGACTATCCGGCTGTGATGGGTTCGCGCGAGCGGCTGTGGACCATCTACGGCCCAGCCTGGGGCTGGCCTGCGGCCACCATGACCTACGAGGCCGACCAGGCCGACCTGTTGCGGCACGAGAAGGAGATCGCCGCACACCAGTCTTTCAACTATGCGCTGTTCGACGCGGCGGAGACAGCTCTGCTCGGCTGCGTCTACATCGACCCACCGGAGAAGGCCGGCGCGGACGGCGAGATCTCCTGGTGGGTGGTGGACGAGCTGGTGGACAGCAAGGTCGAGCAGGCCCTCGATGAGCTGGTGCCGCAGTGGATCGCCGCCGACTGGCCGTTCGAGCAGCCGCGATTCCTCGGCCGAGAGATCTCCTGGTCGGACTGGCTCACCCTGCCGGAGCACTCCGACGCGTAAGTAGCTTTTGTCGTACCGAGAGGCTCGGTTGCGGGGCGAACTTGGGTCCTCGGTTGGGTGATCGGCTCGTGGCCGTTGAATGAAAGCAGAGCCTCCCGCACAGCTCATGGGTGTTGAAGTCCTTCGAGCGTCAGGAGGCCCTGTGCCTCAGTGGCTGTTGTTGTTCCGAACTTGAGGAGTGCTGGTCGAACGGGAGTCACCTCAACTCCCGACCCGACCGCTCCTCCTCCGCCATCGTGACCTCCGCGTCCATCACACTGAGCGGCAGCATGACCGCGCGCACCGGGTGGATGTCACGTCGCCGAGGTGCCCGGCCACAAGGCGAGGGCAGAGCACCCACAGGCACGACGCCTGGCGTACCGCCACCACCAGCGTCCTCGCAGCAGTGCGCAGCTTGTCGCCCGAGCGGTGGGAGGCGAGGACGTCTGCATGGCCAACCGGCGGCGACTGTGAAAATCGCTGTCCGATCACCGGAGCACGGTGATAGACACCCGGCGTGGAAAAGAATCTTGAGTTCCCTGACCTGTTGCGACTGATCGATGAACGGTCGACCGCCTTCCGCGCCGTGGTCGCCGCCGCGCCCGGTCTCGACGCGCAGGTGCCGACCTGCCCCGGGTGGACGCTGTTCGATCTGGTGAAGCACCTGGGCGGGGGAGACCGCTTCTGGGCCGCCATCGTCGGCGCGGGGCCCGCCGACGCGCCCCCTGCCGAGGCCGTTGCCGCGCGCGCCGCGCTGGAAGTGCCGCAGGAGCGTGAGGCCCTGCTGGCCTGGCTGGACGCGTCGACGCAGCTTCTGCTGGGCGCCCTGCGCGCGGCGGGACCGGAGAGCGGTTGCTGGACGTGGTGGCCCGCGTCGCAGTCACCGCAGACCGCCGGCGGCACCGCCCGGCACCGGGTCCAGGAGACCGCGGTGCACACCTACGACGCCCAGCTCGCCGGGGGCTCCCCGCAGCCGCTGCCGGTCGAGCTGGCACTCGACGGTGTGGAGGAGTTCCTGTTCACCGTCTGCGCAACGCCGAGTGCCTGGCCGCACAAGCCCACGGCCTTCGACTTCCACGCCGCCGAGGGCCGCTCCTGGCGCCTCACCGTCGACGGCGACGGCGCACGCATCACCCGCATCCCCGCTCCCACCGCCGCGACCGGCGAGGACTCGGACGCAGCCGGCGCCTCCGTCCACGGCACGGCCAGCGAGCTGGTCCTCTACCTGTACGACCGGATCCAGGCCGACTCCTTGCACGTTGACGGCGACGCAGGGCTGCTCGACCTGCTCCGCGCCTGGGAGCCGGAGGAGAAGTAGGACGTAGCGGGGGCGGTTGGCCGCGCCTCGAGCCGGTAGGACACGACTCTTCGCCAGGTTCGTCATTCGCGGCACCGGGCTCAAACCCGCGAGGTGGCCTCGGGGCGTCACCAAGCCGACCGTCTACCTGGATGGCAGTGCGAATTTGTCCGTCCCAGCGATCACGAGAAGCGACGCGACTGCCGTCGTCCCGATCCTGGTCGGCGACTACGGCACCGACTACCTCCTCACCCATACAGGCAAGAGCTACGCCCAGCAGATCGCCAGCTGGGAAGGAGATTTCTCGGGAACTGGCCTGACATGGCACGAACTGATCCGCATCGCTGGACAGCCCTTAGCGGCCTGTTAGTTGTCACTGACGGGCCGGGACGGGTTGGTGCTGACAGCCGCGACGGACTGCCAGGTCGGTCTCGCGCCGACTCCCGCCGGCCGAGCGTGCGCTGGTAGAGGCCGAGCCGCGTACCGACGGAGGCCAAGGCCCCAGCGGCGATGCCTACGTCACGGGGCCGCAACCGTCCGGGGAAGCGCGGCTGCGGGTGTCAGCCGCGTGGCAGTTCGGGGAACCGGTCGTAGTCGGGATCACCTGGGGACCCGACGGACTCGATCCGCTCGGGCGGGATCGGGGATGGGTAGCGTGGTACTCGACGAACTTGCGAACTGTTGCCGACACCCAGGCCGGTAGGCCAGCTCAATGGGAGCGCCGGCGACGGTGATACGCGAACGTCAGGGCTAGCGGCAGGAGGCCCCACAAGGTGAACAGGCCGCTGACCGTTGTCGCCGGCACGTCCCAGCCCTCGGCGTACGGGAAGCCGTATCGTCTCGGCCTTCCTGAACACGAAGGTCACTTGGACGAGGCGGCGGCGCCGCTGATGCCGCGGCCCCCCAAGCCCGAGCACTGACCCCCGGCGGCGCCCCGAAAACCCGGGGATTCGCCGCTCACCAGCGCCCGGGCCTGCGGTAACTGCCCACGGACGGGGTGGGCGACTCTGCCTGGTCCGCCCCGTCCGGCTCCGCTCAGGCGGTGGTCGGCGTCGACAGGTACGCGACACGCAAGGGCCGCGTCCACGGCACGGCGCTGGTCGATGGCGAGCCCCGGTGGCTGGTTGACCTGCCGGCTGACCGGGAGGCGTCAAGCCTGGCCGAGCGGGCTGGCGCAATGTCCGGGGATCGAGGTGATCGGCCGAAACGTGCCGGGTCCTTGGCGGAGGGCACGCAGTCGGGGCAAGCCGGGCGGTCCAGGTCGCTGACCGGTGACATCTGTGGCACAACCTCAGCGAGGCCGCCGAACGGGCCGCTTGGCCAAGCGGGCTGGCGCAATGACCGGGTATCGAGGTGCCCGCCACCGCCAGCGGTTGCGCGTCCCGAACAGGTTGAGAAGGGATCCGACGAACGCGCACCGCCCGTGGGGACGAGCCTCGCCCTGGAAGAGCGACCGGTCCGCCCATCGCATCCGGGACAGCTACGCCACGGTCCACACCATGCTGGAGGCCGGCCACGGCCGCCATCGGCCACCAACTCCACTGGACGCACCGGACCGTCAAAGGTCACTTGGCATTGCCGGTGGACGGCCGTCGCCGGCGGCATCGTGCTGCGCACGGTCCTGGTTCGACAACCACACCCCGGACGCGGAACCGAGATCGAACGCCCGCGAGCCCGGAACCCCGCCCGGCCAGTTCCCGACCAGCAACCAGTCGCGATGCGCAGCTGAGTTGCCGAATCCTCTCGTCGGTCCGCCCTGGGCGCGTTACGATCACGACCATGTGTTCCGTCATCCACAACTGGCAGGCAACCCGTACCCGGTCGGCGCTCTGACCGTGGGGTCGGCCTTCGCCGACACCAGGTCCCACGTCCACCGTTCGCCTCAGGATGACGAGGATCTTCACCATGCGCGCAACCATGCGCCCAACGTTCGTATTCGTTCACGGCGGCTCCAGCAACGCCCGGGCCTGGGGCCCGTTGCAGAACGAACTGGCCCTGCTCGGACACCGTTCGCATGCCGTCGACCTGCCCGGTCACGGCGACGCCGCTGACGGCCCCGCCGCCTACTACCGCCTGCCGCAGGACATCACCGAGCTGGCCGCCGCCCCCTCGCCGATGCGGGGTGTCACGTTGCAGGACAACGTGCGCCACGTGCTGGGAGTCCTGCGTCGCCTGACCGTGACCGGACCCGTCGTCCTGGTCGGCAACAGTCTCGGCGGTCTGACCATCAGCGCCGTCGCCAACGCCGCGCCAGAACTCCTTCACCGCGTTGTCTACCTATCGGCGGTATGCCTCAGCGACCCGGCCATGCTCACCGAGCCGTGGGACGTGGTCGACGACAACCTGCTCGACGCCCTGGCCGCGCGGATCACCGTGCCCCACGCGGACGGCCAGGATCAGGGCGTGGTTCGGCTGAACTGGCGCAGTGCGCACGCCGACCCGCACCTGTTCGCCGAACTGAAGTACGCGGTCATGGCCGACTCCACCGACCACCAGTTCCGGGTGCTGCTGGACTCCATGGACCCGGACGAGAACTACGCGGTGCTGGAGCCAGGTGCGGTCGTCCGGGCGGACGGATGGGGACGCGTCCCGCACACCTTCGTCCGACTCACCGAGGACAGGAGCTTCCCTCCGGCCGTCCAGGACTACATGATCCGCAAAGCTGACGCCCTGACTCCGGACAACCCGTTCGACGTGTGCGCCCTGGCCACCTCGCACGTCGGCTACTTCAGCCGGCCGCAGGTCTTCGCGGAGCTGTTGGCCAGCCTCGTCTGAGGCGTTCCGGCGCCCCGGGCCTCCCCGCCGCCGGATTCGGCGACGGGGGTGCCCGGGGCGCTGCGTACGAGTGCCGCCCGGACAGGCTGTGCTCGTGCACCAGCTCAAGGAAGTGGGGCGACTTGTTCTCGTAGACCGCTGATGAGGGAGCACTGTCGCGGGACGTCACCTCGGTCTGCGGCCACCACAGAACGGTGAGGGGCCGGGGCCCGGGTGGTGAGTCGGTCAACGCCAGGCGCCCACCGGCTTCGACAGCGAGATCCGCACACGCTGCAACGTGGCCGAGCGCACGACCAACCGGCTCAAGAACTCCCGGTCCGTCGCACCCGCTACGACGGTGAGGACTGCAGTGCAGTGCCGTCTCGGTGGTCGCCCGACACCGACGCGCCTGGACCGCCGGCCAGGCACTGCTTGGCTGCGCGGTTCTGGAGTACGCCCAGGGCGGCAGCCTGGTGTAGGTCGCGTACGACGGTCCGGTCATGGCAGGTTCGTACGACGGGCCCTCCCAACCCGCCCGCTCGAACCGTCACCGGCTGCTGTGCCTGGCCTGCGCCCCCCGGGTCCGGGGTGAGACCCCAGCGACGGCTCGGCCGCCGCTGGGACCTCGTCGAGGCGAACTCGACCGGCGTGTACGTCAACGCCTCGCGGACGCGGTGCTTCGGTCGACGTCGGCCCGCGTCGTGCCCATCCTCGGGCCGTCGACCCAGGGGGCCGACTCGACGGCGAAGATGGTGGAGCCGGAGGAGCCCCAGCCCGCGGGACGTTGCCCCGGGGGTCCCACGTCCTCGCATTGCACTGTGCGGGAGGTGGCCCGTCGTCGCACGCTTCTCCCATCCAGTGCTTCAGCGCCGGGCGAGCGCGGGCGACCGGCCGCGGACCGCTGGGACCAGGCAGGGTCGCTCTGAGCGGGAAGTGCCCGTCAGGGCCGCAAGCCGGCCCGCCTGAGTGCGACCTTGCAGAGGTCGGCGATGACGAGCTGGTCCCCCCGGCGCCAGGCGTCGGCCAGTCCGCCTGGAGGGACCGGGAGCGCGGCCAGGTCGCCAGGCGGGCCGGTGAGAGCACGCAGGGCGAGCAGGTCAACGCCTCCGGGCGCGTCGACGAGTCGTCGGATGGCCGTACTGCGCCGGATCCAGCGCAGCCGCGGGGGGAGCCACAGCAGCAGTACGAAGGCCACCGGGACGACGATCAGAACCGTTGTGGTCAAGGTGGCCACCTGGCTGACAGCATGCTGCAGAGATTCACCGGCGTCGGCAAACCCGGTACTGGCGTCAGCGGCGGACTGGAGCGGTTTCGAGAGCAGGCCGCCGACGAGCGGCACGTCCGATGCCGCATCGCCGGCGTTGCCGAGTTCAGTGGCCAAGCTGTCGCCCGAGCTTTCGACCTTCCGCCCCGGCTCAGCCAGAAGCATGATCGCTTCGCGGACCGTGAGGGCGCACCACACCACCGCGGCGATCAGGAGTACGGCGATCAGATCCACGAGCACCTGACGGTTCCGACGAGCAGGTGTCTGAGCGTACAGGCGCATCGGCGGCCCCTTCGGTCAAAGGCGTCGAGGACGACCGGTCGCCGGGCGCGGCTCAGCCGAACACGTCGGATTCGACTCTTCCACCTCCTTGCGCGGACAAACCCCGTGACACGACGCGCGGCCGGGCCCCGGTGAGTGAGGATCAGGACGCCTGACGTGGTCGGCAGCCCACTCCGCCACGAACCTGAGCAGCGGCCCTACCTCGAGGGCTTCGACGACACCCCGCGCCTGCGGGGATCCCCTACGTGGTGTCGATCTCGTCCCAGAGATTCCGGGGCATGCGAGGATGGCGGCTCAGTTGAGTGCGGCCTGGCAGGCTGGGGCGAGCTTGTCCCTTCGCATGGTCGGCCCCGTCACTGCTCGATCCGGTTGACGCACAGCTCGACCGCTGCCCGTACTCGGTGCCTCGCGCCGGCGCTGGGATCTGCGGAGCTCCCCCGGGGGCTCGCAGGCCGCCCCGCTCGCCTGTCCCACGGGGCAAGAGGCCGACCTCGGCGCGCGAGGTACTCAGCCGCGGGCCCGATGAACGCATGGGTGATTGAGTAGCTGCGCCCAGGCCTTCGGGGGAGCGCGACCCCGACGATGGAGGTCGATTCCGCGACAGTCAGGAAGGCCCCGCATGCTCAGTCGTCTCGCCGCCGCGATCGTTCCCGTCCTGGGGCGGCTCGCCGTCACGGCCGACGTGCCTCGGGCGCCCGAAGGCGGCGCCGTGATCGTGGCCAACCACACCAGCCTCGCCGACCCCGTCGTCGTCCTGGCGGCCCTGCGCCGTATGAGCATCGAGCCCGTCGTCCTCTGCGCGGCCGGCCTGTGGCGAGTCCCGTTGCTCGGCGGCGCCCTGACCCGCGAGGGGTACGTGCCCGTGCGTCGCGGCACCGCCAGGGCCGCCGAGGCCCTCACCGAGGCGGAAGCCGCCCTGCGAGCCGGCCGATGTGTCCTTGTGTACGGCGAAGGCTGTATTCCGCCCCGCCGGGACGCGTCGGACGCCCCGCCGCAGACCTTCCGCAGCGGCCCGGCCCGACTGGCGATTCGCGCCGGAGTCCCGTTGCTCCCGCTCGGCCAGGCCGGCGCCCGGCGCATCACGTCCGGCAGCGTCGCCAAGCAGCTCGCCGGACTTCTCACCGCCCCGTTGCGCCGCCCCCGCCTGCACGTCCACCTCGGCGCTCCAGCACACCTGCCCGCAGACACCGCCTCCGCGACCGACCTGATTCGACAGTCCGTCACGTCCGCCTGGCGCACGGCCGCGGACCGTCGCGTGGCGACCGGCTCGCGCCCGACCAACTGAGCACCCGCTGCGCTCCGCCACCTCCTCCGGGTGGCCGACCGCGACCGGAGATCAGCGTCCGCGCCCAGGAGCCCGCGCTCCGAGGGCGTACCGAGCAGTGGACTTCCGCGGTGACGGCGCCCCGCAGTGGAAGTCCGGCGCCGGCAACGTCTACGCCGACGAGGGCAACCACTGGGACGTGACGTTCTACAACTGCGGCGGCTGTTGAGTGCCCGCTCGCCGGGTAGCAGGGGGCGGTCTGCCGGACGCCGGTTCCGGCGGACCGGCATCCAGTTCGTGTTCGTGCGGGGCCGCCCTCGTTTGGGTGGATCGCCCCGGACCATCCCGGCGGGTCCCCATTCGGTGGCGCGATCAGCCCGGTGGCGCGCTCACCGGTGATTCCTCGATGCCTGCGCCGCCTTCGGCTGTGCGGCGGTGGACGCGCCGCTGCTGACAGATGTCCTGGGACATGCCCCTCGCACGCCCGGAAGGCGCACTCGCCGCCCAAACCTACGCCCGATCCGAGGAATCCATCGCATTCTCACGTCGCCCCCGAAGCGAAGAGTGAGGACCGGGCGCGACGGATGCGTTCTCGAAGGTTCCGTGAGGGACAAGAGAGCAGGCTCGGGCGTCTGCGGGGCGGCCGCGACGCGATGCGCGAGAGCTCCGTCCGGTCATGCGCGCGGGTCCGCTGTCGGTGAAGAACCTGTAAACGCACCCGTGTTGTCGCCTGTGCGTCCGGCGGCACGCTCTTGTGTGCGACTGCGACGCATCGGAATAGTGCGGCGGGTCATCCTCCGTACCCGGACCCCCACTTCGTCCGGGCACGGCCCCCCACAGGAGGTCACTTTGAAGCACCGTCGCATCACCACGCGAAGGACTGCCGTCGCAGGCGGAGCGGCCGCCGCTCTGGTCATCGCGGGAATCACGTTCCAGAGTGCGAACGCCACCGACAGCACCGAGCAGTTCTCCGTCAAGGCGCTGACCGCGCCGGCCGCCGGCACACTGGCTCTCTCGCTCAAGACGGACCTGGGCGCGGCAGAGGCGGGCGCGTACTACGAGACCGGCACCAAGACGCTCGTTGTGAACGTGGTGTCGGAGGACGCCGCACAGACCGTACGGGCAGCGGGTGCCAAGCCGCGGGTGGTCGAGAACACACTCGCCGAACTGGGCGCCGCACGGAAGGCCCTGACCGAGAACGCGACCATACCGGGCACCTCCTGGGCCACGGACCCGGTCAGTAACAAAGTGATCGTCACGGCCGACCGCACGGTCTCGGGGGCGAAGCTCACCACACTGCAGCAGGTGGTGAGGAACCTCGGTGGCAAGGCCGAGCTCAAGCGCAGTGCGGGCGAGTTCAAGACCTTCGCCTCGGGCGGCGACGCGATCCACTCCGGCGGTGGGCGCTGCTCGCTCGGCTTCAACGTGGTGAAGGGCGGCGAGCCGCACTTCATCACCGCCGGGCACTGCGGTGATACCGGCAGCGAGTGGTCGGACTCGGCAGGCGGCGCGGCGATCGGCGCGATGGTCGAATCCCAGTTCCCGGGCAACGACTTCGCGCTGGTGAAGTACAGCGGCGACACCCCGCATCCGAGCGAGGTCAACCTCTACAACGGCAGCGCTCAGGCCATCACCAAGGCGGGCGATGCCACGGTCGGCATGCCGGTGCAGCGCAGCGGTTCGACCACCCAGGTCCACGACGGCGAGGTCACCGGGCTCGACGCGACCGTGAACTACGGCAACGGCGATGTCGTCGAAGGCCTCATCCAGACCTCTGTCTGTGCCGAGCCCGGCGACAGCGGCGGCTCGCTCTTCGCCGGTGACACGGCCATCGGTCTCACGTCGGGAGGCAGCGGCGACTGTTCGTCGGGTGGCGAGACGTTCTTCCAGCCCGTGACAGAGGCGCTCTCGACCTTCGGCGCCGAGATCGGCTGACGGCGGGATCGCCGACCACCGTGGGACCGTCCTCCCCGACCAGGGGGACGGTCCCACGTCACGTCCCAAGGTGACCCTGCCGTGCTGCGCACCTGACGCTCCATGCCCCCGACCTCCCGTACGGCGTCACGCGGGTACTCGAGCCGGTTGGTCGGCAGCGCCCAGCCCCGGGTACCGCCGACGGAGCTCGCGCGGTGAGCCGTACGCGAGCGTCGCGACGGCCTTCTCGGAACGGGCACCGGAGGCGCACTCCAGGTGAGCGCAGTCCAGCTGGCGTCCCCGAGCAGCACCTCGTCCGGGAACTCCGCGTTGTGGACGGCGAGGAGGTCGACGGACCTGCCGTTGGCATCGTTGTCATTGGTGGTGACCGGGGCGTCCTTCCACTTCTTCAGGATCTTCCCGACGCCGACGCCGACGCCGACGCCGACGCCCGCCGGCAGGTGAACGCGTTCTTCTCGGCCACCAGCCTGGACTCCTGGCCGACGCCGAGGCTGTACGCGTATCCCGACGCGGGCACCACGAGATGGTTGTCGTACGCGTGGACCTTGCCGAAGCGGACGCGCGGCGCCCGCTCGATGACGTTCTCGAAGAGGTTGTGGTGCAGGGTGACCCGCACCTTGTCGCGGTCCGCCGCGCCCGCACTGTCGCTGTTGCCGATCATCAGCGTCTTGTCGTGGGTCGGCGAAGGCGTTCCAGGAAAACGGTCACGAGGATGGCATCCAGCGTTCACGACGTCCTCAGCCCGGAACACGAGCTGATCGGCTTCGGCCCGCCTCGGCCCGCTGCTGCCGCCACGGGACTGAGGCCTGCGTTCCCGCCCACGGGCCGCGGGGCACCACGGCCTCCTCGCCACTTACTCAGGTTTTCCACCGGATGCCCCGGGCACGCGCGCTGTCGGAACCGATCAACGAGGAGGCAGGGTCATGCGCGCACTGACGTGGCAGGGGACCAGGGATGTCCGGGTGGAGTCGGTGGCCGATCCCGCGATCCAGGACCCCTCGGACGTCGTGGTCAGGGTGACCTCGACCGGTATCTGCGGCTCCGACCTGCACCTTTACAACTTGCTGGGTGCCTATCTGGAGCCCGGCGACATTCTCGGGCACGAGGCGATGGGCCTGGTCGAGGCGGTGGGACCAGAGGTGTCCATCCTGTCCACGGGCGACAGGGTCGTCGTCCCGTTCAACCTGTCCTGCGGACGGTGCTTCATGTGCGACCAGGGCCTCCACTCGCAATGCGAGACCACGCAGGTGCGCGAGTACGACAAGGGAGCCTCGCTGTTCGGCTACACGAAGTTGTACGGGCAGGTGCCGGGCGGCCAGGCCGAATACCTGCGCGTGCCCTTCGGCGACACGCTGCCCGTGAAGGTGCCGAAGGGGCCGCCCGACGAGCGGTTCGTCTACCTGTCCGACGTACTGCCGACAGCTTGGCAGGCTGTCGAGTACGCCGACGTGCCCCCGGGCGGTTCTCTCACGGTGCTCGGGCTGGGCCCCATCGGGCAGATGTCCGCCCGCATCGCCCTGCACCGAGGGGCCCGGCTCGTGGTGGGCGTCGATCTCGTCCCCGCCCGACTTGAGCGGGCGCGGGCAGCCGGCGTCCATACCCTGGACCTCACCGAGCACGGCAAGAAACTCGCCACCGCGGTGAGGGACCTGACGGACGGCCGGGGTACGGACTCGGTCATCGACGCGGTGGGGATGGAAGCCCACGGAGCGCCGCTGGCCGCGGCCGCGCAACGGATCACGGCATTGCTGCCGGACCCCCTCGCCCGCCCCCTCATGGAACGGGCCGGAGTCGACCGCCTGGCCGCTCTGCACACCGCGATCGAACTGGTCCGGCGCGGCGGAACGGTGTCCGTCTCCGGCGTCTACGGAGGAGCTGCGGATCCCATGCCTCTGCTGACCATGTTCGACAAGCAGATTCAGCTGAGGATGGGCCAGGCCAATGTCCGGGCGTGGGTGGACGAGATTCTGCCCCTGCTCGACGAAAGCGATCCCCTCGGAGTGGAGGGCTTCGCCACGCACGTCATGCCCCTCGAGGAAGGACCGCGCGCATACGCGATGTTCCAGGCGAAGGAGGACGGCATGATCAAGACGCTTCTCCGCCCTTGAACGACGCTGCCCTGCTTCTGATCGCCATCGCCCGGGATGTCCGGCGGCTGGACGGGAGGTCTGGGCCCCGCGCTGCCCAGCGCGGGGCCCAGACCAACCGTGGGCCTCAGCTCTCGGCCTCCGCCCCGGCTCCGGTGAGGGCGCGCACGATCGCCTCTGAGAAGGCGTCCACGTCGTCCGGCTTGCGGGACGTGATCAGGGGGTAGCCGCCGGAGGTGTCCACGACGACTTCCTGGTCCCGCCAGGTTCCGCCCGCGTTCGTGAGGTCGGTGCGCAGGGACGGGTACGAGGTCAGCTCGCGGTCCCGGGCCAGTCCGCTCTCCACCAGCAGCCACGGCCCGTGGCAGATGGCGGCCACCGGCTTCCCGGACGCGGCGAACCCGGACACGAGCCGTTGCGCGGCCTCGTCGGTCCGCAAGTGATCGGCGTTCACGGTGCCGCCCGGCACCACCACGGCGTCGAAACCCTCTTCCGTGGTCTCCGCGAAGCTCTGATCCGGGCGGACGGTCTCTCCCGGTCGTCGATCCGAGACGAGGGTCTGAACAGGCTCGCTCTTCTGGGCGGCGACGACGACATGGGCGCCTGCCCTTCGGAGTGCCGCGACGGGCTTCTGCAGCTCGACCTGCTCTGTCCCGTAGTTTGTCGTGAGGACGAGAACGCTCTTTCCGTCGAGGGACACGGTCCGCTCCTCTCCGCGGTGGGCAATGTGACCACCTTGCGTCTCACCGCCCAGCTGAGGCCCAAACGCGGCAGGGTCCCGGCGCGTACTGCTCGCCGTGACTCGCCCGCCCATTCGGCGGACAGTCGATATTCAGGGTCGAACCGTCGGGGAAGGCGTCATTCGTCAGTCGGCGTCAGAGACAGGGCAGGCTCAGCGCTGTGGTCGACGGGCTCGGCCGCATGCCGATCACGAGCGGGTCGGACGCGCATGGTCTCGCCCGGCCTGCACGCGGCGGTCGTCGAGCGCGGGCGTGGTCGTTCGAGGAGTGCCATACCCAGGCATTGCCCCCGACCCCGCCGACAGGGAGAACAGCGCGTTCATCGCCGTGGTGTCAGCCTTCGACGCCGGTGGCGGTGTGGGTGGCGCCGACGGGCTTGGATTCGGGTGAGCCGCGCTGGCGCAGGTAGACGGAGAGAATGGCCATGGCCGCCACGGCCAGCAGTTCGGACTGCCAGTTCTGCAGCGAGCGGTTCCAGAAGTCGGCCGAGGCAAGGTAGGAACCCCAGCTGACGGGCTCCTGCAGCTGCCGCAACCGCAGTTCGTTGAACGCGGACACACCTGAGATGGACTGGGCCAGCCACGAAAGGAAGAAGAAGCCGGCCATGATCAGACCGAGCGACCTGGAATAGACGGCTTGGCGCCAGTCCTTCGTCCCGGCCCACTGGGGCGAGTCCGATTGCGCGTGGTCGCCCATCCGCTGCTCGCGGTCGGTCTCCGTCCCGGCCTTGTGCAGCTGCTTGGACTCCGGAGAACCTCGCTGCAGAAGATAGACGGTGCCGAAGATGTAGAGGAAGAACTGAAGGAACTCCGACTGCCAGTTCTCGGTGACGTCGACGGCGAAATCCGAGGTCATCAGGTAGTCCCCGAACCCGATCTGCTGCAGCCCCTCGACGGCGAGCTGCTCGTTGAACTCTGCCCGCCCCGCGACCGCCTGGGCGGCCAGGACCACCAGGAACGCCGTACCGAAAGCGAGGGTGAGGCTGTTCTCGCGCCAGAAGCCGGCCGTCCGGCCGCGATCGGCGGTCACCGGTGCATCGCCCCGATCGCGATGAAGTAGCCGAGGCATCCCACGATGGTCAGGACACAGACGGCGAACAGAGCTCTCATCCTCAGCCTCCCTTCACCGCGCACCGGTACGGCATGTCGCCCGGCTCCTCGATGCATCCCGCAGCGGTGACCTTCCACCCATCGGCGAACTGCGACAGGAACAACGTCTCGTCACCGAGACTCACCAGGGCCTGTCTGCCGTAGACCTCTACGTTGCCCACGCTCCCTCCTCGCGTCAGGTCCTGCGATCTCAACGCCCGCTCGCACGGCTGCTTCTCGCCCTCCTCCAGTTGCTGACGGCTTTCGGGCGCCAGCAGCCCGCAGGCCTGGGTGTAGTCGCCTGCGGCAAGCGCACTTTCGAATTGCCGGCCGGCCGAGGCGGCACCATCGAGGCGGGCCGCAGGAGCACCACACCCGGACAACACGACCATGGCGGCCCCGGCGCCGAACAGCAGTGGCCCCGACCCGATCCACCGCGAGAACCACATCACTCGGCGCTCGGCACATGGAGGGGGTCGCGGGGCGCGTCACTCTTCGCAGCCTGCAGCTGCTCGCCGAGTTCGACCTCGCGAGCCGCCGGATGGATCCGCTCCTCGACCCAGGCATGCACCGTCAATTCCTCGATCACCATGTCAACGATGCCCCGGCGGTCCTTGTGATCGTCGTCCCCGGTCGTCTCGAACCGCTTGAACAGCTTCTCCACCGTCTTGTGGTCCTGACGCAACAGCACGATCGCATCCAAGGGGATTCCTCCGTCCCGGTACGGACAGGTGCCGAACCATGGAGGCACCGCGATCCACTCATACCCTTCGTCGACCGCCAGGGGACGGGGCCCAAGGCCGAATGGCTGCATTTCCTCGCCTCATCGAGTACCTCATCACAGCGTCGGCGGACCCGAGGCCCCGCTGATCAACGCCCCTGCCAGGACTCCCTGATCAGCACCACGAGCTTCCGGCTGGGCCTGAGGAGAGCGCTGAACGGCTGCAGCAGAGTGACAGCCTGGCTGCCACTTCGGGACTGGACCGAGGCAGCTCTGTGGGCCCAGCGTGCATTTGGTCCTTCTGGCAGAACTGCGGGCGGCGGGTCAGCTGGAGATGGATGACGCGGCGGGGCCGGCGGCGGTTCTCCCAATTCCCGACTCGGTTCGCACCAAGCCGGACTGCACGACCGATCGGCAACAGTCTCTCCACACTGTGCCAACCCGATGCACTCCCCGAGAGCCTGTCGGCTCAGTGGCGCTTCACTCCTCGGTGAAGAGCCGCGCCCTCTCGGTCTTCCAGTCGATCCGGTCCGCCTCGTAGCCGTCCGGGACGACGGCGTACGTCTCCCGCAACCAGCTCCGCAGGTCCGCGCGGTCGACGTCGACGAGGGCGCACGCCCCGTCCCGGCCGAGCCGCATCCGAACGTACTCGTGCCGGCCGCCCGACCTCAGTGGCCACAGTCGGACTTCGCCCTCACCGCTGAGCGCGTACGTTCCGGAACGCAGGAGTTCACGCGAGAGGTCCCACGCGACCAACCGCCCCAGCGGTTCACGGAAGCACGCCCGCACCGCCCAGGGATCGTACGGGTCGTAGCCGAATGTAGCCTCCACGAGCAGATCGATTCCCTCGTGGATCTGACGGACCGTCGTGCACCACAGGCGAACCTGGGGCCTGCCATCCCCGGCCTGCGCCTTCCGTCGTTCTGGCCCGGACATCGTCACCACTTCCCTCGAGCGACCGACCGAGGAGGACGCCGTGACCACGCCCGGGCCCTCCGGGAAATCTGCTCTGAACGGGTTTGACATAACAGAGGGGGAACAGACGAGAAGCATGAGTGCTTCCGAGAAGAGCAACAACGGCAATGCCCACAGCGGTGGCTCGCGTGTCGACTCGAACGGCTCCGGCACCCGAGAGCGAGTCGCCCGTGGATCCGGCGCCGCCGTGAAGGCCGTGTCGGACGCCACCGTCGAGACCACCGCCAGGCTGACCGCACTGCCCGCCCCGATGGCCGAGAAGGCACTGGCCGCCACCCAGGCGATACAGGGGGTCGTGGGCCCCGGAGGCTGGCTCTGGGCCACCCTGCGCGCCCGCAAGGGCATCGCGGGCGGGACGGTGGCGAGTACGGTCGCGCTCGCCACTGGGGCGTATGCCCTGGGGCGCCGCGCCGGCCTGCGCCGCCGTGGCCCGATCTCCCGGCTCACCGGGGGCAGGATCTGAGCAGCGGAACCCCATGGTCGCACGGGTTACGACACGGACAGAGACCTGATGGAGAGCCGGCGCAGTGTCGCGGCCTGCCGACTTGGTCGTCCGGTCCCGTGTGCCTGAGGCGATAGGGGGTAGTCGCAGCACATGATCACTTCCTTGCCGCTCGCGGCCGCCGGTTCGTCGTCGCTCCTCCTGATCGTGGTTGGCGTGGCCGTGGCCGCCCTCCTGGTGGCGGCCATCTGGTACGGCAGCAGGCGTGTGGCGGCCCGCAAAGACCCGGGCGCGCGCCCCGTGGACCAGAACCCCGCGGCGCGCGCCCGCCAGAATTCCTGGGAGACTCCCGACGACCCGGAGCATCGGGCCCCACGGTCCTGATCCCTGTCGGGCGGCCCCGCCGACGCGTCGCAAGGACGACGCAGGAGCCGCCCCTGCCTGCCGCCCGGCAGAGATCCCGTGGGTTGCTCCCCTCGCGTCAGCTCTCAGGCCCGATGACCGGGCGAGAAGCGGGTGACGTCGCTGAGACAGAGGATGTCCGTCGGGTCGGCTACCGGGGCGCGGAAGAATATTCGGCGACCGGGGCGAGCAGGAACCCCACGCTTCCGCGGCCCCTTCTTACCTGTCCGAGGAGAACCCGGTGGTGAGGTGGGCCGACAGCTGCCCCGGCGCGTCTTCCTGGAGGAGGTGGCCCGCCCCCTCGATCCAGTGCATTTCGGCGTGCGGAACGCGCGCGTGCAGCCAGCTGGCGTACTCCGGAGGGAGGATGCGGTCCTCTCGACCCCAGATCAGGCGTACCGGAAGCGACATCCCGCCCAGCAGTTCCTCGTACGCGGCGGTGTCCGCCTGCCTGATCTGGCTGTACTGACGGTAGAACGCGGCCTGCCCCGCAGCCCCCCGCCACGGTGCGAGCAAGGTGTCGAGGACTGCCGGCCGGAAGCCGACGTGCGTCGCGTGCCGCATATGGCTGGCGACCAGTGCTTCGTGAGCGTAGTCCGGGAGCTGCTGGAAGACATCCGCGTGCTCCAGGATGAGCTGGAACAGCCCTCGCTCCCACTCACCGCCGCTCACCGCGTCAAAGAGGGTCAGATCCCGGTAGCTTCTGCCCTCCAGCAGCAGCGTCCGGAGGACCACGGCTCCGCCGATGTCGTGGGCGACGACGCTGGGACAGGACAGCTCCCAGTGGTCGAGGAGCCGGGCGAAGTTCCTCGCATGAGCCGCCAGGCTGAGGTCCTGACCCTCGCGCTGGTCCGACTGGCCGAAGCCGAGGTGGTCGAAGACGAAGACCGTGCGGGTGCGAGCGAGCGCTGGAGCGATGTCCCGCCACAGAAAGGAGGAATACGGGGTGCCATGCACAAGCACGACCGGGTCCCCGCTGCCGAGGACCCGCCAACGCACCGTCCCCTCAGGCGTCTCGAATTCCTCGCCGAGTGTCCAGTTCACCCTTGGTCTCCGCTCTGCGGCACGCACGACCAGCTCTCTCACCAAGAGCATGGCCGATGCCGCCCTTGCAGCAGGTGTCCACTGCCTCCCGAACCCATCGACGTCACCCTTCCGTGGTTCTGGACGCCTCCCGAACTCGTCTGGATCCTCGGATCCGTCGGACACGCGGTCGGAGGCCGACGCCACTACTGGTGACCCGACCGGAGCAGGCCGGCGGTGCCGGGACGCGGGGCGGTCGGTGCGGCCGCCGGATTCGGGTCACCCGTGTTCACAGGAGGGTCCGGGGCCCACGCACAGTCATGGGCCGGCAAGGAACAGGGAGTGAACCCGCCCTCTCGTGGTCACCGGCCCGTGCCCTCGTCGGTGTCCGCCGCCCGCTCCCCGCTCGGGGGCACTTGTGAATCCGCCGTGTCCGTCACGCTCCCGGCGGGATGCGCGCGGAGGTACCCGACCACGGTGTTGCCCACGGCGACAAGCGGGACCGCGACGACGGCCCCGCCGATCCCCGCGACCGTGCCGCCGGTGGCGACGGCGAGGACAACGGCCAGCGGGTGGACCCGTACGGCCCGGCCCAGGATGAACGGCTGCAGTACATGTCCTTCGATCTGCTGCACCACGAGGACGACCATCAACGCCATCAGCGCGGTAAAGACGCCCTCGGTGACGAGCGCGACGACCACGGCCAGTGCTCCGGAGACGACGGCGCCGACGAGGGGCACGAAGGAGGACAGGAAGATCACCACACCGATGGGGACGGCAAGCGGTACACCGAGAAGGTGGATTCCCACGCCGATGAAGACCGCGTCGATCATCGCGACGATCATGGTGCCCCGTACGTAGGCAGTAAGGGTCCGCCAGGCGCGCGGTCCTGCGCCGGCGACCCCAGGCCGAGCCGCGGCGGGGACCAGCTTGAGTGACCACAGCCAGATGTGCTTGCCGTCGTAGAGCAGGAACAGGGTGGCGAACATGGCCAGCAACAGTCCTGTGATCACCTCGACCAGCACTGTCACACCTTGGAGGCCGGCGGACGTGATCTCACTCGCACTGTTGCCGATGCTGTCGCTCAGGCTTTCGGCGATGTCGTTGATCTGTTTCTCCGTGACGTGCAGCGGGCTGTCGATCAACCATTGCTTGAATTCGTCGATGCCCTCCTGAACGCGTTCGGAGAGGTTGCCCAGGTTGTCGAGCACCTGCCAGACAACGAACCATCCGACCAGCCCGAGCAGCACGAAGCCGCAGATCGCCGTCAGAGCAGTCGCCGCACCACGGGAGAGTCCGCTTCGGTGCAGGCGGGCAACGGTCGGCTGGAGCAGCGCCGTGACCAGAAGGGCCACCACGAAGGCGAGCACGACCAGCCGTACCGCCCCGATGACCCGCATCAGCACCCAGAGCGCGGCGGCGAGCACCAGGAAGCGCCAACCGGCCTCCGCCGCCACCCGAACTCCCCAGGGAACCGAAGACGCCGGGCCCCGCGCTCCGGGCCCCTCACCGCGTCGCAACTCCGGAGGAAGCGAGTTGTCCCACTCTCTGTCCTCCTCGACTTCCCGTTGGGCCCGGAGTCGAGCCCGACGCTCGCCGAAGGCGGCGGCACTCTGCTTCACATGTCCGAGCCATCCGTGCGGGCCGGGCTGTCGAGGTCGGTCCACGCGGAAGCCCTCCGAGTCGTCGATGCAGCAGAACTCCTCCCAGGCTGGCGCGTACTCCGCCCACCGGCATTTCGGGCGCCTGATCCCGGGGCAGCCGCCTCTGGTGGCATGACCGCTCATCTACTGTGCGCGGTTTGCGGGCGTTGTTCCCCGCCCGGAGACAGACGGGTTGACCTACCTGGCGACGAGGCCGCTCGTGGGCCGGGGACCGGAGGTCTGTACCGCAGCACCCGCGGCAGTGCACGCCGGTTCGCTAGTCGGTGGGCTCCTGGGGTGCGGGGGTACCCGGTCCGGCGGCCGGAGCCGCCCCCCTGTGCTGTTCCCTGGCGTTGGGTTCTCCATCGTTCTCGTCAGGGCCGTCGGCCCGGGGCCCGTCGGCTTCCGGGGCCGGGATGTCTGGAGCGCCGGGGCCGGCAGCAGGCAGGTCCGGTGTAACAGCATCGGAACTCTCCGGAACGCGGTCCGGAAGCTCCGGCTCGGGGTCGTTCTCCTTGCTGCTCTGCATCGATCGTCTCCTCGCTCGTTGCAGTCCGTTTCAGGCTGCGACTGCCCGGCTCTGCGGTCGTCACTCGTCACCTCGGGAGAGGAATCGTCGAGGAGCTGGCGTCAACATCACACCCACATCAGCGAGGCCGTGGGTCTGTGTTCCCACCGAGCACACCAGGAGTGGTTCGGGCTCTGCTGGGGCCCGACATGCCGCCCCAGCCCCGCCGCCGTCATCCGTGCCCGTGCGGCCGACCATGCCTCCGCTCGGACGCACGGCTCCAGCTCGTCGTGTCCTGCCCCGTCGCGGCGCCCTTCCCGCTGGGCCCTCCTACTCACTGCACCCGTACGGAACCTGCGCGCGTCCGGCTGCTCTCCGGCTTCGAAGACTTGGAGCACTGGCTGTCCTGTGGCGACCTCGCCAACGCGAGCGCCGTCATGACCGCCACCCTCACCCAGCTCCTGGACCAGCTCCCCGAGACCGGCGACCACGTCGCCATCGAGGAGGTCCTCGCCGACCAGGCGAGCGAGCTCGTCGAGCGTACGCGGGACTTCGCGGCCGGCCTCATCCGGCGCGAGCCCCTCGCCGCCGATGCGAAGCGGATCGCCTCGCTCGCCGCGCGGATGGTCCAGACCGCCGGGGAAGTCGACGAGCGCCGCAGCCACTGACCCCGTGAGAGCACTCCGTGCAGACCCGGCTCCGAACCCACCGGTCGGAGCCGGGTCGGTCGCGGTGGCCGCTCACGGCCAAGCCCGGCACCCCGGAAGGAGGCGCATCGCCCATGACCCCGCTGCCCAACTTCGAAGTCGACGTCCCGATACGGAACACCAGTTGCCCCGGCGAGCGGGGCTGGCACGTCTTCACCGGCCAGGCCGACTCCACGGCCACGGCCGTGCGGATTGCCCGCGAGATCGGGTGGCTCGCCGAGAGCGTCTCCCTGACTGGTCTACTGCCCATCGCTCGCAACGGCGGCAGCGACACCCTCTTCCTGGACCTGAACCCGGCCACTCATGGCCAGCTCCATGGATTCATCCACGCCATTCCCCACCCCGGATATCTGGGCAGCCATGTCTTCACGAAGGTGGCTGACGACTTCGACGCCTACCTCGACAGCCTGTTCATCGACCCCGACACGGCGGAGGACGCCTGGGCGGATGTCGCCGACAGCGATACCTCGGATCCCTGGCGGAGGACCGTCGAGGAGTGGCTGGACAAGGAACTGCCCGGCTGGCGTGCTGAAGCCTGGGCCACGACCTGATCTTCAGGCGCTCGCCTCAACCGTCTTCGGGTCCTCGGAGGCTTCGCAGGGTCGCGTAGCCCAGGTAATCCGTTCCGGCTCGTTCGGCGTAGCGCATCGCCGTCTGAGGGTTCACGCCAAGGGCGTCTGCCAGGACGGCCGGCGGAGCGTGGCGGACCATCTGGAACCAGGCTCTGGAGCGCGTGGCCATGGCCGCGGTCGTCGGACTGCGCGATCGCGGCGTCGTGGTGTCCGGCGACGACCAGGCCGCGGCCCGCAAGGCCATCGAGGGCCTGACCGTGAAGCTGCTGCAGGACGGCGAACGGCGCGGCCGCGGGAAGGCGGTCGGCGCCGACGTCGAGGGGCTGCGCGCCGTCGTCCGCTCCTGCCCCGACACCCTGGCCGGTCTGCGCGACAAGGCCCTGGTGCTCACCGGCTTCCACTACGCCGCCCGCGCCCAGGACCCGGCCGGACTGCTCGTCGGCGACGTCACCGTGCAGCCGCGCGGCCTGGTCATCGCCGTCCTCACGGCAAGACCAGCACTCGGTGCGCACCGCGAAGATCCGGTATGCAGAGGACCCTGACCTCTGTCCGGTCCTCGCGTACACCGCGTACCGGGACCGCCTGGTCGACGAGCACGGCGAGCGCTGGACCGAACCGTCCACGCCGGCCTTCGTCGGCATCGACCGCTGGGGCCACGTCACCGGCAGCATGACACCCGACAGCATCACCCGCGCCGTCACCCGGATCTCCAAGCGCGCCGACGTCCCGATCGCCTGGACCGGCCACGCGGCCACGGTTCTGGAGCTCCCTCCTGTGTCGGTCAACAGGCCTCTGCGGCCAGGTCGTCCGCCTGATGGCGGGGCAGCCGCCAGATCTGATCCTCACCGGTCTCGGCCGGGGCGAGGCGCTCGGCGGGGCGACGCAGGTGTTCGGTGAAGCCGAGGCGGGCTGGGACGGCGCCGCTGGCGCGGTTGGCCGTGTCATGGACGACCTCGACGTAGTCGACGCCGGGGAGGCGGAAGGCTTGCGCGACCAGAGCGCGGGTGGCCCGGGTGGCCAGTCCGCGACCGGTGGCGGCGGGGTGCAGCCAGTAGCCGATCTCGCGGCCGCTGTCCGGGGTTTCGTCGCGCCGGAGGAGCCAGCAGACGCCGACGATCGCGCCGTTCAGCACGATCACGTAGGTGAACTCCTCACCACTCGCCCAGCGCTCCGCGCGGCGGGCCAGGAAGCCGGCGGTCTTGGCCGGGCTGTGTTCAGCGACCCAGGCCATCCACGGGCGCAGGTGCTCCAACGACTCTTCAATGACCCGGAGGAGTTCCGGAAGGTCTGTCTCGCCGTTGAAGCGGCGCAGCGTCAGGTCGTCCAGTTCGATCGCCTGCTGTGGGAGGTCCATGCGATGAGGATCGTATGCGGCCGCTTCCGTCGGCAACGGGATTGCGGACTCCGCGGCCCCGCCAGTCGTGCCCGTCTCAAGAGTCGACTGAGTACAGGATGGCCTCGGTTCTTCGACGTACGGTTCTCTGGGCACGTAGCCGTGTACCGAGCTGGTACTTTCACGCGAACGCCGACACCTGGCCTCTTCCAGACGGATCCCCAGGTGGACGCCGTCGGCCCAGACATGAACTTAGTCGGTGCCGGACAGGTCGTGCTCCTGGAACGCGGCATGGTCGGCCTGCCACTGCTGGGTGAGCCGGGTGATGGTGGCGCCGGTGAGAGTCCCGCGGAGCTGCCGAGGAATTGATCCAGGGCCGGCGCGAAGTCGCCGGTGAACAGGCCGTGCAGGTAGAGCAGCGGCAACACCTCGGCGATCTTCGGGGACCTGCGGCACCACGGCGACAGGATTGGCGAGGAGAACCGCCGACTACGCGTGAGGTGCTGTCGGCCCTTCAGCGGGCTTCACCGCGTGGAGCACCCGCATGCCCCGGGGGCCCGCGGCGGCGTGCCGGACCTCAAGGCCGGCGCGCAGGGCTTCGTCGGTCAGCCAGCCCGAGGCCAGCCGCAGTTTGGGGTAGCTGCCGACCTGGAGGTGCCATTCCCCCTCCGTGCGGGTGTGGAGCAGGTCGTGGACCATGACGGTGTCGTCGTCTACGTATTCCAGGAAGCAGGTGAGCAGCCGGTCCTCGGTGGAGCGTACGGGGAGGAACCTGCCTTCACCGCGGAGCTCCCCGGTGAGGTCGCGGTAGGTCACGACGACGTGTCCGCCGGGGCGTAAGGCGTGCGTGATGCCTTCCAGCAGGGCGCGGACGTCCGCGCGGCCGGGCAGGTGGGTCAGGGTGTCGCCCATGCACACGATCGCGGCCGCTGTGGCGGGTCCAGCCACGCGGGGGAGGGCATCGAGGAGGTCAGCGTGCATGGTGCGTACGGCGTCCGCTACGCCCGCGGTCTTGGCGTGCCCGGCCAGTTCATCGAGCAGGGCCCGGCTGGTGTCCACGGCGGTGACGGAGGAGAAGCCGAGGTGCGCCAGGGCCAGGGTCTGCGGGCCCGGTCCGGACCCGAGGTCGATGGCCGCGTCCCCGTCGGCCTCGGGCTGTACTCCCAGTCCTCGGAGGAGTTCGGCTTGGCCCCGGGCGTTCGCGTGGATGTCGCTGCCGAGCATCCAGGTGTAGTGCGCGGCGAGCAGCCGGTCGTAGTGCTGAGGCGGTGTGGTCACGGGTGTCGTGTCCTTTGGTCGGTGGGTCGGTGGTGTGCGGCGAGTGCTGCGACTCGGTGAGGGGCTCTACAGGGAGTCCAGGTCCACGGCATCCGCCATCGCCCGGTACCCGGCGTCGTTGGGGTGGAGACCGTCCCCGCTGGCGTACGCAGGGAGAAGCTGCTCGGGGTTCAGGGGGTCGGCGAGGATGCGGTCGAAGTCGACGACGGCGTCGTACGCGCCGCTGGTGCGGATCCACTGGTTGAGCGCGGCGCGGGTCTCGGCGGGAGTCCCGCTCTCCAGGCCCTTGCCGGGCGGGAGCGTCGCGCCGATGACTGTGATCCCCCGGGCGCGCGCCGCGCGGATCAGTGCGCGGTGGCCCTCGATCAACTCGGCTGCGGTCACGCGCCGGTTCGGGGTGGTGCAGGGGTTCGCGGCGGTCTCGCCCATGAGGATGTCGTTGGTGCCTTCCAGCACGATGACGGTGCCCACTCGGATCTGGTCGAGGACATCGTGCCGGAACCGGGTGGTGGCCTTCTCGCCGAAGCACGCGGAGTCGCTCAGCACGCGGTTGCCGCCGATGCCCGCGTTGAGGACCGGGCGCTGGCGTCCCTCGGCCGACAGCCGCCGGGAGAGCTGGTCGGGATAGCGTTTGTCGGCTCCGGGGGTCGAGGCTGCCCCGTCGGTGAGGGAGTCGCCGAAGGCGACGACCGCGTCCCGCCGCCCTCCTGCCGGTTTCCCGGCCACGTCCACGCCTTCGAGGAAGTACCAGGACGAGCTCTCCTGCGTGAACGCGTCCGCGCTCACATCCGCGCGGTGGTCGCCATCGGCCCGGTACGCGGTCTCCATCGCCACGTTGTGGAAGGTGGCCGGACCCGAGGGAGCCTTGAAGAAGAGGGTGATGGCGAGCCGGTCACCTGCCTTCACCGGGAGCCTGACCGGATCGCTGGCCGGCCGGTCCCCGGGCCGGATGGAAGGGGAGACGGATCCGCCGAAGGTCAGCGCACGGACGCTTCCGGGACGGACGGCGGCGCCCCCGGCGGATATGCCGACGGTGGCGCCGGTCAGGTGGAGCGGGGTCGTGCCGAAGGCGTGGGACAGGCGTACGCGCAGGTGGGAGCCGTCCGCGCCGACACGTACGGTCTGCCGTACGGTCTGGTCGTCGAAGCCCGCCTCCGCCCAGGTCGCGTACCAGCTCTGGGAGGGGCGTTGTACGGCCGTGGCCCAGCCGGCGGTCCAGCGGTGCGGTCCAGAGGGGGCGGTGGCCGTGTGCGCGGGGGCTGTTGCGGCGATCAGGAGGGTCGCCAGGGCGGCGGCAGTCAGGGGCAGTCGGGGAAAGGCGCGCATCGTGGGCTCTTTCGGATGTGGATGACCGGCTAGGACGGCATGTGGCACAGCGGCGGGCTCGGTTTGAGCGGCGTCGCCCGGGGGGTCAGGCAGTGAGTCCCATGGCGAGGGTGGCCGCGACGGGAGCCAGGTAGAGCAGGGGGAACACGACGGTCTTGTACGAGCGGGCCCGCAGCACGGTGACGACCGCGCCGAGGAAGTAGAGCACCAGGCCGGCTGCGGCAAGCAGCCCGATCACCCTTACCGCCAGCCCGATCAGCAGGCCGGCCGCTCCGGCGATCTTCGCCATCCCGAGCGGGGTCCACCAGGATCGGGGCACCCCGTACTGGACGAGGGGTTCCACGACGAACTGGGCTCTGCGCAGCAGGGAAAGGCCGGAGAAGCCGACCCAGGCGGCGGTCAGGACGGTGACGACGACGGTAGCGGACATGCGGGTACTCCAAAGGTGTTCGGTGAGTGTGAGGGTTGCGAGGGGTGAGCGAGGCGTCAGGCCGAGACCGGCGTGTTCCACCGGTCGAGGGCCGCGTAGGCGGGCTGCCAGTACTGCTCGAAGGCGCGTCGTGCGGGCGTGGGCAGGGGTGTGACCAGCGCCGCGGTCGTCCACGGGTCGGCTCCGTCGAGGAGCCAGGGCAGGAGCTCGGCCGCGTCCGCTGCGATCCACTCGGCGTGCACCCGGTCGAAGCGGGCCCATTGGCCGGGTGTGAGGACCTCCTGGGCCAGGGGGAGGGCAGCAGTCTCTTCGTGGTGGAGGTGTCCACCCAGGCCTGTCACGAGGGAGTCGACGAGTTCGCCGGGCCCGAGCAGCTCCGCGCCCTTGCCGCAGCCGTTCCGGGCAGCGGCTGTCTCATCGTCGACAGCGCGGACAAGCGTGTCGAGGGCGGCGTGCTCGGCTTCCATCGCCTCAAGCAGGGCGAGGTCGCCGGACCGGCCCGCGAGAGCATCGCGCAGGACCGGCCACAACGCCTCGTCCTCGGCCGAGTGGTGGGCGTGCAGCCCCTTCTTCAGCAGGGCCCAGCCCTGTGACCGGATAGGGGCGTGGCAAGGATCGGGGCCGGGCCGACTGGAGGCTCGTGCGAGATGCTGCAGTTCGCGCCGGAGCGCGTCGTGCATCGCGGATATCGCCGTCAGGTCGAGAACAGCCGTGTCGTTCATCGCTTCTTTCCCTCCTGGAGCGTCCCGCCAGGGCGTCTTCCGGCGGTTTCCAGGCTCGCGTAGACCGGTCGTACCGATCAAGATCGGATCGCTTATAGTCCCGATCACCTCCGGGTTATGTCGCACGGACCAGGAGAGACGAACGGGGGGCGTGAGACACGGTGGAAATACGCGACATCGAGATCTTCCTGACCTTGACCGAGGAACTGCACTTCGGGCGCACCGCGGTCCGGCTGCACGTGTCCCAGGCCCGGGTCAGTCAGGCCATCAAGGAGCAGGAACGCCGAATCGGCGGCTCCCTGTTTGATCGCTCCACCCGCCGCAGGATCCGTCTGACCCCACTGGGGGAGCAACTGCGGGATGATCTGAGGCCGGTCTACGCCGGTCTGCTTCACAGTCTGCAGAGAGCCCGGATGGCCGCCCGGGGCGTGACCGCCGTGCTCCGCGTCGGCATGGTGAACACCAACGGCCACGACCTGAAGCCGTTCTGGTCGGCCTTCCGTTCCCGCCACCCCCACTGTGAACTGCGGCTGCGCCACAGCCCGTCCCAAGACCCCTTCGGACCACTACGCCGAGGGGATGTGGATGTGCTGATCGCCTGGCTGCCGGTCGACGAGGCCGACTTCACCACCGGCCCCGTGGTGTTTTCCGAACCGCAGGTGCTCGGCGTCGGTGTCCACCACCCTTTGGCCGGAAGGGAGTCGGCGTCTCTGGAGCACCTCGCCGACTTCGGGGTGCTGTCACCGGCGACGGTCGTGCCCGCTTCGTGGGAGAACGCCTTCCAGCCCTTCTTCACCCCGGCGGGCCGTGCGGTCCCACGCCTGGAGGTCGTGGCGAACTGGGAGGAGAACATCGCCATCGTGGCCGACGGCGGGATGGTCACCCTCACCGGGGCACACGCCACGCGCTACAACGCCCGCCCCGACATCGTCTACCTGCCTTTCGATGAGGAACGGTCCCTGCGGTGGGGCCTGGTGTGGCGCACCGAGACGGAGAACGACCTCCTCCGGGGCCTCGCCCAGACGGTGCGCGATGTGGGTACGGCGCGTCTGTGAGGGGCCTTCGTCCCCCGGGAAGTGCGTCCTGCGGCCGCTCTTGGTGCCGAGGCTGGCCTGCCACGTCACCGCTGGGCAGCGAGGTGACGCTCCACTGTTCACCGAGGTGACGAACGGCATCCGCGTGCCTCGGGCCCGGCGGGGGTCACCCGCGAAACGGCTGGTATTACTGGGGCATGCAGGAAGAGACCGCACGCTCCGCGATCGACACGTTCATCTCCGCGTTCAACGCCTCGGACGACAGCTATGTGACTGCCCTGCTCTCCCAGGCCCTGACCTCAGACGTGGTCTTCTGGGGACCGTTGGGTCGCAGCGAAGGAATCGCGGCGGTC